>JBHJNL010000169.1:0-51865 GCA_050330855.1 Thermosynechococcaceae cyanobacterium | reverse complement strand
TGCTCTGGATATAGGGTCGCAAGATCGGGTATGGTCAAAGTACTTTTTGTTTAGGGATACGAGAATTCTCGCATCCCTTTTTCCTCTAAAGACCTCCCACAACCTCTGCATGCGCCCGTTAGGAGGTCTAAGTTGCCCCTAGGGTGCCCCTACATTTCTGATAATCAGACAGCAATTTGTCTCTAAATTTCCTGAATTTAGGTCTATCAGCGATAGATATATAGCAAATTTCATAATTGCAGAGAGCAGTATAATCCCTGTAAGCTATAGCTGGCATGTCTCATGCTGTACTCCATAGATCTGAAATCCGCTATACCCGTAATTCAAATATTCCTTCGCAGCAGTATTTTAATGAAATCGTTCTTCATTTAGGTTCGCAGTCTTTATACTTGTCATACAGGTAGTACAAGGAATATTCTATGCTCACTGTCAGGCTCAATGAAGAAACTGAGCAGCAGCTTGCTGAGCTGTTGACTCATGAGAAGGATGCCAATCGTAGCGACCTGATTAAACGACTCATTCGTGAGCGCTAGCTGAGCTTGCAACAGGGTAAGACAATTGTGGAACGACGAGGTGGGCATCCTCAGCATCTCTTAACGGATGCACCGCCCGATTGGTCTGAGCGCTCCAATCGAAAGCAAGCGATCGCAGACTATCTACAGAAGCACCACCGGCGACCTATCACCCAATCATCTTGATCGACAGCGGTATTTTGTTTGCTTACTACAGCACTAGCGATCATCATCATAGGTCTGTGTGTGCCTTTTTCGAACAATGCACCGGTCGGTTACTCACAACACCGAGCTGCATCACTGAAGTGATGTGTCTAATGGAGCTAAGCGGATTCGAACCGCTGACCCCCTGCATGCCATGCAGGTGCTCTACCAACTGAGCTATAGCCCCAAGGAATCCTAATCATGCCCTGAATGAGGGTCTCTCGTCAAGGAGAACTAGGCACTAAAAATTCGACTCCTCGCCGATGGCCCTTAGCGTCTTTGTAACGGACTAAGATAAGAAAAGCTAATAACCTTCATCAACTTAGCTAATGCCTTTCGCTATGATTGAGGTGTCTTGACGCAGGTGAGCTGCATCATCTGCCTGTTGTAATTGAGGTCGCTAGCGATGAAACTCATGCAAACGCTCAATCAAATCCTGCAATACCTATCAGATGCCTTCGTTTGGATCTTTTCGACTCCCGAACATCATTATCCAGCGACGGGTATGGTTCCCTACAGGGGGGATGCCTATGATCGATCATGGGATGATTGATCTGCGTTAGCCTGACAGACAGTGCCTGGGGTTCGATGGCTGGGCGTGAGTTGTTCTCAGGTGAGTATCTGCAATGACAGAGGGATTAGTCTGGTCAGCCTTGCTGTTAGTGTTCATAGGCTTGGGCTGGCTGGGCTGGCAAGAATATCAAAAAGTCGAAAACTATAGAACTTGGGCCGAGCAATTTGAGCGCAGCAAGTACGATATCTACGCAGTCCTGGGTCAGTCCGGTGAGACATTGACTTGGGGACGGCCCACCCGTAATGGTCCAGTGCATGTGAAGAGCTGTTCCTTTGCCGAGATTGATGCCGTTCAGCTCAGGGTTGACGAGCAGATTGTCGACTGGCAGCAGCCCCCGACGGAGGGCAAAAAGATATTTATCGAGTTGATCACGGCCGAGCAGCCGGTGCAAATTCCGTTTACAGAAATTGAGATCGCAGCAGATTGGGCAAGATATCTGACTCAGGCGGTGCAGGGCTAACGGTCAGTCTGTCCTGCTGCAGCCATCTGTCTGGACCCTGTTATTTTTTGCCGAAGAACTCGCCTGTTACAGCCAGATAACTGGCGGGTGCACCCCACAATAGCAAGCCAAGGCCCATTTGGAAGGGGTGCTGTTCACTCAAAAGGTGGGGGAGTTGGCTAATGTAGCCACAGCACAGCATGGTCCCTATCATTCTGACGGTGACGGGGTGGCTTCTAGAAGAAAGGGATGCGATCGCAACCAATCCACAGAAGACCGACAGACCGAAGAAAATAGAGGCATCAGTAGATAAGCCACTGGGATCGATCGCGGTTAAAAAGAAGCCTGCTGAACAGACAAAAGCAATGGCTGCAATGATAATTCGTGAACCTGCACTCAATGATTTACGCTCCCTTGTGTTCAATAGACTGTCAACGCAGCTCTTTACTTAGACTCATCTTCACAGTGAGTGTGCCCAAAAAAAGGCTTGAGACTGACGAATCAGCAAATTTACCAATGCCAGGGATAATGTTAAGGGAGTAGTCAAGGCTTGTCCAGGCATCGGGACCAAGATCGCTTCTTCTGCTAACGTAACCAATAGTGTATTTCTCAAGCAATATGGCTGAAGTTCTGTTATTCAATGCGCTGCGCGAAGCAATTGACGAAGAGATGGACAAAGACCCCACCGTCTTGGTGATGGGAGAAGACGTCGGTAAATATGGCGGCTCCTATAAGGTCACAAAAGGGCTATACGACAAGTATGGTGAGCTGCGAGTCCTGGACACGCCGATTGCAGAGAATAGCTTCACGGGGATGGCTGTGGGGGCGGCCATGACCGGCCTGCGCCCCATTATCGAGGGCATGAACATGGGGTTCTTGCTGTTGGCCTTCAACCAAATTTCTAACAACGCCGGTATGCTGCGCTACACCTCTGGCGGTAATTTCGAGATTCCACTGGTGATTCGTGGTCCTGGTGGTGTGGGTCGTCAGCTTGGTGCTGAGCACTCTCAACGCTTAGAAGCCTATTTTCAAGCGGTGCCGGGGTTAAAGATTGTGGCCTGCTCCACTCCCAGCAATGCCAAAGGGTTGCTCAAAGCCGCGATCCGTGACCCGAACCCCGTGCTGTTCTTCGAGCATGTGCTGCTCTACAACCTTAAAGAAGAGTTGCCGAAGGGAGACTTCGTACAGCCGCTGGATAAAGCAGAAGTGGTCCGCTCTGGTAAAGATGTCACGATTTTGACCTACTCGAGGATGCGCCACCACGTTATGCAGGCCGTCAAGAAGCTCACAGACGAGGGGCATGACCCCGAAGTCATTGACCTGATCTCTTTGAAGCCCCTTGATTTTGACACCATTGGTGCCTCCATTCGTAAGACCCACCGCGTCATCATCGTTGAAGAATGTATGAGAACTGGCGGCATTGGGGCAGAGCTAACGGCTTCGATTAATGATCGCCTCTTTGACGAGCTAGATGCCCCGGTCCTGCGACTGTCGTCTCAAGATATTCCCACGCCCTACAATGGTACGCTCGAAAATCTCACCATTGTTCAGCCCCAGCAAATTGTCGAGGCCGTTCAAAAGATGGCGGCGCTAGAGGTTTAGGTTGCCCTAGGCTCCAGATAAAGTAGAGGTTTAAGGGTTCAAGGGTCAACAGAGTCGAGGGTCTCAAAAGACCCGTCATTGAATAAATCAAGGTGGCTTAGGTGCTTGGCAAACAACGATTTTTATTAGCCTTTATTGTGGCGCTGGTGATCGGTGCTTTATTTGTGATTTCTCAGGTACCGGTCAAGTTGGGCCTAGACCTTCGGGGTGGCTCTCAACTGACGCTGCAGGTGGAAGCAAACGATAAAGTGCCTGAAATTACCCCACGGGTCTTAGAGGCCGTCAAAAGCGTGGTAGAAGGCCGTATCAATGCGCTGGG
Organism: Thermosynechococcaceae cyanobacterium; assembly: GCA_050330855.1. Classification (GTDB taxonomy): domain Bacteria; phylum Cyanobacteriota; class Cyanobacteriia; order Thermosynechococcales; family Thermosynechococcaceae; genus RCC1774. The sequence continues at coordinate 48,215 of JBHJNL010000169.1, read as the reverse complement.
GGTATCCGAGTCGTTGGTGCAAACCTCCGGCAATAGCCAGCTTCTGGTGCAGCTCCCCGGCGTCAGCGATCCAAAAGAGGCCGAGCGAATTCTGGGGGGAACTGCCCAGCTTGATTTCCGTGAGCAAACAAAGGGGTCTGAAGCTCAGCTCCAGGTTGAACGTCAGGTGCAGCTCCAGCTTCAGGCCGTGCAGGCACAGCTTGAGGCTGATCAAAAGGTCGACCCTAAAGCACTGACAGAGGTGAAGGAAAAGCTGAAGATTAGCGAAGACGCGATCGCAAAGCTCTATGAAGCCCCCACACTTACAGGGGATGATCTTCGAGATGCCTTTGCCCAGCCTCAGCAAGGGGTTGATACTTGGACCGTTGTCCTGCGCTTTGATGCCAAAGGCGGGGATAAATTTGCTGAACTGACCAAGAACGTTGCGGGTACCGGTCGAACGTTAGGCATCTTTTTAGATGGCCGTTTGCTCAGTTCACCCACTGTGGACGTAAAGTTTGCCGAGAACGGGATTACCGGCGGCAGCGCTGAAATCACGGGTGGATTTACAGCAGAGTCAGGAAATGAGCTTGCCGTCCAGTTGCGCGGTGGCGCTTTACCTGTGCCTGTACAAATCGTTGAGAATCGCACTGTCGGTGCAACTTTGGGGCGAGACAGCATTCGCAGCAGCCTTTATGCAGGTATCGGCGGGCTGATCCTCGTTTTGATTTTCATGGTGGTTTATTATCGTCTACCCGGCTTGATCGCAGACGTTTCCCTTTGCATCTATAGCTTGCTTACCTTGTCTATTTTTGTCTTACTGGGTGTTACCATCACTCTTCCAGGAATTGCCGGATTCATCCTCAGCATTGGCATGGCAGTGGATGCTAATGTGCTGATCTTTGAGCGCACCCGTGAAGAACTTCGCTCTGGGAAGACTCTTTATCGTTCCATTGAGTCAGGGTTTTATCGAGCCTTCTCTAGTATTTTAGACAGCAACGTCACGACCCTCATTGCCTGTGCGGCCCTCATTTGGCTAGGTTCTGGTTTAGTGCGTGGCTTTGCAATTACCTTAGCCATCGGCATTTGCATGAGTATGTTCACCGCGATTACCTGTAGTCGTACCCTGATGTTTACGGCCATTAGTTTCCCTAATCTGCGTAAGCCAGACTTATTTGATACGAAGAAGGTGAAGGTGGCCTCATGAAAATCAATCTGACCCAACGGAGATCGCTGTGGTGGGGTATCTCCATATTCTTCATTACCATTGGCCTCGTTGCAATGGTGCTGTCTTGGCAGCAGTTTCGATCTCCAATTCGCCCAGGGCTTGATTTTGTTGGGGGAACTCGGCTTCAGTTTGAGCGCGACTGTACAAAGTCCAGCGATTGCACCACTCCCATTTTGGCCGCTGATGTTCGTGACGTTCTGTCAAAGAAAGATCTAGGCAGCAGTAGCATCCAGATTATCGGTGCTTCTAAACAAGCGGTTTCAATTCGCACCAAGCCCCTAGACGTGGATGCGCGAACCCAACTTCAGGCAGCTTTGACTGCCAAATTAGGAGTTTTTGACGCTCAAAAGACTCAAATTGATACGGTTGGACCCACCCTGGGCAAACAGCTTTTAACCTCTGGATTGCTGGCCCTGTTTGTTTCTTTTGGCGGCATCATTCTTTACCTAACGATTCGCTTCCAGTTTGACTATGCTCTGTTTGCGATCGTGGCGCTGTTCCACGATGTATTAATCACCTCAGGCTTTTTCTCGGTGCTCGGACTTGTTAGGGGGGTTGAAATTGATAGCCTATTTATCGTTGCTTTACTGACTATCATTGGCTTCTCCGTCAACGATACCGTGGTTATTTACGATCGGGTTCGTGAAACCTTGAAGCTTCGAGGCGGTAAAGGGGGCATTAACGAAGCCGTGGAATTAGCCGTCAATCAAACATTAGGACGCTCAATCAATACATCTTTAACCACAACCTTGCCCCTATTTACAATTTTTCTGTTCGGGGGTGAAACGCTTAAGTATTTTGCTCTTGCACTGATGGTCGGTTTTATCGCAGGCACCTATTCCAGCATTTTTATTGCCAGCACCTTACTTGCCTTTTGGCGTCAAAGCAAAGTCCCCAAGGGCAGCGGCAATTTTAGTGAAACAGCAATCCCTAATTCTGAGGAAAGCTAAGACTTGACAACGGTAATGGGTAAACTCTTAAAAGAAAAAACGTACAATCACCCAATGGCCTATCAAGACCCCCAATTTAAGACAGAAATTTGGCGTTTGCATCGGCTTACCGTCTATGCCCGGTGGGCATTTGTATTACTTCTCTGGCTGACAGTGGGCCTACTGAGCTATTTGGGGTTGCGATCGAGCATTAATCTATGGCTTGAATACTTTACCTGGGCAGCCTTCCGAGCTGCCTTTCGCTACAACGGCCTTGCCACCGCTGGCCTCGGCCTCTGCCTGGGCACAACCCTCGCAGTCTTGATCTGGCAAAGCCGAAATATTCTATTTGGTCTTCCTGAGCAGGAGCAATCTCGATTGAGCCAACGAGTGACCAAGATTCATCAGCAAGGGACCAGCCATCCGCTATGGCGATGGGTTTGTCAGCAAAGCTCTCGTGACAAAATTCTATAGCGATTGATACCGGGTTCAAGTCCAAGCCACTCAGCCAATTGCACACCAAAATATTGCACATCAAGGCGATTTGCCAAGATACTCACAATGCTTTTTTGCACAAATCACCCCATCAACACTGATGAGTACTATAGCTGTGAGCATACAGCAATTGTCGGTTGAGCAGGAAATTATTAGTGCTCCAAAAGCATGGATGCCTTGAGGATCTCCTAGGCGAGGTAGCACAATCTAGGGGCAGAAAAGCAGCGATGCTCTAGTCGGCGCTTCTAATAGGCCAAAATAAGTCATCTGCGCCTTATCAGTCAAGCTGTTTCTGGGATCAAGCTAAAAGCAACTCAAGGGTAAAATATTATTTCACCAGAGTAATTTTATCGACAAATGTGTGCATGCTATGGCTATAGAGGTTATTTAGGGACTATTCGGAGGTTAGAGTTATGGCTCACACATTAACCCCTCCCACTGAGGGGCAAAAAAAACACCAAGTCAATATAGTTCAGACACTGGCTCATCGAACAAATGTAGCAAGCGTTCAACAAGATTTACAGTTACTAAAGCTACTTCAGCAAGAACGGCAGCAGCTTAATGACCCTACCGAACAGAAGCCAAATGGTTTTTTTCAGCGTCTTAAGGTATTGATTGCAAAGCATACTGAGATTAGCATTGAGAAAATTCAAGCCCCTTCAGGGCAGACCGCATGGCGTGTTTACAATCCACGAACAAGGCAGTCAAGATATACAGAGACAGTTGCTGAAGTTGTGGCTTGGCTAGAGGCCCAGCACTAATGTTTTGGATGGCTACCGCAATCATGTGTGGCGATCATGATATAAAGTGATTGTTCATGTTCTTGGTCCCTCTATTGGCTCTAGACGTTGTCGCTAGAGGTGCCAGCCTACTCAGGTCGGCTTAGAACGTACTGCAAATTTTCTATCTTGAGGCCTAGCGTGAGTTTGGATACCAAAACATGCCTTTGATGCCTTCAGGATCTGGAGAGAACCCTAAGTTACGGTAGAACTCGACTACGTGAGGGTCTGCAAAGAGGGTGATATTGCTAATGTCAGACCGACGCAGCTCTTGAACAATATTTTTCATCAGGGTTTTACCAAGGCCACGTCCCTGAAAATCGGGGTGAACGACAACATCCCAAACGGTGGCGTTGAAGGCGTGATCAGAGGTGGCTCTCGAGAAACCAATCAGCCGTGATTTTTCGCCCTGTTGCTCCCAGACAGAAACCACCAGAAAACTATGCTCAATCGCTTTGCGAACTTTACGTAACGGACGCCGAGACCATCCCACAGCGTCACAGAGGCGTTCTAGTTCATACAGGTCAATCTGACGATCTTGACTGAAATGAATGTGTGGTTGAGTCGCCGACCTGGCTTGGGGTTGAGATAAGCGCTTTAGACCTGGGGCAGTTGGCACTTCAACGGCAGCCAGCGTTGATGCCGACGAGAAGCCTGAACCGTTAAAAAGATTTTTCCAGAAACCCATGAAGCTGCGTGGTAATTGAAGAAACGGTACAAGATACTTAAATCAGTATAGAGCAGCTTCATGGGTCAGATAACGTGATGGATGGAATTTCTGGTGTTTGGACGAATCTATGTCTCATCGGTGGGCCATGTCTCTCGGAGGCCCAATCTATGAAAGTGTTCACTATACGCAAGGAAGGTAACGCCGCCCAATTCGGATCCTGGCATTACAAGATCATTAGAGCTTAGGAAAGCAGAAGAACTCAGCAGATATTGATGTTATTCTAGAGTTGTGGGTACATTGCTCTATCATTCGGTCTTCATCCTTTCAAACGCTTAGCATTACTACATATCCAATCACGAAACATGGCCTACTCAACGCCCAGCAATCGGTCCCTTGGTGTGCTTGTATTGGGAGCAGCATTCTTGGGGGCAGGGGTTCTTGTCTGGCAATTTACCGGTTTAAAGACCATTGTTCCCTTTTTTGAAAATTCTCCCAGCATTAGTCAAAAGGCTCTGGCAACAGAGTCTGAAGTTGCCTTTGCCCACACCGCAGGGCTAATTGCTGAGGCTGAGAAGAATAAGCTGCATAACGTTGTTGTGCCGCCCCAGTTCGTAGGCAAAACAATTAAAAATGTCACGCTTAAGCCTGACCAAAAATATGTTGCCCTTACCTTTGATGATGGACCCTGGCCAGATATTACCAATAACATTCTCTATACGCTCAAGGCCAATGACGTCAAAGCAACATTCTTTATTGTCGGCAAACACGTTCAAGCGTACCCTCAGCAGTTAAAGCAGGTGGTCGAAGAAGGGCACATATTGGCGAACCATACCTGGAGTCATCGGTATCATAAATTCCCTCCAGCTGAGGCCGCCAGTGAATTGAAGAAAACAGCGGATGCAATCTATAAGCAGACGGGCGTTAAGACAACCCTATTTCGGCCACCAGGGGGTAAGTTGACCAATGGTTTGGTGAAGTATGCCAATGCCAATAAATACACCTCTATCATGTGGTCTGCTGATTCGGGAGATACCACTCGAATCTCATCATCGAGAATTTTAGCGAATATTCTGGCAGGGGCAAAGCCCGGTGCGATTCTCTTGATGCACGATGGCGGGGGCGATCGCATCAAAACAGCCTCAATGCTGCCCCAAGCGATCAAAGAACTTAAAAAATGGGGATATCAGTTTGTCACCGTACCCGAACTGTTGGAGATAGCCTCTGAGAACCAGTCCTAGTCTCGATCCATAGGACGGCAGCGGCGATAACGAGATGTTCAGAACGTGAGCATCTCGGCTTTACTAGTGTTCTATTAACGACTGTACCGGTCTGCAGGGGGCATTCAGGTGTGCAAAGAAAAGTCGTGGGCAAGCTGCTTAAGCATCAGCGATCGCGAATATTCCTTACCATAAAGGAGGAGTCCCCTAATCAGAACTGATGCATCTAACCTATCTCGACAGTAATAGCTGGCTCATTGAACTGGCAGGCAAGCGTATTCTGCTTGATCCTTGGTTGGTAGGGCCGTTGGTATTTGGTAGCCAACCCTGGTTCTTCAAGGGGGAACGAATCACGCCACGCCCCATTCCAGAGCATATCGATCTGATTTTGTTGTCCCAGGGACTACCGGATCACGCCCATCCGCCCACCCTTAAAGCACTCAATCGAGAGATTCCGGTGGTGGCTTCTCCCAACGCCGCTAAGGTGGTGAAAGAGTTGGGCTATCGCCAGGTCACCGCGCTAGAGCATGGCGAAGCCTTTACCTGGGATGACTTGATTAAAATTCAGGCGTTCCCTGGCTCACCCGTGGGACCCATGCTCGTAGAGAATGCCTTTGTACTCACCGATCTTGCTCAGCAGACCACCCTTTATTACGAACCCCACGGCTTTCATTCTGAGGCCGTTCAGGCTGTAGGTAAGGTGGATGTGATTATTACCCCCCTGATTAATCTGAGCTTGCCCGTCCTTGGCCCCTTCATTAAGGGCGGCGAAAAGGCATTGGAAGTGGTGCAGTGGCTACAGCCTAAATTCATTCTGTCCACGGCTGCGGGGGGAGATATTGAATATAGTGGCATCTTAGACAAGATCTTAAAGGTAGAAGGGAGTGTTGAAAACTTCCGGCAGCTTTTGGCAGATCGCCATAGTGAGACTCAAGTTCTCGATCCTGTCCCCGGTCAGCGCTGGGATGTTCCATTGGCGGTTTCCACTGCTTCGCCCAGAAGTGAAGCCCCAGCCTGAGTCCTGTTGACGAACTGTTTATTTGCACTAGCACCCCATGAGTTTGATTACCCTACAGTCCATTACCAAAGACTTTGGCATTAAAGAAGTGCTTCGGGGTGGCTCCTTTAACATTGGCTTCCAGGACAAAGTGGGGTTGATTGGCGTCAACGGCTCTGGCAAATCCACGCTCCTTAAAATGATTGCCGGTCTAGAACCCATTGACAGCGGTGAGCGCTGGGTTAAACCGGGGGCGAAGCTCGTGTATCTGCCTCAGCAACCTGATATTAACGAAGATAGTACGGTCCTCGATCAGGTATTTGCAGACAGCAGTGATGCCATGCACTTGGTCCGCACCTACGAAGACTTATCCCACCAACTGGCCGATCCCAACAGTAAAAATCCTGATCAATTGATGGCTCGCCTTGCAACGGTTTCCGAGAAAATGGAGGCTGCCGGTGCCTGGGATCTCGAAACCAAGGCCACCATCATTCTGGACAAACTCGGCATTACCGATCTCGACGTTCGCATTGGCGACCTCTCGGGTGGGTATCGCAAGCGGGTGGCCCTAGCCACGGCGCTCCTCTCTGAACCCGAGTTGCTGTTAATGGATGAACCCACCAACCATCTTGATGCTGAGTCGGTGGAATGGCTGCAAAATTATTTAGCGCAGTATCGGGGCGCGCTGCTGCTGATTACCCACGATCGCTACTTTCTCGATCAGGTCACCAACCAGATTTTAGAGATAGATCGGGGAGACCTGTATACCTATGCCGGGAACTACTCCTATTATCTAGAGAAAAAAGCGCTGGCTGAAGAGGTCGCCGCCAAACAGCAGCACAAGCATAAAGGGATTCTTCGCCGCGAACTCGAATGGTTAAAACGGGGACCAAAGGCCCGCAGCACCAAGCAGCAAGCTCGCATTGACCGCATCGGCGACCTGCAAGATAGAACCTTCAAAGAGACCCAAGGGAAGGTTGAAATTGATACCCCAGGGCGACGGATTGGCAAAAAGGTGGCCGAGCTAGAGCACGTTTGCAAAGCCTATGAAGGGCGAACGTTGATTAAAGATTTTACCTACGAATTTAGTCCCACCGACCGGATCGGCATCATCGGTGGCAATGGAGCGGGTAAATCAACCCTCATGAACCTGATCACCGGGCGCATTGAGCCAGACTCCGGCACTGTAGAACTGGGCCGAACGATTCATATCGGCTACTTCGATCAGCATTCCGATGATTTACTGTCTGCCCTTAACGAAGACCAGCGCGTGATCGACTACATCAAAGATATTGGGGAATTCGTGAAAACCGCAGACGGCACCCAGATTAGTGCATCGCAAATGCTAGAGCGATTTTTGTTTCCGGGGAACCAACAGTATGCGCCCATCCACATGCTCTCTGGGGGTGAGAAGCGGCGACTCTTTTTGCTGCGGATTTTGATGAGCGCCCCCAATATGCTGATTTTAGATGAACCCACCAATGATCTTGATGTCCAAACCCTCGGCATTTTAGAGGACTATTTAGATAACTTTAACGGGTGCGTGATTGCGGTGTCCCACGATCGCTACTTTTTAGATCGTACCGTTGACTTTATTTTTGCATTGGAGCCAGGAGGGCAATTGCGTCAGTATCCTGGCAACTATTCAGTGTATCTCGACTATCGAAAAGCTGAAGAGGTCGCCGCAAAAGAGCAAGCAGACCCTCAAGAGATCGCTTCTCAACAGGCCAGTTCTAAAGCAGCGCCAAAACCTGTAACTAGCCCCAGCTCTTCAAACAAGCAGCGGCGACTCTCAAACTATGAACGCCGCGAATTAGAAAAGCTAGAGCAAAACATTCCCAAGCTAGAAGCCCAGAAGGTCAAGCTCGAAAAAACGCTGTACGGCAGCAACTCAACGGCAGACTTTGAAGAAGTACAGCAACTCACCGAAAAGTTAGCGACCCTAGTCCATAAAATAGACACTGAAACCGAACGCTGGATGGAGCTGTCAGAAATTGATGCCTAACCTCTATTTCATTTAGATGCATAGTGGTAGCGTGCTTGTAGGAACAAAATGCAATCTTGCTCGACTCGGTAAACTAAGCGATGCTCTAAATTGATGCGACGCGACCAAATATTAGGGCCGATAAGCTTGAGTGGCTCCGGTTTACCAATCCCTGAAAATGGATCTTCTATAATCGACTCAATTAAATCCCAAAGACGATTCCATTGCTTAGCGTTAGTCTTGCCCCACCATTTTAGGTCTTCACGAAATTGGGGTGAAAACCGAGGGACGACTCTATTGGCTTGAACGGCAGACAGTTCAGGCTTTTTCTTCTTTACCAAGCTCAGGCTCCATCTCAGTACGCAGATCTTCTACGGTTTGAGGCCCAGACGCAGTAGCAATTTCTTGTTCAGCCCAGTCCATTGCGGCAAATAGCCGCTTTGCATTTGCCGGAGATCTGAGTAGGTAGACTTGTTCCAGAAGTCCAGATAGTTCATCAGCAGCAATCATTGCAACATCGGCATGACCACGACGCTGCACAACAACAATGGCATCACCTTGTTCAACCTGCTCAAGGACTGTGACAAAGTTATCCCGTGCTTGGGTATAACTGGTATAGCTGGTAGCTGTAGGTATCATATTTTAAGGCTTCTACAGGTCTTCTGTACAGGCTAGCATAGTGTCTATAAAGACAAGTGCATACCGTAAGCGCAGCTTCTAACTAAAAAGTTACAGGTTACTGATTTACCAGAAAGGTTTCGTTACTTTTATGCGACAAGATTATACTCACATTGCCCTGATCGCAGATCGCTCAGGCTCAATGTCTGCTTCCCAAGGTGAAGCTCAAGCGGCTATCAACACCTTTATCAAGGATCAGGCAAACCAGCCTGGATTTTGTACGCTATCCCTTGCTCAGTTTGATAACGAATACGAGCTAGTTCATGATTTTGCGGTCATTCAAGATGTGTCCGAATACCACCTCGAACCTCGTGGCATGACGGCTCTTTTCGATGCAGTGGGTCTTACCATTGCGAGCGTGGGTTCAAAACTAGCGCAAATGTCCGAACCAGAGCGTCCGGCGTTGGTGACCATTGTCATCTGTACCGATGGCGCTGAAAATGCCAGCAAGGAATTCAGTCAACAACGCATTGCTGCAATGATTAAAGAGCAGCGTGAAACCTACAACTGGCGATTTATCTTTTTAGGGGTTGATATTGAAGCCGAGCAGGTTGCGGCCTCCATCGAGATCCCGGTCGCTAGCGCAGTGAAGGTGAGCCGCAGCAAAGGAGCTGCAGCCTATCAGGTCACTAGCCAAAAGATTGCTGCTGCCCGTTCGGCCGTTGCCTCTGGAATGCCTGCTGCCGCTGCTGATATTGCCTACGATGCAGACGAAAAAGAGAACTTAAGTTAGCTACTCTACCAGTGCATTAGTCTATTCAATAGGCTTATCAACACCAGCCGTGAGCAACATGTGTGCAATGCGGACCTTCAGAAATATTAGGATTTTGCTCGATCTGCAACGGTTTGACGACTTAGGTCCGTTCCTTGCCCCGCAATGATAGCGGCAAGCTCAGCAAAGGATTGAGATTGGCTGTTGCGGGGATGAATGGCTTTGGTCTGTTCGCCTCGAAAGTAGGCTTGGGTGCCAAGAACTGAAGCTGCGACCCAGCCAACAATTGTCAGTGAGATTAAAAGAAACATGGAGACAGTCTCATGGGGATAGATATGTAAATAAATATAACGATTTCGTAAATATGCTGCAATATCTATTGACATAATTGCCAGAACTTTTGTTCACGCAAGGCCATACCTTTCCTGGTTGCTGAATCACCTGTAGGCCCAGGGTTTTGTATGATCAATACAAAACGTGAGAGGCAGCATGAAAGTAGCAGTAATGGGTGCAACTGGGTTTGTGGGGCAGCGCCTGGTGGAGCGGCTGCAGGCTGAAAGGCATAGTATTCTCGTCTTTGTCCGAGATGTACAAAGGGCAGAGCGGGCTTTCCCGAAGGGTCAGTTTCCAGAGATAGAGTTCGTACTCTATACCCCCAAGGCATCCGGTGAGTGGCAGGCCAAGATTTCAGGCTGCGATGGGGTGGTCAATCTAGCGGGTGAACCTCTGTTCGGCGAACGCTGGACGGCGAATAGTAAGCAAGAGATTGTTGCCAGCCGCAAGCTTGGAACTGAGTTGATTGTTGATGCGATCGCAAAAGCCGATCCTAAGCCCAGCGTTTTAGTGAACGCCTCTGCCATTGGATATTACGGCACCAGTGAAACCGACACCTATGACGAGACTAGCGCCAGTGGCGATGACTTTTTAGCCCAGGTCTGCCAGACCTGGGAGGCGGCCGCGCAAGCGGTTAAAGAGACAGATACGCGCTTAGTTATTCTTCGCATTGGCATTGTTCTCGGCAATGGTGGCGCACTGGAGCGAATGCTGCCCCCCTTTCAGCTCTTTGGTGGTGGCCCTATCGGTACCGGTCGCCAGTGGTTTTCTTGGATCCATCGAGATGATTTAGTGAGCTTGATTCTTAAAGCACTCACAGATACTCAAATGGCCGGAGTCTACAACGCGACTGCCCCTGAGCCGGTCCGCATGACTGAACTGTGTTCAACCTTGGGTAGCGTCATTAATCGTCCTTCTTGGCTCCCCGTCCCTGGATTTGCCCTAGAGCTATTGCTGGGGGAGGCTGCTCAGGTGATTTTGACCGGGCAGAATGTTCAATCCAAGCAGACCCAAGCCTCTGGATTTAACTTTCAGTATCCCACCGTTAAACAAGCACTCACGCAAATTTTGAAGAAATAAAGATAGCCCCATTAGAGGATCCACACTCAGTAACTCAGCACCAGACTTTAACTGGCTATGGGTCTACTCTCAGGAAAAATTCAGAGAGCTAGTCTTTCATAGTATTAACCTGAGTTAGGAATCCTAGTGCGGTGGTGGTTCGGGTTAACCCAACTCTCTGCCCTTGCTCAGATGGCTCTCGAAGAGACTGGCGCTGATCTTTAGCAAATCCTAGAGCTTCACCCTTCTTGTCATAGAGCTGCAAAAATCAAACGAATAAGGCATACTGCCCAGCACATCTACACAATCGAAAGACGTCAATGACCTATCTTGAATCTGCTGCCGAATTTTATAGTCAAGTGGCTGAAACCCCTGATGTGGGTCTATGCTGCGTCCAAAGTACCCCCTTGCAGCTTCCGGGCCTGAACATACCGCTGCAGATGCAAGAAATGAACTATGGCTGTGGCACAACGGTCCATGCTGCCGAGCTGACCGGCAACCCGACGGTACTCTACGTTGGTGTTGGTGGTGGCTTAGAGGCACTACAGTTTGCCTATTTTTCCCGCCATCAGGGGGCTGTCATTGCGGTTGACCCGGTTGAGGAAATGCGTAAGGCTGCAGCCCGTAACTTAGAACTTGCAGCCCAAGAAAACGATTGGTTTGAGGCCCGCTTTGTTGACCTCCGTGCCGGGGATGCCTTCTCTTTACCTGTGCCTGACTCGTCTGTTGATGTGGTCGCCCAAAACTGTCTGTTCAATATCTTTGAACCCGAAGACCTGACTCGTGCCCTCAATGAAACCTACCGAGTCCTGAAGCCCGGTGGGCGTCTGGTTATGAGTGATCCCATTGCCACTCGTCCTATCCCAGAGCATTTGCAGCAAGACGATCGCCTCCGGGCTATGTGTCTATCGGGTGCGCTCACCTATGAGCAGTACGTTCAGCGCATTATCAAGGCCGGGTTTGGCCAAGTTGAGGTACGCACCCGTCGCCCTTATCGCCTTCTCGATGCAGAGAACTACAGCCTAGACGCAAACCTGTTGCTAGAGAGCCTCGATACTGTCTCTTTTAAGGTAGATATCGCTGAAGACGGAGCCTGCGTCTTTACGGGCAAGACCGCGATTTATACAGGACCACATCCCCACTTTGATGATCAGGCTGGGCACATTTTGACTTTGGGTGTTCCGGTGGCGGTCTGTGATAAAACAGCCGGGAAAATGGCGAAATCTCACCCTCAAAGCATTGTGGTGACCGATTCAACCTGGCACTACGACGGTGGTGGATGCTGCTAAAACGATATTCATGCCGATTCCGCCTTGGAGACAACGATGACAATTTCTGTTGGGCTGACGCCTTTTGCAAACAAGCTCCATCAGCCCCTTACAAAACAGCCGATCACAGTCCTGCAGATTAATCTGGGTCGTCGCTGTAATTTGGCCTGCTTCCACTGTCATGTTGAGGCAGGTCCGAAGCGAACTGAAGAATTAACGCCAGAAGTCTGCGACCAACTAATTGAAGTCATTGAGCGGTTCCCTCAGATTCAGTCAGTCGATTTGACGGGAGGCGCACCGGAGATGAACTATGGCTTTCGCCCTTTGGTAGAGGCCGCACGGGCGCAGGGTAAGGAGGTGATTGTGCGCTCTAACCTCACTATCTTTTTTGAAAAAGGCTTTTCAGATTTACCCGAATACTTTGCCCAGCATCAGCTTCGTGTCGTCGCCTCACTGCCCTGCTATCTAGAAGACAATGTTGATAAGATGCGCGGTCAAGGCGTCTATGAAGACTCTATGAAGGCTTTGCAGCGGCTCAATCAATTGGGCTACGGTCAAGACCCAAGCCTTATTCTAGATTTGGTTTATAACCCTCCGGTTCCGACTGACGCAGATTTCTCTGCTACCCCAGCTCAAGGACCGCTGGAGGCAGCTTACAAGACTTATCTCAACGAGCATTTCGGGATTGTCTTTAATCATCTGTTTGCCATCACCAATTTGCCCATTGGTCGCACCAAGTTTCACCTTCAGCATCGGCAGCTACACCAGCCGTACCTGCAGTTTTTGGAGGCGCAATTTAACCCGGCCACTGTCGAAAATTTAATGTGCCGGAATCAACTTTCTGTTGATTACAACGGCAAACTCTATGACTGTGACTTTAATCAAATGGAAGATATTTCAGCTCGGACGCCTCAAGGGAAGCCTTTAATGGTTGCCAACGTTTTAGAGGCTGGATCTCTGGATGTCATTCGAGACGTACAAACGGCGGCTTTTTGTTATGGCTGTACGGCAGGTAGCGGTTCAAGTTGTGGTGGTTCTCTGATTTAAACACGTTCTTCCTTTATGTTCTCCACGATAGGTTCCCCAATGCATCGAACAAAACGTTTTTCCTATGCAGTGCTCGGCCTTGCGGTCTGTTTTATGGTTACCGCTTCCCCCGCTCTGGCTGCTGACGGTGGGGGCTTCAACCCACAACAGCTTCTGGTGGATGCCTTGGAATGGGTTAAGGAGTTAGGGCCAGTCGGTGCGATCGCATTTATTGGCCTCTACATTGTTGCCACTGTCGCGTTTATTCCTGGTTCTCTTTTGACCCTAGGGGCCGGCGTTCTCTTTGGTGTTCCATTGGGATCTGTAGTGGTTTTTGTAGGAGCGACCTTGGGGGCCACTGCAGCCTTTTTAGTGGGGCGCTACTTGGCTCGAAACTGGGTTGCCCAAAAAATTGAAGGCAACCAAAGCTTTGCGGCCATTGATACCGCAGTCGGCAAAGAAGGTCTCAAGATTGTGACCCTGTTGCGGCTATCACCGATTTTTCCCTTCAATCTACTGAACTATGGCTTAGGGGTAACCGGCGTCTCCCTCAAAGACTACGTGATTGGATCCATTGGCATGTTGCCTGGCACCATTATGTATGTCTATCTCGGCTCCCTTGCCGGAAATTTAGCAACATTGGGCGCAGGAGAGGCTCCCTCTAATCCCACCGTAACCTGGGCCATTCGTATTATTGGCCTGATCGCGACGGTTGCCGTCACCCTATTCGTGACTCGTATCGCTCGCAAAGCCCTAGCAGAAGCTGTTCCCGAAACTCAGTCGGCATCGTCTTAATGCATCCTCCCCCAGAGTTGCGATCTCCGCGACGGCTTCGGCCAGCGCTACTTGCCCTAGCCACGCTGCTAGGCATCTTGACTCTACCGAAGATTCTAGAACTGTTGCCGCTGCTGTTTAATCAGATGCTTCTCTTAGAGGAGCTGCATCAGAGTGGATTTTGGGCGGTATTGGTGTTTCTGCTGCTTCACATTGGAGCCACCATTATTGGAGTTCCGGGCGTAGTGCTAACGATTGCTGGCGGTGTGGCCTTCGGGCTAGTCTGGGGCAGTCTGTGGTCGTTGATTGGGGCTACGCTAGGAGCCATTGGGGCATTTTGGGCGGCGCGATCGCTTCTCCATAACTGGGCACAGCGGCGGGTCCATGATCATAAGCTGCTCAAAACCTTTAATCATGCGATTCAACAGCGACCCTTTAGCTTTGTGCTGATGGTGCGTTTTGCCCCCATCTCACCCTTTAATCTAGCCAACTTCCTGTTTGGACTCACCAAGATTCACTGGCTTCCCTATAGTCTCGGTACCCTGATCGGAATCATCCCCGGCGTAATTGCCTATACGTGGATAGGTGTGACCGGGAACCAAGCCATGCATAGCCAAAATCTGTTGCCCTTTGGCTTTGCATGCGGTCTTCTGGCACTGCTATCCGCATTACCGCTACTGCTGCGTAAGCGCTACCAGCCTTGACGAGTTAGTGATGGACAGAAGAAGAGCCTTTTTTATTCCACCTGAGTAGAGCCGGGCGCACAGGACCAGGCTTGACTCTGAAAGACGGGGTTGGCAATCTCTGTGCCAGGGTTATCGCTGGCGCAAACAATGCGCTGAGAGATCCCAGATACTCCGCCAATATAGCTTTTCATGCCTGCTTCGCGAGGTGTAGCCTTCATAATGACTTGCTTGTCTGTCACCTCAACCACCGCTAAATCGTAGTATTGCGGTGTTAGAGCAATATCTAAATCTTCTAACGACTTGGCATACTTGCTGTTCTCTAAAAAATAAGCCTGCTGTGCTCGACCGATGGCGCTAATAGAAACATTGCCCTCTTGCTGCCGCACCTGACCGTCACCGGAGAGTTCTGAGAGTTCAGAGGGTTGCTCAGGCTCTGAACTTGACGGTGTAAACCCACAGCCCGTTAAAACAGCTAGTAAGAGTAGGGTTGACAACCACCGTAATTCAGTCACCATATTGCACGTCGCTAATTTTGTTCAGGGCAATCTTACAGCAATCGGTGGTGTATCGGGTGTTGTTTGAAGTGTTGTTTATTAGTCCTGAACATAGTCACTCTTGTGAGCCAGCGCCATCTCAGCCCGGATAAACTCTCGTCCTAGGTAGGCAGCATGATCGAGTTTTGTCACGAGACAGGTCTCTGGCTCCTCAAAAATCTGAATGCACAGCTCCTTCGCGGTGCGAGCCTGAAAACGTTGAGTCGGATGCCGCTTTAAAGGACCACGACAGGCAAATGGCTCCCCAGTCTCTGGATCCACCGCCAATCCCTGTTCATTGATGTCGTTAGCATAGTGATCCGCGCACACCAACCCTGCTGCAGAATCGAGATAAATGAGAAAATATCCACCTGGATCAAGCTCAATGAAGCGCCCAGAGAGCTTGTCGTTGATCGCCGTCTGTGATTCAAGAATGGCGTTCATGGCTATCGGAAACATATGGATTACAAAGTGAAAGCATAAATATATGACAGCTATCAAGAGTCTAGGATAAAGTCTTTGTCAGCTCGCAAGAAGAAGTTCAACGCAATACTCTCAAAGTTTACGATCTCAAAGCCCCTAAATCAATTTTAGAGCTAGGTCTGCGGCATGAAGAACAGATTAGACCTCTTGCATCTTTATGTTCGCATTGTGCTGGGTCATGTTTGTGTCACTTAATCTGAAAAGCACGAATTTTCCTTGGATATCTCCATCTCTGATTTGTGCTATCGAGTTAAGTGCCCAATCAGGAGGGCTGCACCAAATCCAATGCCTGAGAATCGCAAGAATTGCCAAAACCATTCTTTCTTATCTCGCCATGTCAATAGTTTAAAGAGACGGCTTTCTAGCTCTAGCTCAATTATTTCTAGCTGCTCTTGAACGTTGTCGATTTCTTTCCTTAGCGCTAGCCGTTCTTGCTGAGAGTCTGATTCTTTGCGAAGCTGATGGGCTTGTTCTTGTAGCTCCTGGAGCTTCTGTTCAAGCAGGGGCTGTTGCTCTTGCGCTCTTTGGATATTCTGATATCGAATCTTGAGAGTATTGAGCGTTGCCTCTGCCTCTGAGAGGGACTGCTCAATATCGAGTTCATCATCGGAGGGATGAGTTGAAGGATGCTCAGAGTCCGACATGGTGTTGCCTTTACATTTCCACTAAAGATCAATACTAATCTGTAAACTCGCTGAAACATCGCTAGATAAAAAGTTTCCTGTTGATGTACTGCAGGTCATTGACTCTAGGGTTTAATGGGGCTGTAGAGAAAGCTGCAGACGCGATCGCAACCGATGCCCTTAGTCAATCAACAGGCGACCCTCCCTCCACAGCGCTGGCACATTGCAGCCGCAAAAACAGAACAGGTGGCTCAGGTGGCCCAATATACCGGGCTATTCCCATTACTGGCTCAGGTGTTAGTCAATCAGGGCATTGTCACCCCTGGCATGGCCCAGGCCTACCTAGAGCCAGAGTCTTTGACTTTGCCCGACCCCCTTGAAGAGTTCCCTGATCTGTTGCTCAGTCTAGAGCTACTGGAAGGTGCGATCTCAACCCAACAAAAAATCGTCATCTGTGGCGACTATGACGCCGACGGCATGACCAGTACGGCGCTGCTGCTCAGGGCTTTTGCCGCACTGGGGGGACAGGCAGACTACGCGATTCCGAGTCGGATGAGCGAGGGATACGGCATCAATGAACGCATTGTCGAAGACTGTGCCGCTGAGGGCGTCAAGCTGATTTTGACCGTTGATAACGGCATCGCAGCGCCCCAACCCGTGAAGAGGGCTAGAGAGCTGGGCCTTGATGTGATCATCACCGATCACCACGAGCTGCCCCCAGAGCTGCCCCCAGCCAACGCAATTCTCAATCCCAAGCTGATTCGAGCCGATTCCCCCTATCAAGGTCTGGCCGGAGTGGGGGTCGCCTATATCTTGGCGGTGTCGTTGGCCCAAAAGTTAGAACAGTCTCAATCGCTGATTAAGCCCCTCCTAGAGCTATTTACGCTGGGAACGATCGCAGATTTGGCCCCCTTGACCGGTGTTAATCGGCGGTGGTTAAAGCGTGGACTGCAGCTTTTGCCCCATTCAAAACTGGCCGGGGTGCAGGCACTGATCGAAGTCGCGGGCTGCAATGATCCGAGCCAGAAAAAAACCTTGAAGCCGGAAGCGATTGGGTTCCGGCTTGGCCCTAGGATTAATGCGGTGGGACGCATTGCCGATCCGCAAACGGTGATTGAGTTATTGACGACGGACGATCGCGCCACTGCATTAGATCGGGCGATGCAGTGTGAGCAAGCTAACCGAGAACGGCAGCGGCTGTGCACCGAAATTGAGCAAGCCGCCATTGAATGCGTTGAAGGTCTACAGAGTCGTGATAGTCCACAGCAGCAGCGGGTGCTTGTACTGGTGGAACCCGACTGGCACCACGGCGTGATTGGTATTGTGGCGTCGCGTCTAGTCGAACGCTACGGCGTGCCGGTGTTTATTGGTACCTATGAAAATGAGGCCCGCACCCAGATTCGAGGGTCTGCCCGAGGCATTCCTGAATTTGATGTGTTTGCCGCACTGCAGTACTGCGAAGATTTATTGGGGCGCTTTGGGGGACACCGGGCCGCCGGAGGCTTTTCAATGCAGGCCGATCAGCTCGAATTTTTGCGATCGCGTCTGAGCCAATTTGCCCACGAAGAACTCCAGCCCCACCATCTCAAACCGCTGGTCGAGATTGACGGCCCCGCCAACTTTGCCCAAATCAACTGGGATTTATTTGATCAAATTGATCGCCTCCAGCCCTGCGGCATTGGCAATCGTGAACCGACATTCTGGACCCCCCAGGTTCAGGTACTAGACCAGCGCCAGGTGGGGGCCGATAAGCTACACCTCAAACTGACCCTGGCCCAAGTTGATCCGACCCATCCCCAAGAGCGGGTGGTCAAGCAGGTGATGGCCTGGCGGTGGGGCCCGTCCTATCCACTCCCTGACTGGATTGATGTGGCCTATCGACTGCGAGAAAATAATTGGCGAGGGGAGAAAACCCTAGAG
The DNA here is from genome assembly GCA_050330855.1 of Thermosynechococcaceae cyanobacterium. Classification (GTDB taxonomy): domain Bacteria; phylum Cyanobacteriota; class Cyanobacteriia; order Thermosynechococcales; family Thermosynechococcaceae; genus RCC1774. Next base: position 29,842 of record JBHJNL010000169.1, on the reverse strand, counting down.
CTAGAGCTACTAGGGGCAAGACCGGCAACGAAGCCTCTGCCAGAGCGCCTTGATGAGGAACAAGTCCTGTTGCCGCCAGTGACTGCAACGCCCTCTGCGGCTGCTTCTGAGGAAGATGAGAGCGTTGCTCAACCACTTCAGGAACCAGTCCTAGTGTGCCCTGAACCGCTCCTACAGCTCCCTCTGCCCGTGTGGAAGCCTTTGGAGACTCTAGAATCTCTTCAAGTTGAGGGGAATTTGCTGGTGTATGGCGATCAGCGTCCCTATATTTCGCGTCAGCAAATTAAAGGGGCGATTGAGTATGACCGACCGACCCAGCCCTGCCAAACGCTATTGTTATGGACCCTGCCGCCCTCAGCAACCCATCTGAGATGGCTGCTAGGCTTAGGCCGTCCTCAAACGGTGTATGTTCACGAGAAAATCCCTCAGCAACTTGAGGTGACTGTGTTGAGATCGCACCTTAAGTTTGAGCTAATCAAATCCATCGGAGGTGAGCTAAATCTTTTAGAGTTAGGGCAAAAATGGTGGGTGTCACCCCGCCTCATTGTCGCGCTGATTAGAGAGCTTGGGTATACCTGCCCTAGTTTTTCTGAAACCAGTAGTCTAGAGCAGGAACTCAAGGCGTTAGAGGGATGGTATCGCCTCCGTGCAGATCAGTTGGCTGAACAGATCTAAAGCTTGCCGCCACCGAGGGCAATGGCCCCAATGATGAGGGGACCGCCCACAACGACGAAAAGAAGAGACGCCAATTGTAAAACAGTTTCTTGTAAGCCAGCAGATATTAAAAGTTCCATTTTTTCTCCTGAGATGACCCATTTATGGTGAACGAACCGACCCCATTGTACCTGTTGGTGGGAGCCATCCCGAAGGAATTCTGGTGGCGCCCTCCATCAACGGACGCCCTTGGTTCGTTCTAGATTAAGCCTCAGCTTGTTCTGGCTCAGCAACTTTGAGAGCAGGCATGGGCAGACCCGATGCTTCTGCGAGTTCCGCTGGCGGTGCCTGACGGCTGGCTGCTGCTAAATACTCACCCGTGAGAATGGGCGGAACCACCTTCATTTGATGGGCCGTACTGTAATAGCGGTGGGTTTGGGCAACCTGACCCCGTTCACGTATATCTTCGTTAGAAATCTTTTTGCGTAGCTTCACCACGGCATCCATGACGGCTTCGGGGCGAGGCGGACAACCCGGCAGATAGACATCAACCGGAATAAGCTTATCGACCCCTCGGACTGCTGAATAGGAATCGGAACTGAACATCCCACCGGTGATGGTGCAGGCACCCATGGCGATCACATACTTTGGCTCAGGCATTTGCTCGTAGAGGCGAACCAGTGCAGGAGCCATTTTCATGGTGACGGTTCCTGCCGTGATCAGCAGATCAGCCTGTCGAGGGCTAGAACGAGGCACCAAACCAAAGCGATCGAAGTCAAAACGGGAGCCAATCATAGCTGCCACTTCAATGAAGCAGCAGGCTGTCCCGTAGAGCAGGGGCCAGAGACTCGACAGTCTGGCCCAGTCGTAGAGGTCGCTCACGGAAGATAGAATGACGTTCTCAGCTAGCTCCTGGGGGAGTTCAGGCCGTGAGATGGGGTATAGAATCTGTCCGTTTGAATCAGCGGTCGATGGAGACATGGTAATTACGAAACCTGCGTCACGATGGTCAGTGAGGGAGCGCTCGGTGGAGCTATCATTTTTCACTTCTTAATGTAACAACAGTTTTACATGAATTGTTCCACTGATTTATTGAAATCGGTGTGTTTATTGAGTCTTCAATGCAGAGGTGGGGGGCTTTTGGAAGGGATGCGATCGCACAAAATCGCGGCAAAACCCGCTTTCCAAAGTGGCACAGACCCCCTTACTGAGCCACTTTGGGCTAGATATGCTGAAAACAAGCCCGCATTGAGAGCAACCCCATGGCGGAGAACACAGACCTAGAGCAGCGGATTGCCGCCCTAGAGGCAGTGGTGATAGAGCTGCAACAGACGCTCGCACAACTTACCCGTGAACAATCTAGTACAACCCAAGCAAAGGTGTCATCTGAATCACAGGAGCCGCCTGCCCCGCTTCTTCAGGATGAGCGGATTGCCCTTCCTGTCACCACAGAACCTCGCGAAGCCGTTCCCTCTCAGAGGGTCGCGGTCAAAGTAGATGGGGTAAAGCGAGAAGAATTTTGGCTCAATCGCTTGGGGATTGGTCTGCTTTTGTTGGGCGTTGCCTTTTTGTTTAAGTATTCCATTGACCAAGGCTGGATTGTTCCAGCGGTCAGGATTGGGTTTGGTTTGGGACTCGGCACCCTTTTACTCGTTCTGGGCTGGCGACTGGAGTCGCAACGTACAGCCTTGAGCCAGATTCTGATCGGCGGCAGTATTGGCACGTTCTACCTGACGGGCTTTGCCGCTTACCAGCGCTATCAGCTCCTCACGTACCCCATCGCGTTTGTGTGGATGGTAGGAGTAACGCTGTTGGCTTTTCTGATGTCATTACGATCTCAACAGCCTGTTCTTTCAGTGGTGGGCACCTTGGGTGGTCTAGGGACGCCTTTTTTGCTGTACAGCGGTCAGGGAAGTCCCGTGGGCCTGGTCGCCTACACCTGCGTCATTTTGATCGGGACCAGCGCCATTTACCTTCGTCAGGGCTGGCAGTCACTACTCTGGACTGCCTATATCGGTGCAGTGTTTATTTTTGGCTGGTCAATTTTTGGTACCGCGTCACTACAGCTCATCAGAACCTATGGCGCAGCCGCGAGTCGATCCATCACATATCTCGATTTAACGGTAATGCAGATTGGGTTTCTGATTGGCTGGGTTGCATTTTCCATCGTCCCTATTGTGGAGGTGCTTCAACAACTGCGACGATCTCATCAAGATCGCCAGTCAATTCCACTAACTGTATTAAAGACGCCTACACTCTATGTCCTGTCGTTTTTGACGCCGATTTGCTTGCTGTTTGCAACAGGTCTCATTTGGCGGCTTGATAGCAAACCCTTGGGCTGGATCACCATAGCGGTTGCCATTCTTTATGGTCTTTGGGGATACGCTCTACGGCAACGCAATCTGCTCAAAACGCTAGGGAACATCCACTGGCTGACCGCAGTGGTTCTATTCTCATTGGCGCTCCCTGCCCTCATTGAGGGCCATATCCTTTTAGTACTGCTTGCCCTAGAAGCGCTTGGGCTACATTTAATCGCCCGACGCACTGCGGCAGTGCTGCTTATACCGGCCCATCTGCTGGCTGGCACAGTGGGCTTCTGGCTTTTAGTGCGGTTCTACGATTCAGTCGGCAAAATATCGTTCCTGAATATACAGGCATTGACCGATCTGGCCGCAATGGCCCTACTTTTAGGAGCCTCACTTCTTCTAAAAGCGAAGCCGGTGGCGCGTTTTTATCAGCTGATGCTCCACTTTTGTATGCTGGCTTGGCTATGGCGAGAGCTATCGATGCAGGGGGCAGGCTACGTCACGGTGGCCTGGGGCTGCTATGCCATTGCTCTACTGGTCATGGGACTGCAGAAAGATCGGTTGTCGCTGCGCTGGGCAGGCATGGCGACGCTGGTGCTATCGGTATTCAAGCTGCTGAGCTATGACCTCGCCAATCTTGACGCGCTATGGCGAATTTTTCTGTTTCTCGGATTTGGAGCCGTCTTTCTGGGCCTCAGCTATGCCCTTCAAGATCTCTGGAAGCCTAGGTCAGCTTTGCCCCAAGCATCAAGCAAAGTCGAGCAGGATCAGTAAAAATATAGGCTAGAAACTTTAGTCTGCGTCCGGTGCGAGGTGTTCAACGATGAATTTGGCAAATACTGAGGGAGTCTCTACCCAGATCGCAGATCTCCGTCAGGACTATCGCTATCATGCCCTTCTTGAATCAGAAGTGGATCCGGATCCCTTTCGCCAATTTCAGATCTGGTTTGATCAGGCTGTCGCGGCTGATCTCCCTGAACCGAACGCAATGACGCTAGCCACCGTCACTGCAGATGGGCGGCCCGCAGCACGCATGGTCTTGCTCAAGGGCTGCAGCCCAGATGGGTTTATTCTCTATACCAACTATCAAAGCCGTAAAGGTCAAGAATTAGCCCAAACACCCTACGCGGCGTTAGTGTTTTGGTGGGCTGAGTTAGAACGCCAGATTCGCATTGAGGGGGCGATTAGCAAGATCTCAGATGCCCAGACAGACGCCTATTTTTACAGCCGTCCCCGGGGGAGCCAAATCGGAGCCTGGGCCTCGGAGCAAAGCGAAGTGATTTGCGATCGCACCACCCTAGAAAACCGACTGCAAGACTTAGAACAGCAGTATCAAGATCAGCCTATCCCTCGTCCTCCCCATTGGGGGGGCTTTCGCCTCACCCCCAATCTGATTGAGTTTTGGCAGGGCCGCCCCAATCGACTCCATGATCGCCTCTGTTATCGATTGATTAAACAGCAGCAATGGGCCATCGAGCGGCTATCGCCCTAATCAAAACCCTTTTAGGAATCTGAATCAACAGCATTTCCGGCTTGTCCAGGAGGCGAGTTCACCTTCAGCACTCGACAACCCGGTGATACATTCTGGACCACAAATGCTGCTCCATTGGGACCGCAGGAAACCAAAGAGTTCGATCCTGACGTCGCCGCCGCCGCAGGTTCTGCGCCACCGACGTTGGAGTCAGGCTCAGCAGGGCTTTCACTCTCAGGAGTGATGCTTTCTTCAGGCGCGGTAGGTGCAGCAGGTGCTTCTTGCTCCATCACAGGAGGGCTTTCCGCACCGGGCGTAATGGGCGCCGAGGGGGGTTCAATTCCTGACTGTGCAATGGCACTGGTGCTTGATAAAACCGTTGCTGCTAGGGCAGCATAAACACAATTTCTGATTCGTTTTTTCATATTGATTTTTCCTCACCTAAAAATTAAACCCACCACGATGGGTTCGAGAATAGAGACGAACAGCCGGAAGCTAAAAAAGCAAAAGCCGACGGATGCAAATCTGTATCAAGAGTTACAGATCCATCGTAAAGAAGTCGTGAATGTTCTATTGTGAATCTTGCAAAACCATTGCTCCATGGTTCATGAGATCTAGACAGGGAATCGTCTCCACAGCATTAAATAGATTTTAAAAACACGTTTAGATGACTAGAATTGCCGGAGAAACCGCAGATCACTCGTATAGAGCCGTCGAATATCATCAATCTGGTGGAGCACCATCGCAAAACGCTCCACGCCAAACCCCGCTGCAAACCCTGTATAGATTTCCGGATCGTACCCAACCGCTTTGAGAACATTGGGATCGACCATGCCGCACCCCAACACTTCCAGCCATCGGCCTTTCCACTGCACATCGACCTCAGCAGAGGGTTCGGTGAAGGGAAAGTAACTCGCTCTAAACCGAATCGGCACATCACCAAACATCCGTTCTAGAAAAACCTGGATTGTGCCTCGCAGATCGGTAAACGTGAGTCCTTTATCAATGGCTAACAGCTCAATTTGATGAAAGACGGCAGCATGGGTGGCATCTTCTGTATCTCTGCGATAGCAGCGACCCGGTGCCACCACCCGAATGGGGGGATCATGCTCTTGCATGTAACGGATCTGTACCGATGAGGTATGGGTACGCAGGAGATTGCCATCGGGCAGATAAAACGTGTCTGCCATGTCCCGTGCTGGGTGGTCTGGAGGGGTATTGAGAGCTTGAAAGTTGTAGTAGTCTGACTCCATTTCTGGCCCACGAGAAACGGTATAGCCAAGACCCACAAATACATCCAAGGCTCGATCAATCATGCCGTTGAGCGGGTGAACATGCCCTTGCGGGGTATAGGTTCCTGGCATCGTGACATCTAACGTCTCTGCTGCAAGTCGCACCTGAATTTGAGCATTCTGTAGATCTGTTCGCTTTTGCTCTAGACCACTCTGTACGATTTCTTTGATCTCATTGGCTACGGCCCCAATCCGAGGACGCTCTGCTGCGTCTAACTTCCCCATTCCCTTTAATATTTGGGAGAGCTGCCCCTTTTTGCCTAAAAACTGAATCCGCAACTGTTCGAGCTGATCAAGGTCCACGGTGGTTGAGATGGCTTGCTCTGCGTCTTGCCGAAGAGCGGTGAGTTGTGTTTCTAAATCAGTCATTATTGAGATGTTAATGCTTCGGTGTGGCCGCCTCTGATCTTAACGCAGGAAGCCCTTATTTCTGTGATTGGTGCAGGTGATTTGCCAACCGATTCAGAAAGAACTAAAACGCACCGCAAAATAGTACATACGTTTCTTTTCGGAGTAGTTGCCTTGGTTGTTTTTTATGTTGAGAGAGGTATCGTTTGTTACTTTCTTGCCGCTAAACTTTGATGACTTTCTTGTTAGCAATGTTTATGTGAATTTAGGTGTCAAAACTACGCGCGAAACCTTTTATATCTTGCCAATAAGATATATGGTGGTAGGCATTGAATCACAGACCGGTCTCTACGCTTGGATATTTTGAAAGATGAGCTTACCTGAACCTTTTGATCAATCCAATCAAGATTATTCGATTGATCCTGTCTCTACACCTCTCGATGATTTTGAGCGTCAGCAGGCCTATGGCTGGCAGGAGCAGCTTTTGCCGGTAGCCAAGGTATTGCAGGAAGAAGATGTGACCGTGCTTCGGCAGCAGCTTGAGGCAGCTCACCAGCTTTTGCAATACCGGCAAGCGCTCGTTGATTCATTGACGGAGCAGTTGGTCAGTGATCAGACCCATCTGGCTCAGGTCGAGCAGGATTTAGAAGAGGCGAAGCTTCAGGGAACTCGTCAAGCCAGTCAGGTTGATGATGTTAGGGCTGTCTGCAAGGATTTGCGATCGCAACTCCGTCGCCAGCAGCATCGCATTGACGAGTACAAGCAGCTTCTCAAGCAAAGTGGCCAGATCGAACGTTCTGATGGGCCGTTAGCACCTCAACCGGGGTTTGTTCCCTTAGATCATGGCTCATTGGCCGGGGCTACGGGACTATCGAAGGTGTCGCCTTGGTCTACGCAAGAGGCTGCTGATGCAATGGCGGGGCCACTAGCGCTGTATCGAAAGCTAACAGAAATGACCATGGCAACGGCGGCTGCTCGTACCCAGCACAAACGAATTCAGAAACGAGCTGACCCACGCCCCCCAGCAGAGAAAAACTATAGTATGCCTTCCGTGGGCCATCAAATTGAGCTACCCAGCTTTACCTAGACCCTCGTCGATAGCAACTGCAGTGCTCTAATCTCGGCAAAGATGATCGCAAACGCAGCAAAAGTCGGCCAGTTTGTAATAACCTGTTCTGATGGTGAATAGGAGTCAGGCCCATGTGTGGAATTGTTGGCTATGTCGGTCATCAGGAGGCGAGTCATATCTTGCTCTCTGGCCTGCAAAAGCTTGAGTATCGAGGCTATGATTCTGCAGGCATTGCCACTGTTTTAGAAGCTCAACTGCAATGTATTCGGGCCAAGGGCAAACTCCATAACTTAGAAACGAAACTAGATGGCTGGGACAATCCAGCCCGGATGGGGATTGGTCATACGCGCTGGGCCACCCACGGTAAGCCAGAAGAATACAACGCCCACCCCCACCGAGACGTAGAAGAGCGGTTAGCGGTGGTGCAGAACGGCATTATTGAAAATTATCGAGAGCTGCGAGCTGAACTCAAAGAGAAGGGATACACCTTTCGGTCTGAGACCGACACCGAGGTCATTCCGCATCTGATTGCTGATATTCTCAAGCAGCAAACGACGCCGAACCTACTTGAGGCGGTACGTGAGGCCGTCAACGGCTTGGCTGGGGCATTTGCGATCGCCGTTATTTCTGCCGACTTTCCTGAAGAGCTGGTGGTGGCTCGTCAGCAGGCTCCATTGGTGATTGGCTATGGCGACAATGAATACTTCTGTGCCTCTGATACCCCAGCCCTGATACCCCACACTCGCACGATTTTAAATCTAGATAATGGTGAGTTGGCACGGCTCCAACCCTCTGGCGTAGAGCTGATTAACTTTAATGGCGATCGCGTTCGTCGCCCCCCCCAAACGCTGAACTGGAACCCTGTCATGGTCGAGAAACAGGGCTTCAAGCATTTCATGCTCAAAGAGATCCATGAGCAGCCCGGTGTGGTTCGCACGGGCCTAGAAACCTATCTCAACGAACAATGGCAGCCGGGAGTCAATAGCCCTGTTAACCTAGGGCTTGATGCCTCACTGTTCCGAGATCTTGATCGCATTCAGATCCTGGCCTGTGGCACCAGTTGGCACGCTAGTCTCGTCGGTCAATATCTGCTGGAGCAGTTGGCCGGAGTGCCCACAATGGTGCAGTATGCTTCAGAGTTTCGCTACGCCCCGACGCCGCTAACCCCGAATACTCTCACCATCGGGGTAACCCAATCGGGCGAAACGGCTGATACCCTAGCGGCTCTAGACATGGAGCAACAGCGCCGTTCAGGTCTAGCAGATAGCCTCCGGTCCCGCCTGCTTGGCATTACCAATCGCCCAGAGAGTTCTCTGGCTCGGATGGTGCCTCAAATTATTGATACCCATGCCGGTATTGAAATTGGCGTTGCGGCGACCAAGACCTTCGCAGGGCAACTGATGGCTTTTTATATGCTGGCGCTAGAGCTGGCCCATCTGCGTCAGTCTAAGCCTGCTGAACGGCTAGCAGAAATTGTCGATGAGTTGAGAACGCTACCGGCCTTATTAGAGCTGGTCTTAGAAAGTCAGGAGCGTTATGTCGAGACCTTAGCTCACGACTTTGTCGAAACCAAAGACTTTATCTTCATTGGTCGAGGTATTAACTTTCCTATTGCCTTAGAGGGAGCGCTGAAACTCAAAGAAATTAGCTACATCCACGCTGAGGGTTACCCGGCAGGGGAAATGAAGCATGGCCCTATTGCTCTGCTCGATGCCAAGGTGCCAGTGGTTGCAATCGCAATGCCCGGAACTGTCTTTGAAAAGGTGCTTTCCAATGCCCAAGAAGCCAAAGCACGGGATGCCCAACTCATTGGCGTCACACCCATGAACGAGCAGGAAGCTAGAGAAACTTTTGATACGCTGCTGCCCGTACCAGAAGTAGATGAATTACTGTCTCCACTGGTGACAATGGTACCGCTGCAGCTTTTGGCCTATCATATTGCCGCTATTCGCGGCCTAGATGTTGACCAGCCTCGCAACTTAGCTAAGTCAGTAACGGTTGAATAAACAGTAAAGAAATACCCGGAGTCTATTGCTGGATGCGCTAGCATGCAAAATGTGGGTGTATCTATATCATGTTAATGCTCTGGGGATTCCGATGATCAGTCATAACAAGGCTATTGCCTTTAGTTTTGTGACCATTGCCAGCACCTGGATTTTTTGTGAGTCAGCAACGGCTTTCTCAAATCCAGCACTGAAGATTGGGATTGTGCAACGGTTTGGTGAACAGCCTCAAGATACGCTGAAGATTGAAGCCCTGCCCGGAGATCGTCTCACGCTGAAGTTTCCTGATCAGGGCCAGATAAAAACCCTGAGTGCAGACAAGGTTCAGTTTGATATTCAGCTCCAGCCTCTACCAGAACCTGTGGTGCAGGACCGAGTCGTGCTGGGAGTCTTTCGCAGTTTTGAAAGCGCTGAAACTGAAGCCCTCAACTATCGCACCCAAGGAGTGCAGGTCGAAGTAGCCCAGCCCGATAAGTGGCAGGTATGGGGAAAACGCGATCGCTATGCTACCCCCAAGCAACGCACTCAACTCCTAGAAGCTCTCAAAGCCAAGGGAAACACCGTCGCCTTTTTAGATCAAAAGCGCCCAGACAAAAAGCCAATGCTGAGCTGGGTCATCAATGGCTATCGCTATCGCCGCGATGCCGTCACGATTACTGCAGGCAAGCAAGTTTTTATGGTGGGTAAGACGCGATACGGAGGCACCCTCAACTTTCAACCCAACGCTTACGGCACCTATACCCTTGTCAATCAAGTATCCATAGAAACCTATTTGAGGGGAGTGGTGCCCTACGAAATTGGACCGTCGGCCCCTCGAACTTCCATTCAGGCCCAGACCGTCATTGCACGCACCTACGCACTCCGTAATCTGCGCCGCTTTAAAATCGACGACTATGAACTGTGCGCTGATACCCAATGTCAGGTGTATAAAGGGCTATCAGGTGCAAAGCCGAGAGTTGATCAAGCCATTGCCTCCACCGCAGGTCAGGTTCTTACCTACAAGGGTGAACTGGTTGATGCACTCTATTCGTCAACCACTGGCGGTGTCACCGCCTCGTTTACAGAGGTCTGGGAAGGCGATGCACGGCCTTACCTACAGACCAAAATCGATGCTGTCCCCAATCAAGTCTGGGATTTGAAAACTCGTAGCCTTGCTGACCCTCAAAACTTTCGTGCCTTTATTAACCTGAAGCAGGGCTTTAATGAAGCGACCTGGCCTACATTCCGTTGGCGGCAGGAGCCATCTTTAGGTGAGATGAATGAGATTCTGCGGAAGTTTTTAATGCAAAAGCAGCACCCCTTGGCGGGATTTGGCACCATTAAGAGACTAGACATCACCGAGCGCTCCCACGGTGGACGAGTGCAGAAACTTATGGTGACCACCGATATCGGCACGGTGGAGTTGGTTAAAGATGAAATTGTTCAGGGTATTAAGGGTGCAAAGAGTCTACTGTTCTATGTAGAACCAATGTTTGAAAACAAGCCTCCGGTGGCAGGAACAGATGCTTCAGCTCCAGCCGAAAAGATACTGAAGGGCTATCGCTTTATGGGCGGAGGCTGGGGGCATGCTGTAGGCCTCAGCCAAACGGGCGCTCAGCGGTTGAGTCAGTTGGGCTGGTCCGCTCCGCGAATACTGGAGTTTTACTATCCAGGTACGACCTTAGAGCCGCTGACGAATACAACGATTCGATGGCGAGAACCCAGTATTCCTGAGCCGGTTGCTGATCTTGTAGAAAAACATGAGGGAGTCAATTTCTTGGGCATCAAGCTTCCTAAAATTGATTGGCAGGCGTTCTGGGAGTCACTGCCGTTTACCTAGCTAAGAAATCTCGCTCCATTGCGACTCGTTTAAAATCAGCGTGTAAACGTTATTATTGCCCAAATCGAAGCTGCTCCAATCGCCGCTTTGCTTCAGGATCTAGGCCATGTGCCAACAACCTCCCTGGCTGCAGCTTTGCGCTGCGCTGACTCTCTTGAATCGATCGCATCGTCCCCATCAGGTCAGTCACAAGCTGCTGAGCCGACATCCATTCTGCGCCATAACCCATCACCGTTAGCTTTTGGGCACTATCTGAGGTTGCCACCCGAATGCGTCCTGTCCTTTGCCGAGCTTGGGCGCAGTACAGTTCAATATGGGTATCTGCCGTTTGTCCGCTTTCGGTGTAGAAAATATGCAACAGGTCCGTCACTATTTCATTGCTGCCCTGTCCGGGCTGAAAATGGGCGTCAAAAATGAGGTGGGTTTGGTACCCTCGAAAGGCACTGTAGTTACTCAATACTTCAGAAAGCTTGTCTCTGGCAGCTTCTAGATTGTGGCGATCGCGAATTTTTTGCAGCTTCGGCCAAGCACCAATAATGTTGTACCCGTCCACAAGAAGTGTCGTAAGCGCCGGGGAGCTGACCATAGCAGGAGAGACGACTGTTACATTATTTAATAATGACTTTATTTTGTATTTAGAGCAAGAACAGCGTGCTGTGTGATCCCATCGACATTGTTATTCTAACCAACGGTCCAGGGGAACTTATCACCTGGGTCCGGCCTGTGGCAAAGGCTCTACACGCCCAACTCGGTCCTGCCGCACGGCTATCGGTGGTGCTGTCGCCCTGCGTTCATGCCAGTGGAACAGAAAGTGAGATCGCATCAACGTTCCCTGAAGTCAATCGTGTTCAAGGCCCAGAGCATTTCTGGTCTTTTTTGCTGCGCGGCAAAACAGCCGACGATTGGGATTGGAGATCGCAGGGCGTCGTGCTGTTTTTAGGGGGCGATCAGTTTTTCTCAGTGGTCATCGGTAAACGGCTGGACTACCAGATTGTCACCTATGCCGAATGGTCTGCCCGTTGGCTGGGTTGGATTGATCGGTGTGGGGTGGTTAGTGCAAAGGTTGTGGTCCCAGCCAAATATCAACATAAATGCAGCGTTGTCGGGGATCTCATTGCTGAGGCCCAAAGTCATGGCAATGATGCCGATAAGATTTGCTCTGCCTTGGGAGCCTTGCCAGAGACTCGCTTAATAGGGTTATTGCCCGGTTCTAAACCCGCCAAGCTGATGTTGGGGGTGCCCTTTTGCGTTGCTATTGCAGAGCATCTGCAACGGCAGCAACCCGACGCGAAGTTTGTGATTCCAGTGGCTCCGACCCTAAGCCTTCAAGATCTCGCTCAATACGCCGATCCTGGGCAAAACCCAGTTCTCAGTGAAGTAGAAGGTCAATCAGCTCAGCTTATCGAGCCTGATGTAGGCCTCCCCTATTTACTCAGTGCTGGCGGCACCCGTATTCAATTGTGGACCGTGACCCCCGCCTATGACTTGCTCTCTCTGTGCCAGCTCTGTGTCACAACTGTGGGAGCCAATACCGCAGAGTTAGCTTCACTTGCGGTACCCATGGTGGTGCTTCTCCCCACCCAAAAGCTTGATGTAATGAAGGCTTGGGATGGTTTACCGGGCCTATTAGCAAACCTTCCCGGTGTTGGCAGCGCCTTTGCGAAACTCATCAATGGCTGGATTTTGAAGAAAGGCTTAGGACTGCGGGCATGGCCGAATATTTGGGCCAATCGAGAAATTGTCCCGGAGTTGGTGGGTCACCTACATCCCCAAACGGTTGCAGCGCAAATTGCAGAGCTTTTGAACGCTCCATCGACGTTGGCTCAAATACAAAATGATCTCAAGCAGGTGCGAGGGCAATCAGGGGCAGCAGATAAACTTGCCACTTTGGTGACAGAAGCCTTAGAGAGTGCCTGAAACGTATCAAACTTGATGCATTGACCCCCTAAACCCCCAACACGAGCGCTAGAATGCCCACGCACATGAGCAGCAAATACCCTCCCAAAATCACACTGAGTACGATGCCAAAAATAGACAGGGGTTCTTCAACAGGGGTATCACTGGGCTGCAGCAAGCGACGAATCAAATAGCGGAATTTGCTGAAATAAATGAACCCCCACAGCGGCGTCTCTTTGAGATAGCACAGCTTACCCGTGGACTGCTCTAAGGCGGCAGGGATATAAAACCAGGCAAACCGAATTTTGGGTTTACTTTTTAAACGAGACTGGGCCTCAAACTCGACGCGCTCGGCGATGTAGATCGTGATCACCGAGACCCCTGCCTGAAAGCCGCGTGGCAGCAAAGAGGGATTGAGCTGCTTGGCATCGGCTTCTAATTGAGTGCGATCGCTCTCAATCATATCCAGCGTTAAATCTTGAACCTGACGCACAAAGACAACAGAGGTCATTTTTGTGAGCAGGCAATCCCAATACCACTTCTGCCGGAGTCCGATCAGGGTATCCGGTTCATCCTTGACGATCTGAAAATTAAAGCGTTGGAGTTCTTGTCGTTGCGCCTCTAGAGACATACTAATCCTGGTTCAGCACAGTGAAGTCTAGCAACGAATGTGCCGATTGTAAGGGTGAGATATCAAAATTCACTTACGAACTTCTCCGTCCCGACGCCCCAGGTCGTAAACGCCACAGCCCATCAGCGCAATGATGCCTAGGCTAAGACCCCAGCTTTGATTGCCCAAGCCTTTGAGGCAGGCAAAGTCACAGAGTGCGCCTAGAATTAAAAATGGAATAATGCTGAAAACAGAGGCCCAGAAAGCATTTTGGGCTTCTCGGCCCTTGCGAGTGCGCTCATATTCTTCTTCTGATAAATACAAAGAGCGCTCGGCATAGCCAAACCAACGACTGATCTGAACGGCAATCCATTCGCTGACAGGGGAGACGCCCACATAAAGAGCCGCAGCCCATATAGATGATGTTGCGATCGCAACTGGGCTGATTTCAAATTGAAACGGGAAAAACTGTGTCAGCATACCTGCAGCACTCACCTTACCGAAGCCCCAACCTGGAGCTGTTCAGTCATTATAGACGACGCCCCATTCTTCTCTGTAATAGGTTGGTCATTGTCGAGGCCTCATGCTGCTCAATGTTGGGGTGAAAAAACATTCCGCTGTAAAAACAAAAATTCTTGTTCGATTAGATATTCCTCTGGGGAATCCTAAATTAAATTTCATATTTACCATTTGGGGGATTGCTACCACATGAAAGACTGTCCCGTTTGTTTAACAAACACATTAATCTCTGTCGATTTAGAAACTCATCTTGCCGCATCACAATGCTCTAGCTGTGACGGACATTGGGTTGACGCCAACAGCTATCATGTCTGGCTGCAGAGTAAGCCAGAGGTCAGTGTGACGACATCCACTGTAGCAGTCGCGGTAAAAGATAATCTGAAGGCCTCTTTTTGTCCCCACTGCACCAAGCTGATGCGGAAAACAAAGGTTGGGCATGACTTAACTTTTTATCTCGATCAGTGCTCCTTCTGCCAAGGTATATGGTTTGACCAGCATGAGTGGGCCGACCTCAAAAGCCGCAATCTCCACACACAAGTACACCAGATGTCTTCTCCCGCTTGGCAAAGAAGCTCTCGGCAACAGCGTTTCCGCCAAGCCGTTACCCAAGCCTATGCCAGCAAGTTTAGCTCTAACGATTACTCAGAAGCCCAGCGCATTAAAGAATGGTTAGAGCGGCATCCTCAAAAGCAAGAGCTGCTTTCGTTCTTCACCGCTCCCGCCTAAAGCATTCATCCTTTCTTCGTGGTCGGTCACCCTTGGCTTAATCGAGAAAGAGTCGCTTTAGCGAGATTCTTGAGGGTTTTCAATCCATCCCATTATTCTTGATCTATGCCTTACTCATAAGTCCTGAAAGTATTTCTGTCGGGTTCTTTCAATCATGAGCGAGTCTCCAAGTGTCTTCGATATCATGGAGTCGAGAGAGTCCTCTCCACAGGGTTTTAACCCCTGGATTACCATCATGCTTACGGGCCAAGCATTCCCCTAATTGTGCAACCCATCGCACCACCTGCTCAAGAATCGGTGGTTTCTTTGGTGGTTTGGACTTGTGATGAATCGCGCACCATAGTGCTTGCCACTCTATCGGTTCAAAAGCGATCTCACAGGACTACTTCTGATGGACTCGTGCTGCATAGGTAAGCCACAGCAATCGCCAAGCGACAATAGCATAGGTTGCCAAAGCATGGATAATCTGCGTGGCCGTTTCAATCTGCAGTGCTTCAATTTTCATCCTTATTGGGTAACGATTCATACTCCAAATGGCGCACCATTGCCCGGACCTTATGGGTAATACAGCGTTGATGGTGTGCTTGAGGCAAATAATCGTCGAGTACTTTGGGCAACCCCTTGGTGTCATTACTGACCACCAACTCGACGCGGTCTAGCTTAAAGTTAATACCAGAGATGCTTACAGGTGATTATTTGTTCGCGGCTATCTTAACGGAAGATGGGGGGTGAGGCACTTGTGTCAGGCAGTCAGTTGCGCCTCTCTCTCTGCGAGATCGCCCGCTCTGCTTGGAATACTTTCAATGGGAACCCTCCCTACCCTCCGTTGCGATCGCAGTTGCATAATATGGATCATAGGCAACCCTTAATCCAAACGCAGTATGAGAAAGCATGAAAAAGTAAGACTTTCACTTTCTGTTTTGCCCTTCAGCAACAAATGACGGAACAGAGGCATGATTGAAGTTCAATCCCCCATAGCCCTCTTAGGCAAAACCATCTGAGTCTCCTTGCCCAAGAGCATTTCGAATACAGATTGCTCAACAAAGAAGTGAAGTATAGAGAGGCTCTAACCCACTGTATTCAAGTCAAAAAATGCTGTGATGGTTGCTCACAGGTACAGTGAGGATATTGATCCAGTCGTTCACTCGTTTGTTCCATTATGTCTTTGCCCATTTTGACGGCCATACAAATGGGGCGAAAGCTTGAAGGTCAATGGATTTGGCAAAATTTAGACTTTGAACTACAACCGGGAGAACGTCTTGCCATTGTTGGCCCCTCTGGCGTTGGTAAAAGCCTTTTTCTAAGGGCGGTTGCCGGACTGGACCCGATTCAGACGGGACAACTAACCTTTAAAGGACAGTCTTTATCAACACTGTCGATGCCTCAATATCGTGCCCAGGTGATCTATCTGCACCAACGACCTGCACTAATGGAAGGATCCGTCGAGTTCAACCTCCGGCAGGTCTATCGATTGATGCTACATCGGCAAAAAGCTTACAGCCAAGAGCAAATTCTTCAATACCTAGCTCCCCTGAACCGGGATGATGATTTTCTCCAGCGCTCGGTGGACAATCTATCAGGGGGTGAAGCGCAAATTGTGGCTTGCCTGCGGGCGCTGCAGCTCTCGCCCCAGGTATTACTGCTAGATGAACCTACCGCTTCGATGGACGAGGCCACCGCTCAACAAATTGAATCGCTGATTAGGCAATGGCAGCAGGCAGATGCCAGACGCGCCTGCATTTGGACGAGCCATAATACTAACCAAATAGAGCGCGTCACCGATCGCAAGTTCATTCTCAGCAGAGAGCCGTAATGGATCAGAATTATATCCCGATCAGTAATGCACAACTACTCCTAGCTTCATTGCTCATTTTGATCAATATGGGCCTCTCCTTTGTGTTGCAGTTGGGGCTAGAGAGAAGTCTCGGAATTGCTACTATCCGTTTGGTGATGCAGCTTTTGCTGGTGGGCTACATCTTGGACTGGGTATTTGCTTTAAATAATCCCTGGCTAGTTTTATTGGTGGCGTTGATGATGAGTGCGATCGCAGGCAATGCATCGGTCAATCGAACTCGCCGTCGCTTCCCTTCAATTTACTGGCACAGTCTGCTCTCGATTCTGGCCTCTAGCGCCTTGGTGACGGGTCTGTTGGTACAGGGCATTATTCGCATCGATCCTTGGTATAACCCTCAATATGTGATTCCTCTATTAGGCATGGTGCTGGGCAATACGTTGACGGGAACCTCTTTGGCCTTGGATCGGTTTATGGAGGATTTAGTGCGATTGCGATCGCAAATCGAGTCCCTTCTAGCGCTAGGTGCAACTCGCTGGGAGGCAGCAGGACCAACGATCATAGAAGCCATCCGCACGGGCATGATTCCCACGATTAATTCGATGATGGTGGTGGGGTTAGTGAGTTTACCGGGAATGATGACGGGCCAGATTTTAGGGGGCGTCAACCCCACCGATGCGGTGCGCTACCAGATCGTGATCTTTTTCACCATTGCGGCGGGGACGGCGTTGGCCTGCATGGGCATTGTGATGCTGGCATTTCGAGTGCTTTTCAGTGCGGACCATCAGTTGCGGTTGGACCGATTGAGGAGATGCGATCGCTAGACCTCTTCTTGGGCAGTAACAGCAATTTCGGTGCTATGGAATCTCCTCTACCCAGAAAAACTTAACTAGAGTTGTTGGGTAATAAGCTCAAAAATCCTTGAAACCCTTTTCTAGCAAGACTTTTAGTGATTTTTGCGTAAAATCACTAAAACCCACTCTGTATAAGCATTTCAGCGATTTTGATCGTTAATTCCCAACAGGTCTACTATTGTCACCTCCTCCAAATACTAGGAGATTATTTTTGCTGCTAAATGTAGTTGCTCTAACTCCCCCAATCCAGCTTTTGCAGCCCTCTATTTCACGAATTTTGTACCAGACTTGGTTCATTTTTAGAAGTCTACCTACGATCTTCAGCTTTTGCAGATCAAGCTGTTTTTGCAGATCAAGCTTTTCTCTTGCCTGCGATAGAAGTGCGAAAAACAGCTCGTACTTCATCTCGATAGTGTACCCACCAGCATCCGATTCATTCGGGAATTGGGCATGTTCTTATTTGTGGAGATGCAAGATAGCGATCGCATCCCCACACAAGCAACAAAAAAGCCCCCAAATAGAGGGCTTTTCACAAGTTTGAGGTGAGCGATTAACCCAGAACTTCTTTGGCTTTAGCCACCACATTCTCAACAGTGAAGCCGTATTTCTCCATGACGAGACCGCCGGGGGCTGAGGCACCAAAGCCATTGACCCCAATAGAAGCTCCCTCAGAACCCACATAACGACTCCAGCCAAAGTCACAGCCTGCTTCTACAGACAGCCGCTTCTTGACCGCTTTAGGTAATACAGACTCTTTGTAAGCCTCATCCTGCTCATCATAGAGTTCCCAAGAGGGCATTGAGACAACGCGAACTTTCTTGCCTTCGCCGCGAAGCTGATCGGCTGCTTTCATGCAGAGCTGAACTTCACTTCCAGTACCGATCATAATTAGGTCTGGAGTGCCGTCACTATCAGAGAGAACATAGGCTCCCTTGGCGACGCCTTCAATCGAAGAGTTGTCGTAGTCGGGCAGTCCCTGACGAGAGAGAGCAATTAGCGTGGGGCGCTTGCGGTTTGCAATAGCAACCTGATAAGCCCCAGATGTCTCCGTTCCTTCTGCCGGTCGCATTACAATCAAATTCGGAATCACCCGCAGTGACGCAATGGTTTCCACCGGCTGGTGTGTCGGACCATCTTCGCCCAAACCAATGGAGTCGTGGGTCATCACATAAATGACGCCCGCTTCAGAGAGCGCTGAGAGACGAATCGCAGCTCGCATGTAGTCTGCAAAAACTAAGAACGTCGCGCAGTAAGGAATCAGACCAGAATTGTGGAGCACAATCCCGTTACAGATTGCTCCCATGCCATGCTCACGCACCCCAAACCGAAGATTGCGATTGCCATAGGTGCCCTTCTGGAAATTGCCCTCACCCTTAATTTCAGTCAAGTTAGAGTGGGTCAAATCAGCAGACCCGCCCAGCATTTCAGGGATGACAGCCGCCAGCGCATTGATGGTGATCTCTGAGTGCTTACGCGTTGCCAAAGTCTTGTCAGCACTGGTGTAAATTGGCAATGCCGCTTCCCAATTCGCCGGTAGCTCACCTTTCTGCATTCGATCAAAGAGCGCCGCTTCTGCTGGATACTTGGTGCGATAGGTCGCTAGCGTCTCGTTCCAATCAGCTTCAGCGCTAGCACCGCGATCAACAGCTTTGCGGAAGTGAGAGAACACATCATCAGGAATCACAAATGGCTCGTGTGCCCAGCCTAGATTCTCGCGGGTGAGCTTAATCTCTTCGTCTCCGAGTGCCGCACCGTGAATCCCGGCTGAGTCGGATTTATTCGGAGAGCCGTAGCCAATGGTGGTGGTCACCTTGATCATTGAGGGGCGATCCGTAACGGCCTTGGCGGCTTCAATGGCCTTCTGAATGGCGTCTAAATCAGTATTGCCGTCTTCGACATGTTGAACATGCCAGCCATAGGCTTCAAAGCGCTTGCTGACATCCTCTGTGAACGAGATATCTGTGGAGCCGTCAATGGAGATGTGATTGTCGTCGTAAAGGGCAATCAATTTACCGAGACCCAAGTGCCCTGCCAAAGAACAGGCTTCACCGGAAACCCCTTCCATGTTGCAGCCATCACCCAATATGACGTAGGTGTAGTGATCAATGAGTGTGCAGTCGGGTTTGTTGAGGCGACCCGCCAGGTGGGCTTCTGCCATTGCGAGGCCGACACCGTTACAGATGCCCTGTCCCAGAGGTCCGGTTGTTACTTCTACACCAGGAGTTTCAAAATTTTCAGGGTGTCCCGGCGTTCTCGATCCCCACTGTCGGAAATTTTTGATGTCTTCTATGGTGACGCTGTCGTAACCTGTCAAATGCAGGAGGGCATACTGCAACATGCAGCCGTGGCCTGCTGAGAGGACGAAGCGATCGCGATTAAACCACTGTGGATTTTTGGGATTAAACCGCATGATCTTATCCCACAGCACAAACGCCATCGGCGCTGCGCCCATGGGCAATCCGGGGTGACCCGACTTCGCTTTCTCCACTGCATCAATAGCTAAAAAGCGGATGGAATTAATGCACAGTTGATCTAAAGATTGGGTCGCAACAACCATAGTTTTTTGGGGGTTCTATTTACTGGACGGCAAAGACTGAAGAGAGAAATTCAAGATTTTAATTATCGATTGTGATCGCACCGATAAACCAAGCCTATCAAAGCATGACTCGTTTACATCACAGGGGCAGCATGAATCGCGCTCAGCCACCTCAACCAACATACTTTCGGAACGCTAAGGTAACATTATGGCCTCCGAATCCAAAGGAATTCGAGAGTGCAACCTTAACCTCTAGATCTCGACTTTGATTGGGCACATAGTCAAGGTCGCAGCCCTCATCAGGATTTTCAAGGTTGATGGTGGGGGGCACCTTGTTGTTATACACAGCCATCATGGTCGCCACGGCTTCAATCCCACCAGAGCCACCTAAAAGATGTCCGGTCATCGATTTAGTAGAGCTGATGGCAACCTTATAAGCGTTGTCGCCTAGCGCCTGCTTAATTGCGGCAGTCTCTGTGGTGTCGTTGGCAGAGGTGCTGGTGCCGTGGGCATTGATATAGCTGACCTGGTCGGGGCCAAGTCCTGCATCTTTGAGGCATCCTTCGATGGCGCGAATCGCCCCCTCACCGCCCGGTGTTGGCGAGGTCATGTGGTAAGCATCACAGGTGATCCCGTAGCCCATCACTTCACCATAGATTTTGGCACCGCGATTAAGGGCAAATTCTAGCTCTTCAAGAATGAGGATGCCAACACCTTCACCGAGAACGAAGCCGTCACGGTCTTTGTCGAAGGGGCGGCTGGCTCGCTGGGGTTCATCGTTGCGGGTAGACAGGGCACGGGCTGCAGCAAAACCTGCGATCGCAAGGGGCGTCACAGCCGCCTCGGTCCCGCCAGAGATCATAGCTTTGGCATAGCCCATTTGTATCGCACGAAAGGCGTCGCCGATGGCATTAGACCCGGCAGCACAGGCAGTCACAGCACAGGAGTTTGGCCCTTTGGCACCGGTATGAATGGCCGTTAGGCCTGCAGCCATATTGGCAATCATCATCGGAATCATAAAGGGACTACACCGGCTCGGTCCGCGAGTCAGGTAGATTTCTTGCTGATCTTCTAACACTTTCAAGCCACCAATCCCGGTGCCAATCATGACGCCGATATCAGTGGCGTTGGTGTCGTCAATTTTAAGCTGAGCATCGTCAATGGCCTGCTTGCTCGCCGCCACCGCAAACTGAGCAAAGCGATCCATCCGCTTGGCCTCTTTGCGATCCATGTAGTCTTCTGGGTCAAACCCATCAACCTGAGCTGCAATCTGACAGGCGTGCTTGCTGGCGTCGAAGGCCGTAATCGGGCCGACCCCGCTCCGGCCAGCCAGCAATGCGTCCCAATACTCCTGCAGCGTATTACCGATGGGAGTAATTGCACTGAGACCAGTGACAACAACACGTTTTCGATTCAGTTCAGTCATGATGTCAGGCTGCAGATGGGCAACATTGAGGCGGTCAGGAGCAGTGAGACGTGGCCAGAGGGCCACCAAAGGCTAGGCTGCTTTTTTATCGATATAGTCCACTGCCTTTTGAACGGTGGTGATGCCTTCAGCATCTTCGTCTGGAATTTCAATATCAAATTCTTCTTCTAGAGCCATGACCATCTCAACGACATCTAGAGAGTCAGCGCTTAAATCATTCTGGAAGCTGGCTTCGGGGACAACTTGCGCTGCATCAACACTTAGTTGCTCAGCAACAATGGACTTAACTTTCTCAAACGTAGCTGAATCGCTCATGGGTTCCCTTTCTCTAGAAATATTCACAGGACAAATGCTTTTATCCCCAGGCTGAGGCAACGTTTATGCACTTCATAGGAAGTGAGATCAATGGGGTAGTGCTTGTACAGCGCCCGTGAAACGTTGAACCACAACAGATTGCCTGTAGGATTCAAGCCATTCTTTACAGTGTAATCTGAAATGGTCCCTCTAAAAGCCCTCCGGTTGAAGTCCCTATGACACCTATTCCGTCTTTGAAATATGCCTATTTCCCAGGATGCGTTGCTCAGGGAGCCTGCCGTGAGCTGGATATGGCAACGAAGGCCATTGCTCAATCCCTGGGAATTGAACTGCTTGAACTCAAAAAAGCGGCCTGCTGTGGCTCCGGAACATTTAAGGAAGAATCTCAGCTTTTAGAAGATACGGTGAATGCCCGCAATATTGCCCTCGCCGAACAGCTCAATTTGCCACTACTCACTCACTGCAGTACCTGTCAAGGCGTTATTGGTCACGTTGACGAGCGTCTTAAAGCGGCGCAAGTCAATGACCCAGACTATCTTAACCAGGTCAATGACCTGCTTAAAAAGGAGCGATGCTCTCCCTACCAAGGCAGTACAGAGGTCAAGCACCTGCTCTGGGCCTTGGTGGGCGACTATGGCTTAGAAATGGTGACGCAACGGGTCGCACGGAAGCTCTCTGGCTTGAAGTGTGCGGCGTTTTATGGCTGCTATCTGCTCCGTGCCCAAGACTCGCTTCCCTTTGATAATCCGGTCAACCCTTCGTCAATGGAGAACCTGTTTATTGCGCTGGGGGCGACGCCGATCTACTACAAGGGCCGGACTCAATGCTGTGGTTGGCCCTTGTCGAGTTACGCGCCTGACGAAGCATTTCAAATGGCGGGGAATCGTTTGCAAGATGCGATCTCATCCGGTGCAGACTGTATTGTCACCCCTTGTCCTCTTTGCCACCTCAACCTAGACTCTCGCCAACCAGAAGTAGAAAAAACCATCGGCACCCCCCTGGGCCTCCCCATTCTCCATCTGCCGCAGCTCGTGGGTCTTGCCCTAGGCTTAGAACCAGCAAAACTGGGACTAGAGCGTCATGTTGTGAGTACTCAGTCTGTCTTAACTAAGTTGGGATTTTAAGACATTAGGGTGAGGGGAATCTCATCATCTTCCCCTATGACCTATGACCAGACTTAAGAGCAGCAAAATGCTTTGCTCGGCTATCGAAACATGCTGCTGACGGTTCTGTCTTCATGGACTCGCCAAATCGTTTCTCCCAAAAGACTGGCCACCGAGAGCATCCGTAACTGCGGGAAATGCCGTTCTGGAGGAATCGGAATGGTATTAGTAACAATGACCTCTGCAAAGGCACTAGAGGCCAGCCGCTCAATGGCTGGGGGAGAAAAGACCGCATGGGTGGCACAGGCGTACACCTGTCTAGCTCCTTCTTCGCGGAGCAAACGAGCCGCTTCCGTAATAGTGCCCGCCGTATCGATCATGTCATCCACAAGGACGGCTGTTTTACCAGCAACATCGCCCACCACATTCATCACCTCTGCCACATTGTGGGCCTGACGACGTTTATCAATAATGGCGAGGGGGGCATCATTGAGCTTCTTGGCGAACGCACGCGCACGGGCCACTCCTCCCACATCAGGTGAAACCACGACGAGGTCGGGCAGCTCCTTCTGAGAAAGATAGTCAATCAGAACCGGCGACCCATAGACATGGTCCACAGGAATATCAAAATATCCCTGAATTTGGGCCGAGTGCAGATCCATCGACAGAATGCGGCTTGCCCCTGCCTGAGTAATCAAATTCGCCACCAGCTTGGCTGTAATCGACTCGCGACCTGCTGTTTTGCGATCGGCACGAGAGTAGCCATAGTAAGGAATCACTGCCGTAATCTGTCGTGCTGATGCCCGCCGACAGGCATCAATCATAATCAGCAATTCCATCAAGTGGTCGTTAACCGGACGACAGGTAGGCTGGATCAAGTAGACATCGCAGCCTCGAATCGATTCTTGAACTTGAACGTAGAGTTCGCCGTCGGCAAACTGCTTACGCACCATCGGCCCTAGATCAACGCCTAGGTAGCGAGCCACTTCTTCAGCAAGGGGAATATTGGCAGAGCCAGAGAAAATCTTAAGGCGATTGTTCTCAGGGACTAGGGGTAGAGGAGATTGCAAAGCCAGGGTTGCAGATGAGATCACGACGGGTTCCTAAAGCACATCCACCGAAGATTCTAGCACTCTCGATTTACCTGCCCTTCATTGAGTGTTGTGAGGTTTATTTGAGAAAGGCATTTAACCCCGTCGCTTCTGTAAAAAGTCGGGAATATCTAGCCCAGAATTTGGCTTTTTAGGTGCAGGTCTCGCGGGCTTGCCACCAACACTGGGTTCGGTCTGAGTTTGGGCAATTCGAGGGGGCAGCGGGGGCGAGGCATCCGAAGAAAAGCCGGTCGCAATGACCGTAATCTTTATATCTCCCTGGAGCGCTTCGTCGATCACGGCTCCAAAAATAATGTTAGCGCTTGAATCGACCACTTCGTAAATGGTGTCGGCAGCAATGCCCACCTCGTGCAGCGTTAAGTCAGGGCCGCCAGTAATGTTAAAGACCACACCGCGAGCGCCTCGAATCGAGGAATCTAGTAGGGGCGAATCGATGGCTGCGGTGGCGGCTTCTTTGGCGCGAGACTTACCAGAGCCAAAGCCCACTCCCATCATGGCAGAGCCAGCATCGGCCATGACGGCTCGCACATCAGCAAAGTCAACGTTAATAAGGCCGGGAATACTAATAATATCTGAGATGCCCTGGACCCCCTGACGCAGGATGTCGTCCGCAATGCGAAAGGCCTCCTGGACTGGGGTTTGCTCTGCCACCGCAGACAGAATCTTGTCGTTGGGAATCACAATGAGCGTATCAACCCTAGACTGCAGTGCGGCAATCCCTTCTTCAGATTGATGCATGCGACGACGCCCTTCAAAGGTAAAAGGGCGAGTGACGACGCCGACGGTGAGCGCTCCCATCTCTTTGGCGACTTCCGCCACAATAGGGGCTGCGCCGGTGCCAGTGCCGCCCCCCATGCCACAGGTAATAAAAACCAGATCAGCACCGGCCAAAGCTGAAGCAATTTCATCCCGTGATTCTTCAGCCGCTTTTTGACCGATGGCGGGGTTACCCCCTGCGCCTAAGCCCCGCGTTAGCTTCTGACCGACCTGAAGACGCTGGGCATCAGAGCTTTGAGACAGAGCCTGAGCGTCTGTATTAAGGAGCCAAAACTCTACCCCCAACACATTGCTGGCAATCATTCGGTTGACGGCATTGCCGCCCCCACCGCCAACGCCCATTACCTTAATTGTGGCAGCACCGTGGGCCATTGTGCGATCGCTTTCTAGCTGAACAGCAGGGGTTGCTGGAGCATCATCGGCCCCTAAGTTATCAAGAATCGAGTCTAAGTCATCAAAGCCACCAGCACTAGAGGAAAACCCCGCCGTGGGGTCGTTCATGCTGCCAGCATTAAGATGATCTAGATTAATTCTTGAACCAGGAGGGAGAGACCGATTTTGCTCTTCAAATGTCATTGGGAAAGTGAATAAACAGCAAATCTAAGCGGCTTATCGAAATAAACCTTAAGGGCAAGTATAGGGCAAGACCACCGAAAAACCAATTACCGAGGGGGAAATAAAACCTTAATTGACTTGATAAGGGCAGCATCTATACACTTATTGGCAATTCATAACTAAAAAAGCGTTAAAATAGCTTAAAATGACTTATATCAGGCTTTTGAAAGGTTCAGGTAGGGGGTGGCTCCTGAGGGAGAGGGGGATTTCGCATTTCTAGATCGGGCTGATCTGGATTTTGCAAATCAATATAAACAACTTGATCCGTATCAACGGTGTTGCTCAGAGACCGCATTTCATCGAGGGCCTTGAGCTGCTTGGCGAAGCGACGACTGTAGGGGCCTAGGTGAATTTCGCCTAGTTTGGTCTGTAGCTTCAGGTTTTCTAAATCTTTCCAGTCAATGCTGGAGAGCTGCACAGGGCTGCCTGCTGCTGTGACGGAACTATTCTTGAGAACCCGATACATCCGTTGCCACTGATTTTGTTTTTCTTTGGGTAAGAAGACCGGCGTCACCTGCTGCGATGGAGTCACCTTTTTAAACAGTGCAGCATTCTTCTCGGGCAGAGGACTTAAAAAGTCGTTCATGGTGAGGGTGGGCAAGTTCTGGTTCTGGGCAAAGGCTGGATAGCTTTGCGCGGGTAACGCGACACCTTGATCATCGAGAATCCAGGTGTCGGCGGGGCCAATCTTAAGGGCTTCGGGATCGTTGGGATCAGTCACAAAGAGGCAGCGATCGCATCGGGTCATCGCCACCGGAGCGCGTTCTTCGATAAAAATTGTGGCTCTGGGGGGAAACAGTTTACGTGAAACGAAGGCTTGCTGCACGTGGGCATACTTCTGCAGCGTTGTTTCAATACGCCGAGGCTCTAAGCGAATCAGCGAAAGCGGAAAGGAGAACGGCAACAACGACTCTAATGATGCGGTGGATAGCTTCTCATTGCCGGTAATTGTGATTTGGCTTTGCTGCCGCAGCTTCCATTCTGGTTGAGTCACAGCCCAGCCTAATCCCACAGCCAAGCCTAGGATGACAGCAGATCGCCAGGTCGCCTGCAAGAAACGATTGCGGCGCTGCCGCTTGAGCTGGCGCTGCCGATCTCGAATGAGATCAATGTGAGAGTCTGATGCGGGGTCCACCATGCACCTAATCCTTAAGAGGAGGCTCCATCATAAATCAGTGAATGTATATCCTATTCGATAGCGATGCGATCGCGGAGCAATGCAATATACAGTTCAGAATGCAGTTCAGAAATCCCTGGAACTTGAGCATAGATATCTGTCCAGTGTTGAAGAATCTAAGATTTTGATTTGATCCCTACCGTCGTGGTAGCAGCGACAGCCGATTACCTGGAAAGAGCAGCCAACACTGCTCGACAACGGCCACGAGCAACATGTAGGCGATCTCTACCGCTAGCTATTTCTCTCAGCAGAATCTCAGCTCTGCTTCAGTTAGCCTCAGTACTATGCTTGAGAGCTAGCAATATATTCTTTATCGACTTTTTTCGATCTTAATACCAGACATAGCTCTTTCTTGCTGAGATGATCAGCCCTTTTCTCAGCCTTCATTCCTAGATTTAGGTGTGTATCCATGCTCTCTAGAAAAATTTTTGCCGCAGCTATTTTGACGACTGGCGCACTCTTGACAATGACGGTAGGAGCCACTGCTGCAACCTTGCGGGTAACCGTTGATAATTTAGGTCCAGTGAATGGAACGTTTACCACTCCGCTTTGGTTTGGGGTCCATGATGGTAGCTTTGATCTTTTTGATGTCGGTTCCGCTGCCTCAACGCCTCTGGAGAGAATTGCCGAAGACGGCAACATTGCGCCATTGACAGCAGCCTTTAATGGCACCGCGCAAGGTGTTGTTTTTGGCCCTAATACGCCGCCCATTGGGCCAGGAGAAACGGGAAGCACCACCGTTGAAATCGATCCTGACCCGTCGGGGAGCCTTTACTTTAGCTATGCAGCCATGATCTTACCTAGCAATGATGCCTTCATTGGTAATGAGAATGCGCGCCAGTTTCAACTTTTCGATAACAATGGCAACTTTACCGGGGCTGATTTTGTAGTGCCAGGTGCCTTGGTCTGGGATGCCGGTACTGAGGTTAATGACGAGCTAGAGACCACCACCGCATTCTTTAACCAAGCGACCCCTGATACCGGAACGCCAGAGAACGGGACGGTGCAGCTCCATCCTGGCTTTAATCCAAATGGCCGGATTCTGGCGAGCGATCGCTTTGCCAATGCTGACTTCACTGCGCCGGGTTACAACGTGGCCCGAATTCGCATTGAGCAGGTGCCTGAACTGGGCACGGAGGCGGTAATGCTCTTAGGACTGGTTCCGTTATTCTGCTTCTGGAGGCGGCGTCTGCAGAAGCAATCGGCCTAGGACATCGCCTTAATCTGATTGACAGCCGTGAGGGCTGAGTAGCTAACCCCCGCCGTTCCTTCGCCGGGGTGGGTGGAGTCACCGACCAGCCATAGCCCTCGGATGGGGGTGCGGGTGGAGAAGCCAAAGGGACCAAAGTTAGGGACTCTCTGGCCGATGCCGCCGACGATGCCTTTTTGTCGGGCGGTGAATCGCTCGAAGGTACGGGGGGTGCCAGCTTCTTGATGGATGATGGTGTCTTCGGTGAGATTGAAGAACTGGGAGAGGTTTACGATCGCAGCCCCCACATACATCTCTTTCAACCCCTCATAATCTTCGATTTTCGCCCACAGATCGGGGTCGGTGAAGGTTGAGGCAATAATGGTTGCCTTCCCCACTGGCGCACGACCATCGCCGGGGCGACTCACAGAGACGAACAGCGAGTTATTCTCAGCAATAGGAGCGTCGGCATTGTAGAGAAACTGCAGGTGCGGCGGACAATCATCGGGAATGGCTGTGGCCTCAACGCCCAAGTAAATAACGAAAGCACCGGAGGCTTTCGGCAGTCCCTGAACTCGCTTTTGATAGCCCGCCGGAGCCGCCTCCCCCAAGAGATCGACTAAATTTTGCACCGTGACGTTGGCAACAACGTGGTCCGCTGCTTCAACCCACTCGTTCCCTTTGGTATCCTGTCCTTGAACTTTAAATGAGGGGCCAGTGGGTGTATCACCCTTCTTTTGGATGCTTTGCACCGAGTGCCCTAGATATAGCTCTCCGCCAAACGTGCAGAGCGTTTCGACCAGCCCATCGCTGAGGGCTTGCATACTGCCGTGCAGATGAGATAAACCCTGGGGCAACTGTGACACCCCTAACGCAGTGGCCGCATAGAGAAGGGCTGTCTCTTCGGCATCCACTTGGGAGTAAAGCTTGAGCTGTAGATCTAAAAAGGTTTTGAGGCGATGATCATGACCTAGCCCAAAGGCTCGAAGGGTCTGACCCACAGTGGAAAAAAGATGCGGGACTGTTTTTAATGTTGCGGGTCGGAGCGCCTGGACCACCTGCCACACATCCCACAGGTTGCGGGGTGGAATGACGGGATCGCGGGACTGGAAGGCCCAGTTCACTTCAAAGAGATCGGCAAGGAGCTGCCAAAATTGCTCACTACCCGGAAACTGCCGCTGCCGCTCGGCTTTCCATTGGTCAGGGTCGCGCCAAACTGAGATGGGCTGATCTTCTCCGGGCAAAAAGACCACGCAGGCAGGGTCGCAGGGACTAGCTGCCGGGATATCGATGCCCAGCTCAGAAAAGATACGATGGTGAATACCACCGGGTTCAAGACCCGCAACTTGAGTGGCACCGACATCAAAGGTGAAGCCTCGACGCTTGAAGGTTGAGGCGCATCCGCCAGGGATTTGGGCTTGTTCAAAAATTTTGACCTGATAGCCACGATGGGCCAGCAGAGCCGCAGCCGTTAATCCACCCATCCCGGCTCCGATGACAACGACTTTGCGACCAGCCCGTGAGGGTATTTGTTGCACTTGAGCCATAAACCAGAAGCTGTTTACATAACTTAATAGTAGCGTTTCTCGATCTGGCACCGCTTAGATCGCTTTATTCTGCTCAAGTTGGCGGTAACAACAAGCCTGTGCGATCGCAAAATCTTCTTGAGTCTTAATCACCAGCACCCGTACGCTGGAACCGACAACAGCAACATCTTGATCCACTAGAGATTGATCCACTAGAGAATTTTTATTCTGATTGTTTATTCTGATTGATTGTTGCGCGTTGCATAAGACAAGCGATAGACCGTCACAACTCAGTAAATTACGATAGATGCGAATGCGTGGGCTGCAAATGGAATATTCATCGGGTGATCGTCCATTGGTGGTCTGGAAAAGTTTCCGCCCCTTTGCCCTGACTTTGTAATTGAGCTGCGGTCAGAGAGCGATCGATTAGAGAGCATCCCACTTTCGCAGATATACTCTTTTAGGCAACAGCGGAATCAATGGTTTCAGATCATCTTGAGAATGTTTTGTCGAAAGTGGGATGCTCCCGATCGATTAAAGCCACTGCAGGCAAAAATGCAGGAGTATTTAGACAGCGGTAGCGGTCTAAGCCGACATTCCGCAGGTTCGCCTCAGCCCTAACCAATTTCCGTTATCCTGGCCTATTGAGGAATATTTTTTCGGCAGCAAATAGAAACTTATCTCAATAAGGTTCAAAAAATGAAATC
>JBHJNL010000168.1:0-5713 GCA_050330855.1 Thermosynechococcaceae cyanobacterium | reverse complement strand
AAGGTACCACACAGCGGCTTTCTTGCAACCCCTTCGGTACTCCTGCTCTCCGTTCCGCTATTGGGGCTAGGTGCGATCGCATCCCCTTAACTGGCTCCACTGCGTTTAGTCCGTGTCCTCGCAAGCGGTTGGGGGCTGATTTTGTTGTGCAATGCACTTTCTCTTTTGGGGAGCGCCCCAATCCCCCACCCAACCGGGGTGGCAACGCCGGTCAACGTGTGGTGTCCAGAGGCCGTTGTTTTTGGCAGGTTTTGCCATGCTTTTTTTCCTGCTGATATTTATAGGTGCCATTATGCTTAGTCTCCTTACTTCTCTGGCTCCCGCCGTTCAGCTCCCTGCTCAGGTGCCCGGTGGGTCTTGGGCCTGTTGCCACTTGCGTCTTTTGGGCAAGGGGTGGGCAGAGCTGGCGGGTGTCCCTAGCCAGTCGGCGGCGGCCACCGTCGAGCGGCTGCAGGGGTTAGGGGCTGGGCGAGTGTCCATCGCGGGGTCCGGTGCACTGTGCGTTATCCGGTTCCAGGCTCAGCGGTCGGTGCTGCTGCAGCTTTCAGCTTCCTTCCCTAGCGCCTGCAAGGTTGCTTAGGGTCTTGGGTCGGGGTCTTCGGGCCTCGGCCTTTTTTTTATTTGTCAGAAGCCTGAATCTTGGAAGGCCATCGCAACTCTATTGTTGCTAAAAGATCTTAAGCGGGTCAGAAGACATGACCACCATGAAATACAGTGATGTCAAAATTCAAACATTGAGAGGATGCACGAACGATGGCTAAGTTTCAGATCTATCAAGACAAGGCTGGTGAGTTTCGATGGCGGCTACGGGCGGGTAATCACCAGATTATTGCGACCGGAGGCGAAGGCTACAAATCTAAGAGTGACTGCAAGCACGGCATTGAACTAATTCAACGAGATGCAGCATCGGCTGAGATTGAAGATCAGAGCTAAAAGCTCAACGGCTTTATTGCTGAGCAGCCTTCTGCACAACTGCTAGCTCTAAATCCAATTGTTCGGCAATTTGCTCTACCGAGAGTCCCGCTTCAATCAATAAAGGGACAGCAGCCAATTTCCCTTCTTGCTTACCCTCAGCCTTAGCTTCCCGATAGACCCTCGTGTCCTCTAAATTTACGCCTAGCATGGCTTCTACCTCTTCTCGGCTCAGATCCGTAAACTTGTAAACAACAATCGTTGTCAGTACCTCTATTATGTCCTGTCTCGGCCATTGAGGTGATTCTTCCTCTTGGACCCGCTCTATAAGCTGACGAGCTTGCCCGACCATCTGTGATTCTGGAGCAATCGCAAGCTGCATCAGTTCAATTCCCACGGGCTGACTCCCTAGCTCCCCCAACCCATCAAGGTAAATGCGAGTCACCTGAGGACCATCTAACAAAGAGCGATGAATCGTGGTGTTTTTGGGTTCTAGCTTCCGTGAAGGGAAGATAACCACCCCATACCAATCGTCATAGATCGATGGATTACGATGCAGGTAGAGTAGGGATTCAGCAAAGAAGCGGTCATAGAGTTCCTCATCAGGCTGAAATTGCACCTCAGCGAAGTAGATCACTTTGGGGGATGTATCTTCTGGCGGCAAGAAAACGCCGTCAATCCTAAAAGTGGGTTCCTTGACCTCAATGGACTCAAACTGATAACCCTTTGCCTGTTCTGGGGGATGTTCCAGTAGCGTGAACAGCAAACTGGGAAAACGCTTAAACACCTGATAGTAAATGGCATCTCGTCTCACAAGGCAACCCGAATAACAGAACACAGCCAACGTTGATTGTACGGTGTTGCCAAAGATTTTTTGTGCTATCGCACCGAGAAGAGGCACCGACCCAGCGGACCAAATATGATCAGCAAACTCAGAAAGATACTGCCGCTGTCCCCGTGCTTTTATTCCTTCCCAAGGATCTTCAGCAGTCGCGCCTGCAGCGCTTGTATCAGTTGGGCTATCGCTTCAAAATGCACCCTAAAGACCGCAGGTGTGGCGGCGGCGAAGCGAGGTGAGGGCAAGGGTTTCTATTCAGCCAACGCCGCCGCAATCATCCCAGGATGGGGGCGCATTTTGATGGTCAAGCCGGGAGCTATCGCCAAACAACGGCAATAGTCGGTTTGCCCTTTTATTCTGTGGTGCGTCCGGCCCCCAGCGGCTCTCAATCTATAGCGAAAGGAATAATCAAAGAGCCTCCCGCACTTTTAGGCAGTTGGGCATTTTGCTACCTGCCGCCGTTTGCGGCTTGACAATCGCTCTTAGCCAGGAGATATGGCAACAGCTCCGCTCGGCTCAAGCAAAGGAGCTGCATTTTACGCGGTTTTACATCACTTATATCAAGCTCAATTGTTGAGTTTCCAGCCATTCCGGCGACCGTACTACATCACTTAGGGGGTGCAGTTCCACTGGTAATCCCAAACCAACAGCAAGGGCAATTGTGCCCCAAGTTCCAGATCCCTGTGCTCCTTTAGGCCAACTGCGACTAGGCTTCAATCCTGGGGGTGCCGGCTTGTTAGGCCAAGCATGTAGCGTACCGCCCATTGCAGCTAAAGCTTTCACCATGCGAGTACTGCGTTCTGCACCTTGGGCACGGTAGGGCAGGTTTACCTTTTTCTGGTACATCTTAAAATTGACTTTGCTGCTGCAGGCCACCTTAAGAGCCAGCGCATCTAAACCCGTTGCGTCGCCAACATGCCAATTCGGGCAAACGACCAAAGCGTTCAGTTCTCTTGTGGCTTGCTCATATTGTTCTGGGGTGAGCCTGCGGGGGCCAGTTACAGCAATGACTTGCATGTCTTCTTAAATGTACCTTACCCTTTTATTATAGCAGGTATACACGCTTTATTGATTGTTTTCCATTAGTTCTTTCGCGATCGCATTTCTAATCAGTTCTTGCCAGTTAGGGATAGCCGTGACCTGCTGCTTCATTCGTTCAGTGACTCTTAGCTGTAGTCGTGCCGTTAGAGGTTCAGGGCGATCCGTTGTGAACTGATGCGCCGCCAAGTCTGGATTGCCGCCGGGTCTCGCCATAACTTCACCTTCACTTACAACTCAAATATAGCGTGGCTACAAGGAATAGAGCCATAAGTAATTTAAATAGAACATGCAGTATTTTTGCTGACTTATTGCGTGTACACCAGTTATAATAAGCATATAAGCAAAAGCCCCTGCTGTATCTTTGGTCGGACTCAGCAGGGGATGACCCCAGTACAAAGGAATCAACGCTATATTACCAATCATCACTGATACTGCGCTAAATCATCTCAATAGAGCAGCGAGTCAGATTCAAGCTGCACTCCTGGATCGCACGGGAGAACAATGCGATGTTCGAGATCTCAATGATGCGTTAGCTCGATGGCTGGATAGCTCCATTGAATCTCTCTGTGAAGACGCCTGTGAACTTTGCATGACGGGAGATCGTACCTACGCCAGTTTCAATCGAGTGTAAACCTTGTTCCCCAGAACAAATTTCCTTTAGACCAAAGATTGCAAGATCTGCGTTTAGATACTTTGGCGGCAAATGGTTGCTAGGTCGTTGGATTCGCTCACACTTCCCTGAGCACGATTGCTGTGTGGAACCCTTTGGCGGAGCCTTCAGTGTTGGATTACAAAAACAGCAGGTAGAAACTGAGGTCTACAGCGACCTGAATGTTGATACGGTCAATTTCTTTCAGGTGCTTCAACGGCAGTCTGAGAAGCTGATAGATGCGATCGCACATTCACCCCGAACAGAATCAGAATTCCAGCATTGCCAGGAACCCTGCGATCATTCTCTGGAAAAGGCCAGACGTTTTTATCTCTATTGTCAGTTGACCTACATCGGTGGCGGTGGTCGCTGGAGTCACGGCCTCAGTTCATCAAGGCTGTCAGTATCTGCTACTTGGGACGTTGAGCATTTGAGTGCGATCGCCCAGCGAATCCAAGCGGTGACATTTCTCGACTCAAATGCGCTCGATTGTATCCACAGATATGACTCCCCCAGAACATTGTTTTACTGTGATCCGCCCTATCCTCACGGTGCCAGAGGCAGCAAGGATAAACGGCATAGGGAGCCAGCGGCACCCCGGCGACAATATCGCCATGAGATGACTGATGAGGATCATCGTCAGCTTGCAGAGTTGCTGCATAGGATCTAGGGACGTGCGATTGTCAGTGGTTACGCCTGTCCGCTCTATGAGGAACTGTACCCCCATTGGGAACGAGTTGAACAAGAGGCATTGACAACCTCTGGTACAAAGCGAATGGAATGCCTATGGTTATCCCCGGAGCCTCCAAAGATTGTTCAGATAAAACTACCCCCAGAACGGTTTTCTCTGTCAGCGGTTCGATTGCATGAGCGGCTATCTCAGCTAGAGCAGGAGCGTGATCTCATTCTCAAAGATGGTCCCATCGCCGAAAAAGGAACTTGGATTGAGACCTGCAAGGTCTCCAAGCGTAAGGGATGGCGGCAGGCCATGTGGAAATCAGGCAAGCCTAGATCAAAAGTGACACGGGTATTTTGGCGTTGCTTCTCCATTGTGCAAATGCGGCTATTGCTGTGCAAGCCCCTAGCGAACAAATCTCAGCAGAGACCATGCAGGCGGCTATCAACCTCAGCAAGTTCTACTTGGGTCAGGTGAAGCTGATTCATAGTGAGGGGGACGCTCTAGAAGGGGACTTGGCTCCCAACTACTGCAAGATTTTGGCTCTATCAGAACGGAGGGGCTGGGTGACGGCCAGGGACATTTATCGAGGTCGAGCGGTGTGCGATCGCAAGATGCCCCTCGACCAAATCAGAGTACTCATGCAAGAGTTGGTGACAATGGGACTAGCGGTACCCCGCAACGAGGGCAATCGCCTAGAAATCAAGGCTTTACGCTCTGATAGCCCTGGAGACAGTGCTGGTGACAACCAGCTAAAAGCTGGTGACAATGCCCCTAACTTTGGTGACAGTAACCCACTGGAATGGTGACAGCGGCCCCAATCTTGAAGATTATTCAGAGACTGTCACCATGACTGGGCAAGTAGAGGAAGGATCTGTACATGCCAATGGTCACTCCCCTCAAACTGTCACCATAGAGACCCCCACTGTCACCCAAAATCGCGCTGCTGTCACCACAAAACAGCCCGTTGTCACCAAGCTGTCACCAAGCCCCAAAACTCCAGAGTCTCTAGCTGTAGGGGAGTTTGAGCATAATGGCGTCGGTATTGTCACCACAAAACCTAATCAGTCATGTAGAGCCAGACCGCCCAACTCACGCTATTCAGAAATTCAGGTTGGTAATGTGTGCCGCTACCGAGGCCCAGATGGAGCCATCAATGTCACTTGTTGGGGAAAAGATTTGCATGTCATGGCCATTGAGGATGGCATAGCCACAGTCAAGGCTCAGCAGTGGGTCCATACCCATCAGGTTGAAGTGCGTCATCTACAGAAGCTCAGATGAAAAATGGAGGAATATTGTGAAAATCGTAAATCGCGCTCAAGGCCAAGATCGAATTTTACCTGTAGA
The DNA here is from genome assembly GCA_050330855.1 of Thermosynechococcaceae cyanobacterium. GTDB lineage: Bacteria > Cyanobacteriota > Cyanobacteriia > Thermosynechococcales > Thermosynechococcaceae > RCC1774. The sequence continues at coordinate 250 of JBHJNL010000168.1, read as the reverse complement.
TGAAGCAAAGCCAATCCTTGAGGCCATGTTTGGCCCCGGCTGGAGCCGATGGTCTGTCAACCGAAAAATCAAGAACGGGGAACCGTTTACCTGGGTACAGGGGCGGCATTACTTCAAGTCTGGGTCTCATCTTAGAGCTACCGTGTACACACAAGTCCTCCTAGACTGGGTTTGAAGAGTTAGGACTCGAATAAAATTGGACAACCCAATACTGATTCACGCACAGCAGGTCGGTCGAATCGCCTTTGGA
>JBHJNL010000167.1:0-55713 GCA_050330855.1 Thermosynechococcaceae cyanobacterium | reverse complement strand
TATCCAATAATGATGTTGATACATTTATGTTGGAGTGAATCAGGACTTTAGTCCTGAGAGGAACCGGACTTTCAGTCCTTACCCAACCTCTGCACTTTCAGTGCAGAGTGGTTGAGTTTGTCTTAGAGTCCATTGAGTTCAGATTTACATGTAGATTATTACCCACGTTAGAGGCGCGTATAAAAATGCCATTACCTTTATTGGAACATGCTCCCACCTCTCGAAATACTCGTGTCACCGGTTTTGAAATTCCGAGTGATGAGCAGCCAAGAGTTTATTCCACTGAGCAAGTAAGGTCTTCGAGTGAAATGGAGGACTTAATCGAAGCGGCCTATCTGCAAATCTTTCATGAACAGCAGATGTTATCTTTTTGCCGACAAACGTTGCTGGAATCTCAACTCAGATTCGGGAAAATCACCGTTAAAGAGTTTATTCTAGGCTTAGCCACCTCAGATCCTTTCCGCCGCCTCAATTATGAAGTCAATAACAACTACCGATTTGTTGAACTCTGTGTACAGAGAATTCTAGGTCGGCAAGTTTACAATGAGCGCGAGAAACTGGCCTGGTCCATTGTCTTAGCCACACAAGGTCTACGAGGGTTCATCACCGAACTTCTTGACGGTGATGAATATATGAACCAGTTTGGTGAAAATACTGTGCCTTACCAGCGGCGTCGAGTTTTGCCTCAGCGGAACGGGGGAGACTTAACATTTGCACACACTGCACGTTACAGCACTGACTATAGAGATAAGCTTCCTCGTCCCAGCCGCAATGATCATTTCCGAACCTCAGAGCTAGGTAGCTCGGGCATACGTCTCAAGCTGGGCCAAGATGACAAACGTTTACTAATCGTAGCCTTCTCATCGTTGGTAATGGCTGCTTTATGGCTGATATTCCATACGCCATAAGACAGCAGAGCTGAAACAGTTTTGCTGCTCATACATGAACCGATCCAGCCAGATAAATAGTCTTCAACCTAGGAGTAGAGAACGCTTTATCTGTTGTTGAGTGCTAGATGTAGAGAGACCTGTGGCCCCTCTATCCTGCTAATGAAGCAAGGATAGAGGGGCCACACTATTATGGTCTTTATGATTATGGTTCCCGGTGCCAAGCAAAATTCTGATGACGAATTGACCGCAATGGCAATGCTAACGGACGGGGGAGCGGTATCTTCTACCCAAATGTACTGTGCTCTAAGAGTGACTTGCAAGCCTCTAGAAGGCCTTCTATATGCCGATATAGTATCTTACAGCCCACGATGCTAGGCATCGCTTAGCGCTACAAATTTTGGGGTCAAAATGCTGACTTGCCGGTGGGCTACAGTATCGCGCTAGAGACTGCGATCGCAGCAGCATATAGAGCTTCACGAACAAATATGAAGAAACTTTGCCGAAGTCCAATAGAAAATTATTTAGTACTTCTGGCCTCTAGACAGGCCCCAAGCTTATTATGGTCCATAGCTAAAAGCGATTTGAGAGTGAGTTTATATGCTCAGTTGCCAAGCCGTTTTTTTATAATTCGTAATAATTAAGGAACCTGCAACATAGTACAAACTAAGTAATGAAACAAAGTTCATGACCGTCAAAGCTAGGTGAAGTCCTGCTTCTTGATTAGGGATGAAAGTAGGTCAAGGACCGATTCATACTCTTTACCTTCTTTGAGTAAAGTTCAGATCTACATAAGAGCTGAGCTTTTTGTCACGCCATTGTTTTGGTTTCAACGCGTACTCCCATAAATATTCTAGGAGAATTGAATTTTATGTTAGATGCATTTGCAAAAGTAGTCTCTCAGGCTGATACACGGGGTGACTTCCTTAGTGATTCCCAGATCGATGCCCTTCAGGCTGTGGTTGCAGACGGCAACAAACGTTTAGATGTTGTCAACACGCTGACCAGCAACTCTTCTACCATTGTGTCAAACGCAGCACGTGCTTTGTTTGACAGCCAGCCTTCATTGATCGCCCCCGGCGGAAATGCATACACAAACCGACGGATGGCAGCATGTCTCCGTGATTTGGAAATCATCCTTCGCTACATTACTTACGCAGCATTCGCTGGAGATGCAAGCATCTTAGAAGACCGCTGCTTGAATGGCCTGAAGCAAACATATCAAGCCTTGGGCGTGCCCAGTGCTTCTATGTCCGCTTCTGTCAAGAACATGAAGGATGAGGCTGTTGCTCTTATCAGTGACCCCACTGCCTTTACACAAGGTGACTGCTCCAGTCTAATCGCTGAAGTCGGTAGCTATTTTGATCTAGCAGCTCGCGCTGTATAACACGGCGATTGATTCACTTGGTTCCTTCGCTTGGCTTTGAGGCCATGAACTCAATAGCGATTGTCAACTTCATGAACATAATTATTTTCGGGAGATAATTAATGAAAACCCCTTTGACCGAAGCACTGGCTTCTGCTGATTCTCAAGGACAATTCCTCACTAACAGTGAAATGCAGGTTGCTTTTGGCCGCTTTAAGCAAGCTACGGCTGGTTTACAAGCAGCAAAAGCGCTGACCAATAAAGCTGATGGTCTAATCAGTGGTGCTGCGTCTGCGGTTTATGCAAAGTTTCCTTATACCACCCAGCTAGACGGCCCTAACTATTCTTCAACCCAACGCGGTAAAGATAAGTGCGCCCGTGACATTAGTTACTATCTACGCATGGTTACTTACTGCTGCGTAGCCGGTGGTACTGGCCCCATGGATGAGTACTTGCTCAGTGGCGTTGCTGAAATCAACCGTACATTCGAGCTTTCCCCTAGCTGGTATGTTGAAGCCCTCAAGTATATCAAGGGTGCCCATGGTCTCAGTGGAGATGCTGCTTTAGAAGCTAATTCCTACATTGATCATGCGATTAATGCTCTCAGCTAGTATGGCTTAGCATTAATAATGGGTCTGCTTAGCTTGGGGTACCAACTTAAGGTGGGACAGCTTGCCCCGCATAGATTTTAGCTTTTGCCTGATAGAGTAAGCGCTTCAGCCATTTTCGTTAGATAAGACCCAGGCCAAGGTGTCCCGCTTTAAGCTGTATCCCTTCGCTTGAACATTGCTTAAACAGCAACTATCTTTATAGTGAGTCAAGCTAAGCATTCCATCATGACAAAGATCGACTCAGTATTTCTTCTTGTGTTGGTCTTTGTTTTTTACGGAGAGTATGCGGTTTCTAACGTTTAGTTAGACATTGTGACTGCTCCGTTTTTTTTGTGGTACATTGCCCTTGCTAAAGATATGGCTGAGGATGTCGAACCTATACTTTGAATCGGGAGCATCCCACTTTCGCAGATATACTCTTTTAGGCAACAGCGGAATCAATGGTTTCAGATCATCTTGAGAATGTTTTGTCGAAAGTGGGATGCTCCCCTTTGAATCATCGTTCGTTACCGACTCTTAACCTTTGGAAAATATAGTTCATCAAGACAGTGGTTCCCTCAAAGTAGAGCAGGCCGTCGCGAATCTGTGCGGTGATGACTTAGGGCTGCGCGTTTATGCCGCTTGGTGGCTAGGGCGGTTTCGAGTGGATGTACCAGAGGCCATTGATGGACTCGTCACAGCTCTAAAGGATGAGGATGATCGTACCGATGCTGGCGGATATCCGCTTCGACGCAATGCAGCTCGTGCATTGGGAAAGTTGGGGCATCGGCAAGTCGTTCCAGCTCTGTTAACGGCTTTAGAATGTTCGGATTTCTATGTTCGAGAAGCTGCTGCACAGGCTCTTGAGTCTTTAGGCGATCCGTCCTCCGTTCCGAGGTTAGTAGCGTTACTCAATGATCAAGTTCCAGGAACGCTGCCTGCGTCAGAGCCGCCCCATCTAACTCAACCCTTTGAGGCCATTATTGAAGCGTTGGGAATGTTGGGAGTAGAACATACAAGAACTTGGATTGAGCCGTTCCTCGATCATGCTGTGCCTCGGATTCAATATGCGGCGATGAGAGCGATGTATCAACTGACACCTGATCCTCAGGTTGCCTGTCAGTTTGGCGACCGGCTCACGCAGGCACTGTCAACTGATAATTTGCAGCTTCGACGAACGATTCTTGCTGATTTAGGTGCGATTGGATATCTGCCAGCGGCTGAAGCCATTGCTCGAACCCCAGCCGAAAATAGTCTTAAATTGATTGCGCTCAATGGCGTTCTCGAAAAACACGTCGCAATCACAGAATCTGATTTGTCTGCTGATGCGATCGCAGTGATGACGTTGATGGATAGCTTGTTATGACTATAAGTCTTAACGCTGGGGCGCTTGATGCTCAGGCTGATCAGATTTCGGTGCTGATCGAAGCGGTAGAAAAGGCAGATTCTTCACCTTCTTTATTTACAGCGGTTAGAAATCTAGCGGCCGTTGCCGATGAAGCGGCAATTCCGGCATTAGTGGCGGCGTTAAGCTACAACAACCCTGGTGCAGCCATTGCAGCGGAGTGTGGATTGGTTCGACTGGGGAGACTTGCGGTTCCTGCCATTATGGAGCAGCTTGATCTCCATAACTATACGGCTAGAGCCTGGGCTATCCGCGCTTTAGCTGAAATCGGTGATCCCAGAGGGTTGGTAACGTTGCTTGATGCTGCGACCTCTGACTTTGCGGTGAGTGTACGACGGGCTGCAACTAAAGGCTTGGGAGAGATTGATTGGCAAGGATTCCCTAATCAACAACTGTTAGAGAAGTCTCAACGGATTGCGTTATCTGCGCTCTTACAGATTGCGCGGCAAGATCATGAATGGGTTGTTCGCTATGCGGCAGTTACAGGTTTAGAAAGATTTGCCGATGGTTTTGAAGGGGTAGGAGAGGGCCAGATGCGATCGCACATTCAGCTCAAGCTTCAGCAGATGCTCGATCATGAGCAAAGCGTAGCCGTTCACGCTCGCATCCGCATGGCCCAGCATCGTCTCAATACAGAGATACCGCAGGACCGTCTTGATAACCCATCCGTTCTTCTGGCACTGACCGACCTTGACTGGTCGAATATCGGCAAAAAGCTAGATGAATTCAGCAAAAGTGAAGTCGGTATCACTTTGGTCGATTCTCATTCAAGCTAGTGTTTTTGAAAAATAGTTGATCTAAGCTCCCACTCTCCGCTGTAGTCGATTCATAATTCGATGGGGAAGCTCCAGTGCCATCATTGACTTATTCAAATAGTCATCGGCACCAGCCCTAAAGGCTTGAGTTTGGATCTCTGGATCCGTTGAATCACTCAGAAATAAGATTGGGAGCTGACACCAAGATGGATCACGACGCAGTAATTTGCATATCTCAAATCCATCTATTTTAGGAAAGTTGATATCTAGCACTAAAGCATCCGGCAAAACAGCTTCTAAAACAGTCCAAACCTGCTGAACGTCAGCAAGTGTTGTCACCTTAAAGCCCCACGGCTTTAGCAGCGTTTCTACCGTATATAACCAATCTTGATCGATATCGACAACCATTACCTTTCCAGAAATATTAAAGCGCACTAAAAACCGAGAGATGGTCTCAATCACTTCATCTGGAGTGGTTTTCATCTCCATCAGACAATCTCCTCCCCACTGCATGAGCTGGAGGCGATCGCTCAGCTCAAGATGCTCCGCCATCACTAAGCGAGGCACATCAGGATACTTCTCCTTGAAAACATCCCATATTTCTAGAAAATCACTAGATTTATCAGCTTTACTACCTGATAGAACTTGAAGCTTGAGCTGAGAGGGCAACTCAAATAGAATCGCATCAGGATAACGAGGACTCACATCAGAGCTTAGATCCAATGAGGCTAAAACAGCTTGTCTCGTAAGAACCTGAAAAATCTGAAGATGAATTCCACACAGTTTAGAGTATCTAATCAGCGCTTGATTCATTTGTAGATCAGGACTCACCACCATAATCACTAACGAATAATATTGGTCCTGAAGTTGTGAGCTAGAACGAGTGGTGTTGTTCTGTGACGAGCCAGACCATGAGAGTTGAGGAGAGCTATTTTTGACCGCAAATGGCAAAAATACAGGAGAATCGGCTATTTGTGGCGTTTTTAGATAATAACCTCGCCCATGTACAGTAGAAATAAAATCTTTTGGCGCACCTGATGCCACTAATTTTTGACGGACTCGACGAATATGGGAGCGTACAGTCGCTTCGGAAGGGAACTGCTCTAAGGACCAAAGTCTATCAATAATTTCATCGGTACTAAAGACATGCTGACTATCTCGCAACAGCAGCTCTAGCAACTCATATTCCATGGTACTCAATGCCAGCGGCTGACCGTTATAGCTCACTTCGTATGTACTGAGATTAAGCAACAAATCGCCCCATGCTAGTATTGGCAGAGGGCTAGAGCTACTTCGACGCAGGAGCGATCGTATGCGAGCAAATAATTCAGAGTTTTCAAAAGGCTTAACGATATAATCATCTGCGCCACTATCTAGCCCATAGACCTTTGCCGCCGGGGTGCCTTGATCAGAGAGCAAAAGAATAGGAGTGGCAAATCCCTCTGAGCGAAATCGTTTACATAAACTCACCCCATCAATTTTTGGAAGGGTAATATCTAAGAGAATCAGATCATAGTCAAACGTAGATCCATAGGTCCAACCCATTTCAACATCTTGCACAACGTCTAGAACGTAGCGATGAAGGATTAGATTTTTGATTAACTCCTTAATCAGTATGCTGTCATCTCCGATTAACAAGATTTTCATGCATACACCGATGAGATTGATGGGGTCTTTCTATTTGATTGACTTTATGAGCGATATTGAAATAACTCTTTTTCGCGCTTGCCCCCTCGAATGAAGCACTTCAATCTTCATGAAATACATCAAACCTTTCATTCAGATGTATTACAGCAGTTGAAATCATCTTCTCAAATCTAAGCAAGCGATTCCCTATTACTTGCTTAGATACACTGACCTAGCATGAAACCTACACCAAGCAGATCAAGAAAGATAACAATAGTCTATATTTAGATACCGTACATCAAGGAAAATTAACATTGCTTAGTATATTGACAAGGATTGACCGGCTGGGCATTGAGGTTTATTGCAAGCCACAACAAATATTTATTGTTGACATAAACTATTTAGAAATGATTTCCCTGCAAGCGTTATGACTATACGCTGCACCTTGACTTTTTGATCAAGGAAGGGTTGTCTGCATCTTTATGATCCACCAGAGTCTCGTCTTTCACTTAAAAGGAAGAAATATGTTAGCAGGTCGCTACAAAATCATTAAGAAGTTTAAAAATGGAGGCTTTAGTCAAACGTATCTGGCTAAAGACCTGCAGCATCCTGCTCAACAACGCTGCGTGATCAAGAAGCTACAGCCCCCGGATACAGATGATTTCACCGTTAATGCTGCCAATCAATTATTCACAGAAGAAGTGAATGTTCTAAAAAGACTAGGTCATCACACTCAGATTCCCCAACTGTATACAACCTTCACCGAAGATCAAGAGTTTTACTTGGTGGAGGAATTTATGCCTGGTCATAGCTTAGCTCAAGAACTGCGCTGGGGAAGGAGATGGAACGGAGCTAAAATTCTGACTCTTGTGCAGAGTATCCTGACCCCCCTGGCATTTGTCCATCGTCAAGGCGTTATTCACCGAGATATAAAACCAGAAAATCTGATCCGAAATCAGTCCGATCAAAGTATTGTGCTGATTGACTTTGGCAGTACTCAACGGTGCCGAACCAGCTCTACAGCCGTTGTCGGAACAGAGGGATATATAGCACCTGAGCAACTTGAGGGATACCCCACCCTAGCGAGCGATGTCTATGCGGTCGGCATTATTGCACTCCAGGCACTTACAGGTATTAACCCTACCAAACGGACCTTTGCTATTGACGAGCAGACGGGTGGCATCAAGTGGAAAAGGTATCCAAAGATCAGTGTCGATCTTTCTACAATCATAGATGCAATGGTTTGCTGTGATGTTCGTCATCGATATCGTTCGGCATCAGAAGCCCTGAACAGTATTAATAGCCTTTTAGATACGGGAGGCACTCCCTCCGTTCCGACAAGACGGCGTTTTTCTGCGATCAGGTAGCTGTTCCCCGTACCTCACGTCTCGTATCAGCGAGGGCAAAGAGGATTGTCTGACTTCGGGTCAATCTTTGTCTCAGGCTGCGGCCCATGATTAGATTGACATTTTTGTTCGATATTAGTAAGTGCTTTGTTTACACACTTACCAGTGCTTCCATTGCAAACCGGGGACACTAGGTCTGCCAGAGTATTTTTGTATCAATGTTGACACAGCAGTATGAGGCCGTGGAGTAGGATTACCAAATTACTTAAACACGATAGATGAAGGGGGTGCATGTAAATCTCTAGGCCGCTCTGTCGCCGTGATCAATGGGGAGATATATCGCTCAAGCATTTACCAAGCGCACTATAAACAGGGAACACTATGAGCAGCATCTCAGTCATTAGGATCAGTTTATAGCATTTTTGTCAAAAAATTGTTACTTTACATAATAGAGTTGGGTGACATTGAGACTGCTAATCCAGCCTCTTTCATGTCCTGTGGGATGAATGTGTCCCATTCTGTCCCTTTCTTAATGGAGCAAACGTCTGTGAGTGAACCTGTACAGTTGTCCCTCGAACAGCAATTTAAGCTACGCTCCTTTATGTCTCAGGTAAAGGGAATGAGTCGAGAACAGGCTCAAGAATTTCTAGTGCAGCTCTATGAGCAGATGATTGTCAGAGAGACGATCTACAAAGAAATTCTAAAGAATGAATGGCAGATCGGAAATCCGATGTTCTAGAACTTGCGACCCTGTTATTGAGGGAACGAGTGGTCTAGCTATTCTATTTCTGTGTTTTGGCTCTTGATTGCCGACAGCGTTTAGGTGCTTAAGTCATAAAAACATAGATGCTGGGCAAAGTTCAGAGCAATGACTTGTGCCGTGATCGGGTCACTGCGAGAGCGATTAGGAGCCGAAATTAGAGCGGTAACTTTCTCCACTTGAGCAAAATTAGGTGCGATCTGAAGGTGCATCTGCAGAAACTGGCGCAATGCACGTCGTTGCAGTGCTAAGGGGGTCTGCTGTAATACCGTTCGATCTAATGCAGCCAGCACCTGATTATCTTGAGCCAGTTCAGATGGAAGGGGCTGGTTCGTTGCGGCAGCCAGTAGCTCCTTTGCGTTTGTCTCTAAATAGGCAACATCTGCCTGTAATAATTCTGCTGTCTGGGCAATGGTTGTATCGACGTTGGGATTAAAGTGCTCTCTGAAGTAGGGCAGAATATCCTGTCGGATACGGTTGCGACGGTAGTGCAAGTCTTGATTCATAGAGTCTTTCCAAATCGGTAGGTCCAGATCTTGGCAAAACTGTCCTGTTTCAGCACGGGTCACCGCTAACAGCGGGCGAACCAGTTGTACCCCCGTTGCGAGAGGACGCTGCCAGGTGAGAGCTTGCAAGCCATCTGCTCCGCTGCCACGAATGAGATTGTAGAGGAGGGTTTCGGTGCGATCGCTAGCCGTATGAGCCGTCACCACTGCATCGTATTCATAGTGACGAGCAATCTCATCCATTTCTTGATACCGCCAGTCACGCCCTTCGGCTTCACCCTTGAGTACTTTCGGGGCCATGCGACCAAAGTAAGGAAGCTGCCACTGTTGAATTAAATCTGCTGCATATTGAGCATTTTTACTTGAATCAAGGGGCCAGCAATGATCGCAGTGGACTACAGCCAAATTCCAGCCCCACTTGGACTGCAGGTCTACCAACAACTTCAGTAGACACATAGAATCCTGACCGCCAGAGAAGCCGAGGAGGATGCTCTGATCTTTCGGCAATAGTTTTCGCTGCCGTAATAGGCCATGAAAGCGGGCATGGAGCGGTGTCCAGTGTCTTGTATTCACCTCACATCTCCAATTTGAGTAAGGCTATCTCTATAAAGATCACGAATTTGTCTAAAGCATGAGACCTGAGCCGCAATACAACTCATCTTTAAGAACATGGAGAACCCATACCTAGGTCGCTCTGTAGTTAGGCCATTACCATGCCGCCATCAACATTAAAAACTTGCCCCGTAATATAAGCGGCGGCAGAATCTGCCGCTAGAAAACGTACCATTCCCGCCACCTCTTCTGGCTGACCATAGCGTCCTAGCGGGATAAATTTGAGAATCTCTTCAGCACCTAAGCCTTCAGTCATATCTGTGTCAATAAAGCCAGGAGCCACGGCATTAACGGTAATGCCACGGCTGGCAAATTCTTTGGCAACCGTTTTTGTAAAGCCAATTACTCCAGCCTTAGCTGCACTATAGTTTGCCTGCCCTGGATTGCCCATTTGACCTGCCACTGAGGCAATATTTATAATTCTGCCGGTGCGCTGCTTCAACATGGTTTTACTCACCGCGCGGGTGCAGAGAAAAACACCGGTTAGATTTAAGTCAATCACCGCTCTCCAGTCGGCAGACTTCATGCGTAGCAAGAGAGTATCGCGGGTGATGCCTGCATTATTTACCAAGACATCCACGCGGCCCCACTGGTCCAGAACAGCTTTGATAAGGGTATCGACCTGATCTTCTTGGGAGACATCAGCCTGCAGGGCAATGGCTTTTCTGCCCTTGCTAGTAATGTCAGCCACCACCTGATCGGCAGCAGCACTAGAACTGGCATAGTTCACCGCAACAGCAGCTCCCTCAGAGGCGAGTGCAAAAGCAATCTCTTTGCCGATGCCCCTCGACGCACCTGTGACAATGGCAACTTTATCCTGCAGTGAATTCATACCTGACTCCCGATTTCATCCGTAGACGATCTTAAGTCATTGATGACACAGCACTACACTGAAGCCGGAACCTTGGGACTAAACTTGATTTTCAAATAGTCCTCTTCCATTTTGGCTCCGGCAGGCTGCATGGCCGCTAGTGCCTGGGGTAAGACTAGATTGCGACGGTGATTGCCAATGCGAACATTGAGTTCATCCGCTGTTTTTGTTAGCTCAACCTGATCTTTGGGAATACCGGGCAGATAGAGTTCTAAGCTGTACTCACCATCATTTTGAACCACTCGTAGCGTATTCTCGTGGTAGTAAACCTTGGCTGGATCTTCCCCTTCGGGATACAGGGTCTCTTTGAGTCGATCTAACGCCTCTAGACCACACATCTCCTCTTGATAGAGGGGCACCTCTTTAACCGGGAGAGGGTGGAAGTTCTCGTGAATTTCTTTGCGATGCTGCTTCTGATTTTCTTTCCACTGCACAAAGAAAGGATCGGTAACATGTTCAGGAATGATGCGGTTTGCCACCACCATGTCGGTGGAAACGTTGTAGAGACTCAGGTATGCGTGGGCGCGCAGAGACTCTTTGATCACCATTTTTTCTGGATTGGTGACGAGCCGAACCGAGGTTTTAGTGTTGTCGGTGAGTACCTTTTCTAGCGCTTCAATTTGCTCATAGAACTCATAGGGGGCATCCATCACCTCCGCATTAGGCAAAGAGAATCCGGCAAGGGGCTTAAAGATAGGCTCCACCAGAGGCCTGAGAGCGACAGAGACGGCCTGCAATGGTTTATAGAATCGGCGCATGTACCAGCCACTCACCTCTGGAAGGCTGAGTAGTCGCAGTGCAGTTCCGGTGGGTGCAGAGTCAATAATGAGAACGTCGTAGGTGCCTTCGTCATAGTGCCGCTTCATCCGTACCAGACTAAAGATTTCATCCATGCCGGGTAAAATCGCGAGTTCTTCTGCTTGAACGCCGTCTAGCCCTCTGGCTTGCAGAACTTGAGTGATGTAGCGCTTCACGGCTCCCCAGTTACCTTCTAATTCCATGAGGGCGTCGAGTTCAGCCCCCCAGAGATTAGGTCGTACCAGAACTGGCTCGTGCCCTAGCTCCATATCGTAGCTATCGGCAAGGGAGTGGGCTGGGTCAGTACTGAGCACTAATGTTCTGTAACCCAGCTCAGCACAACGAAGTCCAGTGGCGGCAGCGACGGAGGTTTTACCAACGCCACCTTTGCCGGTCATTAAAATTACGCGCATGGGGGTCTCAACACTTTATTTAAAAAATCAAGGCTGAAAGCAGGGTCTTATCTGGCTTTACCTGCCTTTACACTAACTGTAAACGATGGCGATAGTATTGTGCAGAATGCAAGCAATTGAGAATTTTGATGCGGTCAACCGGAGAATAACGGCTGGGATGCTTTTGAATATTCTTCTTTGGATGACTGCCCGTCAACAGACTTCACAGCATCTTTTACCCCCATCCTGGAATTCTGGTGGCTGGGGGTTGTTCTCAACCCCCAGCGGCTGTCTTGTAGATTTAGAATAGGATGCCCAGCGCTGCCGAGATGGATAGCGTAATAGAGGTAGACCCAGCAAAGGCAATCACACGCCATGCCTGTTTATTCCAGCGATCTCTTGATTCAATGCTTTCTAACCGATTATCTATTTTCTCGAAGCGTTCTAGTACTTCGATTTTTAACCCCTGTAAATCGTCAAGCTGGCTCAGAACCTTTTGCTCAAACGATTGTGAATCCGATACATTCATCGTGTGACAACTCCGTTTTGCTACGGCTCTTGGAATCGGAGGTTCATGAGAGGTATTACTTTACCTATCTTAGCCTACGGGCTTATTGACTCAAGCTGACTCTTGACCGTGTTGAAGGTGCATCTTGAGTATGATGCACCTTTGGGCAATGTCATCCCAATTTTGATTCTGAATACTGAGATTAGGAAACAGACTACTCGATAAACCTACTGCGATCGCACCCCCTTCAAGAAACCCCGCTGCATTCTCTAATGTCACGCCCCCCGTCGGAATCAGCGGAATGTGTCCCAACGGCCCCTGGAGGCTGCGAATATACTCACTGCCCCCCACCGACTGCACCGGGAATACCTTGACGCAGGTAGCCCCCGCCTGCCATGCCGTCGCAATCTCTGTTGGCGTTAGCGCCCCCGGAATGATGGGGAGATTATGGTCTCGTGCCATCGCAATCAGTTCAGGGTTGGTGTGGGGGCAAAAGCAAAATTGCGTGCCGGACGCGATCGCATCTCTCAATTCCCCTTGATTCATAATGGTCCCCACCCCAATCTGACAGTGGGGCAACTCAGCCCGAAGTTGTTGAATTAATGCTGGAGCGCGATCGCTATTCCAGGCAATCTCAATCAGCTCTAATCCTGAAGCCGCCACAGCCCTCGCCATTTGCAGCCCCAAAGACATCTCAGGGGCGCGAATAACAGCAAACACCCGCTGCCGTCTAACTATATCTAGCCAACTAGCCAAACAGTTAACCCAACTATCTGTGCAGCGTGTTTCAACTCCGAACTCCGAACTACGAATTCCGAATTCACCCCTTATCGATTCGCATACAACGCCATCGGCTCTTTGATCAGCAAAATATAAAGCTGCTTAAACGTAGACTTCAGCACCCTCGGTGCACCAAAATCAATGGGCATCATCTTTTCCGGCAGCTTCCAACCCTCAAACTGCAACTCCTCAGAGGTGCAGTACGGGAAACTCAGATCATCTAAGCTTGGCCCAATACCCAATCGCTCCGCCGCCGCAATCGTCGGCACCGACTGCGGATCCACCTGCAAAATATCCATCAAAGCTCGATCTAGAGCAAACACATTCCGCGCTGCCCCCAGAATTCCTAACTCTCTGGGTTCACCCCCACTGGGACCATTGCCCTCGTGGCCGATGATGCCGTCGAGGATGGTGAGATTAGGTGCGATCGCCCGCGCCGTTTCCACCAGCATCTCGCCAAAGCGATTGGCATCTTTACCCGCCTCTAGATGCCACCAAGCCTTCATTTTTCCCGGAACACAGCCAAATAGGTTTTTAACCCCCATCGTCATCGTAAGCTGCATGTGAGACTTCACCTTAGGTAGGTTAATCACCACATCTGCCTCCATGGCCTCCTTCGATAGGCGCAGATGGTCAAAAGAGTCTCCCAGTGCCTCATAGCGCTGACCGTGGAACTCCACAATGGGGATATCCAGCTCCTCTAGTAACGGCAAATAGCCATTAGCCTTTGCTACCCCTCTAGCGCTGCCAAAAGCAGGGCTATCGCCTAAGAATGGGTGCCCGCCAGCTTCTTTCACCATCTTGGCGATGCCGTATACCACCTCAGGGCGAGTAATGCATTCCTTACTAGGGCGCGCCCCCGTTAGCAAATTAGGCTTCAGCAAAACCCGATATCCCGGCTTGACGAAACTCTTGATACCGCCCAACGGCTCTAGGAGTTGATATAGGTTGGCTTGCAAAAGGCTGCGATCATAGGAGGTCGCCCGGAGCAGACTAACAGGGATGGTCATAATTAAACTGATTCAGAATGAGTGATTAATCGACTAAGAAGGACTACTAGTATCTGCAGCCGTATCAGAGGCACCGGCTTCGTCGCTCTTCTCTTCAGCAGTCCCTTCAACAGGGGCCATTTCTGCCTTTTTCTCGGCCTCAACCTTCTCTGCTGCAGCCTGCTCACGACGTTTGCGGTCTGCGGCTAGGTTATCTGCGATCGCCTGCTGAGTCTGAACCATTTTCTCAAGGTTGGCACGATACAGCTCAACATCCTGCATCATTTTATTCTCAGGCAACTTCAAAGCCTCGCTGATCGTGTGGAGAGCTTCTTTAAGACGTCCCTCATCCTTGAGTATCTCTGCATCCGCAATTTCGAGACTGCTTAACAAGCCAATCCCAAAGAGACGGCTATACTTGAACTTTTGATTTTGGGCAATATTGTGAATCTGTCCCTGCAGACCATCTTCACTAGACTCCGTTGAATCAGTCAGCCATGCCATCAGCTCATCAAATGACTTTGAGGTAACAAACGTCTTGAGGCCTTCGGCCTCTTCTCGATATTGCTTGGGATCAGCATCTTGGGCACGGCAAATGGCTTCAAAAATCTTGATCTGATCCTTCTCAGGAGTGTAGGTCTCCATAAAGCGGTCATAGGTTGTGATCACACCCAGGGCAAAGATAGGGTCTTCTTTGAAGTCTTCGTTCACCCGGAGCAAATGCATCTCCACCATCAACTCCTCAACGACCCGGCGGTAGATAGAGTTCACGGGGCGTGTGTGGATTGTATAAAAGGATCGCTTGGTATCAGAGACAGTTCGGAGATTTTTCACAATTTAAAAACGCTGGATTTCTGTAAATAGACTGTATTAATTATGTCAGCATTAACCCGTCTACGGGAAATCTCGGCTTACTCAACGTCTCAGAGCCAAAATCACTAGTAGCCTCTAGTCCTTACGATATGTAGCCTTACCCCAGGTCGGCCGCTAGAAATGTCTATGCTGATACAACAGTTCCGACAACACCCCTGCCCCATGAACGACTCTGCCTTTGCCTTTTTCTTGGGATTTGCTGGCCTATGGATACTCCTAGGCATTGGAGCAATGGTCCTACTACTCAAGATGGAGGGTCAACCCATCAAAGTGGGGTCGCAAGGACTGCTTGTGGCTCTGCCCATCGTGATTCCATTCGTGCTGGCGCTGTGTTTTGACGCAGTTTCTCTCTCTCAATAACCTTTGCGGCCCATCATCGTTAGATGGCGGTACTATTGATCTAGCCACTCAGGGCTATCGCGCTCAACCTGATTGCGCCAGTGACGATACCCCACCCCAAGCTTGTCATACCCGACCGGAGTGCGCCAGATATCAGCGCCAGCATGCAGTCGGTCCTGTTGACCCATCACTAATCGTAAATCCTCTTCAATGACGCGTTGAGCCATTGAGCGCCAAAACCGATCCTTACCGGGCAAGAACCTTGCCCACCCGGAAAAATCTAACGAGAGCTGGTAGAGCAAGCGAGTTTTCTCCCTCCCTGCAGGTAAACAGCAGTGGAGTTGATGCAGATGACGACCACAACTTTTACCCCGTAGTCCAATGGTGCTGATCACGTAACAGGGCGGCTCAAAGGTCATGGCAATCGGATAGGGATCCCAGTGGCCAGTTAGGGGGGTTCGAGGCGTGATAAACCGGACTAGGTCAGGGACCGTCCATCCCTTAGCAAAGGTGCCGGTGTGGGTAAAGGGAGCATGGGCTAAGTCGAGCAGGTTTTCAAGGAGAAGTCCATGCTCAACTGGCAACTCCATCTCAACTTCTGCATGGAGTAGAAACCCGTCAGGAATCTGGTAAATCTGATCAGAAAGTGGGGTGGGGGCAGATGAACCGGGCCAAACCCAAGTCATGCCGGCTTGCTCTTGACAGGGAAGGCTGTTGACCGCAGCCTGAATATGCTGGCAGGATGGCATGTATGTGCAGGTGCCATTGGCGTCATATTGCCAACCGTGGTAGCCACACTGCACGGTGCCATCGACAATCTGTCCGAGAGAGAGGGGGCAGGCGCGATGGGCACATTCATCTTGAATGCAGGCTACTTGTCCCTGTGGGTTCCGAAACAAGACCCACGGTTCATCGAATAACTCAAAGGAAATCAGGTTTGTGTCTAAGAGCTTGGTTGAGAATTCAACGGCATACCAATAATTTTTGAGGCCACTGGCAAGAAGACCTGTCATCGGCGCAGTCAGATGTGTCTGACTGCAATTTTTTTGTCTTACAACAACCTTTTCCATTGAGGTGATGGCCCTGCTATAGTACCTGCGTTACCCAGCCCTGTTCGGGTGTGGAGACTAGCTGACAGACTGTCGTCATCCAAGCACAGAACGTCCAGATACAGGCATCACTAGAAGCGACGCTGCTTCGTCAGCATGAAGACAAGGAACCATAGGGGTCAGATTTGAAGAGGGCAAGAGCGCTTTGTACAGCTCATAATCTTAAAATAATATGATTTTGGCCTAATAACTGAGTGTTGCAGCTATCAGGCCTTTCCCAAGGGGCTGTATAAAAAATTTAAACGAGTTCGTTTTAGTTGAGTCGGTCTATACCACTGCTACCAAGCCCTTGCTTCCCCTACTCTCACACAATTGAAGCGATGAGAATCCCCGCAGAACTTCACTTCTCGCAATAATAAAAGATGTACTCACAATCAAAAAGTCATGGCAAGAGACCTACGAGGATTCATCAAGCTCCTAGAGCAGCGAGGCCAACTGAGACGTATCACTGCGCTGGTCGATTCTGACTTAGAGATTTCTGAAATCGCCAACCGAATGCTGCAGCAGGGCGGGCCTGCCTTGCTGTTTGAAAATGTGAAGGGCACGGAGCAGTCGGTAGCAGTGAACCTGATGGGCACCGTAGAGCGGGTGTGCTGGGCCATGAATGTAGAGCAACCGGAAGAACTAGAAGCGTTGGGGCAAAAGCTGGCGCTGCTGTATCAGCCCAAGCCGCCTAAGACACTGGCGCAGACGGTGAACTTCGGCAAGGTGCTCTTTGATGTGATTCGAGCTAAGCCCGATCGCGATCTTTTCCCGCCCTGTCATCAGGTGGTTTTAAAGGATGAGCAGGTTGACTTAACCCAAATTCCGATGCTGCGCGTCTATGCGGGGGATGCGGATAAGGTGATTACGCTGGGACTTATGATTACTCGCGACCCAGAAAGCAAGATTCCTAATGTGGGGGTGTACCGACTTCAGATTCAGTCTAAAAATACGATGACGGTGCAGTGGTTGTCGGTGCGAGGGGCAACGCGGCATCTTCGCAAGGCAGCAGAACGGGGGGAGAAGCTAGAGGTTGCGATCGCACTTGGTGTAGACCCGTTAGTGATCATGGCTGCCGCCACACCTCTTCCCATTGATTTATCAGAATGGCTATTTGCCGGACTTTATGGGGGCAAAGGCATTCATCTAGCCAAGTGTAAAACAGTGGACTTAGAAGTCCCCGCCGATGCCGAAATGATCCTTGAGGGCACCATTACCCCCGGTGAAGTGGCGGTGGATGGCCCCGCAGGGGATCACATTGGCTTCTACGGCCCAGTGAATGAAAAGGCACCGCTGATTCGCTTTAACTGCATCACCCATCGAAAGAATCCGATCTACCTAACGGCCTTTAGCGGACGTCCGCCGAAAGAAGACGCCATGATGGCGATTGCCCTCAACCGCATCTATACCCCCATTCTGCGGCAGCAAGTCACTGAAATTGTAGACTTCTTTTTACCCATGGAAGCCCTGAGCTATAAGGCCGCCATTATCTCCATTAAAAAATCCTATCCAGGACAGGCTCGTCGAGCAGCCTTGGCCTTCTGGAGTGCCCTACCCCAGTTTTCTTACACCAAATTTGTGATTGTGGTGGATGAAACCATCAACATTCGGGATCCTCGTGCTGTGGTTTGGGCCGTCAGCGCCCAGGTCGATCCAGCCCGCGATGTTTTTATCCTGCCCGATAATCCCTTTGATAGTCTTGATTTTGCCACCGCCCAACCGGGGCTAGGGGGCAAAATGGGTATTGACGCCACCACTAAGATCTATCCAGAGACAGACCGTGAGTGGAGCGAGCCACTCACCCCTGACCCAGATACCGCCGCCCTGGTGGATCGACGCTGGGCTGAATATGGCCTTGCAGATTTGCAGCTTTCGGAGGTAGATCCCAATCTGTTTGGTTACGACATGACGTAATTGAGACACAGTCGATTAGCATCCTGTGTCACAATCTCTGGCAACCTATCTCTTCTGCAGCCGTGTTATTTGACACCTACGATCCAGAGCAATTTTATGACGAGTATTTTGCGGCCCCTGGTCAACCTCGTCCTGAGGCTGCAGCGCTGGTGCAACAGCTACAGCAATTGCCCGCCGACGCTCTATCCCAAGCCAATCAAAATGCTCAGCAAGTCCTCAGAGACCTAGGCGCAACGTTTACCCTAGACGGTCAACCGCGTGTCTTACCCTTTGATGTGATCCCTCGCATCATCTCGGCTGCAGAGTGGCAGCAGGTTGCTGAAGGCTTGAAACAGCGAGTCATGGCTCTCAATTTGTTCTGTGCCGATGTGTATGGGCCACAACAGATCATCACCGACGGCAAGATTCCGAGAGAAGTGGTGGAGTCGGCGGAGCGGTTTCTGCCTGAGTGTATGGGGATGACGCCCAGCAAGGGGATCTGGTGTCACGTCAGCGGGATTGATTTGATTCGCGATCGCAACGGCATCTGGCACGTGCTCGAAGACAATCTGCGCGTCCCCTCCGGCATTGCCTATGTCATTAAAAATCGGGAGGCGCTTCAACACGTCCTTCCCCTTCCGGATCCCCTATCCATTGAACCGATTGCAGATTATCCACAGCAGTTGCACTCAACGCTGCTCAATCTTGCCTCAGGCCCCAACACCGAACCCAGGCTCGCCGTGCTCACCCCCGGCCCCATTGAATCGGCCTACTTTGAACATGCCTTTTTAGCCGCGCAAATGGGCGTAGCCCTAGTCGAACCTCAAGATCTTGTCATTAAAGAAGGCTACCTCCAGCGCAGAACCGCAAGCGGACTGCAGCGCATCGACATTCTTTACCGACGGCGCAACGCCGACTTCTTTACCCCTCTGAGCTTTGGCACCCACCATAGCACCGGCCTGGAAGCCATTATTGAACTCTGTCAGCAGGGTAGGCTAACCGTCGCCAACGCCTTTGGAACCGGCGTCGCCGACGATAAAGTGATCTACGCCTATGTCCCTGAGATGATTCGCTACTATCTAAACGAAGACCCCAAACTCCCCAACGTGCCTAGCTATCTGTGCTGGCGAGAATCTGATCGTCAATATGTTCTTGAGCACCTAGAGCAATTGGTGGTGAAACCGGCGGGGGGCGAGGGCGGTAAAGGACTGCTCATTGGCCCCCACGCTAGCAGTACAGAACGTCAAGACTTTGCCCAGCGTATTGCAGCTCAACCCAGAGCCTATATTGCTCAGCCGACAATTGCTTTATCTAGAATTCCTACCCTCACTAATAGTGGTCTAGAAGGCCGACATGTTGATCTACGCCCCTACGTTCTGCATCGTGGAGATCATCTCTATGTCCATCCGGGTGGTTTAACGCGAGTGGCTCTGCAGAAGGGGTCTTTAGTGGTCAACTCCACTCAAGGTGGCGGTAGTAAAGACACCTGGATTCTTTCAAATTGAATCGATTGAGCCGGTATCACCCCATTTCATGAACTCGACATATTTCTTCTTCAACCGAAACCTTAAAAAAATATATTTATTAGCCAGATAATAATGAAACAAAGCTTAAAAGCTCTATCTGCATCCTCTTTCTCTCTGGCTATTGAATCAGAATACAGGAGAAAACGGTTTTCTCCTGTTGCTTAATCTATGTCAAGCATCAATGATATAAGCCAGATAATTAACAAAATTACTATCCTGCCTAGGACATCTGTGCTATATCTAAAAATGTAAATTTTGATACCGTTTTACAGCCCCAAGTATTGAGGCAAGTAAGTCAAGATTGTACTGCTCTAGGAAATCAAAGCATTGCACACCTTAGTTGAGTTGCGCCTACGAGGCTGTTTCCTATTCGTTTTTTCTATCTAGCCAGCGCGTTAATATTTCCAGATAATCTTTTCTGAAAGAGTATCCCCTGTACTCCTGCTCCAATTCGCTTTCCTAGCCTTTGAAGCCAATATTGTTTCCGAAAATACTGCTGCCCCTGTTCTGTCGATCAATAGTGAGCCGCCATGAGAATTGTTAATCACGACATCATGAACTGTACCCACCAGCAGGTCACAGGCAACCACCTCTACTCTGGGCGAGTCCTGGGACTGACTGAACCCAATGACGTGGTGCAGCTCCACCCGGCGCTGCGGTCAGAATGGCAAGCCATTGTTGAGCACTACGATCGCATCGGTCTGCGTCATAGCCAAAACGTTATTTGGGATATCTCGTCTGCCGTCCGGCTGGCCCATCCTCAGATTGAATCTTCTGTTTTCTACTTTGGCGATTCTGAAAATCCTAACAGCATTCGGAGTCAGCAATTCCGTTGCCAAGATCAGCGCTGGCACGATGTTGTTCAGTATATGAACAACAAAAATAACTTCATGGAACTGGCGCATCAGCTTCAGGTTACAGTCCCCAAAACATTGTGTTTTGGCGAGAAAGCAGAGGTGAGAATAAATTCAGAGATTCCATATCCCTGCTATGTCAAACCTTCTGTCTCTGTCGATGGGATGGGAATTGTACGCTGTGCAAATCGACAGGAGCTTTTGCTGGCTCTGTATGACATGCCAGAGAAGACACCCTTCCAGCTTCAAGAAGAAGTTTTAGCCGCCTCATTTCTCAATCTTCAGTACCAAGTTACTGAGGAGGGTCTAAAGCGCCACGCTGCGACTGAGCAGATTTTAGATGGCTGTTCTCACAGCGGCAATCGCTATCCCACCGAATATCATCCCTGGGATTTAGTGGAACCAATGGCTCAGTGGATGATGGAGCAGGGCATGAAGGATATCTTTGCCTTCGATGTAGCGGTTGTATTTAGTTCTCACGGGCCTCGCTACTACGCCATTGAGTGTAATCCTCGTTATAACGGCGCATCCTATCCCACCGGCGTCGCCTTTAAGCTCGGCATCAATAGTTGGATTTGCGAAACGTTTACCACTCCGTTCCGTTCTTTGAGCGATTTTGACCTCAGCGGCATTGAGTTTGATGCAAAAACCGGGGTTGGCGTCATCTTAATCAATTGGGGCAGTATTCATACGGGTAAAGTGGTCTGTCTATTGGCTGGCTCTCATACTCAGCAAGATCAGTTCCGAAGCGTTCTGAAGCAGCGCTTCAATTCTGATGCCCAGATTAATGCATTAATGCCGTCTTTTCATGCCCTTGAATCGGTCTAGATCTCAAATCGGTTACCAAGCTGAGTAGATTGCAATAGGCATGGTAGAGCCAGAGATGAGGTCAACCTATCTGGATATACAGGTGGTGTTGTCTGAGTCGCTGGTTTAAGATAGACCCTTGCATCCCTTGCTCTCTGCTCTGGTCTTTCACAATGTCAAACTCCTATTCCTTGATGATTCATGGTGGGGCCGGTGCGCTTCAGCATATCAAGCAGGAAGGAAATGATTCCATATTTAAGAGCAGTATTCACAGCATTTTAGAGAAGGGTCGCCACATTCTTGAGAGCGGTGGAATGGCAATAGATGTGGTGGAATATTGCGCCGCTCTGTTAGAAGATGACCCCCTTTATAATGCAGGTCGAGGCTCTGTTCTCAATGAGTATGGCGAAGTTGAGATGGATGCAGCCATCATGAATGGTTTTGATGTGTCTGCCGGAGCGGTGGCTGGTGTCAAAGGCATTAAAAATCCGATTTCTTTAGCGCGTCAAGTCTTAGACCACAGTGAGCATGTCATGCTAGCAGGACATGGAGCCATGAAATTTGCTGAATTTCAGAACGTCAAGTTTTGGCCTGACCATTATTTCATCACAGAGGCCCGAGTCCAGCAGCTCAAAGAAGCTCAGCAAGCAGGGAAAATGATGCTTGATCACGAAGATACCGAAGAGCCACAGGAAAAATTTGGCACGATTGGCGTGGTCGCCCAAGATCTAGACGGTAATTTAGCGGCAGGCACCTCAACGGGGGGCATCGTCAATAAACGATGGGGCCGTGTTGGAGATACGCCCATTATTGGGGCTGGTGTGTACGCCGATAATGAGACCTGTGCGGTCTCAGCGACGGGGTATGGAGAGCAGTTTCTACGCACCGTGCTATCTAAAACGATCGCAGACCTGGTTTACTTTAAGGAGCTAGAGGCTAGGGATGCCGCGCAGGCGGGGATCAAGTATCTCGTCTCAAAGGTGAATGGATTAGGGGGCGTCATTGTCATCGATCACCAGGGCCGCTGCGGCGCAGATCATTCGACCTCTGGCATGATTTATGGCTGGATTGAGCAGGGCGGTACTGCTGAGTATCGCTTAGCTCGGACTTGATGTAAGCGGCTTTACGAGATCGCTACCTCAAATGCTCTACCTTGCAGATCGAGAGATCATCGTTAAATCTTGAAGCTCTTGGTTTGTGGGGGTCACAGTCGGCGTACCCGCATTTGCGGTGACGGCCACCGGCTGCCTAGCAGGAACGGCGACCGGTAGTTTAGCGACAGCCATCATTAGGTTTTCTAACTCACGCAGTGCCAGGAATAATTTATCTTGCCGAAATTTCATATCCGTAAAGACCCGCAATATTAAGTTGAGATGGACGACAATGCCTGCAACATTGTCTAAAATTGGCTCACGAAATGCAGGCAAAACACCCAGACATCCGAGGGCGGTCATCTGCTGGCGTTCTTCTAGCGGTATATGACGCTGCTGACTATTCATGAGCACCAGCGCTAGCGTGGGGTGTTGTTGTTGACACCAGCGACAAAAGGTTTCTAAATCGCCCTCAAATGCGGGTATATCAATGATCAGGGCCTGCGGCAGCGCCTGAGAGGTGCACGTTGGTCAAGGCGATGTCTGAGGGTTGTGGTAGAGGCTTCCCAGCACACCGTCAAATTTTGAGACAGCAGCACTTCTTGCCAAATTTTGCCCTGAAGTGCCGACTGATGAAGCATTAGAATCTGCCCTGAATCCGTGGGCTGTCCCTGAGACAGAAATAGGCTGTGCTCAAACTGGAATGATTGATACCCAAGCTGGATGAGAGGTCTCCATGCTTCAAGAACACTGGGGTAGAAACCGGATGTTGATTAACGACAGAACCATTACGACTATTCAAGTCCACGAGAAAACAATGTCGGTGTTGCAAAATCTCAATTTTGGCGTGATAACGAGAGATGCTGTTTTCTGGGAACGACAGCAGATTAGACGGATGCCGTCCCAAAGTCCATGTGGTCTGCCCCAGGAGAGGTTGTCTCTCAAGCCCTGTTGATAAATGAACCAGTAGTTGAGGTGTTGCAGCAGTCACGTCGATGCCAAAAAAATATTTTAAGGATTTCGACTTAGTATGGTCTCGTGAAGATGTAAACCAAACTTTTCTGCAAAAATTTACGCCAACTCCAAGCATTATCCTCAGGTCGATTGGCTACACTGAGGTAGCTGGGAAAGTTCTTTTAAATTCATCGACGAGATCATCCATCTCTTCCAAGGCCTGATTCACGTCAATACGCAGGGTACCCAGATCGGGTTGCTCGAGAAGCTTGATCAGGATCTCACGTTTAGATTCAATCAATGTAATTCGTTCTTGCATGAGTAATGGATCCACTGCGTACCTCTGGGCTAAAATTCTGCTTCTAAGTGTAACAAGATGAGCCACCATTAGGGTTGGGCGCGGCGTGTGGATTGTCTGCTTGATGCTAGAGGTGCTACAGGATCAGAAAATTAAGCTAAGCTAGCAATTAAGACTTTGTCGTCAATTATGGTCACCGACTGTGCTCTATCGTTCAACCCTTATTTCTTTGGCTGTATGCTTAGGTCTAGGCAGTACAGTGCTACCCGTTCGCAGTCAGGCTTTTGTGCCTCGAACAATCACGGTTGACGCTCAAGAACTAGAGAAGACCGGCCAAGATCTGCTCAAGGAAGCGGTTTACTTGACTCAGTTTCAGCAGTTTTCTGCAGCGCTGTCGCGGGCGCAGTTGTCGACACAGCTTAGTCCTAAAGCCCCAGAAGGATGGGCATTGCTGGGGGGACTTTATCTTAATCTAGAGAAGACCGATGAGGGAATTGCAGCCCTCAACAAGTCACTAGCATTGGATGATTCGAATCCGGGTGTACACTTTAGCCTTGGTGCCGCCTA
The DNA here is from genome assembly GCA_050330855.1 of Thermosynechococcaceae cyanobacterium. Classification (GTDB taxonomy): domain Bacteria; phylum Cyanobacteriota; class Cyanobacteriia; order Thermosynechococcales; family Thermosynechococcaceae; genus RCC1774. The sequence continues at coordinate 31,229 of JBHJNL010000167.1, read as the reverse complement.
TTTTAGTAAGGCTGATTACCCTGCGTCTGAAAAGTCGCTGAAGGCTGGTCTAAAGCTTAAGCCTGATCAGCTAGAGCCGCTATTTGATCTTGGTAATACCTACTATAAGCTAGAGAAATTTGAGGATGCGATCGCAACCTACCAAAAGGCGCTCACCCAAAACGAAAAATTTTGGCCTGCCATCAACAATATTGGTCTTGTCAACTATGAAGCAGGCAACGTTGATGAAGCCATCGTACGCTGGCAGGCGGCCAGCGAGATTGACAAAGAAACCGGGGAACCCATCTTAGCCTTAGCGGTCGCCAACTTTAAGCAGGGCAAGAAGGATGAAGCCCTCAAATTAGCTCAAAAAGCCCTAGAGATGGACCGTCGCTACGGGGATCTTGATTTCTTGATCGAGAATCTATGGGGTAAGCGCCTCGTTGAAGATACCAAAATGGTATTTAAAATTCCCAAAATTCAAGAAACCATTGCCAAGATTGAAGCTGAAATAGCAGAAGATGGTGGCGAAGAAGCTCAAGCCCCTGAAGAACTTGAGCAGCCCTAACGCCTTGTCTATGACAACGGTTAAAGGCTAGCTAGAAGTCATGACAGCTCCGATGCCCAGCGGTTCTATCTCTTTGCCACGCCTGCCTATTGCTGTGCCTGTTCATATTCGTCGGGTTAAAGAGCAAGATCTCTTGAGTATTGCTCACCTGCTCTGCACCAGCTTTTATCCAGAGACAAGCTACTGGCACTGGGCGGTGCCGCTGTTGAGGGTTGGTATCTATCAAGACTTGCGATCGCGTTTTGTCACTCAGCTCTCTCGCCATGCCTGTTTCGTTGCCACCTTAAAATCCTCTACACCACCGGGTGAGTCCGCTCAAGAAACCCTAGTAGGGACCGTAGAAGTCACTCTCAAATCGCTGTGGCTATGGCAACCCCCTGTGCCCTATATCTCAAACCTAGCTGTTTTACCTAGCTATCGTCGTCAAGGCATCGCTCAGAATCTACTGCTGACCTGTGAACCGGTGGCCCGCTCTTGGAGCGCCAATGACCTCTATCTCAACGTACTTAAAACCAACGCCGCTGCCCAAAGCCTCTATCAAAAAATTGACTATTCCCCTGAAGAGTCTAAACTCTGGCCTTTCGGACCGTCTAAGCGTCTTTTACTCCGAAAGCGGTTGGCACCTGTACAGTCTTGTTCATAACAAGTCTATTGTCCCAGCCCCTTGGTGTTGAAACGCTCATTACTCAAGCTTGAACAACAGCACCCGCAGCAGCAACGTCAGTGGGATTAAGGCAATCCCGACCAGAACGATTGCGAACCAAACAAAGTCTGCAATCAACAACTGGGTTGCACAGACGAAGAGAACACTAAACAGGAGAACATAAATAATGCCGAGGTTGACCGTATTGAGCTTCCTCAGTTCACGATTGGCTTCAACGGAATTGACGCGCATTTTAATATCGCCCTGCTCAAGCTTGTTCAGCGATATTTCGACTCGCTGCGGCAGATTCAAGCTTGTATTCGTAAATTCAGCCGCTTGGCGACTCAGTTGACCAATTAAATCATTGGAACTACCAGTTTCTTGAGCCATAATTTCCTCAGCAAAGGGTTGAGCGACTTCCATGAAATTGAAGTGGGGGTCGAGAAACTTTCCTAAAGCCTCAAGGGCGGACAAAGACCTCAGCACAAACGTAAATGCCGCCGGGAATCGGAAGGGCTGATCGTAGGTCAATTCGTACAGATCATCGTTGATCGCCGCCATCGAAATCTCACCATGGTCTGAGAAGGCTCGATCAAAATAAGAATCGAGCATGTGCTGCACTGAGCGCCGCACTGGACCGAAATCTGAATTGGGGGCTAACGCGCCGAGTTCTACCATAGCCTGCACCACCAGACCGGCATCGTTCTGCAAAATGCCTTTAAAGTTGAGCATCAGATGCTCTTGGGTCTTTGCTGGAAGCTGGCCCATCATCCCAAAATCATAAAAAATCAATGCACCGTCTGGATTGACCGCAATGTTGCCAGGATGGGGATCTGAATGAAAGAAACCATGATGCAGAATTTGGCGAAGGTAAGACCGTGCGCCGAGCTGTGCAATCTCAACACGATCAATCCCGGCTGCGCTAAGGGCCTCAACATCATTGACCTTAATCCCAGGAAGGTACTCCATGGTCAGCAAGCGAGAGGTCGTGTATCGCCAGTGCACACGAGGTACAATCACATCGCTTTGATCATGAAAATTACGGCGAAATAAGTTTGCGTTTCGCCCCTCATTGAGATAATCCAGCTCACCCCACAGATTTTGATGACACTCTTCATAGATGCCTAACCAATCTCGTCCGTCCTTACCCCAAGGCGTACGGTGTTGCACAAACTCAGCGAATCCCCTCAGAATGCTCAAATCAATCTGAAACAGTTGCTTTAGCCCTGGACGCTGGACCTTCACCGCCACTTCATCGCCGGACTGAAGCTGGGCATGATGCACTTGCCCCAGACTTGCTGCCGCAATGGGAATGGGGTTAAAGTTCTCGAAGATGGCCTGAACCGGCGCTCCTAGCTCTTGCTCAATAATTTCAGTGACCTGCTCGTAGCCAAAGGCTGGCACTTGGTCTTGAAGTTTCGAGAGTTCATCAATGTACTCGACCGGGAATAAATCAGCACGGGTCGAGAAAAACTGCCCCACCTTAATAAAGGTTGGTCCCAGGTGCAGCAAACTTTCACGAATCCAGATGGCACGTTGGCGGTGACGGCGCGCGCGCTGTTCAGGCGTAGGGGCCTGCCGGTCAGGATAGCTCCAGTGGTGTCGATCAGCCCACAAAAAGACTAGAAGCTGGAGGCCAATGTGACCAATTTCGATTAAGCGTCCCCGGTAGCTATAGTCTCCCTTTGCCCACCGATATGAGTCATAGGACGGCAATTCAGCACTAGGCAGGGATACAGGCGTAGAACTAGCCCCAGACGAGACCGAATCCGCAGATAGAGTGGAATCAGCAGCGTTCAATCGATTATCTCCAACATTTTGATTTATATCGTGTTTTATCGTGGAATTTTAAAATTTTGAAGCCCAGTCCCACGGCTATGGGAAATATCTATATGATAGGAGATCTTTACCATTCTTTACATCAATCCTCAGATAGAGGCTCATAATCATCGACATCACAAGCGACGATTGTTGATTATGAGAGCCTCTACAACGTCAACGCTCCGTGCTTTTACTATCAATCCTGACAGAACACTAGGCCAAAAACCGATCTAACGCGGCCTTCAGCTCTTGAATTTCTACTTCCATATTGCCTTCCTGAGCAGAGCGGACGATGCACTCCGTCAGATGTTCGTCTAGAATAATTCGAGCAACCCGGTCTAAGCCTCCGCGCACGGCTGCGACCTGGACTAAGACCTCGGGGCAAGAGCGATTTTCCTGCACCATGGATTTAATACCCCGGATATGTCCTTCAATTCTCGATAAGCGATTGATAATGGACCGAATCGTATCGGGATTATGGGCATGGGTATGAGCTGGGGTTGAAGCATGGGTATGAGCTGGGGCTGCAGCGGTCGCCGGATCTAAAGCGTGGGTCTGAGGTGTGAGGGATTGACCGTTGGAGGTTGACATTGCAGTAGATATTCTTAATATTGACTACATACTAGCTAGAATCTCAGTAGGGAAGCCGGATACAGCCCAAATCATAAGACAACTTTAATGTCTGTACCCCCATGGAGTATCCCGATCGTCATTTGCCCCGGTTTTCATGCACGGGCATGGACTGATCGGTTTTTGCAGGGCATGAGGTTCCCTAACCCTGATTCCCTATGGGTTTTCCCGGCAGAGGAATATCCGGCCTGCTCTGGGGTTCATATTTTTAATTTTCTTTATGAGATTTCCAGCGGCTCAGTCCGATCCAATACAGCCAGCATTGATGCTCAGATCACTGAGCGCAACGGATTAGGGATAACACCGATCCTGATTGGTTTCAGTGCCGGTGTCGTAGGTGTGATGCAGGCGGCCTGGGTTTGGCGACAGTTGGGGGGTGATATCGCGGCGATTATTGCTATCGACGGTTGGGGGGTGCCGCTGCTCAGTGATATTCCCTGCTACCGCCTCAGCCATGATCGGTTTACGCACTGGAGTTCGGCAGTGCTGGGGCGAGGATGCGATCGCTTCTACGCCGACCCCAGCATGGCTCACTCTGAACTCTGGCAATCCCCTCAGAACGCTCAGGGATGGTGGATCTGCGATCACGAGTCACAGAGCGATCCTAAAACAGCCACAACCGCTGCTGATTTTATTCATCATCTCCTAATCCGACACGGTGCAATCTCCCCGTAATTAGGGAATAATTTCCGTAACCACATTGCCGCCACTGATTTGAATTGTTTGTGCTTGAATTTTGCCCACCGCCCTTGGCCCCTGCAGCCGAAACGGTGGATCGCTCTGGATGTAGCGCACGTCACCTTGAGCATCGATTCGCTGGGTGGAAAGCTGCCAAATAAGCTGTTCGGTGTTGAGACGGGAGCCATTTCTTAAGCCGCTTGCCTGCACTTGCCCCTGAAACTGAATAATCTGACGGCCTTGATTGAAGACACCGCGATTGGCAAGTACCTTGACCCCCTGCTGTCGATCTCGAACTTCTAGTAATTCTTTGCTGCTTACAATTTGGCGTTTGATATCCCACACCAACTGCTGACTCGTTAACTCCAGCAATGGGGTCGAAATCTGAGCTGGATTTTGCAGCGTCACAATCTGGCCTTTCAAGTTCAGGCGAACACTTCCTGCTAACGCGCTGCTGCCTTTGCCTGATCCCCGCAACTGCTCAATTTCGACATTGGGCGTCGTCTCATCGGTTTTGACGACTCCCGCCGTTAAGAATTGCTGATCGATTTGCCACACCAACTGATCTGTCTTCAGACGAAATTGAGCAGGTCGAGTTTCAAGAATAACGTTTCCTTGCGCTCTGACCCGCTGTGTTCGAGAGGAAGCCTGCAATCGCTGCGCCCACATCTGAAGACTAGGATGAGTCACCGTTATGCCAGAACGAGCCTGGAGCAGCCCTAGCTCTGGTTTCCACTGGAGTTGAGCACTTTTGAAAACAAGCTTATTTTTTAACTCGGTGGCAACGATTTGGCCTTTGAGACTGATCACCTGCCCCGATTGCTTAATTTCACCTTTCTCAGCCGTGATTTTAAAGGCGGGTTGCCCTTTCTCATAGAGCTGTCCCTGCAAACCTTGTACCTGAGTAATAGAGAGATCTTCGCCATAGGTGACGGTCTGGGCCTCTAGCTTCCAGAGAAGCTGTCCCTTTTCATTTGCTTGCTTTAAGGTGACCTTAGAAAACTTAGACCCACCCTCAACCTTAGTCTGGGGGGGTTCTGAGGTCGAGGGTGAGCGGCGGCCGCAGGCAACAAGACTCAACAGCAGCAATACCGTCATCGACCGGCATAGATAGCTCCCTTGAACTCTATTCATCTGAAGCGGCAAGCCCCTTGCTACGGTTCGCAGCATTGTGGGTGACACAGCGTAAAAGGTTATTCTACTGAAGCGCTGCTGGCGTCTTCACTGGTGTCGCTCGACACCCCAACCCCCGAAAGAGGACGGTAGGAATAGCCAGAGCGAGGTGCTTTCTGAATGGATGCCTTGATGGCATCGAGATCAATGTAGCGATCTGCAACATTAATGAGGCTATCGCTGGTCATTGATCGCAAGCTAACCACCTCAACGCGAATACCCTGATAACTGACGGCATTAACCGCGTAGGCCAAATCGCCATCGCCGCTGACCAGAATTGCCGTGTCGTAGTTACCCACCAGAGACATCATATCCACCGCGATTTCAACATCGAGATTTGCCTTCTTCGAGCCATCAGGGAGTTGAATCAATTCCTTCGTAATCACCCGATAACCGTTACGACGCATCCACAATAAAAAACCCTGCTGTTTCTCGTTACTGGGATCAACGCCGGTATAGAAAAAGGACCGTAATAAACGCGACCCAGCCGTTAATCGGCATAGCAGTTTGGTGTAATCGATTTCAATGCCGAGCTGCAGAGCAGCATAGAAAAGATTAGAACCATCAATAAAAATTGCGACTCGACCCCGATTCTCTAGAACCTGCTCAGGAGTGAAGAGCGGCTTATTATTCTCGATATCAGCGTCAGTTATCATTTATTTACCGAACCTCTATGGGTTATTAAAGGGAGATATTATGGTTGCTAAAGTCTGTTTTGGCTCCGCTGTTAACCCTTGCCGGTGCTGACCCGCTGAACTAAGACTCTGTTTCAGAAAGGGGCGGTAGCTTTTGGAAGACGGGCTGAGGGCACTGAATGGATTGGTGAAACGGCAAAATGCCCCAGTGGCGGTGCTCTATGGTTTTAAAATCACTTAAATCATTAAAGTCAATATCGAAACCTAATTGCTGATAAACCTGAGTACTAAGACTGGGCACAACAGGGGAGAGTATATATACCGATAGTCTAACTGATTCTAAAACAGTGTAAAGGGTTTGTTGCACTAATTCCTGCTCTCCCTGCTTATACAAAGACCAGGGAGCCTGTTCACTAATAAACTTGTTCCCCGTTTGTACCAAGGAGAGGGCAATCTCACAGGCAGTGCTGAAATCAAGGCTCTCGTAGGCTGCTGCGGCCTGATCCCCTGCCATTTGCGCCATTTGGACTAGCTCAAATTTATCCAGAAGCAGGGCTTGATCGACTTCTGGCACCTGACTGTCGCAATATTTGACCAACATGTTTAAGGTGCGATTGAGTAAATTACCGAGATCATTGGCTAAGTCGGCGTTCAGCACATTGATAAAGCGCTCTTCGTTGAAATCACCGTCACGACCAAATTCAATGGACTTAAGGAAGTAATATCGAACAGCATCGGCTCCATATTGGTTGACAAGAGCCACAGGATCGAGGGTATTGCCCAAGCTTTTTCCCATTTTCTGTCCATCTTTTGTCAAGAATCCGTGACCAAATACTTTGCCAGGAAGGGGAAGCTCTGCCGACATCAACATTGCGGGCCAGTACACCGCATGAAAACGGAGAATATCTTTACCAATGAGGTGGACATTGATCGGCCACCATTGCTTCAGTGCGTTGGCAAGGGTGGGGTCGTCTTCGGGTTCTAGCAGCGCCGTGATGTAGCCGAGAAGAGCATCAAACCAGACGTAGAGGGTATGGTTTGGGTCGGTCGGTACGGGGAAGCCCCAGTCCAAATTGACCCGTGAAATTGAAAAATCTTGCAGCCCCTGGTTAACGAAGTTAAGAACTTCATTACGTCGGCTTTCGGGCTGAATGAAGTCGGGGTGTTGAGTGTAAAAGTCGAGGAGCTGCTTCTGATACTTAGAGAGCCGAAAGAAATAGTTCTGCTCATCGCGCCATTCGACCACTTGATTGCTGTGGATAGGGCAGTACTGTTCCGGCAGCAAGTCTCGTTCTTCTTTAAATTCTTCGCAGCCCACACAGTACCAGCCCTTCTGCTGTCCCAGATAAATGTCGCCTTGTTCCCAGACTTTGTTGAAAAATTCAGCCACAATGGCGGCGTGGCGAGGGCTGGTGGTGCGGCTAAAGCGCTGGTACTGAATCTGAAGTTGATCCCACAGATCAATAAAGCCAGTCACAATGTGGTCGCAGTGCGCTTGGGGCGATTTTCCGTTTTGCTCTGCGGTTCTTTGAATCTTTTGGCCGTGTTCGTCAGTGCCGGTGATCATCAGTACGTCAACGCCTTGGAGGCGCTGCCAGCGTGCGATCGCATCAGCCGCCATCGTAGTGTAGGCGCTACCAATGTGAGGCAGTGCATTGACATAATAGAGGGGGGTGGTCAGTGAAAACTGACGCTGTGAACCAGCAGTCATAGCAAAGGGGCCAGATATTAAAGAATGGTCTTGTGGTTCCCCATGATACAGGAGAGATTTGTCTGACTCCGTTGTTCTATGGAGATTCTGGGGGTGAATGGGGCAATCTAGATCAAGAAATTAACCTTAATCCCTTCCTGAGAGGTTGCTGAGCACCGTCGAGTTAAATTAGGCTGAGAGGATAACGACAGGGATTGACGTAGAATCTGCATCCATCTTCATTCCACTAGACGCATCGCATGAACTCACTATCAAGCAACAAAAAATTGGCTAGACGGGTCTCCGGTTTCGTTTTGGGGCTGCTGCTTGCTCAAGGGCTACCGGTGCTGGCCCAAGCAACAAAAGAGCCGCCCTCTTACAGTGATTTCTTGCGCCAGGTCAAAGCAGGCCAGGTCAGTGAGGTCGATATTTATGAACGGGAGCGGGTGGCGAAGTTTCGGCTTAAGGATCAACCTAAAAAGACGCCGGATCAGCAAGTCTCTCTTTTCAGTCAAAACGAATATCTTGATACGCAATTAGCCGAAACGCTGCGCCGTAATAAGGTCAACCTCAATATCATCCCTGATCAGGGCGAAAATCCTCTGCCCGGTATTCTGCTGCAGGTTTTCATTGTCTTTTTGCTGATTGCCCTCCTCCTATCATTTCTACGTCGGGCCGCGAACAACACCTCTAGCGGTCCAGGGCAGATTCTTAACTTCGGTAAATCGCGCGCGCGCTTCCAGATGGAATCAGAAACAGGCGTCACCTTTGTCGATGTTGCCGGGATTGAAGATGCCAAGGAAGAACTAGAAGAAGTGGTCACCTTTCTAAAGCAGCCGGAGCGCTTCACCGCCGTGGGGGCAAGAATTCCTCGCGGGGTGTTGTTGATTGGCCCTCCCGGAACGGGCAAAACGCTGTTGGCTAAGGCTGTGTCTGGCGAAGCAGGGGTTCCCTTTTTCAGCATCTCTGGTTCTGAGTTCGTCGAGATGTTTGTGGGTGTGGGTGCCTCTCGGGTACGTGACCTGTTCAAAAAAGCTAAGGAAAGCGCCCCTTGTCTTGTCTTTATTGACGAAATCGATGCGGTTGGTCGACAACGGGGAACCGGGATCGGCGGCGGCAATGATGAGCGAGAGCAGACCCTTAATCAATTGCTCACGGAGATGGATGGCTTTGAAGGCAACAGCGGCGTCATTATTATTGCAGCCACGAATCGTCCTGATGTCTTAGATTCTGCGCTGTTGCGTCCCGGACGCTTTGACCGACAGGTGATGGTAGATCTGCCCAGCTTCAATGGTCGCCTAGGCATTTTGTCAGTTCACGCCCGAGATAAAAAGCTATCTGAAGAGATTACGCTGGAGGCTATTGCCCGTCGCACCATTGGTTTCTCAGGGGCTGCGTTGGCAAACCTGCTCAATGAGGCGGCCATTCTAACGGCCCGTCGCCGCAAAGAGGCGATTACAAATCTAGAGGTTGCCGATGCCTTTGATCGAATTACCATTGGTCTTAAGCTGGCTCCCTGCATGGAGGGCAAGGTTAAATGGATGACGGCCTATCACGAAGTCGGTCACGCCTTGATTGCAACCCTTTTGAACGAAAAGGTGGATAAGGTCACTGTGATTCCTCGTTCGGGGGGCACCTTAGGATTTACGAGCTTCTTGCCCGACGAAGAAAAAATAGACAGCGAAGGCTTAATTAGCCGCACCGATTTACTCAATCGCATCGCCATTGGCCTAGGCGGTCGAGCCATTGAGGTGGAAGTCTTCGGTGAAGACGAAATTGATGCGGGGGCCGAGAGCGATATCAAGACCATCTCTGGCTATGCCCGATCGATGGTGACTCGGTTCGGGATGTCAGACCTGGGTGCGTTAGCCCTAGAGAGTCCTTCTAGCGGCGATGTATTTCTGGGCGGCAGTTCTAATGATGATTCTGGCTATTCAGAGGAAATTGCCGCCCGCATTGATCGCCAGATCCGAGAGATTGTTATGCACAGCTACGATAGGGCCAGACAGCTCATTCGAGACCATCGTGCCCTGGCCGATAAGCTGGCTGAAGTGCTTCTAGAGAAAGAAACGGTAGAAGGTGATGAGTTCCGTGACATTGTTGCCGCCTACCAAAAGCTTTCAACAGATAGTCCAGAGACGAAAACAGTTTTAGCCACTTCTTCGTAGATTGAGATCTTTGCACGCTCAGCATCATTCGACGGCCTATGTGTTGGTTGCTCACGGCAGCAGAGATGTGCGATCGCAACAGTCGTTCCAGCAGCTCACAGACCTGTTCCGGCAGGGATTGGCCTCGTCAGGCGTCAGCCCCCACCAGATTCACAGCGGCACCCTAGAGTTTGGCCTGCCCTTAGAGGAGCAGCTTCAACAAGTGGGGGGTTCACTGGAGTCAGACTCTTCAGCATCTGCCGAGGTCAAAATTGTGCCCTTGTTTTTGCTGGCTGGCACCCATCTGATGTCTGATATTCCTAACGCGATTGCTGTCGCTCAGCAGCAGTCGCCCCACGTCAAGTTCAACTTAAGACCCCATTTAGGCTCGCACTCAGGGGTGCTGGCTTTGCTGCGCGATCGCATCTCCACTGACTATCCCTGGATTTTGTTGGCTCACGGCAGTCGCTATCCCGGCGGCAATACTATCGCTGAAGAGATTTCAGCCGCACTGGGCACCCAACCGGCTTACTGGTCCGTTGCGCCGCACCTCGAAGAGAGCCTTACGGCGCTGGTGGACCAAGGACATCGAACGGTGGGGGTGCTGCCCTACTTCCTATTCTCTGGTCGTATCACGGATGCCATTTTGCAACAGATTTATCAGCTAAGGTGTAGGTTCGATAACCTCGATCTGAAGTTAGCCGCTCCCTTAAATCCGAGTCCGGCCTTGGCGAAATTGCTAGTTGATCTAATTTGAAGCATAAAGATACAGACGGGTGAAAATATAATAGTGGGCACGATTAATCATCAAACACCTGTGGGCAAAGTGTATCTCGTCGGTGCAGGACCGGGCGATCCGGGTCTGTTGACGTTGAAAGGTAAGGCTTTGCTAGACGCCGCTGAGATTGTGATCTATGACGCCCTCGTCAGCGCTGAGATCATTGACATGATTAATCCCAGGGCTGAACGCATTCATGTGGGCAAACGTCGCGGCCACCATTCGCTCCTGCAGGCTGAAACAACAGCGCTCTTGATTGAGACAGCGCAGAGCCACGCCGTTGTCGTTCGCCTCAAGGGTGGTGATCCCTTTATCTTCGGGCGCGGCGGGGAAGAAATGACCGATCTCATCCAAGCTGGAGTATCGGTGGAGATTGTACCGGGGATTACCTCTGGGATTGCAGCCCCGGCCTATGCCGGCATTCCGCTCACGCACCGGGACTATAGCTCTTCGGTGACCTTTGTGACGGGGCATGAACAAGCCGGGAAATATCGGCCCCAAGTCAACTGGCACGCCCTTGCCCAAGGGGCTGAGACCATTGTTGTGTATATGGGGGTTCATAATTTGCCCCATATTCTTCAGGAATTGCAGGTGGGTGGCAAAGCCCCTGATACCCCCATTGCATTGGTGCGGTGGGGCACCAGGCCTGAGCAGGAGCAGTTGATCGGGACGCTTGCCACGATTGAGACCCAGATGAAGGAAGCTGAGTTTACGGCCCCTGCGATCGCAGTGATTGGCAACGTCGTCCATCTCCATAAAATTTTGGCTGACTGCCGTCCACAATCCTTGAATGTGCGACCTGCGGCAGATTAACCCCAGCATTACGAATAGCTTTGCAAAGACTTCAGGGTTCCTAACCCCCTTCAGGGGCATTAATCGGTAGGATAAACATAGGCATTTGTGCTGCCTGATACTCAACGGAGAGAAGACAATATGGATCTGGTTACGCTCCAAGGCGCTCTAGACAACGTTTCATTCGCGGTTCTGTTTGTCACTATGCTGATTTACTGGGTCGGCGCAGCCTTTCCTAAAATACCGGCCTTGCCTGCACTGGGAACGGCAGGGGTTGCGATCGCAAATCTCTGCATCGCCTGTTTGCTGGGAGCCAGATGGGCTGAGGGGGGCTACTTCCCGATCAGCAACCTCTACGAATCTTTGTTTTTCTTAGCTTGGGGCGTCACGGCTGTTCATCTCGTCGCTGAGTATTTAAGCCGCAGCCGTCTGGTGGGTGTTGCGACAGCCCCGGTGGCGATGGCAATTACCGCATTTGCGGCTTTGACCCTACCCACGGAGATGCAGTCTTCAGCACCTTTGGTACCTGCTTTGAAATCGAACTGGCTGATGATGCACGTCAGCGTCATGATGATTAGTTACTCGGCCCTGATGGTGGGTTCGTTGATGGCGATCGCGTTTCTTGCGATTACCTGGGGGCAGCCCATTGAGCTAAAGGGTAGCTCCGTCGGTACGGGCGGCTTTAAAGAGCGTCTGCAGAAAGCTAGCACCCTTCAACCACAGCCCTTGGCTGTAACGTCAGGGCAAGGCGGCACTGCTGTTTTAGAAGCCATTGAAGCCCCTCCCGTAGCATCGTTATCGATGACTCGCCTGAGCTTAGCTGAGACTTTGGATAATCTGAGCTATCGCATTATTGGTTTGGGCTTCCCGCTTTTGACGGTGGGCATTATTGCCGGTGCGGTGTGGGCCAACGAAGCCTGGGGCGCACCCTGGAGCTGGGATCCGAAAGAAACCTGGGCCTTGATTACCTGGCTAGTGTTTGCGGCTTATCTCCATGCTCGCATTACAAAAGGCTGGCAGGGACGTAAGCCTGCATTGCTTGCTACGGCTGGCTTTTGCGTTGTTTGGGTTTGTTATCTAGGCGTGAATTTGTTGGGCAAGGGCTTACACAGCTACGGCTGGTTTTTCTAATCCAGCTATCCAGAACTCCATTGAAGTTGATTGAGTATGGCAGCGAAGAGTATCGCCAAGCTGCTCAACTTCGGTATCAATTGTTTTATCAGGAACATAATGTTCCGTTTGAATCGATCTTTGACCCTCAAGAGCCACAAGACTTGCATCTTGCTATTACAACTAATCAAGCAAATCGCCTATTGGCCTATGGTCGGCTAGGTCAAAATAGTTTTAACGAGTTTCAGATTTATCAAATGGTTGTTGTGCCGGAGTACCAAGGGCATGGACTTGGGATGCGTTTACTGCAAGCTCTGGTTGAAGCCGCGATTGAGCGAGAAGCAAATCTTGTGATTCTCAATGCTAGAGTTGCAAAAATGCATTTTTACCAAAAGTTTGGTTTCAAGTCTGCTGGTGAAGTATTTGCTTCATCAATGACAGGGGTGCCGCATATTAAAATGCGAAAAGAGATCCTGCAAGCTTCAGCAAATCAATAAAGGTTTGCAACGGAACGGAGGGAGACCCTATGAAGGTCTCTCTAGGACTCTATCAGCGTTTTTACGTCACTCTCGCTAGCGATCGGTTAAGGTCGCTTCTCTTTGCCCTTGTCCCTTGCATCTGGACACTTTGCCCGTTAAGGTTCCCACAACGGGCGCTTGGGCCATTGCCGCTTTGAGTCACTTGCTCGGATGGTCTACGGTGCGGTTTCGGCACACTCTCGGCAGGATATGAACCTCCTTGTCTCTCGGCAAGGCCATCAGTTCATGGATGTCTGATTATCGGTCAGCCACCGTCACCAGCGCGACGCCTTCGGGTAGATCCAATTTACCGCTACCTGAGCTTGGAGCCAACACAGGCTCTCTTTGTCTTTTAAGCCTCTGGCGTTAGACTTCTTCTGCTTGCTTTGCTTTGGCTGAGCAGGATCTCTTAACCAGACCGGTTGGTCGAGCACACCGAGGAGAACACTCTACGATTGCATGGGAGCTTGAAACTCAATCTCTACAATATTTTCAAGACTTATGGATAAAGCATAGGACTGGTAAGCATGACTAAAATCGAGTATCCCCAATATGCCTAAAAACCGCTGTATTGTTTCGCCAGAGCTGATGGTAGAGGTGCTTTCTACTGGCGAAATAAATGGGCAACGAGATCGTGAGGTCAAGCTGAAGCTGTACTCACTTCACGGCGTGCGGGAATACTGGGTGGTGAATTGGCAACTCTGCAATATTGAAGTATACCGGCGACAAGAGATGCGGCTTCAGAAAGTAGCGACGCTGCTGCGAGAAGACCGACTGACTTCGCCTCTGCTGCCAGGGTTTGAGTGTGAAATTGCAACCGTGTTTTGACTTTGCTTCAATTGATAAAAATCGACGGTTCCTAACATTCTTGAATCCCGACGGTGAGAAGTCTTGGTATCGTAGATGGATATCTTTTAAAGCCGTGGCTCTGCATGACTAACAAACCCACCCAACGTCCTCAATCCCCCAACTTCTCCTCTGGCCCCTGCGCGAAACGACCGGGCTGGTCTGTTCAGACCCTCGGTAATGCCCTCACTGGCAGATCTCATCGCTCTAAACCCGGAAAAGCGCGGATCCAAGATGTGATTGAGCGAACCAAGCAGATTTTAGGTATCCCTGATGATTATCTCTGCGGTATTGTCCCCGCATCTGATACTGGCGCGGTGGAAATTGCGATGTGGTCACTTCTCGGTGAACGTGGCCTTGATATTTTGGCCTGGGAAAGTTTTGGTAAAGGCTGGATCACCGATGTGCAAAAGCAGCTCAAGCTCTCTGACTGCCGAACTATGGAAGCGGACTACGGTCATTTACCCGATTTATCGCAGGTAGACTGCGATCGCGACATTGTTTTCACCTGGAACGGCACCACCTCCGGGGTCAAAGTCCCTAACGGTGACTGGATCTCTGACAATCGCAAAGGGTTAACCATCGCTGATGCCACCTCTGCCACCTTTGCGATGCAGATGCCCTGGACTAAGCTCGATGTGGTCACCTGGTCCTGGCAAAAAGTAATGGGGGGCGAAGCCGCTCACGGAATGTTGGTCTTGAGTCCTCGCGCTGTCGAACGATTGGAGCGCTATACTCCGGCTTGGCCGCTGCCCAAGATTTTCCGACTGACCAAGGGCGGCAAGCTGATTAAAGAGATTTTTGAAGGGGCTACTATTAATACGCCTTCGATGATTTGTGTTGAAGATGCCCTTGATGGACTCAAGTGGGCTGAGAGTCTAGGGGGCTTGCCTGCCTTGATTAAAAGATCAGAAGGGAATTTAGAGGCGATCGCAACCTGGGTCAATCAAACCCCCTGGGTCAACTTTTTGGCCGTCGAACCCGCCACCCGCTCTAACACCTCTATTTGCCTGAAAATCGTAGATCCCTGGTATACCGATCTGTCTGCAGAGGACCAAGCCCAAAAAGCTAAACAGATGGCCGCGCTCCTAGACGCCGAAGGCGTCGCCTATGATATTGCCTCCTATCGAGACGCCCCCCCCGGACTCCGCATCTGGGGTGGGGCCACCGTCGAAACTTCTGATATTCAAGCCCTTACGCCCTGGTTAGACTGGGCCTATGCTGAAATTAAAGGTAAGTAAAGACTCGGCTAATCCAATAGAAGAGGAGACGCAGACAATGGCAGAGGCAATGAATGTCTTGGGTAGTGAGCTAGAAAGCTGTTGCACCGACCCCATGACTGGATTTTATCGAGATGGCCTCTGCCGCACTGGGGGCGGTGACTTTGGTGCCCACGTTGTTTGTGCTCAGATGACGGAAGAATTTCTGGCCTATACAAAAGCGCAGGGGAATGACCTAAGCACGCCAGCTCCCCTGTATGGCTTCCCCGGCCTCAAGCCCGGTGACCGCTGGTGTTTGTGTGCCTCCCGATGGCAAGAAGCAATGACAGCAGGCGTAGCTCCCCCGGTGGTGTTGGCATCAACCCATGCCAGTACTCTAGAATATGTGTCAATTCGTGATTTGCAGCAGTACGCCCTCTAGGAACACTTTCATGGCTAGCCAGACTCTACCCACCTTCAATTTACTCAGTATTGGTCATCGAGGCGTTGGTAAAACCGTTTTTTTAGCGGGTAGCTACGCCGAACTCCAGGCTGGCAAACAAGTCGAAACCCAAGAGGTTTGGTTTGAAGGGGCCAATGACCAGGCCCAACAGACGATTGAAAAGCTGCTGGCCTATATGATTCAAACCGGCCAGTATCCACCGGCCACGATGAAAATCACTGACTTTACCTTTCAAGCCAAAGCGAAGGGGCGACGACAGGATAAAACTCTCTGTGAGTTCCAATGGTCTGATATTCCAGGCGAAATTTGCTCCTTAGATAATCCTGACTTTGAATCAATGCTGCTCAACTCCCACGGTTGCTGCGTATTTATTGATGCCGGAGCCTTAGTCAAAGATGAAACCTACTTGACGCAGCTAGAAGACACCATTAAGCAGGTGGAGGTGATTTCTGCCTTAGCAGCCCAAAGCGGTCTTAAGTATATTTTTGCCCTCATTCTTACCAAGTGTGATGTGCTAGAGACAGGCCCCAGCAAGTTGATCAAAATTGAGCAAAAACTGCGATCGCTCACCACCCGTCTTGATGCGGCCCACACTGTCTATCGGCGTTTCTATTCTTCCATTCCTATTATCCCTACCGGCAATATCTCTATTGTCAAGGCAGAGGGGGCATCGGTGCCCATTCTGTGGCTCGTATCAGAACTGGGCAAAGCCTATAAAGCTAAATCCCCACAGAATTTAGGGAACAGCTTTGAGCAAACCCTTTCTAATGCCCAGCCTGCGGCCTCACCCAGCTACATTAATCTGCAGCGTCCCGAATTAGAAAATCGTCTTCTGCCCACGGTCTTAGCTACGATTGCAGGCATTGGTGTTGTGGCGGGCTTGGTGTTTGGTGCGAGTCAATTGTTCTCAAAGCCAGCGCAGACTGCAGCAACGGCCCCTCAAGAACAGGAAAAACAAACACAACAACAAGTAAGCCAGCAAGACGCGAAGACCATTGCAGAATATGAAAAAGCACTGCAGAAAGACCCAAAGGATACAGTCGCGCTACAAAATCTTATTGACTTACATCAAAAACAAGGAGAATATGATACTGCTCTGGGGTACATAGAGCAGCTCATGGCGCTAAAGCCCAAGGACATGAATTTATTTTTTCAAAAGGCTAACCTGTTTGCGGCTTTGGGGCGTCGCGATCAGGAAGAGGCGACCTATGATGCGGTCCTTTCAAAAGAGAGCGATAATGTGATGGCATTGACCAACAAAGCCATTCTCCGTAGCACCCAAGGTGACCTCGATACGGCCCGCACATTATTTGCGAAGGCCGAAGCCGCTGTCCCAGACGGAGAATTAAAGAAAACCATTCAAGAGGTCGCCAAACAGTGGTTAGAGTCTGCGACCCAATAGGGGCATTAAGCGTTCATGTCTTTCGTTGTCAGTCAGATTGTATATTCTAGCTTCCCGAAGGTTGGCTACCAAGTCTTTGCGAGTCCTGATGTTTCGGCACAACTCAAGTCGACCTTCGTCGAACAGATCGTCTATGTCCATTGGGATGTCTATGAGCCACCCCCTGAGGGATACAGAGCAGGCTTTGTTCATCAAATCAGCTTGGCCCAGACTTTTTTTGGCTGGATTTTCAATGACGGCACCGACGACTATGGGCGTCTTCATACCCCCTACTGTCTCGGATACTATCTCAAGCAAACGCTGGAACCTGATTTAGTAGACCTTATGCTCCAGTGCCTACAGGCCGGCCCCTGCGACCTTATTTCAAGACAAACGGTGCCTAGTCAGATAGAGCGGGTTAAAATCACCCAACGCATCCAAACGGCTGCAGGCATTTCGATCACCGCAGCACAGCAGCAGCAGGTTCACCAGCAGGTTCACCAGCAGCAATTGCTACAGTTTCTGTTTGCTCACCAAGATTCTTCAACGCCTGTTCTAGAGACAAACGCTCTAGAATCAGAGCCTCAATGGGCAGAAAATCTAGGAAATATAGACATTGTTCCTGACTTGGTGGTGCCTGATAGAGCGGCGGACATGCTCTATCCTCTCGGCCAGGATCGACTTCCCGCTATCCCCATGAACTTTGTCACTGGGACGCCGCATTCCCCTCCTGAGGGGTCACAACAACAGAGGGATCAGCGTTTAGAAACACCCGATCAATCACGGCCGACACCACAGGCCCGTCAACTGGTGGGGGCAATCACAGGCCCGTCCTTGAGAACCCAAGAGACTATCACTTCAAATAAGGCAGAGCCTCAAGCATCTGCCCCCGAAGACTTAGCCAGTCAAATTGTCTCGATTCTAGATGAACTGCTTTAGCTTGAAGCCGATTCATTGATATTTGTTCTATCACTTTACGCTAGGGCGATTTAGCGGTAATTTGAGCGCAGAGTCACGTTGATATTTCATTCAACGACTCTGATTCCTACTCTATGAGGCTGAACGATTGTGCCCCTCAAGATTATTGAAAACTTCGATGGCGGCTTTACGCTAGAGCCTGAGATAAAGGTTGAACTCTTCACAATGCTGACTCAGGAGGCTTTCTTGGCGCAGATAGCCCGCGAATCTGGATGGACAGCCGTTGAGTTTACAGAGCTGATTTTTCAGCCAGTCCCCTATAGTCAAAATACACCGAAGGGAATGCCGCAGCTCTTTGAGCAGTACCACGAATCTGAAGATTATGTGATTGTTAATGTACCGCCAAACTACATGTTTAAGGCTAAAGTGTTTCAGCCCAGCCGCCTCTGCGCCATCTATCGACGTCAAACATAGGTGTGGGTTGGGGTACACTCTAGATAAGGCAACTGTACTCAAATTGACAGAAGCTCTGAAACTGCGCCAAGATTAAGAAGTATTAACAGAGAACGCAACGAGTATGGTGTTTGACTGGCTTTCCGTAGAAACATTACAGAGTCTGGCTGAACAATATGGCTATGTCGTTGTCTTTTTAGGGATTTTATTAGAGAGCTTAGGTCTTCCCTTGCCAGGAGAATCCATTGTCATTGTGGGTGGCTTCCTAGCAGGGCATGGCGAGTTAACCTTTATTTGGGTACTCGTCAGTGCGATCGCAGGTGCCATTATCGGCGGTAACTGCGGCTACTGGATTGGTGTCTACGGCGGCTGGCCGTTGTTACTAAGGGTAGGGCGACTTTTCAAGGTCCAAGAAGAGACACTCCATGATCTCCAAAAGCGGTTCAGCGCAAATGCAGGCCGTTCTGTTTTCTTAGGGCGCTTTGTGGCTCTATTACGAATCTTTGCCAGTCCGATGGCCGGTATTGCAAAGATGCCCTACGGACGGTTTATGATTTATAACTGTGCAGGGGCAATCGCTTGGGCAACGACGATGGTTTCACTGGCATTTTTTGCCGGTCATCTGATTTCACTCGGTGAGTTAGTGGCAGTGGTGAGTGAGTTTAGCCTTATCATTTTAGGTGTTGTCGTCGCTTGGCTGGTTTTCCCTTACCTCTTCCGCTTCACAAAACGGCAGGTGCTCAAACAAGCACGAGCGGGTGAGTCGGAAAGCTCTTAATGCTGTGACCTCTGCACATCTGTTTGAGAGGTCTTTGTGAGTGATGGTATTCCCAACTGAGCCACGGTTGCTCCCGATAGCTGAAGCTCAGCAACAGGGTTTAACTTCGACCAAAAATCAAGAACGTCTTGAGTCGGTTAAGGCAGCTTGCTTCTCTACAGTGGCAGTGGGTCTTACCTTTGCCCTCTTGACCGTTTTTAACCAACTGGTTGCCTCAGCGATTCCGTCCCTGTGGGTTCTACAAATGCAGGGTGTCAATCTGCAAGGGGCCGGTAGCGGTGCCATTGCTCTCATTTCAGGCTATTTGTTTGGTATGAACTATCGCTATACGGTACGAACCGATTTGAATCCGCATCTGGGTTCGGGGGTGGTGATGACCTTTGGCTTGATTCGCGGGTTAGCACAGCTCGATGTGGGGTTGATGGCTCAGGGCGTCATCTGGCCCTTTATTGTGTTGGCACTAGAGAGCGTGTTTTTGTTTGCGATCGCACGTCTGGTCCTTGACCTTGTCTTCCGGCTAGGTTGGGTACAGCGCTCAGAACTCGAACCCCCTTTAAATTGACGGGACTCTCAAATCATTGGACTACAATTTATCAAATCCATAATAGCGCCCCATTTCCGGCCCCGTTGATGGTGTTGTGCCTATTGATGCACACCTGACCATTGCGAATCCCTATGCCTGCTCAGTAAAAGCGATCGCAACTCAAGCAGATGATGCATATCTCCAATTAAAACTGGCTCTACCCCAATGGTGCTCGTCCTATGATTGACGACATTTTAACTTTTTGGTTCGGCTCTCCCGCTCAAGATGAGTTTGGGAAGCCTCGACAGGTTTGGTTCCGTAAGAATCCTGGGTTTGATCAAGCGATTTGCGATCGCTTCTCCCTTCCCTATCAACAAGCCGCCGCCGGAACCCTCGATCATTGGCAACAGACTGCTAATGGATGCTTAGCGCTCTTACTGCTCCTCGATCAGTTTCCGCGCAATATGTTTCGGGACACGCCCCAAGCCTTTGCCACTGATACCCAGGCACTAGCGATGGCGAAAAGTGCCGTTGAGCAACAGCTTGATCAGCAACTCTTGCCCGTGCAGCGATGGTTTGTTTATTTACCCTTTGAGCATAGTGAACAATGGGACGACCAGTTGCGATCGCTCCAGCTTTGGCAAACGCTTCACGATGACCCCGACAGCGCTAGCCCCCTTGACTATGCTCAGCGCCATGCCGATGTGATCGAGCGATTTGGCCGATTTCCCCATCGCAACCAAATTTTGGGTAGGCCGAGCACTCCAGAAGAGCAAGCTTTTCTGCAACAGAGGGGATCCTCATTTTGAAGTGAGCTGCCACAACGGTAAGCCCTGCTCTCCTTTACTGGGTAAAATTTTCCAATTGCGCCATGCCCACGGCTGATCGCGATCTTTAATCTCCTCTGCGGGTAAATTAAGCAACATCGCTAGCTCCTCAGTCGAAATTAGGTAGCCTTGACTCGCCACTGCATCTGCAAACTGAAGCCTTTGGAGCGTGGACTGTAGAGACTGCTCCTCCTCTTTAGACAGCGGTGGTAGGTTATCGATAGCTCTAGACTTGTCATTACCTAGAAACTCAGAAACCGGAGCCACCGCTGAGAGCGAGTCATTCATTTGGGCCAAGGGTGGCATCTGACCTAACGAAAAAGCGCGGGCAATCTCGTCACAGCGATCGTTACCCACATTCCCTGAATGGCCTTTCACATATCGCCAGTCAATCCAGCTCTCATTGAGAGCGTCAAGAACCTGCCACAGATCTTTATTCAGGACGGGGGAGCCTTTGGCCGTTTTCCAGCCCTTCCGCTTCCAACCGGTGACCCATTGAGTCACCCCCTTTTTGACATACTCACTATCGGTATAGAGCGGAATAATGCTTTGGGGTGACAGGGTATGGAGAAACTCAAGACCTGAGATAGCGGCCTGAAGCTCCATTCGATTGTTGGTGGTTTCGGTCGAAGGCCCTCCCAGCTCTTGACAGGAGCCATTATCAAAGTAAATGACAACGCCCCAACCACCAGGGCCAGGGTTGCCAGAGCAAGCACCATCGGTATACAGACTTTTAACAGAGGGCATTCTGTCTTCTACCACCAGCGAAGCTGAGCAAACCCACGCTCTGGCTGAGATAGCTCTTCTTCAGTGAGCCAATCCACGAGCTTGTAGGTGCCAAACACATGGTCCCACCAGTCAACGGCGAGGCCAAAGTTATGGTGCCACATGCCGTATTTGTGGTGAACATAGTGAACCGGCATTTTCATCCAAAAACACTTTGTAGGATTCTCGTGCTGAAGTTGATGGGCATAGGCCGAGAAACAGGCAAAGGCCAATGCACCTGTGAACCAGCCAATCCCAGCCGGTATTGAGATAAAGAAGGGCAAGCACATGAAGATAAGGCTACCCTTCACATAGTCTCTGAACTCCAGGGCGACCCCTTGACCTTCATTGCGGCGGTGGTGATCGCGATGACGTTCACCAATTTTTTTGTTGACGTGCATCAACCGATGCAGCCAGTATTCCACCAAACTTGCGAATACGAAGGCTCCAATGAACCAAGCAGTTATGACCACAGATCTTTACTCCTCACCCGTCTAACGTCTTAAATGTATCAATATCTTTACGTTTTGTGCCAACTCTCGGTCACAATTATTATCGATGACTTCAGTTTAGAGGAGAAGATGATGACGGATTGGGTCCGTGTCCTGGTCAATAGTCCTGTGCTTAAAGGATTGATTAACGCGATTCCTGAATACTCGTTGGTAGGGGATTCTGTCTTTTTCACAGAAGAGCAATTCCCCTGGTCTCAGGAGTTAGAAGCCCATTGGGAAGTCATCCGTCAGGAACTCGATCAGGTTTTGGAGTATGCTCCTGAACTGCCCAATTTTCAGGACATCATGCCAAGGCAACAAACCATCAGCCAGGATGATGGCTGGAAGACGTACTTCTTTCATGCCTTTGGATTCACCGCTGACAAAAATTGCCAGCAATGCCCCCAAACCTGGGACATACTCAAGCGCATTCCAGGGATGCAGGTGGCTTTCTTCTCCATTTTGGCCCCTGGGAAACATATCCCTGAACACGACGGTAAGCATAAGGGCGTGATTCGGTATCATTTGGCGCTGCGCGTGCCGGAACCGAGAGAAAACTGCTGGATTGAGGTCGATGGTCAGCGGCGGCACTGGGAGGAGGGTAAAAGCCTGATTTTTGATGATACGTTCATGCACCAAGTGCGGAACGACACCGATGGCTATCGGGTTGTTTTATTTTTAGATATTGCTAGACCGCTCCGATTCCCACTATCGGCGGTGAACTGGCTGGTGTTTAGGGGGTTGAGATTCTCGCCCCTGGTGCAGTCGGCCAAGGCCAATCATCAAAGTTGGGAAAAGCGGTTTGAGGCTTCTCAGAGGCAAGAGGAACCTTTGACTCCTGTAGGTGAAAGAACTGCAAGCGCTAAAACGACTGTTTCATAAGCTCAATGTATCTATCCATGCTGAGCCAGCCAGTGTTAGACCGACAAACACCCCAGGGAAACACATGTATGATGGGGCATGATATTCAGCTTGTTCGTCTCGCTATGGCCTCTGCTGAACTGTCTAAATATGGCATTGTTTTAGTGACTGCTCCCTCTAGAGAGGTGGCAGATGCGATCGCAACCACCCTCGTCAAAGAAAAGCTAGCCGCCTGCATCAGCCTGATGCCCATCACCTCCATATACATCTGGGACGACCAGCTCCATCAAGACTCAGAATTCCAGCTCATTATCAAAACACAGCTCGCCCGCTTTGAAACCCTAGAAGCGCGCATATTGGCCCTTCACCCCTATGATGTTCCTGAGATCATTGCTGTTCCGCTCATCGCGGGGACACAGCCCTACCTGTCTTGGATTGCCGCTCAGACCGTCTCCCCTAGCCCCCCATGAACTCCCAATCGCCGCTAAAATCGTAGTCCGATGCAAAACACCCGCCTCAATACTCTGATTGAGAGCCTAGGCCAACGGATTAGCCTAGAACTCCGTAATCCCTGGCGACGGATTGCACTACTCTTGATCACCCTACTGTTTGGCGTCTATCTCGGTGTTTCCCTCTCTGCCGTTGCGGGTCAACTCGCCTATTGGGATATCACCGTCGCGGCCATATTAGTTTTTGTAGCAGAACTGATTAGCTGGCTGTTTTACAGTAACCGTCTCAATGTTGGCAAATCGCTCTGGGGAGAAGCCCTGAATGCCCTCAAAATCGGCGTAGTCTATGGCCTATTCATTATTGCGTTTATCTTGGGGAGTTAACCCCGGTCCTCTGGTTCCTGGAGCCGAGTCATAGACGGATCTTGCACTTCAGTGCTTCGATCTGACCACTCGTCATCTTGCCGCTGCCTTTGGGATGCATCCGGGTCTTCCGGCATCTGCAGTTGGGTGCGACTCGAATCGGTAGTCCCTTCAGGGGTGACCTGTAGCCGAGTTTGCATGGCATCCTCGCCGCTGTCTGAGACCTGTAGTTGCGTGGCGGCAGAATCTGCTGCTTCAGCTGTTGACACCGTTTCTTCGGCCCCCTGGAGTTGAGTTGAGGCCGCCTGCATCTGTGTATTGAATTCAGCAAACTCAGGGACAATGTGCTCACGGCGACGCCCTTCTTCTGGCGGTTCGATAGGGAGTGGTTCGGGATCTAATACCGCCACGACGTCCTCTGTTCCAGCAGGATGCTCTGGCGCTGGCAGCTCCGTTTTGACCCGTTCAGAATAATTAGGGGCGGGTTTGGGAATGCTGGCTTGTTTCTTGCGGGCAGCGGTTGCTTTGATCACTGCGATGGCAAGCACTCCTAAGCCCAATGCGACTAAGACGACAGGGAGCCAATCAATTTCTTCGAGTCCGTTGGGTTGAGTCTCTGCTCCGGCAGCTTCAGGTGCCTCCTCCAGCAATGGGGTTGGAGCGGCTGTGACTGGGGGCTGTGACGCCGTGGGTTGTGAGTCTGAAGGAGGTGTGGCGGCGGCTTGAACCGGAAAGCTTTGGGGAGATGCGATCGCATCTCCTACTGCCTGCTGTCCCTCAGCCCCTGCGACAAACCCTAAAAAAGCCTGTACCGCCGCATTTGCATCTTTTTTGTAAACATAAGTAAACGGCTGTGAAAAGGGGTAGCGCTCATCCGTCGGCAAGTTGCCGTACATCGGCAAGGCTCGAATGTCAGGATGGTCTGCCAACTCACTAATGAGGGCAAAACTCACGCCATCCTTACCTAAAGCAGTGGCTAGCCCGTCAATTTCAACGGGTTGATCATTGGTTTGACCCGCCAACGTCGTCCGCAGTTGAGGATAGCGCTGCAGTGCCTGAGCCGCATTGCTCGTGGGAGATCGCTGCACCATCCGAATCGGACCTAGTGCCCCCCCCACCTTCTCCCAGTTGGTAATCTCGCCAGCGGTGATTTTATTGACCAGATCAATGGTCAAACTTTTTTGAAACGGATTATCCTTCCCTACCACAATCGCAATTTTTTCCCGCGTCACCGGCACCTGAACCAGCCCCTGGCGGCGCTCATCCTCGGTTAAGGGACGGCTAATGGAGACCAAGTCGGTTTGACCCGCCAGGACAGCCTCTAGGCCCGCCACGGCTTCACCAGCTTTTAGGGTCACCTGAACATCGGGTGACTGGGCCTGAAAGCGCTGCATGAGCGCCTGGTTGATGGGGGCCATCTGGCTAGAATCACTAATCTTGAGCTGCGTACCTGCAGGTAGGGTAGTGATGGCCTGAGCGAACACCACAGCCTTACCGACAAAGGGAGCCGAGGCAATCAGCACTGCCCATACAAACGTCAATGAATGCTTATACAACATGGTTGTTGACCTCATAACAGCTCGCCAGATGTGGATTTTTTTCGCGATACCACAGTTAATTGGATTCTATTCTCTCAAGGGATTTGAGAGGCGTCCAGCATAACAGAGCGTTTGTGCCCACCTTGACATTTTCTGTTGCCGTTATCAATACACAGGCCACGCTAAGATAATCACCGGAAGAGTAGGCGCAGGTGGTTGCAAATTTGCCCTAGGTAAATTTGAGGAAAGTCCGGGCTCCCGAAAGACCAGACTTGCTGGGTAACGCCCAGTGCGGGTGACCGTGAGGATAGTGCCACAGAAACATACCGCCGATGGCGTGCTTGCACGCACAGGTAAGGGTGTAAAGGTGCGGTAAGAGCGCACCAGCAACATCGAGAGGTGTTGGCTCGGTAAACCCCGGTGGGGAGCAAGGCAGATGGGGCCAGGTTGGTCTTTTTCCAGCTCCAGCGTTAGACGCCGCTTGAGGCGACTGGTAACAGGCGTCCCAGATAGATAACCGCCCCCTCGTCGGTGTTGGTTAAACCCCAATCGCTGACTAGGAGAACAGAACCCGGCTTATGTCCTACTCTTTCATTTTTTAAAGACGATGGTCTGTTCAGGCATTGCTCTTAGGCTGGGTCGGGTCAATCGGTGAAAGAATTTACCCATTGCTTCAATCAGAACCACTGACTTGACACGAAGGGGGTTTTACATGGCTGCACCCACTCTTAACCCAGGTCGCCAGAAACAGCTAGAGAATTTGATCGCTCGATTGGGGCTGGTTCCATCGCCATCGCTTCAGTGGGCGTTGCTAGATTTAGCGCTAACTCACCCCTCTGCCTCATCGACGGCGAATTATGAACAGCTTGAGTTTGTCGGTGATGCCGTGATGCGGCTGTTGATGGCAAAACTCCTATGGACCGATAATCAGACCGCACCGGTGGGGGATTGGTCTGCTGTTCGATCTGTGTTGGTGAGCGATCTCACCCTAGCTGAATTAGCACATGCCTATGGTCTAGAGAACTTTCTTGTTCTGGGTACCAGTGCCGTGGGCGATCGCAACGGCGAACCCTCGCGTCTAGCAGATGCCTTTGAAGCCCTGTTAGGGGCGCTGTACCTAAGTACCCAAGATTTCTCACTGATTGAATCTTGGTTGGTGCCCAAACTACAGGATCGGGCTACCGCCGTTCGAGCAGACCCCACCTACCAAAACTATAAAGCCGCGCTACAACAATGGACCCAAGCCCACTATCAAGTGCTGCCAGAATATCGCGTCCAGCAGGTCTTCAAAGGGAAGACGACGGGCAACACCCCTCAATTTTCAGCCGAGGTATGGGTCCAGGGAGAGCATCTGGCAACAGAGACCGGCCGTTCTATTAAAGCCGCCGAAAAAGCTGCTGCCGAAACCGCATTTCTCAAGCTATCGGCACCTTAATCTAAAGCAATCATGATAGATAGGCTGAATATCACATCAGTACCGCATCTAGATCACACCCTGAATAGAGTGATTGTCGATAGAGTGTCATCATAGAGATTAAGAGCCTAAACGATAGCCTTATTTGATGGGTAATGGTCAATAGTGGCCCTCACAGATTTAATGTCTATTTCGACTCTGACAATTACCTTGTCCCACTTGTGCTGCAACCTTTTTAATGACGTTTTCAGTAGCATCATTTAAAGACTTAGGTTGGCGTCTATTGGCAACCTACTGGGTTGTCATGGCAGCTATCTTAGGCACATCAGCCCTGTCGGTCTACCTGGGCTTTGTGCATGTTGTGCATTCACAGCAAGAAAGTCGCCTCGAAAAACTTGCCATTGCAGCCCAACCGAGCCTGCGTCCCCTCCAGCAGCAGGGCCGTTCCGCACTAACCCTCAAAGACCCGTGGCATATTTTGCTACACCGAGACCAGCAAAGCATCACCTGGTACAACGCTCAAAAAACTCGACTTGCCATCCAAGGCTCTGCTTCTATTTTCCTGCCGCCAGATATCGGTTCAGAGCGTGTTGATTTTCGCAGCACCAATACACGATCTCTATTTCTACCTGTTCTCTCTGCCGATCAAACGAATCAGATTGAGGGATATATCCTCGTGACTGAGTCCACTGAACCGATTGAACGGATTTTTCGACAGCTCCGGTTTGGGATGACGATGGGTGCCGTTGTAGCCCTAGGCCTTAGTAGCCTGGGGAGTATCATTCTGGCCCAAAGAACCCTGACCCCGACCCGACGCAGCTACGAAAAACTCAAGCAGTTTACCGCCGATGCCTCCCACGAACTCCGCAGCCCCCTCACGGCGATGAAGTTTTCGCTAGAGGTGATTATGAAACACCCTGAGCGGATCCACCCCAAAAATACACGGAAGTTAGCGGCCATTTCTAGCGCCACTGACCAAATGATTGAGCTGGTGGAAGATCTTCTGTTCTTGGCCCGCGCTGAAGTCAATGCCAAGAGTCAGAAAACTGAAGTCTCGCAAATTTCGGTCTATAAAATTCTCCAGGGTCTATTGACGCTGTTAGAGCCTCAAGCGCTCAGCCGCCAAATTGCCTTTGAATCTGTCTTGATCCCAGACGTCTTTGTCCTCGGTGATGAAGCCAAGCTATCCCGCCTGTTCTCAAACTTGTTAGAAAATGCGTTACAGTATACGCCTGCCGGAGGATCTGTTAAGGTAAGAACTGAGAAGTCAGTTAAGTCGGTCTTCATCAGCTTCGAAGATACGGGCATTGGCATTGCCCCTAATCAACTTCGTTCTGTGTTTAGACGGCTCTGGCGTACCGACAGAGCAAGGTCTCGTCGAGATGGGGGAGTAGGGCTGGGTTTGTCTATTGCAAAGGCGATCGCACAGCAGCATAACGGTGACATTATTGTCACCAGTCGAGTAGGGGTTGGTAGTTGCTTTCGAGTTAGACTACCGTTGGCGAAAGCTAGCGCAGAACACATTGAAACAATCACATCGCCTCTAAGTCAGAGAAAGACAGTAGACCAGCCCGTCAGGGGCTAGACTGAGGGAATGATGACCTTACGTTTGAACCAACTTGTTTATACAAGCTTCCAGAATACTGGACTGCAGTTACGGGCAAGCAGCCACGTACTACCTGCGATCCAGAGTCTCTTCATGGAAGAAATCGTGGATCAATACTGGGATCCCTGCAATCCCTACGAAGCCCAGTATCAAGCGGCCTATGTTCATCAAGCCACGCCACAGGATTACTTTTTCGGCTGGGTCTACAACGAGGAGGCAAAACAGGGGTATGTCCCTCTTTTCCTGAGCTACCACATTGAAGGGCCGCTCACAGATGACCTGCTTGAGTCTATTTTCGCCTGTCTCCAGCAGGGGCCCGCGAAGCTGGCTAGACCACAAGATCGGCCACCTCAATTGGCAACTTTAAACTTAGAATCATTAGAGGCATGCCAAGCTACACGTGTCGGCGTTGCAGTGCCCGAAGATATTCAGCGAGAGAGCTTCTCTGCATTAGAGCAGAATGAACCGTTGAGTCTATTTGTCCCTTCGTTGGGGGCATTGCATGCTGTTCCCCTCAGTCCGGTCAGCCCAGCCCCTGAATTAAATCGCTCGAAAGCGATTGATCGTTCGCGCTTAGTGAAGGCTGGCATTGTTGTCGGTGGACTGGCGACGGCTGTATTAGGGATTTCGGTGTATAGCTTCCGTCCGGCCCCCTCCCTGGTCTCAACGGAACCGGCTGACCAAGATTCTGTTGAGAAAAACTCTCTGGAGACGTCTCCTCGCTTCCCCTTGCCCGGTTCTGGGCAAACTACACCAGGAAATGTAATCAAGTCTCAACCCAAGCCTCAACCCAAACTTAGCTCTACGCCTCAACAGCAGGCCGTTAACCAACCTTCGCCGCAGCAAAATCTGCAAGCTCAGCGATCGCTGGCTGCGTTGTTGCGTGGGTCTTCAAAACGGCAAGCTCAACGCCTGCAACAATCTTCGGCACAGCGACAGGCGATTGCGCGATCTCTTGGTCAAGGGTCTGACCGATCACTCATTGCATCGACTCCATCTGTGACGGTTTCGGGGGTTAACCTTGATAAACTCATGCCCCAGCGTCGTTTTCCTGGTCCGTCGACAGCCATGACGCCCGTTCAGCCACAACAAGCAGCCGCTGATGTACCTCAGCCCCCATCACCAAATTCTGCTGCAGCGAGTGCACTCCGTCTGACACCCCCGGCTCCGGTTGTGACCCTACCTAGCCCTATAGTAACGGCACAACCTGCTCCCGCTCCATTATCTGACGATGAGGCCAGTCGTCTGGCAGAGGTTGCCACCAGCCAACAATTGGCGAACGTGCTGACCCGTGGTTTAGTGGTGGCGAATCGCGGTGGTGATGTTAGCTATCGGTCGAGCACCTATCTGAAGGTGCAGAATGTCATTCGACGGCTACGTCTCGGCGAAGAATGGAGTATGGCGGCTAATCGTTCGGGGGTTTCGGAGCAGCTTATTGTTGAGTTAGCCCAACGGGCTTATGATGCAGATCTAGATGCTGCCTCAATTGCCATTAATAAGGGTGTGACGACCCACGATATTGCCAATGCGATCGCACGGGGACTTGTCATTGCCGACCGCGAAGGTGAAGTTCGCTATCGCTCTCATACCTACTTAAAGGTGCAGGACGTTATCTACCGGCTGCGCTTGGGACAAAATCGATACTTTGCCGCGAGGCAGTCAGGGGTACAGCAAGCTCTCATTGAAAAGCTATTGGTGCTAGGGGGGTTGCCGCCGGCTAATTCAACCGTGAGCTTCAACCATACGGTCTCATCAAAACCTGTTAGTTAATAAGAGGCCTTAATGATTGCGAAGGCAGCGGTAGCTGCGGTACTTCACATTCATTGCCTGATAATCTTGCTCACTTGAGCGACAGATTTTTAGTGAAGAGGCTTGTGACTTCGCTTCAATGGTGAATGATCTAGGAAAAGGGGGCTGAACCGAGAGCGTACTGAATAACCACAGCGAGTTGAACTCAATATTTTGGGTGTCAATCACTGGCGTTTTTAGGTTTTGGGGAGACTCAAACAGCCACAGTATCTTTTCGGTCTGGGGGAGGTTTGCGACCAAGCTCAGACCAAAGGCAATAGATTGCCAATTATCATAGGTCTGCACCACTAAGGTCGGCTGATCTGTTTGCAGGTGCTGCACAATTTGTCCAGGCTGAAATGGCTTCAGAAAGGCTAACCCAGATACAACGCAGACTGAGCTGATCAAACCCACAACAGCCACGAGGGGCAGATCACGTTTAAGACTCTGCTCTCTAATATTGGAAAAACGTTTGTTACGCTGTGGACTGTCCCATTCTAGGGCCGGTGGCGCAGTTAGGCTCACGCTAATCAGCGCACAGGCCAACGGATACAACATGAAGTTATAGCGAAAGGCAAGGGTCAGATCTTTGCCCAGCCCATAGATCACCACCAGATACTCAAGCAACAGACCACCCAAGACGCTGCCCAGAATCAATAGCGATAGTCGAGTCGCTGCATTCCGCCACAGTCTGACTAAACCTCGAACAGTTTGCCAGCAGAGCCAGCCTGAGAATAACAGCATGACGAGGCCGCTACCAATGGTGATGGCGATTGACTGTTCTTCAACGGGCAACATCACCACCATCAAAATGAAGCCAGCCACAAGGCGCAAGAGCGGAGTAACAAGGTTGAAGTCAGTTGTTGTCAGGTTGAGCCAGTCGGTGGTGGGTTGGTGCAGGTGTTCAATAAATTGCGGCAGTAGCGGTATGTCAATGAGAATGATACCTGCAATAGCAAATCCAATTACACCCCAAGCTTGTCGAGGTAATTTCGCGCGATAGAGCCAAGTCAAGCCCAAAATAGTCAGGACTTGAGCCATCACGGCGAGGGCATAAAAATAGTGCGTGTAGAAACCTAGCCCATTGATGATAACCCAACCCACCCAAATGCCAGGGCTAACGACTTGACGCTCACATAAATCCTGCAGCATCAACACCAACCCCACCAGCGAGAGGGTCAGCAGCAACATTGGCAGCGTATAGTGGCGAGCCTCTTGGGACAGATAAACGGCAAAGGGCGACACCGCCATCATCAGAGATGCAGCGAGTCCCGCAGAGGGCGAAAATGCCAGTCGGTTGAGGCGATAAACGGCAGGAATGGTAAGGATACCGAGGAAGGCAGGAAGCGATCTCAACTTCCAGGCCAAACTCAGGTCAAAGCGATCAATCCAGCCTAGCCACTG
>JBHJNL010000166.1:0-14749 GCA_050330855.1 Thermosynechococcaceae cyanobacterium | reverse complement strand
TAAAGCGGGACACCTTGGTCTGGGTCTTATCTAACGAAAATGGCTGAAGCGCTTACTCTATCAGGCAAAAGCTAAAATCTATGCGGGGCAAGCTGTCCCGCCTTAAGTTGGTACCCTCAAGAATTAAATAACAGGTCTAACTTGCTGCCCTCATCCTAAATCCTTCTCCCTAGGGAGAAGGACTTTGACTCTAGCTCCCTCTCCCTAGGGAGAGGGCTGGGGTGAGGGTGTACAAAGGCTTAAAGTTCAATAAGTTATTTAATCCACGATCCTTAGATATTCCTTTATCCAAAGAATTTTGAACTTTATGTGAATATTTGCGCCATAGCACGGTAAAAGTATCTTAATTTACAGATCAATTCATCACCTAGGCAAACACCTTTCTGCGGAGTCTTTTATGCAAGCGATTCTCGGTCTTATCGTCACCTTCATTGTGACGACGATCAGTCTTCTGATTATTTCTAAACTTCCGGTCGTGGGCGTCGATATTGACAGCCCCGCGAAAGCTGCGATTTCAGCCATCGTTATCGGAATCCTCAATGCCCTCATGTGGCCGCTGATCAAGGTCTTGAGCTTTTTCCCAGCGTTCCTGTCATTTCTGCCCGTATTCATCCTGAACGTGATTATCTTCGGGGTTGCGGCAGCCCTAATCCCTGGATTTCGGCTTCAGAACAAGCTCCTCAGCGCTATCTTCGGTGCAGCCCTGCTCACAATTCTTAATACGCTGATTAATCATTTATTGCCCTTTGGTTGAGCTGAAACAACCGCGATGCTTCTCACTGGCAGCATCGGTTAATGCTTTGCTGCAATGGGCATTCGCCAGCCCGTCCCAAACGCTCGGTCTGTAATTTTGAGACCCGGTGGGGCTTGGCGACGCTTAAATTCGGCTCGATGAACCAGCGTCATGACCCGTTGAACAACAGCGGCGTCGTAACCTGCATCCACAATTTGGGCCTGTGATTGGTGCTGATCAATCATCTGGGCCAAAATATCATCGAGCTGATCGTAGGGGGGGAGAGAGTCTTGGTCCACCTGATTGGGTTTGAGTTCAGCGCTAGGAGGTTTGGCGAGAATGTGAGTGGGAATGAGTGCTTGCGGCGACGGCGTAACTGAGTTCGGAATTCGGAATTCGGAATTCGGAGTTTTGAATGTTTTAAGACCCCTGTCTGAGTTGAGCCAATGGCAAAGGGCATAGACTCTTGTTTTAGGGACGTCAGAGATGGCGGCAAGTCCACCGCTCATGTCGCCGTAAAGAGTGCAGTAGCCGACGGCGAGTTCAGACTTGTTGCCGGTGGAGATCAGCAATCGACCAAATTTGTTTGCGATCGCCATTAAAATTGCCCCCCGAATCCGGGCCTGGATATTCTCTTCGGCAATACCGGGTTCAGTTCCGGTAAAGATGCCTGCTAATGATTGATCGTAGGTTTTCATTAGATCAGCAATAGGAATCACTTCCGTATCGAATCCTAGATTGGCCGCTAAATCCTGAGCGTCCTTAATCGAGTGATCTGAGCTATAGGGAGAGGGCATCAGCACTCCCAAAACATTTTCGGGGCCAAGGGCGGCAGTTGCGATCGCGCCGACCAAAGCCGAATCAATCCCGCCACTCAAGCCCAATACCGCCTGGGTAAAGCCACATTTACGAGCGTAATCTCGGACCCCTAACACCAGCGCCGACCAGATTTCTGCACAGTCATCATCCAACGGGGCTGCAATACGCGTAGGCTGCAGCGCCTTTTGCTTTGCATCAAACGCTAGACATAACAGATCGGCATTAAAGGCTTGAGCGCGACCCAACACGGCTCCCTGGGCATCCACCGCCACGCTACGGCCATCAAAGACAAGATCGTCATTGCCCCCCCACTGATTGACGTACACGATAGGGCAATCGTATCGCTGGGCGGTATGAGTCAGCATCGCCTCCCGAACCCGTTGTTTGCCGATTACAAAGGGAGAGGCTGAAAGATTCACAATTAAATCAACGTGACGCTCCACCAACTCTGCAATGGGGTTGACGGTATAAGAGCGGTGGCCCCAAAACTGCTCATCATTCCAGAGATCTTCGCAGATGGTAACGCCAATGGTGCGATCGCCCAACCGTAAAATACCGGGTTCCTCACCCGAGGCAAAATAGCGATCTTCGTCAAAGACGTCATAGGACGGCAGCAATCGCTTGTGAATGACCTGCTCAATCTGGCCGGCCATCACACAGGCCATACTGTTGTACAGCGGCTTGCTACCCACTTCAGCCGCCTGTTGATTGGGGGCAGCAAACCCGATCAGCACCATTAGATGCTCAGGAAGTTGCTCAGCAAGGCGCTGTAGCGCCACCGTCATCGCGGTACTGAAGCCGGGGTTCAGCAACAAATCGCGGGGCGGATAGCCACACAGAGAGAGTTCTGGCGTCAGCAATAACTCAGCCCCTTGATCTGCAGCCCCTTGGGCGCAGTCGATGATCCGTTGACTGTTGCCCACAAGATCACCGACGGTGGGATTAAGCTGTGCGATCGCAAGTTTCATGAGCGCCATTTTCCCCATTCGCTATTTCCTGGTAGCATAACTGCAGCTATTGCTTCTAATTCATTGCTTCTCATACGTCTGGGCATGGTTTTAACGGTCAGCGAACGAACCTTTAAACAAACAGTACTAGAGGCTGACGGTCTTGTCCTCGTTAGTTTTTGGACGCCGTGGTGCGGTCCCTGCCGAATTCTCTCAAAATATCTCAATCGGCTTGACGAAGACGCAACCCATCAAATCACCGTGGTTCAAGTGAACGCTGATGAAAACTTTAAGCTAGCCCATACTTACCGCTTAAAACAAATTCCGACCCTATTGTTGTTTGACCGAGGGAACGTCATCCAGCGCTTAGACACCTTTGAAGGTCGTGTTGTCATTCGTGAACAGCTCCAGGCTCTTTTAGAGCAAATACCGCGTTCTGCCTGATTCTGCTTCAGAACAAGCTGCAGAAAGCCTTAAGGATCAGCGGTCTATCTGCCGATGGGTAGCACATATAGTTGATGAAAGTTACTCTGTGACCTCTTTCGAGACAGTCTAATCAAAATACGCCGCCAACACCATAAAGTACCTGACCCCAAAGAGAACCATCTGTGACGTTGAGATTGTGCCACAATAAAAACTGTTTTGCGCATTTTAACGAAAACATCGCAGAGAATAAGCGTCAGCAATGGAATCTTTATATCAGTATGCCTGGCTGATTCCGGTCCTGCCCCTCGCAGGTGCCATGATCTTGGGCCTCGGACTGATCTCGTTTAATAAGGCCACCAATGCCCTGCGGCAACCCAGCGCAGCCTTCATTGTCTCCATGCTAGGGGGTGCAATGGTGCTCTCCTTCGCCATCCTCTGGAGTCAATTTCAAGGGCATGAGCCATATTTAGTCACCTTTGAATGGGCTGCAGCCGGTAACTTTCACCTCAATATGGGTTACACCATCGATCACCTCACCTCCATGATGCTGGTGGTGGTGACCACCGTCGCCTTTTTGGTGATGGTGTATACCGATGGCTACATGGCCCACGATCCCGGCTACGTCAGGTTTTATGCCTACCTAAGTCTGTTTAGCTTTTCGATGCTAGGACTGGTGATGAGTCCCAACTTGGTGCAGATCTACATCTTCTGGGAGCTGGTGGGGATGTGTTCCTACCTGCTCGTGGGCTTTTGGTTTGACCGCAAGCCTGCCGCCGCTGCCGCCCAGAAAGCCTTCGTCACCAACCGCGTCGGTGACTTCGGCCTCTTGTTGGGGATCTTGGGCCTATTTTGGGCCACCAACAGTTTTGAATTTGACATCATCGGCGAGCGGCTCCAGCAGCTCGTGGCCTCCGGTGCGCTCAGCAGCACTCTGGTCTCAATCTTTGCCATTCTGGTGTTCCTGGGTCCTGTCGCCAAGTCAGCACAGTTCCCGCTCCATGTCTGGCTACCCGATGCGATGGAAGGGCCAACACCGATTTCAGCCCTCATCCACGCCGCCACAATGGTCGCGGCAGGCGTCTTTTTGATCGCCCGCATGTTCCCGGTCTTTGCCGATATTCCGACCGTGATGACCGTGATTGCCTGGACGGGTGCATTAACGGCATTTCTGGGAGCCTCCATTGCGATGACCCAGAACGATATTAAGAAAGGGCTAGCCTACTCCACCATCTCTCAGTTGGGCTACATGGTAATGGCAATGGGGATAGGCGCTTACTCAGCAGGGCTTTTCCATCTCATGACCCACGCCTATTTCAAAGCCATGCTGTTTCTCGGTTCCGGCTCTGTCATTCACGGCATGGAAGATGTTGTGGGCCATGATCCGGCCCTCGCCCAAGATATGCGCCTGATGGGCGGTCTGCGGAAGTATATGCCGGCGACCTCCATCACCTTCTTGATTGGCTGTCTCGCGATTTCCGGGATTCCGCCCTTCGCTGGCTTTTGGTCTAAAGATGAGATTCTAGGGGCTGCGTTTGAAGCGAATCCAGCCTTGTGGGGTATCGGCTGGGCCACCGCCGGGATCACGGCTTTCTATATGTTCCGCATGTATTTCTCGACCTTTGAAGGGGAATTTCGCGGCAACCAGCAGGAGCTACGCACCCAAATCAAGCAGCTCTCTCAGCCTGCGTTTGGGCCTGGGGCGATGGATCCCCGTGAGCTAGAGGCCCATGACGCCCACGACTCCCATGGACATCACGCCAGCGAACCCCATGAGTCTCCGATTACGATGACGCTGCCGCTGATGGTGTTAGCGGTTCCTTCATTGGCAATTGGACTGTTGGGGACGCCCTTTGCCAACTATTTTGAAACCTTTATCTATGCCCCCGGAGAGCCGGTCCCCGACATGGCGGAAATTGCCGCTGAGTTTGAGTGGTCTGAATTTGCCCCCATGGCAGGGAGTTCTATTGGGATCGCCTTGATTGGGATTACCTTGGCGTCGTTGATGTATATCAGCCGTAAGATTGATCCGAGTGCGATCTCTTCTCGAATTCAGCCTCTATATGAGTTCTCACTCAACAAGTGGTACTTAGATGACCTCTATGATCGCACCTTCGTACGCGGCTGCCGTCGGTTGGCGCGCCAGGTGCTTGAGGTGGACTACAACGTCGTTGATGGCGTCGTCAACTTCACCGGATTTGTAGCGGTCATTAGTGGCGAAGGCTTGAAATATCTAGAAAATGGTCGCGCTCAGTTCTATGCGCTGATTATTTTCTTGGCGGTTTTAGGGTTCGTAATTATTTCGGTGTAGGCGAAATGTCGCCTACGGTCTGTAAGGTAAATTCTTGCACGTTCAGAGGTTATACGGTTTATGACTTTAGCCACCTTTCCCTGGCTAACCGCCATTATTTTCTTTCCGCTGGTGGCCTCTGCTGCGATTCCGCTCATTCCTGATCCCGATGGCAAGGGGCGACCGATTCGCTGGTATGCCCTCACCATTGGCCTTATCAACTTTGTCATGCTGGTCTATGCGTTCTACACGCAGTACGACATCTCTAGCTCTGAAATGCAGATGGTGGAGCGCTACGACTGGATTCCGCAACTCGGTCTGCAGTGGTCGGTGGGAGCTGACGGTCTCTCGATGTCGCTGATTTTGCTGACGGGTTTTATCACGACCTTGGCTATTTTGGCTTCTTGGCCGGTGACCTTTAAGCCCCGACTCTTTTATTTCTTGCTCTTAGCGATGTACGGCGGTCAAATCGCGGTGTTTGCGGTTCAGGATTTGCTGGTATTCTTCTTAGCCTGGGAGCTAGAGTTGCTGCCGGTTTATCTGCTGCTGTCGATTTGGGGTGGCTATAAGCGCCAGTATGCAGCAACGAAGTTTATTCTTTATACCGCTGGCAGCTCTCTGTTTATTTTAGTAGCCGCGCTGGCAATGGCCTTCTTTGGCGATGTGGTCACCTTTGACATGCGATCGCTCATGGCAAAGGACTATCCCCTCACCTTCCAGCTTTTGGTTTACTCCGCCTTCTTGATTGCCTACGCGGTCAAGCTTCCCATTGTGCCTCTCCACACCTGGTTGCCGGATGCCCACGGTGAAGCAACGGCCCCCGTTCACATGTTGCTGGCAGGTATTTTGCTCAAAATGGGCGGCTACGCCATGATTCGGATGAACGTGGAGATGCTGCCTGGTGCCCACGCTAAATTTGCTCCTGCCCTGATTGTTTTAGGAGTCGTCAACATTATCTATGCGGCACTCACCTCTTTTGCTCAGCGCAACCTAAAACGGAAAATTGCCTACTCATCGATTTCACATATGGGCTTTGTGCTGATCGGGATCGCCTGCTATACAGACATCGGCATGAGTGGGGCTGTTCTGCAGATGGTATCCCACGGTTTGATTGGCGCGAGTCTATTCTTTTTGGTGGGGGCCACCTATGACCGCACCCATACGCTTATTCTCGAAGAGATGGGAGGCGTCGGTCAGCAGATGCCTAAAATCTTTGCCATGTTTACGACCTGCAGTATGGCCTCTTTAGCCCTACCGGGGATGAGCGGTTTTGTTGCTGAACTCATGGTGTTTGTAGGTTTTGCCACCAGCGACGCCTATAGCTTTAGCTTCCGGCTGGTGGTGATCTGCTTAGCGGCAGTCGGCGTCATTTTAACGCCCATCTATCTGCTGTCCATGTTGCGAGAGATCTTCTACGGTCAAGAGAATAAAGAACTCACCTCCCATGAGGCGCTCATTGATGCCGAACCCCGTGAAGTCTTCATTATTGCCTGCTTGCTGATCCCCATTATCGGCATTGGTCTTTATCCCAAGATCATGACGCAGGTCTACGATGCTAAAACGACTCAGTTGATTGCCCGAATCCGTACCTCTGTCCCCTCACTAGCAGCGGCTGAACAGAATACTGTTTTGAGTCAGGCCGCGCTACAAGCACCTAAGCTGTAATCCTGATCTAAGGCATCGATTCCCTATCACCCGTTATAGGGTCAAAGAGCGCTTAATGGGCTGTGTTGTAAAAAACCTGACATTCTGGTTTGATCATCCAGCCACCCCTCGCAATCATCAGATCACATGGCTTCCCACACCCCCTTTAAATGGCGGCACTTTTTGCCAGATGTCATTCTACTCAATGTTCGCTGGTATAGCCGCTATTCATTGAGCTACCGTGATTTAGAGGAAATGATGCTTGAACGGGGGATTAAGGTAGACCACACCACGATTTATCGATGGGTTCAAGCCTATGCCCCTGAGTTGGACAAACGCATTCGGCCTCATTTGAGTTCCATCAATGACTCTTGGAAAGTAGATGAAACCTATATCAAGGTCAAAAAAGAGTGGAAGTATCTTTACCGTGCCATCGATTCTCAGGGCAATACCTTAGACTTCATGCTCAGCGCCAAACGAGACGCAAAGGCTGCAAAACGATTCTTTAAGAAAGTTCTGAAAGGCGCTTGGACTGTGATGCCCAGAGTGATCAATGTGGATAAGAATCCAGCCTATCCCGCAGCCCTTAAAGACCTCAAAGCAGACGAAGTGTTGCCGCAGGAAACTGAATTGAGGCAGGTCAAGTACCTTAACAATCTGATTGAACAAGACCATCGTTTTATCAAGCGACGGACGAATCCAGGTCTAGGATTCGGTTCGTTTAACACCGCTCGACGAACGATTCAGGGGTATGAAGCGATGAATATGATCCGTAAGGGTCAGATCAAAGATGTCGAGAAAGGGGATGTCATGGGACAGATCTCGTTCATTAATGAAATCTTTGGAGTTGCTGCTTAGTTCACGACTTTCACCGAGGAAGTTCATTACTACGCATCATTTTTGCAACACAACCTAACCGAGAACTCACTCGGCAGCGCTAGGGGAGATTTGGCTTCGATGACGACTCAGTGCATTACGGCTATCTGAAACGACCGGTCACAATGATTGAACTTCTATTCTCTAGAGAGTTTAAGTGCATCACGGATTAAGTAGGCAGTGCCAGGTGTTGCTGTAAAGGACAAATGCAGGTCAATTATGACTGCCAGACCAAGGCAAGTTGTTTGGCAAAATAGGTCACAATTAAATTGGCTCCGGCTCGTTTCATACTGGTCAATGTTTCTAGCACCACAGATAACTCATCAATCCAGCCGTGTTCAGCGGCTGCCTTGATCATCGCGTACTCACCACTGACGTTGTAGGCTACCACCGGCAGTGTGGTGGTCTGCTTAATCTGGCTAATAATATCCAGGTAGGCTAAGGCGGGTTTAACCATCACTAGATCTGCGCCTTCGCTGATATCTAATGCCACTTCCTTAAGAGCCTCACGGGTATTGGCTGGATCCATTTGATAGGTTTTCTTATCCCCAAACTGCGGGGCTGAGTCTAGAGCATCCCGGAAGGGACCGTAGTAGGCCGAGGCATACTTAGCCGAATAAGCCAAAATTCCCACCTGGGTCCACCCTGCCGCATCCAGGGCTTGGCGAATCGCTCCAACTCGACCATCCATCATGTCTGAGGGGCAGACAAAATCAGCACCTGCTGCTGCCTGACACAGAGCTTGCTTAACCAGCACGTCTACAGTTTCATCATTGAGAATGATGCCATCTTGAACAATGCCGTCATGGCCTGCGCTGCTGTAGGGGTCAAGGGCGACGTCGGTAAACACCAGCAGCTCAGGGAACTGCGCCTTAATCGCTTGCACCGTGCGAGGCACTAAACCATCGGGGTTATAACTTTCTGTTCCGGCATTATCTTTCTGATTATGAGGGATGAGGGGGAACAGAGCGATTGCTCTAATCCCGATCCGAGACACCACTGCTAATTCCTTTAGCAATATATCCAAGGAGTAGCGATAAATCCCTGGCATGGACGGAATCGCCTCTTCAATCTCCGTCCCCGTTCGCACAAACATCGGATAGATCAGATCGTCGAGGGTTAATTGGGTTTCACAAACCAATCGCCGCAAGGTTTCTGTGCGCCGTAATCGCCGAGGTCGCTGGCGGATAGCAGCCGAGCGAACGGACGTTTCGACTTCAGGTTCAATAGGTTTAGGTAGGGAGAGGACCATGGAAATTTCTAAAGAATGATAATCGTTATCATACCTCAGATCAGTAGAGCAGGGAGAGACTTCAGCAAAGCTTTTGTTTTATGAGGGGCTATCTTGGGGCTAAGTGCTTAGGGGATGGCTATCATAGCATTCAGGGTTCTGTTCACTCTGCTCTGCGATGGAATGAGCCTGAGGTTCAGTTCAGTGGATGGCAGGGCTATTGATCGACTTCAGGCAAAGGGGGAGCGATCGCTGCAATGCTTCCTCGGTGAGCCTAACGGTTTACCTCTATGGGCGCTGTAAGGCGAAGCCTTTGGCTTTACTATATTTCACGGACTTAAAGGTAACGTGATTGTTGGCGGGATTATAAAGTGCATACGTCGCTTGTCCTAACCTGCGTCCAACGTTCCCGACGCCGATGATGCGCCGGGGCGTTCGACTTTGTGCTTGAGTAGCCTGGGTGCCATCTAGGGTCATGACCGTGGAGCGTAGATCCCTCGGTTCAACCCAACATTCAAAGGCCAGTC
This sequence comes from Thermosynechococcaceae cyanobacterium, assembly GCA_050330855.1. Lineage (GTDB taxonomy): Bacteria > Cyanobacteriota > Cyanobacteriia > Thermosynechococcales > Thermosynechococcaceae > RCC1774. The sequence continues at coordinate 5,259 of JBHJNL010000166.1, read as the reverse complement.
CTGAGCGACCACAGAAGAGATGGTTGGCATCCGCTCGAATCAGGCGATCGCACAGTTTGAGCGCAGGCATCTCTGGCGTGAGTTCATCGGCGTAGCCCACCGTGCTGCCGTGAATCAAGAGACAGTCTAATTCGTGAAACCCAAAGTGAAGCGATCTCATCCACTCCACCGCCTGCCGTGATACCGATTCCCAGAGGTGCTGCACGGCGTCGGCTCCCTCTTGTTCCATTAACTCTGGCGCATCGGGTAATCCGCCCAACCCGTACAAATTAAAACACTGCTCTTCCCACCAGCCGATACAAACCTGGGGTTCTAATTCCCCAGCGCCCGGAGACTGAAGCCGCCGCATCACAGCCCGGTTGTCACCCTTGAGTCCCACAATATCCCCTAAAATATAGAGATCCGTCACAGGATAGCGCTGTCGCCGGATATCGGCCAGCACCGCCTCATAGGCGACTAGATTGCCCTCAATTCCGCTTAAAATAGCCCACTGTTCCATGCTTTACTGCCTCAATTTTGACCCACTACCGCTGACAAACATGGCTGGGATCATCAGCCCGTTCTGCAAACTCCATCCCCCGCGCCAATCGCCATGCAAAAATAGGGGGTAAACCCTGCTCAATAATGGCTAAACAGGTCTTCGTATAGTCGTAGGGCACCTCTCGGAGGGTCACCTGTGCCGTATCCGTGTCATAGAGAACATAGGTCGCATTGGGTCGTCCGTGGCGAGGCTCTCCCACCGATCCCGCATTGATAATCCGCTTCAGGGAAACCGTGAACTGATTCTGTGTTTCTTCTTGTCCAGATTGATGAACACGCATCGAAAGTTTGCCATCCTCTAGATCACGTACATAAGGAACGTGGGTATGGCCGCAGAACAAGACATCTGCTCCGGTGGAGAAGACCCGTTCTAGGGCGGAAAACCCGTCCATACTGGGGAGTAGATATTCATGCTGACTGTTGGGGCTACCGTGAACAAAGGCCAGATTTTCGGATTGCAATGTGATCGGCAGATGTGCCAGATAGTCCCGCACCTCTGGATGAATGACTCGGTCGGTCCATTCATGGGCTTGCTTCCCTCGTTTTTCTGCTAGTTGGGAAGGATAACTACAGTCACAGGCATTGAGGCCATCGACAATATCTTCGTCCCAGCAGCCCTGACAGGTGGGAATATCGAGGGAACGAATCATCTCGACCACTGCGTTGGGATGGGGACCGTAGCCCACCAGATCGCCGAGGCAGTAAATCTGATCGGTTTTGTGTCGATCAATATCAGAGAGCACCGCATTGAGCGCCTCATAGTTGCCATGTATACAGGAAATCACTGCGAGTTTCATACAGAAATAGCCTCTCCAACTGGATTTAAGGTCTTGTATTGCTGTTGATAATAGAAGAGCGTCTCATCTGCCAAGCTCCCATCCAATAGGGTCTGAGCAATGATCTCTTGTTCTAGGTTGTCGCCGATGACCTCAATGCCGCTGTAGCGGTTGGGGCGTCCCTCTAGCCAGCGGGGGATATTCAGTTCGGTATATTCGATGCCCTCTAGCCCTGCCACAAAATCGATGCCAAGGGCTTGGCCATCGGGCATCTCAAAAATACCTTTTAACCGATGGACTTTACCGTAGGCTCCCCCTGTTAGTTCAGTCAACACCACCTCTAAGCTGGGGGGATCAAAGACCTGCCCCTGTAGGGGTGTATGCCATAGCTCAGGCGGCTTAGCTGCATCAGGAATCGCAATATCGTTGCCCAGACAAATTTCATCGGCCCATTGATGCCATTCAGAATCTTGGAGATGAGGGGGTAGCACCGCAACTTGACGGCAGGGCAACGCGCTGAGAAACGGTGAGTCTAAATTCAGGTGAAAGCCCAGTTCAAGGTAAACCACCGCCTCGTCTGGCAGTGTGGTGAGGACCTGCTGTAGTTGGCTCTCAGGAATCACCTGCACCCAAGGAAAGGTATAGCCAATCCGCATCAGATCGACGGAAACATTGCCTAACCCCGGATAGAGATAAAACAAGGGAGCCGTTTCATCTGTGAGAAATTGTTTAATCCAGGTGGTTTTACCACATCCAGAGGGGCCAGAAACGGCAACAAAAGCAGGAGTACTCATAAAATTAGTGGGACAGGGCTAAACACTGTTGGAGCTGTCGCTGTAATTGTTCTGAATCTAAGTTGCGACCGATACACACCAATTGATTGTGGGGAGAGTGCAACCAAGACTCATCCTGAATCTGACTCCGTTTGCCGCTCAGTTGGAACAGATGCCGGTGGGGACTTTCTGTAAACCAGAGAACACCCTTGGCTCGAAAGACCTCTTTAGGTAAGTGGTAGTCAAGAAACTGCTGAAATTTTTTGAGCACGAAGGGGCGATCGCTCTCAAAGGACACAGCCACAAAACCGTCATTCTGCAGGTGCTGGGCTGTGGATGTAAGGCCGGTTGCCATCTCCTGGGGGCACAGATCCACATCCAAAACGCTGGATAGGGGAACTTGGCCATCGGTCATGTGTAGCACTCTAGCTTGGGGCTTCAGGCGCAGCATCTCAGTTTCTAAATACCTGAGCTGTTCGTCATCGACTAAATCAGTTTTATTCAGGAGGATAATATCGCCATGCTGAATCTGGGCAAGGGCCGTCTGACTTTGGAAATGTTCAGATGTAAAGGTTTCTGCATCCACAACCGTTAGGACCGCATCCAAACGAGTCAAGCTCCAGAGTTCAGTGACCCTGAATGTGAGCATGATCGGGTAGGGATCAGCCACCCCTGACGTTTCTAAAAGAATGGCCTCTAATCCCTTTTTCCCCGCAGCTTTTTGCATTTGGTCATAGGCCAACAACCGTCTAAGCACCATCAGGAAATCATCCCTGACCTGACAACACACACACCCGTTGGCTAGGGACACCATATCTTCGTCCACAGCAACCAGAATTTGACTGTCAATATCAATGGCCCCAAATTCATTGACCAAAACTGCCACGCGGCGATCGCCCAGATGACGCAGGAGGTGGTTTAAAAGTGTGGTTTTACCACTGCCCAAAAAACCTGTGATGATGGTGACAGGCAAGCGGTGTTCAAACTGTCCAGGGATGGGGAGCATAGCGTTGATGTGAATGAGACCTTGCCACTAACGAATCGCCGACGCATGAGCAACAAGGTTGAAAAACTCCTGGCGAGTGCGGGCATCACTAGCAAACACGCCTCGCATGGCACTCGTCGAGGTCCAAGATCCGGGTTTTTGCACCCCTCGCATCACCATGCACATATGGCTTGCCTCCACGACCACAGCCACGCCTTGGGGCTTCAGCAGGCCCTGCAACGCATCGGCAATTTGTGCCGTTAACCGTTCTTGCACCTGGAGTCGCCGAGCATACATCTCGCAGATGCGGGCGATTTTCGACAGGCCAATCACTTTGCCATTGGGAATATAGGCAACATGGGCTTTGCCAATAATGGGCAAGATGTGGTGCTCACAGGAGCTAAACAGGTCAATATCGCGCACGAGAACCATTTCGTCTAGGTCTTCGGAGAAGACAGCCCCATTGAGCAACTCGTCTAAAGACTGTTGATAGCCCAACGTGAGAGATTTGAGGGATTTAACGAATCGCTTCGGGGTATCTCGAAGTCCTTCTCGATCTGGATCTTCACCGATACCCAGCAACAGCGTGCGAACGGCATCCTGCATTTGCGCCTCCGAAACGATGGGTTGAGATTGAGTGGCAATGGTTTTAGGGACAGATGCAGAGATAGAAGGCACGGTTATATAAACTCCTAACGCAGAAAGGGATATGGGGGACTCCAAAGTCCAATCGGCTTCAATACAGAAACAAACTGGATCCTATCAGATATAATGATAATCATTATCATACTTATGGGCAACCCATTACCGTTCTCTCCAATCCTCTTATGTCCACTGTTCCTCATCCCCTGTCAATACCCAATTCCTCCGAACGCTTGCAGCGACTCCGTCACACCTGTGCCCATGTGATGGCAATGGCGGTGCAGTATCTGTTTCCTGAGACGAAGGTGACGATTGGTCCCACGACAGAGACAGGTTTCTACTACGACTTTGACCGTCCCCAGGCGTTTACACCAGAGGATTTAGGTGCGATCTCAACTCAGATGCAGCGCATTATCAAGGCCAATTTGCCCATCATCCGAGAACTAGTGGATCGCGATCAGATGATGGCCGAACTAGAACAGTTACAAGAACCCTACAAGCTAGAACTATTGGCCCAGATTCCTGTCGAGGAACCCATTACCCGCTATTTCATGGGTAGCCCTGACACCGGACAGACAAAACATCTAGAGGCAGAAGCCTTGCTGATTGATCCATTGCCAGTGGCCCCTACTGAATTTTGGTGGGATCTTTGTGCGGGTCCCCATCTCAATTCCACGGGGGAGCTAAATTCTGACGCCTTTGTCCTGGAAAGCGTGGCGGGAGCCTATTGGCGCGGTGACGAAACCAAAGCACAACTGCAGCGGATCTACGGAACGGCTTGGGAAAACCCAGAGCAATTACAAGCCTACCTGCACCAGAAAGCAGAAGCCCTGCGTCGGGATCACCGCCATCTGGGGCAAGCCCTGAAACTCTTCAGTATTGAAGACACCGCAGGAGGAGGACTGGTTTTTTGGCATCCACGGGGGGCTAGGATTCGCTGCATCATTGAAGACTACTGGCGACAGGCGCACCTAGAGGCAGGGTATGAACTGCTCTATACGCCCCATATTGCCAATCTTGATCTGTGGAAAACCTCGGGCCATTTTGAGTTTTACCGCGACAGCATGTTTGATCAAATGGCAGTCGAGACGCAGGCCTATCAGATTAAGCCGATGAACTGCCCCTTTCACGTCTTGGCCTACCAGCATGAACTCCATTCCTATCGGGAGTTTCCCCTACGCTGGGCCGAACTAGGGACAGTCTATCGGTATGAGCGTTCTGGGACGCTGCATGGTCTAATGCGGGTGCGGGGCTTTACCCAAGATGATGCCCATATCTTCTGCCTCCCGGATCAAGTGGCCGATGAGATTCTGGGCGTTTTGAATCTGACCGAAACGGTTCTCTCTGACTTTGGCTTTAGCAAATATGAAATCAACCTCTCAACCCGACCTGAACAATTTGTGGGCAGCGATCAGATTTGGGATTTGGCTACCCAGGCGTTGAGCACAGCCCTAGAACGTAAAGGCTGGGATTACCGCACCGATGAGGGGGGCGGTGCGTTCTATGGACCCAAGATTGATCTGAAGATTCGAGATGCGATCGG
>JBHJNL010000165.1:0-2139 GCA_050330855.1 Thermosynechococcaceae cyanobacterium | reverse complement strand
AGGTACAAAGGTCTCATTCATAGATATCACAAAAGGCGGTTTTCATTCCCCCTTGTCTTTGGTCTTAGCTTTTTGCTTGGCCTCCCTCTCGTTTTCCTCCTTGCTGTTATCGTCTTGTTGAGTCTTTGGTTCATTGTCTTTTTCCTTTGTTTGGTTGAGCTTGCTAGTGAGCTTTCTCATCGACTCTCCTCTGAGCGAAAGCTTCATCGAATCATGAACAATGCGATCAACAATGGCATCGGCCAGCGTCGGATCCTGAATCTGCGGGTGCCACAGTTCCACTGGCATCTGAGTAGCAAACAAGCATGACGCCTTTCGATATCGTTCATCTAAGACGTCGAGGACTTCCCTGGCCTCATTGACCGAGAGGGGATCTCGGAGCCACTCATCAAGCACCAATAGATCGTAGGCCGCTAATTGTTTTCGGAGTTTAGGATAGGAGCCATCGCCCTTGGCTAACTTCAATTGCAAGATCAGGTCGGCTGTTTTGATATAGCGCACCGTATGTCCCTGCCGACAGAGATGCTCAGCCAAAACAGAAGCGAGGAAGGACTTCCCCACCCCAGTCGGCCCCATCAAAATGAGGCACAGATGCTCGGTGAGCCAGTGACCTTGGGCGAATTCGAGAAATTGCATCTTTCGTAGTCCTCTGGGGACATTGAAATCTACCGCATCTACGCTGGCCTGTATTGGTAGCCGTGCTTGCCGGAGTCGGCGTTGGAGCCTTTGGTTCTGGCGACGGATGTATTCGCGCTCTACCATCAGGGCCAATCGTTCATCGAAAGACAGATCATGATAGGTGGGCAAAGTCTGCTGTTCTCGCCAAGCTTCAAGGAGGCCGGTGAGTTTCATCTGTTGGAGTTGATCAATCGTTGCTTGCATCAGCGTCATTCCCATTAATTGGCTTGATAGTAGAGCGGTCCTCGGATATTGGCGTGGTGAATCGGCACCACTGTCGGCGTCTCATCCGGCAGTGGCTCGAATTCGAGTTTGTGTTTGAGTATCGAAAGTAGGTGTTTGCGGCCTACCATTGCTAAGACATTGGCTCGTTTACAAGCGGCTTCCAATCGCTGTGCCCCATAGGTTGTATTGAGATGTTTAACACCTATGAGGGTGCGGAAAGCTTGTTCTTCATGGGGTTTCTTAGCAAAGATGGCCTCAACCTGCATCGTTGTCTCTGGACCGATCTGACTGGCCCAGAGCAAAAACTTCTCTCGCGATTGGGTTTTATGCTCATAGTGTTCAGGCGGCATATGCCCCTCTTGAGTCGAATGGTGAAACTTGACCCTTGAGCGCTCATGACACGCAATTTGCTGATGGTCATGAAAGATTTGTACCAATGATTCAGTACTCTTGACCTGCACACTCTTGCGAACATAGGCATAGGGAACGCTGTAGTCGTGGCGGTCGAGTTCAATGTGGTAATCAAGATGGACCTTGGCTGTTTTCCACTGGGCATACTCGAAGGCTTGAGTGGGTAAAGGGTTGAGTTGTGGCTGGTCTATCTGCTCAAAGAGGTCTCGACGGCAGAGACCATAGGAGCGCATCGTCCGCTCATTGAGCGTCGTCAGTCCCGCTTTGAGGGCCGTATTGAGGGCCGTGAAACTGCTAAAGGATTGATCACGAAGGGGAGCGAGGATTTGACGTTCGACTTGCAGCACGGCATTTTCAACTTTGCCTTTATCACGAGGCGCTTTCGGACGAGCTGGCAAAATAATCACGTTATAGTGTTCGGCAAAGTCTTGATAACTGCGATTGATACCTGGTTCATACCGGCAAGGGTCGGTCACTCCCGATTTGAGATTATCGGGAACGATCGCCCTGGGTACGCCGCCAAAGAAGGCGAGTGCCCGCTGGTGTGACCCTATCCAGTTCGCTAACGTTTGGCTCTCTGTTGCCTCGACATAGGTGTAGTTGCTCGCGCCAAAACAGGCGACAAAGATTTGGGCAGCGGTTACCTCTCCAGTGATGGGATCGGTGACGGCCACTGTCATACCGCAGTAATTGTAGCTGTATTGCCTGTGAAATGTCAGTCATGATGATTGTCAAGTAGTTTGCATAGGGAATCGTCCCAGTATTTGCTCTAGGAAGACTCAACCTAAATTTTCTACGCTAGATTTTTTACCTCCTTAATGGAAT
>JBHJNL010000164.1:0-57038 GCA_050330855.1 Thermosynechococcaceae cyanobacterium | reverse complement strand
TGCTGTACGGTTTTGGTAGGCTTGCTTTCCAGTCATAGCTCACTTGCCTCGCTCATAGTGACTGAAGTATAAGCTGTTCAGCCCTGGATAGCTCTAGACACCATTTCCTGATCTATCTGGAACTAGAGGCTGCACCCACTATTGGCGAACCACAGTCAAATAATGATAGCTGGTGGCAAAAAAGCCTTCCTTAAATTGCTAATGCGTGGCTGAGTCCCATCAAGTTTTCAATCAGCTATGGGAGATGGCCTGCACCTCAAGATTCACCTCTAGCTCCTGACGCAGAGCACTAAAAATACAGGTCAGACTATCCATCGTCGGGTTGCCCTTGGCAGACAACATCCGATGAAGACTTTTACTGGGCTTATCTATTTTTGTGGCAAGTGCCTCAAAACCCACAGTAGCATTGACAAGATTACGCAAAATCAACCTTGCGGTCTCTGGCTCACCATTGAGAAATAATGACGTTGCCTCGTTGAATAGTGCAATAGCAAAATCAGGATCTTTCTCAACTCTTGCGTTGACAGTCTCTTTAAAGTCTCTTGTCAAAGTCATGATTCCTACCTCCTCTTACGCTTCTTTTTACTAGACTTTTCCTGCATTGACGATTTATCAAGCTCTTTCTTTCGCTGACTGTATTCCTGAAACAGGTCTTTAGCTCGTTGAATATCAGATTGCTGTGTCTTCTTCGTTCCACCCCCAAATAAGACAATCAGGTGCTGACCCTCTTGAGCGAGGTAAACTCGATACCCCGGCCCCCAATTAATTTTGTACTCTCCAATGCTTCCAAACCATTTGATATTCGAGGTATGACCCAACTCCAAACGAGCCTTTGCAGCGGTTACTTTTGCTGCAGCCACCGCATCAAGACTGTCAAACCAATTCTGATAGGGGCTTGAGCCATCTGCTTTGATGTACTCTTTAACGTTCATATATCCCTAATGGTAACTCATAGGTTACTTGCGCCGTCATTTTCAAAATCAAGACAGACCAACCACAATATTCACAATAAAAAAGCCCCCTGGATTAACCAGAGGGCCAATGAGAGATTTAATTGGGACTAAACCTTGGCTTCATCCCTTACCAACTTGCCCCAGCCCAAGTCTTTCAAAGAGTTATTGCGGCGCATCGGTCGTGTCACCAGTTCCAAAATGTCACGAGCATTCGCAAACCCATGAATCTGAGCAAAGGTGAACTCCACCGACCACTTGGTGTTAATGCCTCGTGCTTCCAGTGGATTGGCATGGGCCATCCCGGTGATCACCAGATCAATATTCTCTTTATAAATGCGTTGAATCTGATTGTAGTTATCAGGCTTCTCCACAATTCGAGGGAGCGCAACACCCATCTCATGGCAGGTCTGCTCAAGCAGCTTTAGTTCAGCCGCCTGATAGCGCTTGTCCATGTAAGGGATGCCGATCTCAGGGCAGGTCATGCCGCAGCGGATCAAGAAACGCGCCAGAGATACCTCAAGCAGGTTGTCACCCATGAAGAAGACTGACTTGCCACGGATAATCTCAAGGTAGTCCTCCATGTTGGCCCAGATTTTCGCTTCGCGCTCTTCTAGACCCTGGGGTTCAACGCCCAGCACAGAGCAGATTTTCTCGACCCAGGCACGGGTACCATCAGGACCAATGGGAAACGGAGAGCCAATCAGCTTACACTTCTTGCGTCGCATCAATGTGGTCGCAGTTCGACTCAAGAACGGATTGATACCGTTGACATAGTAACCCTCTGAAATCACGGGCAGCTCAGTAAACCGCTTCGCGGGGAGCCAGCCACTCACCTTAACGCCCTGCTTTTTCAGTTCTAACGTGAGCTGAGTCACCACCGGGTCGGGGAGTGAACCGAACAGAACCAATGGCTCATGGTCGTGGTAGGCTGCTTCGTCTGCTGCGACCTCTTCTTTTTGCTTGCCGAAGTTAAGCAGCGATGCGATCGCATTCCGTTCTTTCTTCTCTTCCGGCTCAGTAGTCTTCTCTGCCGACGGGCACCGATGGGCCATTGCAGCCAGCACTGTATCTTCACCCTGAGTGAAGGCATAGTCGAGGCCGTTGGCACGTGCCACCACGATAGGGATATCAATTTCTGCTTCTAGACGAGGGGCTAAGCCCTCAAGATCCATCTTAATAATTTCGGTGGTGCAGGTGCCGATCCAAACGATCACGCTGGGGTTGCGATCGCGTTTAATCTGCACGCACAATCGCTTCAGCTCTTCGTAATCATTGAGCTGCGCTGAAATATCACCTTCCTCTAGCTCTGCCATTGCGTAGCGCGGCTCAGCAAAGATCATGACTCCCATTGCATTCTGCAGGAAGTAACCACAGGTCTTGGTGCCAATCACTAAAAAGAAGCTATCTTCAATCTTCTGATAGAGCCAAGCCACACAGCTAATCGGACAGAAGGTATGGTAATTACCGGTTTCACATTCAAAATCAAGCGCCTGAGGCTTCGACTCGGCAAGCGTCATAATCTCTATTTCCTTTTCTAAATCAGCAGCAGATAAAATAGGCGCAATTAATGCTGTGGTGTTTGAAACAGCACCACAGCAATAGATATCTAGACCATCATCAGATCTAACTCTTCTTCCTCAGTCCGAGCTGCAGATGGCTCCGCAGGGTTGAGGTAGAAGTCAGAGAGCAAAGCAAATAGCTCCCGGTCTGGCGTATCTTCAGGGACAACACCTTCAGGGCGAGACACAATCTGGTCAGCGATGTTGAGGTAGTAATCACAAACCGACAGCAAAGCAGGATCGCTCTCTGCCATCTCAAACATGGTCTTGCCTTTCACCCGCGAGACTCGGATATCTTCAATCAGAGGAAGAATCTCTAGCACGGGCATGGGGACAGACTCAATGTACTTATCAATCAAGTCACGCTTTGAGGTGCGATTGCCGATTAGGCCAGCCAGACGTAGGGGGTGAGTCCGAGCTTTTTCGCGCACAGAGGCCGCAATTCGGTTGGCAGCAAACAGCGCATCAAAGCCATTATCGGTGACGATCATGCAGTAGTCAGCATAGTTAAGGGGGGCCGCAAAGCCACCACAAACTACGTCGCCCAGTACATCAAAAAGAATCACGTCGTACTCATCAAAAGCATTGAGTTCTTTGAGTAGCTTGACAGTCTCGCCGACCACATAGCCGCCACAGCCAGCACCAGCAGGGGGGCCACCGGCCTCAACGCAGTCTACGCCGCCGTAGCCTTTGTAGATGACATCTTCAGGCCAAACATCTTCGTAGTGATAATCCTTAGCCTGCAGAGTATCGATGATCGTCGGGATCAAGAAGCCTGTCAGCGTAAAGGTGCTGTCGTGCTTGGGGTCACACCCAATCTGCAAAACTTTCTTACCGCGTTTTGCTAAAGCGACAGAGATATTGCAACTGGTGGTTGATTTACCAATTCCACCTTTTCCGTAAACTGCAAGTTTCACCTTCGTTCCTCGCTATGCATTGGTCTGGATTTAAATACTCATCAGCATGTGTGGCTGAGAAGAAAGGCATTGAGACTGGCTCGATTACCTGTTCGAATTATTGTGCAATTCTCTCGGATTGAAAAGGGACTCTGTTGACTAAAATTAATATAGGAGAGATTTATTGAGTGCTTGATTGAATCATTAAATTATATTTAAGACTTAAGACCTAACTAAGATTAAATAAAGCTCAAAAAAATATCTTATTTTTTTGTTTTTATAAAAATAAGATCAATAAACAAATAAGCTGAGAACCTTTCTCTCAAAAGGACCATGCCTTAAAAGCTAGAGCTTTTGAGGCTTTGGAACCTATCTAGGGCAGTGATTGAGAGTATCAGATAGATGTCGGCTAGATACTGGAGCTAAAAGTGATGAGGTGATCTGCTTGGAACCTAAGCTATTGCTGAACCTAGCTTTATTCTGCATGAATGGCTTTGCCATTCATGATTCCCGTCAGTTTCGAGAGAAAGAGCTTAGATGTTTCTAGACAGGCTAGCTCGGCTTTCTCATCGCCTCCCTGTTTGCCAAGCTGAAGCCTCTTAAAGTTAAAAGTCCCCCAGCAGGGGGGGGTAGGGGGCGATCTCAGTTGGTTTAGCCTGCTTCTCACCGCCTCTAAGAGACAGAAAGCATTGGCCTTTCATCTGGATATCGCAGATTTCATTGTTAAATATAATGAATTATGGATAGATAGTGAGTATTTGTACTCAAGGAAATTCAAGGAAAGGATGTGATGGTTTTAGTCTGTCAAGACTCCGCAGCCCTTAAGGCACAGCTTTACCTCTTCTAGTCCCTGAACACGTTCAGCTTTGATACCTTGCTTCCGAGCAGAGGTAACATTCAAGACATTGTCGTCCAGGAACAAAATCTCTGCAGGATTAACGTCTAAAGCATTAATGACATGCCGAAAGGCTGAAGCGTCGGGCTTCGCGAGACCGATCAGATGAGATGCAAAATGATGATGGAAAGCACCGTATAAGCCCATCTCATCCATTTTTCGCGGCCAATGCAATTCGTTTGAGTTTGAGAACGACGCGGTGATGTAATTGGCCTTCAGCAACTCCAGTAATTCAATGGCACCTGCGAAAGGTGCGATCGAAAACAACGCTTAAATTCTGAGGGCGAGATAGACATTTGCAGCTCGATCACCATCTTATGAGCAAAATCATCGGCAGATATTCTACCCGTCTCGAAGGCTCTCGGTGTCTCTGACGTTAACCATTTGTGCCAAAAAGCCTCAACCATAAAGTATCAGAGCTAGGAGGTAGTTGATCAACGGCAATAATTCCAGTGTGCAGGTGCTGCGGCAAAAAATAGATCCCGGCTCCCCAATTAGGTTCATCTGTAGTGGCACTGAACCCGTTGATTAAGCTATCTGGAGCAGAAGTGACAATAACCCAAAGCCTCGGAAGATGAATCTCAGGGAGTGTTTGCTTGTTCCGCTTGGCTTGTCGCTGTTCATCAGCTTGGGTCAAAAAGAGCTTTAGCAAACAATCCCGGATTTCAGAGGGTTTTGGTGAATTGCGATAAGCTTCCAGTAAACAGGGAACGTCACCAAGTCGTCCTAGCAAACCCAAAGCATTGAACTCTTCCGCCTGTCCGAGATTCGGCACAAACCATACATCGATTTGTCGAGCCTCACCTAGAAGTTCTTTGCCAATAGTGACTTCCCCGAACGGAGACAGAAGTTCTTCGAGGTATTGCTTGGAGAACTGGTCGAAACGAAAACGAGTCATGCCAATCAGCGAGGTAGATCTTGGGCACGATATCAGGTCTTGATTCGGGTACAGCATTGTTGCCGAAGTCAACAGATTTAGGTTCTCTGCGATCTGTGCGGTGGCAGTAGCCTAAGATGAACTAAGTAGATATGCCCAGCAATCATATCTGCCTTCAAGGGTATGAGCTGTCTTAAAACTGGTGACCCTTCGCTGACGGCAATCCGCTGGCTGTTCTGTCTTTTGTCTTTCTGACTGTTGTAAAAAAATGATGCCCCAACCCCTAGATTCAACCGCTGTTTTAGACGTATTGCGTCCGGTTCAAGATCCAGAGCTGCAAAAGAGCTTGGTGGAGCTGAATATGATCCGTAATGTAGAGGTAGAGGGCGGTCAGGTTAGCTTTACCCTTGTTCTCACAACCCCAGCTTGTCCCCTGCGGGAATTTATTGTTGAAGACTGCAAAACAGCCGTTCGGACTTTGCCGGGTATTGAAACGGTTGAGGTGGAAGTGACCGCAGAAACACCCCAGCAGAAAAGTCTGCCCGATCGCACCGGTATTGATGGCGTCAAAAATATCATTGCGGTCTCCAGCGGCAAAGGCGGCGTAGGCAAAAGCACCGTTGCCGTCAATATTGCAGCAGCCCTAGCCCAGTCCGGTGCTGCCGTGGGTATGATTGATGCTGATATCTACGGCCCTAATGTACCGATGATGCTAGGGATGGAAGATGCAGTGGTAGAGGTACGGAAGGAAGGCGATCGCGAAGTTCTAGAACCACCCACAAATCACGGTATCAAAATGGTCTCCATGGGCTTCTTGATTGATAAAGGGCAGCCGGTGGTATGGCGGGGACCAATGCTGAACGGCATTATTCGTAAGTTTCTCTATGAAGTCGACTGGGGTGACCTAGACTATTTAATTGTGGATATGCCACCTGGGACGGGGGATGCTCAGTTGACGCTAGCGCAGGCGGTGCCGATGGCAGGGGCTGTGATTGTGACCACACCTCAAAATGTCGCTCTATTGGATGCACTCAAGGGTCTGAAGATGTTTGAGCAATTGAATGTTCCTGTTTTAGGTCTAGTGGAAAATATGAGCTACTTTATTCCACCGGATTTGCCCGATCGTAAATACGATATTTTTGGTTCGGGCGGTGGCTCCAAGATGGCGGCAGAGCTGGGAGTCGATCTCATTGGTGCAGTGCCCTTAGAGATCCCCGTTCGTGAGGGAGGCGATGGTGGCAAACCCATCGTTTTAGCTGCCCCTGAATCCGCTGCTGCACAAGCCCTCCAAGCCATTGCAGGAAGTGTGGCGGCGCGAGTGTCCGTCGCAGCACTCACCTAGAGTGATAGAGGCTAATATTGTAAACACTAGATCGGTTGCATTCATCTCTCTAGCGGTGTGCTGCTCCCCTAAGCGCTCTATATTTTAGTGCGATTTAGATCTTTGCAAACAAAGATCTTATGGTTGGGATGGCAATGCAACATGATGCAAAAGATCGAGATTTTTTATTCTGAAACTACTAACTGTATTCAATGACGCTGCGTACCCGCTCTAGGTCCAACTGGATTTCAAATTTATTTAGTCCCTGGAAAGATCTCGATCAGCTTCTGTTGATCTTGCCGGTGGCGATCACCATATTTGCCGGGGTCATTATTCGCAGTACGCAGCAGCAGCCGGGATTGTCTGGTTTTTGGGTTCAGCACCTGATGGTGGGCGGGGTTGGCCTCGTGCTGGCGTTGCTGCTGAGCCGCTGGGATTATCGCAATTTGCGGTCTTTGCATTGGTTCATCTATGCCGTCATCAATGCCTCTTTACTCGCGGTTATGTTTATCGGGACCAGTGCCCTTGGTGCTCAGCGCTGGATTCCCATCGCGGGCTTTAATGTGCAGCCTTCTGAGTTTGCCAAGATTGGGGTGATTATTACGATGGCAGCGTTGCTCAGTCAGCGACCGGCGACGGACTTTGTTGCTATTGCACGTACCTTTGCCGTTCTCTTACTCCCTTGGGGGCTTGTGTTTGCCCAGCCAGACTTAGGGACATCTCTGGTATTTGGCGCGATCGCTCTCGGGATGATGTACTGGGCCAATGCCCCACTGGGGTGGATTATCTTGATGATTTCGCCCATTGTCTCTGCGATCGTCCTTAACCTAGCCCTGCAGTCTCAAATTCATTGGGGGTACGGTGCCGGCTGGTTGGCGATCGTCGTTTTAATTGGCTGGTTTGGATTCTCTAGACGCCTTTTGGGGGCGCTCGGTGGCCTATTGCTCAACCTGGGTGCCACAGGCATGGGGTCAGTCCTGTGGGGACTGTTAAAGGACTACCAAAAGGCTCGCCTTGTTCTATTTTTGAATCCTGACCAAGACCCTTTAGGTGGCGGCTATCACCTGATTCAGTCTCGGATTGCCATTGGTGCCGGGGGGCTGTGGGGCACGGGACTGAACCAGGGCACCCAAACAAAGCTCGATTTCATCCCTGAGCAGCACACCGATTTCATCTTTTCTGCCGCAGCAGAAGAACTGGGTTTTATCGGCAGCATTATCATTTTGGTGACTTTTTGGTTGATTTGTTTTCGTTTGGTTCGGGCCGCCCTGCTGACGCCTGATGATTTTGGATCGCTAATCGTGATGGGCATTTTCTCAATGTTGATCTTTCAAGTCGTCATCAACATCGGCATGAACATTGGCCTT
The DNA here is from genome assembly GCA_050330855.1 of Thermosynechococcaceae cyanobacterium. GTDB lineage: Bacteria > Cyanobacteriota > Cyanobacteriia > Thermosynechococcales > Thermosynechococcaceae > RCC1774. The sequence continues at coordinate 49,170 of JBHJNL010000164.1, read as the reverse complement.
GCCCCCGTCACAGGTCTACCCCTTCCGTGGATGAGCTATGGGAGATCGGCATTATTAACGAACTTTATTGCGTTAGGTCTGGTGCAGTCCGTTATTAATCACCGTCCCAAAAGACGCATGGGGATGTCCTAGCATGTCCTCTCCCTAGGGAGAGGGATCTAGAGTCAAAGTTCTTCTCCCCAGGGAGAAAGATTTAGGATGAGGGCAGCAAGTTAGGCCTGTTATTTAATTCTTGATCTTTAGCTTGTTTTTGCCATGAGCCGTTAGGTGTTGTGAGTGTCTTTTTCTTTTTGGTCTTGGCGGCGGGAAACTTGGCGCTGTGCGACCATAAATAGGGAGCGCCACCGCTCGTCGTCCTAACCCCTGTTCCCTCGAATGACCTCTGCCGCCAATTTTGCCCCGCCCAAGCAATCGTCTCGCAACGACTGGCGCTTGCTCCGTTATCTTGTTCCCTATGCTCACCGGCATCGATCGACCCTGCTGTGGGTGGGTCTGCTGCTGCTCCCGCTGTCGGTTGCTGGAGCCGTGCAGCCGATTTTGATTGGACAAGCCATCTCCTTCCTTCGCGATGAACCCAGTACCTTTACGTGGCTGCGAACTCGCACCCTCACTCAAGGACTCGACCTGCTCAGTCTGGGTTTGCTAATCACGGTGGTCATCCAATTTAGCCTTCAGGGGGTTCAAGGCTTTATCGTGCAGAAGGTCGGTCAACAGATGACCAACGATATTCGCAATGACCTCTTCGCCCATGTACAATCCCTCGCCTCTAGCTTCTTTGAGCGCACCCCCGTCGGTAAGCTGATTACCCGTATTACTAGCGATGTGGAAGCCCTCGGCGATGTTTTCTCGACGGGGGCCGTGGGGATTTTTACCGATCTAGTCACCATCTCGGTGTTAGTGGTGGTGATGTTTCTGCAGCAGTGGCAGTTAGCCCTGGCTCTGGTTGTGCTGTTGCTGCCCGTTACGGCACTCATCCTGTATTTCCAGAGACAGTATCGTGTCTCTAACTATAAAGCGCGCGAACAGCTCTCAAATCTCAACGCCAACCTCCAGGAAAATATTACCGGCATTGGCGTCGTGCAGCTTTTTCGCCGTGAGCATTACAACGCCAATCTCTTTCGTCAGATTAATCGGCGTTTTATTACAGCCGTAGACCAGACCATTTTTTTTGATTCCGCTGTGTCTGCCACCTTAGAGTGGATCTCTTTGGTGGGCATTGCGGGTGTGTTACTGGTCGGCGGTATCGCTGTGCTTGGACAAAATCTCGATATCGGTACGCTAACGACCTTCATCGTTTTTGCCCAACGACTGTTCAACCCTTTGCAGCAGCTTGCTGAAAAATTCACGACCTTGCAGGATGGCTTTACCGCCATTGAGCGAATTACACAACTGATGCAAGAACCGGTTGAGATTCGCGATCCCCAACACCCCAAAACGCTGCCGGTTGCTGACGGCACCACAAGGCTCGGAGAAGTCCGATTTGCTGATGTTTGGCTGGCCTATAAACCTGATGAATATGTACTCAAGTCTTTAGACTTCACGATTAAGCCGGGAGAAAAAATTGCCATTGTTGGCCCCACTGGCGCGGGAAAAAGCTCTTTGATTCGCTTGCTAAGCCGCCTCTATGAAGCCACCAAAGGCCAAGTGCTTGTTGATGGTGTCGATGTTCGCGATCTGCCCCAAGCGGAGTTGCGTCAGCATGTGGGGGTGATTATCCAAGATGGCTTTCTGTTCGCGGGGGATGTAAAGGGCAATATTGCCTTGGGCGAAGACTATACCCTAGAACAAATCAAGGCGGCGGCCGCTCAAATGAATGTTGCTGAGTTTATCGAACAGCTTCCTGAAGGCTACGACACGGTGCTGCGGGAGCGGGGCACCAATCTCTCTGGGGGGCAAAAGCAGCTTTTAGCCTTTGCCAGAGCCGCCATTCGCAATCCTCGGATTTTGGTGCTGGATGAGGCGACGGCGAATCTGGATGTGGGCACGGAATCCATGATTCAAGAGGCGTTAGAGCGCCTGTTGGTGGACCGCACCGCCATTATTATTGCCCACCGGCTATCTACGATTCGGGATGTGGATCGCATTCTGGTACTGAATCGCGGCCAGCTCGCAGAGTTTGGTACCCATGATCAGCTGATGGCGACAGGGGGACTATATGCCAGTCTCTATCGTCTGCAGATGCTAGGGCAGGATGTGTGATTTGGGTTGCGATCGCATCTAAAACATCAGGCTCTGTCGAAGACATCAGCACGGCAGGAAACACCGCCGTCCCCCAGCGCGGATGCTCTAGAATCCAGCACCCCCCAGAGGTTTCCACGAGGGGATATCCCAGTACCGCCTGCACCACTGCCACATCGTCCAAGGTCATCGGTCCGGGCGCAGAAAGCAGGGGCTGTCCTGTTTTGGGATCAAAGATTTCGGTACGGTGTCCAAGATCACGCAGGCGAGCCGCTACCTGATAACCAAAATCGATAAACTGATGACGTAACTGCTGTTTGTAGTCCTCTGTTTCAGGACTACGCTCCACCAAGGGGACAGGGCAGTGCTGCATGACGAGCAGTACCGATCTGATAGGCACCGGCCACTCTGGCAAAAGCTCAGTGACGTGTTGGGTAATAAAATCGCTAGGCAAGTGGGTAGAATACTCCATCCCCATTGGGTTTGAGCGATAAATCTTGTTCTCAGCATACGCTCTAATCTCGTTTTTTACATCTTTTGATATCCAGATAGGCTTGATCGAGAGAAATTGGCTCTACCCGATTCGGTGTAGCGCTTGACGATTTCTCTGATGAGCTGAGAGGCCTTTCTATAAAAAGCTCTGGGTCAGTTTGCCTAACCCAGAGCTTTTATTGCGGCTTGAGATCCTTAGACGGATCCAGGTTTACTTCGCGTCCTGACGCGCCTTCGTTTCTGCAATCACTTCTTCCGCCACATTTTTGGGGCAAGGGGCATAGTGCGAAAATAGCATCGAGAACTGACCGCGACCAGAGGTCATGGTCCGCAAATCACCAATGTAACCAAACATCTCGCTCAAAGGCACGTCAGCCTTAATGCGGGATCCGGTTGCCGACGGGTTTTGGGACTTAATCATGCCACGCCGACGGTTGAGGTCGCCGATCACATCCCCCACGTAATCTTCAGGGGTAAATGCGTCTACAGCCATGATCGGCTCTAGCAATTGTGGACCCGCCTTTGGGAAGGACTGGCGATAGGCCGCTCTAGCTGCAGTTTCAAATGCGATCGCAGAGGAATCCACCGCGTGATAAGCACCATCAGTCAGCGTCACCTTCATATCAGCCACCGGGAAGCCCGCCAGCATGCCCTTGTCAAGGCAGCTAGCAAAGCCCTTTTGCACCGCAGGCCAAAATTCCCTAGGCACATTACCGCCGGTCACCTTAGATTCAAACTCGAATCCGGTTCCAGGCTCCCCTGGCTCAATCACATAATCGATCTTGCCGTACTGACCTGAACCACCCGACTGCTTCTTGTGGGTGTAACTATCTTCAAGGCGCTTCGTGATTGATTCACGATAGGCTACCTGAGGCTTACCCACCTCAACCTCAACGCCGTGGGTGCGCTTCAAGATATCGACCTTAATATCAAGGTGCAGTTCACCCATCCCTTTGAGAATGGTCTCACCGCTCTCTTGATCGGTCTCAACATGGAAAGAAGGATCCTCTTGCACCATCTTACTCAGAGCCATCCCCATCTTCTCAGAGCCGCCCTTATTGACCGGGGACACCGCGATCGAAATCACCGGATCTGGGAAGATCATCAGTTCCAGGGTTGCTGGATTCTTCGGATCGCACAGTGTATGACCCGTCTGGACATTCTTCATACCCACGATGGCGACAATATCTCCGGCCTGAGCGGCATCAACTTCTTCACGAGAATCAGCATGCATTTCCACAAGGCGACCAATGCGCTCTGTTTTACCCGTCGCCGTGTTGAGAATCGTGTCACCCTTTGCAATTTTGCCCGAGTAAATTCGCGTGAAGGTCAGCGCTCCAAAACGATCGTCCATGATTTTGAACGCTAAAGCTCGGAGCGGTTTGTCCACGTCAACAATGGCAACACCGCCGGTTTCATTGCCCTCAAGATCTACTTCTTGCTGAGGTTTGACCTCAGTGGGATTGGGTAAATAGTCAACCACGGCATCTAAGACCAACTGCACACCCTTGTTCTTAAACGAAGAGCCACAGTAGGTGGGGAAGAAGGCCAGATCGCGAGTTCCCTTCCGAATACAGGCTTGAATTTCATCAATGCTGAGTTCTTCACCTTCGAGATACTTCTCCATCACATCGTCGTCCTGCTCCACAGCCAGCTCAATGAGCTGTTCACGGTAGGTTTCAACCTTATCGACCATATCTGCCGGGACTTCTTCAATGGTGTAGTTCAGCGGATCGCCCGAATCATCCCAAATCCAAGCCTTGCGAGTTAATAAGTCCACGACCCCCTTAAACTCTTCTTCGATACCAATGGGCAGCACCATCACTAAGGGCTTTGCCCCTAGAATTTCGTCAACCTGTTTAACCACGCTGTAGAAGTCACCACCTGTTCGGTCGAGCTTATTGACGTAGATAATTCGAGCGACTTTGGAATCATTCGCATAGCGCCAGTTAGTCTCAGACTGGGGTTCCACACCGCCAGAGGCACAGAAAACACCGACGCCGCCATCAAGCACCTTCAAAGAACGATAGACCTCAATGGTGAAGTCAACGTGTCCAGGGGTGTCAATAATATTGAGCTGGTGATCTTTCCAGAAGCAGGTGGTCGCAGCAGACTGAATCGTAATCCCCCGCTCCTGCTCTTGCTCCATGAAGTCCGTTGTTGCCGCACCATCGTGAACCTCACCGATTTTGTGAATCTTACCGGTCAGCTTCAAAATTCTTTCTGTAGTGGTGGTTTTGCCAGCATCTACGTGGGCGAAGATGCCGATGTTACGGTAACGGGAAAGGTCTTTCATATCTGCTCTCTAGTTAAGTGCGACGAGCAACTGGTCAATGGGACTCAGGGCTCGACGGTGGGGTCTTTGACCCTAGGTGGACTGGATTTCACGATCTCAAAAAGATTAAGAAATCCTTCTCTATATTCTTAGACACGTTACTAATTGTAAAGTGTCTCGACAGTACTGGACATGGGTTGATAACCCTAATTTAATGCCACGCATTAGGTCTGCGAACCATTTTTAGTGATGTAACACGGAAGTAAACGCGGAATAGCCTGACCTGATGCGATCTGAAGTATCGATATCTGGTGAGCAGAAGTGCTGACATTGATATCTGTTGATGTTGAATAGGGCATAGGGACTGACTCAAAAGAGGGTGAGCTGCTGTGGTTCTGCTGCAATCTGATCCCAGGGAAGAGTCGGGATAGGGACATGCTGTTGCTGCAGCAGGTGATGAAAATACTGGGCTGTCCGAGGAGAGTACGCTTCAACAGGGCAGTGAACAAAGAAATAGATGCGGGTACCGTGCTGGAGCCATTGTTCAATATCGCGAACCCAATCTTCTAAGAAGGGCTGGTTGAGATCGAAGGTGGGATGGCTAATGTAGCGAATAATGCTGAAGGGGGCGGTCACCACCGGCTGCAGCGGCACATTAGGCTTGCGTCGCTGCGACCCCAGTTGCGGATCATCTGGGAACTGATACATGGGGCGGCTGTCGAGCAAAACCCGACCGACCTCAAGACGATGCAGAAGTTCTGAGAGTTTCTCGGCATAGGGAGACTTAAACCAGTCAAGATGCCGGACTTCTAGGGCTAATGGGGTGCCGCAGTGCTGGAGTCCGGTGAAAAAAGTCTCCAGGTCAGCAAAGGATGCGGGACTATAGGCCGGGGGAAGTTGGGCAAAGATAGGGCCGAGGCGATCGCCCAATCCCTGCATTAGATCAATGAAATTGAGGGCAGCGTCAATGCCTTGGTGCAGCAAACCACTGTGGGTAATACTGCGCGGAAACTTTGGGCAAAACTCAAACCCAGCAGGCGTTTGTTCGCGCCAACGAGAGACAGTGGCAGCACTAGGCACAGAGTAGAAGGTGGCATTACATTCCACCGTTGAAAAGCGCTGGCTGTAGAGCTGCAAAAACTTTGAGGTAGAGCTACCTGCAGGGAAAAAGTCCCCTAGCCATCCTTTATACGCCCAGATTGCACAGCCGATTGAAAAACTCATGAATTGTAAGGCAGCCCGTGTCAGGTGTCCTTAACCTATTCTATGAGCTTAGCTCAGGCTTGCTGCTTCAGGTAGGTGAAAACGCTTTTGTCTCCGATATCAGGGGGAATGGGCTGCAGCACCTTCCGTATCGCAAAGATCATGAACAAAACAGCCCAGGCTCCCAAGAGCGGCCGCTCTGCGGCCAGCGGCAAAAAACCGAGCCAGTGCCCCAGCAGCAAAACCGGCACGATCAAGGACAAAAATTTTGTCTCTAGACGATTAAAACAAAACGCCTCTTTAAAGAAGAGACCCGTGAGGGCTACAAAAATCCAGCCCACAGCCATCAGGTTCAAGGGTTGCTGATAAACAGAGGCCGCGAGGGGTTCCCCGCTGCTCAGACAGATCCAGACGGCAGCACCTGTTCCAATAGCCCACAGCACCTGCAGTGTTCGGTGCAGAGACACCATATAAATATGAATGGTGGCAAGACTCACGCCCATCGCAGCACAAAAACCAAAGAAAAGCCCGGTGAGGCTGTTAAGAACCATCGCCTGTGGTCCCCAGATCAAAATCAAGAGCGCACCCACCCCAAAACTTAGAGCCGCCATCAGCAATGCACTGCGATAGACCACGACACCGATGCGATCGTGTTTAGTGACTTGAAATTCACCAAAGTGACCTTGGTAGCGTTCTCCGGTTTCTTCAAGACAGGTTAAAAACATGCTGTGACTCCCGATAACTTGCTGTGACGCTCAAGGGATATTTTGACGCATCTACTTGAGGCCCACAATGTTTACATTCTACTCGGCAACTGAAAGCCAAACTTCATTGTGTCATGAGTGCAATAGAACAGTGGTTGATAATATCTTTCGCTCTAAGGTGGAGCGATCGCTGCAGCCAGTCTTGAGCGCTACCGCCATTGACGGCGATCTCTAGCCAGCCATGACTACCCATGAGACTCACGATTTGTCCCGGCGGTACACTGGCGTATGTTCTGCCGCAGGGGACTTGATAATCGCCAATCTTGACGGTCCAAGTTTCGGGCAGGGTAGCGGCTGAAATATTTGTAATTAAGTTGCCAAACCGATCAATGGCTTGAATGGTACCTTCCATAGCGGTGTCTAGATATTGAGGCGGCGATCGCAACAAACGCACAAGCGCCTGAGCCTCAACACGACGACCCACCTCAGTGAAGGAAATCCCCGAAGCCAAGTGAGCTGCCACCGGGGCAAAAATATCGCGACCATGAAAGGTATGACTAGGAGTGCTAGTTCGCCAGTATTGAGGGTGGGTTAGCTCAACCGCTTGCACAGACTTTGCCTGGTCTAGAACATCAGTTAAGACACCGTTATCTGGCGCGACAAAAGTGCCGAACTCAGTTTGACAGGCAATGGCTTGGCGATGGCTTCCTACCCCTGGATCAACGACAACAACGTGAATGGTATGGGTCGGAAAGTAAGGATAGGCATTGGTTAAGTGAAAACGGGCTAGGGCAATATCTTGAGGTGCGATCGCATGGGTTAAATCCACCACCGTCAAGGCTGGATTGATCTGAGCGATGACGCCCTTCATGACACCCACATAGACATCAGTGAGACCAAAGTCGGTCAATAGCGTGATCAGGGGGACAGTCATACCTTTAAGTTTAGACAACTGGAATTGAGCAACGGGAACATCGGCCGAATCAGTCAGTTTTTGAGGATTTGTTTGACATCGATTCTTTGACCCACGAGCCGAAAACGAGGCGAAGGACTGAGGTACATAGATCACAACGAGACAGCCAACAGCGGTGTATCATCCGTAGGATAGATTGACCATCCCATCTTTTGGTGGAGGTCTGGATGATACTAATTACGTAGCATGGGGTCTACTGATGCTGAAATCAAGCCTTCTCTAGAGAATCTCGATGCCTCAAACTGCACCTCCAGGAGTTGAGCCACCCCAGCAGCCTCAACGGTTTTGGTTAATTCTGGTTAGCCGCCCCGTCATTGGCACTCTACTGGTGTTGGTGGCCTTGATTGGGGTGGGTTGTTGGCGGCTGTTGGTCTTTATTCATGAAGATTTAGCACCGCTGGTGTCTGAGGCATTAAGTAAGACGCTTAACCGTCCGGTAGAGGTAGGTGAACTCGAAACCTATTCGCTCACGGGGATGCGATTTGGTCCCTCTGGACTACCGGCCTATGAAACGCAGTTAGATGGCAAAACTATTATTGACAAAGATGTTGCCACCACAGAGGCGGTCGATGTTTCATTTAATGTATGGAAAACGCTGCAGACCCGTACCCTAAACCTAGATGTTACCCTCGTTAATCCGAAGCTTTCTGTGGACGAGGATGTAGAAGGGCGCTGGATTCTGACAGAGCTAGAAGATGAAGACGATGATGACTCTGAACCCTTTGTAAAGATTCAGCTCGATACCCTGCGGGTCCAGAACGGGCAGGCAGTCATTAAGCCCTTTAAAGCCGAGACTCGGACTGTAAGTGATTTTGACGGTGCAGTCTCCCTGAGCGATGAGCGTATTGGCATCAAGGGAAGCGGTGAACTTGACTCTGGCGGTAGTTTCCGTGCAGATGGCGAATGGAAACCAGATCGTGAATCTTTAAAGGTCAACCTCAAAACGAAAGGATTAGAGGTCGTGCCCCTGCTATCCTTTGTGCCCGGTGAGTTGCCCCTCAAGATTGAGGCCGGAGCGGTTGATGGGAATTTTGATCTTCAGTATCAGCCTCAACAACCCCTGCGGCTATCTGGCAAAACAGAGATTGCCGCAGCAGATATCCAGATCCCAGATCAAAATATTCGGGTCAAAGCTCGCCGGGTTACCAGTAATTTTCGGGTGGCCTATACCGACAAACAGCTCCCCAAAATTGGAGGTGAGGCGCAGTTTCAGGGGGCCGATGTGATGATTCCTGAAAAGCTGATTTTTCAAAATGGGCGATCGCGCTCCCAACGCCTCCAGAACACCATTGGTCAGCTTAAATTCATTGAAGACAAAGGTCAGGTTCAGTTTGAGACTCGCGGCAATCTGGCCTCCGGTGGTCGCCTCCGCACCAGAGGCCAGACCTCTTTAGATCTCAAAAAAATCAATCTGCTGCTGCTGGCAAGTAATATTTCAGCCCCTATTTTAGATAGAGCATTCGAGCTACCGATTCAAATTGCGACGGGGCGGGTTGACGCGAACCTCAATATCCAGCTTCGCTCTGATGTGCAGCCCAATGTGAGGGGGGTGGCCCGCCTGCAAAAAATCGACGCCCAAATTACAGGACTCCCACAACCCTTCTACAACGCCAATGGCTTTGTGCGATTTCGGGGTGGCTTGACCACTGAACTAGACGGCATTACGGCTCGCTACGGTCAGGTACCTCTCCAGGCCAAGGGCATTATTGACGTTGACAAGGGCTACAACATTACGGCTCAGACGCCCCCCGTCGAGCTAAATACAGCTCTCAAGACCCTGGGTATCGGGCCTGAAACGCTGCCGTTTCCGCTGGCGGGTAAGGTGCGCGTGCCTCAACTTCGCGTGACAGGGGCCATTGCCAAGCCCCTCATTTCAGGCCAAGTGGCATCCTCTCAGGGCACCAAAATAGATCGGGTTCCCTTTGAGCGCGTTAATGCCCGGTTCCGGCTAGCACCGCCGCTACTGCAAATTAGTCAAATTGATGCACGGCCTCAGGCCGGAGGCACCATTACAGGACAGGCCCGGTACGATCTGACGCCCGGTTCGTCCATCGTTGCCAACCTAGACGCCAAGAATGTTCCCGGTGACACCGTTGCCCGTCTCTATGGAGCTTCCCCCAATGGCATTACGGTGGGGCCGGTGTTTGCCCAAGTGCGTCTATCTGGTCCCCCTGCTGACATTCGCACCCAGGTTGATTTCCAGGCTCGACGCGGCACCTATCCCACCACCGGAACGCTGCGGTTGCAAAGTGGCCTTGTCGTTTTAGATAACATTGTGACGCAGGTTGCCAAAGGCACCGCACGGGTGAATGGCCTGCTCAAAGATCAAAGACTCCAGGCCAACGTGAAGCTGGCGGGTCTTGCGCTCAATACCTTTTCTAAAGATCTACGCGGCGTGCTAGACGGCAGCGTGGCGTTATCGGGTCCGTTGGCATCGCTGAGTGCCGAGACGATTCGCGCCAACGGTAATCTGCGCTTTTCGAAAGGGCTATCGCTGATCGAAGATCCGCTCAACACAAGGTTTGGCTGGAACGGTCGGCAGATTCTCGTTAAAGATGCCTCTGCCCCTGGCTTTAGAGCCAACGGCATTATCTCAGCCAAGCTTGACGGTGGCCCCGAAATTACCGGACTTGATCTCAACATCTTGGCCCGTGATTTTGACTTGAGATCGCTCACGGCCGTTGCCCCCACCCCTCTTCCTGTCACGGGTCGGGCCGATCTCGCCGGTCGTCTCACTGGAACCTTAACGGCCCTCAACTTGCGATCTGCGCTGACCTTAAAGAATCTAGCCGTGTCGCAATTTGCCTTTGAACCTAGACTGAGCGGACGGCTTAACTATGGGCAGGGCTTGGATCTAAACCTGCAGGGGAATCGCGATCGCATCCAGGTCGCTCTCAATCCAGACCTGCAGCCCCAGTCATTTTTAGTCCAGCGGGATGAAGCCATTGCCAAAGGTACCGCTCAAGGCGACACGCTATTTGTGAACGTGCAGAAATTCCCACTAACGGTGCTTAATGGGCAAGTCGCTAGCTTGGGCCTGGGGCCAGCTTCGGGCCTCGCTTCAGGCGATTTTCAAGCCAATCTCAAAAACCAGTCTTTAGTGGGCAGCATCGCCGTTAGAGATCCTGGCCTAGGCAAACTCAAGGGCGATCAGTTCACCGGCGGCATTCGGTATGTCGGCGGCGTTGCCTTCCTTGATAACGGCAAGCTGCTCAGCAAAGATAGTCAATATCTTGTTAAGGGTCAACTCAAGCCCGGTGAAACCCCCAGCTATTCCGGGCAACTAAATATTATCAGAGGCCAGATTGGGGATGTCGTCGCTGCCGCCCAGTCCATTGGCGGAGGTTCACTCTCAACGGTAGAGGAGTCAGCTATGGCTAGGAAAGGAACCGCCGCAGATCTTCTGACTAAGCCAGTCGGGTCACCCGAAGCTCCTTTACTCGTCCAGCTTCAGCGCCTCGTCGAAGTTGAGCAGATCTTGGCTCAGCAGCAGGCCAAAGAGAAAGCAGCCCCGACCTCCTTCGATATTGCCAATTTAGAGGGCCAGTTTGGTGGGCAGATCAGTGCCTCCGGCTCCGGCCTTGATATCAATGGAGCCTTCGATCTGAAGGGAAGTAACTTTAAGCTCAATAACTATCAGATTGAGCAAGTGGTTGTCGCCGGGGGCCTTCAAGATGGAACCGTGCGATTTGATCCACTGAAGCTGGCCTCAGGCGATCGCCAAGCCATCTTTGTCGGTCGGGTGGGCCTAGAAGAGACAAACGGCGAATTGGTGGCGAGCAACATTGCCCTTGAACCCCTCAATGAATTTGTGACGCTACCCTCTCCAATCTCTGGAGATCTCAACGGCAAAGTCGTGCTATCGGGTAGTATCTTCGACCCTCAAGCCCAGGGAATGCTGAGCCTTGCCAACGCGAAGCTTGGCGATCAGCCGATTTCCCAGGCAGATGCAAGTTTTAACTATAAAGAGGCGACCCTACGGTTCGACAGCAACGCCTACCTCAACAACCCAGAGCCGATCCAGGTTTCAGGGAGTATTCCCTATCCACTCCCCTTTGCCTTTGCGGTTCCCGACAGCGACGAAATTGAAATTAATGCCAAGGTTAAAGATGAGGGTTTAGCCCTACTTAGTTTAGCCACCGATCAGGTCGCTTGGGTTGATGGTCAAGGCGACGTTGATCTGCAAATTCGCGGCACCCTCGATCAGCCCGTCTTAAACGGAACCGTCGCTCTCAATAATGCCACCTTAAAGGCTCAGCTTTTAGAAAAGCCACTACAGAACGTTACCGGCACTCTGCAGTTTGACCGCAACGTCGTCACCGTCCCCAGCATTAAGGGCAACTATAACGAAGGTGAAGTGGTTGCATCAGGGAGCCTACCGATCTTTGAGGCGGCAGCAATGCCGAACCCCCTCACCGTGAGCCTGAAAAGCCTTGACGTTGCTGTAGCAGACTTGTATGAGGGTGGTGTCACGGGGCAAGTGCTGATCACCGGGGCTGCGGTGGAACCGGTTATTGGCGGTAATGTCCAGCTTGAAAACGGTCAAGTTCTGTTGGCAAAAGCGACCGGTGGCGCTTCAGCTTCAGAGCCAGAAGACTCAGAGCCAGAAAACTCAGAAGAGCAAGCCCCCCTTGAGGGTGAGCAAGTCACCAAGGCGACTGTTGCCAGCGGTGTGCGTAGCTATGTCCCTATTTCAGAATTGGTTGGTGCAGACCGGCCGCTGCGACTCAATAATCTAGAGCTACAGCTCGGAGACAATGTTCGTATTACACAAGCTCCGATCCTTAGCTTTGTGGCAACCGGCAACTTGGTGGTGGATGGGCCGGCCAATGCCCCCACCGCAGATGGCAAAATTCGCTTCCGCAAAGGCTCTATCAATCTGATTACGTCGCGGTTTAACGTAGACCCCAGGCAGGATAGTTTTGCTGAGTTCGATCCGGCTTTTGGATTAGATCCCTACCTCAACATTGCGATGCGAACCACCGTCACAGAGGTGACTCAGGCCCGGGCCACCTCACTGAACGAAGCCGAAGAGGTGCCCGCATCGTCTCTAGGATCCTTCCAGTCCGTACGCGTCCGTGCAACTGTTGATGGACGGGCCAGCCAACTTGTTAGCAATTTCCAAGATGTTGTTGAAGTCACCAGCTCTCCACAGCGCTCTGAGGGAGAAATTATTGCGCTATTGGGAGGTGGCGCTTCAAAATCAATCCAGGAGGGACAGGCTCAGCAAGCGGCGGTTAACCTAGCTAGTTCAGCGGCCTTCAATGAAGTCCAGGGGCTATTCGATGGCCTACTGGGGAGCCGCGCTACCTTTAGAGTCTTTCCAGCATTGCTTCCCAATGCCAACGAGAGTTCTGGGTCAGTCCTATCTCTTGGCGCAGAACTCGGCTATGCAGTAACGGATAAATTCTCTGTCTCGGTGATTCAGGTGTTAACGGGCGTTGATGAACCGACATTATTCAACCTCTCCTATGATATCAACCGTAACTTAAGCGCCCGCACCTCAATCAGTGCTGATGGCGAAGCGGTAGGGATCTTAGAATACCGACTCCGATTTTAAGGCCGCTGTTACAGAACAGCGAGAGCAATGGTTGTTTGTTGCCGAGCTGCACTCCCGAAATCTGTCATAACTAGAGAGTTGAATCATCCATAAGGCCGCATCAGGGTAATGAATCGTCCTCAAGCAAGGCAAGTTTTGTCTCTCCTATTGGCAGGCTTGCTGATTGTCCTATCTTGGTGGGGCGTGTATTCGACTCAAAGAGGATTAGACAATCGACATTTTGCGGTGGAGGGCATTCCGATGCAGGTGGTCGCTCCGCAGCAAAGCGGACCGCATCCTGGGGTTCTGATTGCCCACGGCTTTTCTGGGTCAAAGCAGCTCATGCTGGGCTATGCCCATGTGCTTGCTCACAATGGCTACAGTACGTTGCTCTGGGATTTACCCGGCCATGGTGCCAATGCTCAGCCCTTTGTCTATGACAATCTGCAGCACAGCTTTGATGTTGCCTTAGCTGCGCTTCAGCAGCAGCCGGAGGTTGATCTTGATCGATTAGCGGCGGTGGGGCATTCGATGGGGGGTGGCGTGGTTCTCAATGGCGGTATTGAGCACGGTGATGCTTTAGATGCGATTGTTGCAATTTCATCCACCGATGCGCCGGTGACACCAGAGCTGCCTAAAAACTTAAACCTGCAGCTCGGAGCATGGGAATCTTATTTGCTCAAGTACGCACAGCAACTACTGATCCAAGCAGGGGGTGCAAATTCTAATTTATCTGAGGGTAAAGGGCGACTGCTGCAGGTGATTCCGGCGGTGGAACACGCCACGATTTTGTTCAGCGGTGTGAGCCATCAAGCGACCCTTGACTGGCTCAATCAAACCTTTGACCGAGCAACGGTAAACCCCTATAAAGATCGACGGATGGCTTGGTATGGCTTACATCTGCTGGGATGGATACTCATCGCAGCCATTTTGCTCCCGCCTCAAAAGGCGATCGCATCTAGCCTACAATGCCCACAATTGCGTGCTGGGATAGGCCTGCTTTTATCGTCAGTCGTTGCAGTGCTGTCCCTTAAAGTCATCAGTCTTCAGACACCGATTGACAGCATCGGTGGTCTTTTAATTGGGGGTGCCCTGGGCGTTTGGATGGCACTGGCTGGATTGACCTGGCTAGGGATAATGATAGGGAGATCGCTCCCCATCGTTCCTCAACCCACACACTCTGAAATTAGAACGGGCATAATCGGCTTCGTGATTCTATGGATGGGCCTGGGAGGCATCTCGCAATGGGTATGGCTACCCTGGTTTTTGGTACCCAGCCGACTGCTGCTATGGCTGGCGATTACCGTTGCTTGCGTCCCCTGGTTTTTAGCCTCTGGCTTTGCTCAGGAACAAGGAAGATTGTGGCAGCGCCTAGGTTGGTGGCTCGGCCAAAGCCTCGCCTTAATCTTAGGCTTAGCGGCAACCATTATGCTCTTGCCATCACTAGGATTTCTGGGCATTATGCTGCCGGTTTTCCCGGTATTGATTGCAATTTTTTCACTGATTGCAGCCAAGGCTTCTGCTTGGGGCTATTGTTTTGCCTGTGCCCCAATCTTTAGCTGGCTAATCGTAACGCCGTTTCCCTTGGTGTAGCTCAAAACGTAGACATTGTAAGCCCGTGATGAGGATTGAACTCATGACCTCACCCTTACCAAGGGTGTGCTCTACCACTGAGCCACACGGGCAGCGTTGAAGACATGGGCCGGGCTGGATTTGAACCAGCGTAGGCGTAGCCAGCGGATTTACAGTCCGCCCCCATTAACCACTCGGGCACCGACCCACGTTGTCACTCAACAGTCGTTAATCTTATCACAACAATTTGCAGGCATCCATCTTCTTGACTTCGATTCCCGTGCCCATCGATCCCAACAGGTGAGTCTATTCACCATACTGAGGGTGATCAAAGACCTCGGACCATCAGCAACCTCCACGAAACCGCAGGAATTAAGCTAAGATGTTAAGGAACATTGAGCATTTTTGCTTTTAACGTAAAGTCTTTCTTTAATTAGGACGCAAGCTTGCATACCTATGCAGTGTATTATTAACCGCCGCGCCGAATTTTCTGCCAGCCACCGCTACTGGTTGCCTGAGCTATCAGAGTTGGGTAATTTGCAAAAGTTTGGTCGAGGGAGTCAGTTTCCTGGACATGGACATAACTATGTTCTCTATGTCTCCATGCTTGGCGACATAGATCAATACGGCATGGTATTGAATCTATCTGATGTTAAAAAGGTCATTGCCCAAGAAGTCACAGACCATCTTGACTATGCCTTTCTCAATGAAGTCTGGCCTGAATTTAAGCAGACCCTGCCGACAACGGAACAGATTGCCAAGGTCATCTGGCAGCGGCTTGCCTCTCATTTGCCACTGATAAAAATTCAACTTTTTGAACATCCCAAACTCTGGGCGACCTATGAAGGATCTGATATGGAAGCAACTCTCACCGTTGGTACTCACTTCAGCGCGGCCCATCGTCTAGCGCTCCCGGAGTTGAGTTTTGAAGAAAACTGCGAAATTTACGGTAAGTGCGCCCGACCCAATGGACACGGCCATAATTATCATTTAGAAGTCACGGTCTCCGGTGAAGTTGATGCAAAAACCGGCATGATTATAGACTTAGTCGCCCTTGAAAAGGTGGTTGATGAGGTGGTGATTGAACCCTTTGACCATACCTTTCTCAATAAAGACATTCCCTTCTTTGCAACGGTGGTCCCGACAGCAGAAAACATTGCGGTGCATATTTCTCATCTGCTGCAGGAGCCTATTCGAGACTTAGGGGCAACACTGCATCGAATTAAGTTGATTGAAAGCCCTAACAATTCCTGCGAGATTTTGTGCTCAACACTCTCTGAACCTGCTGCTGTTAGAAAAAATGAGGCGGTGTTGGCCGCTTCTTAGCGGGTTCGATAACGGTCGTCGGCTTCTTTGATCGGCCTGTGGGATAACCTTAGCCTGACTAACAGGTTAGCCCCACAGGCTCATTCGGTCTTATCCTTTAACGGCGCTGCCCAAGTTTTTCAGTAGCCCTTGAAGGCTCTCAACAACTTTGCCAGAGTCAGGCTTTTCTCCGCTCAAAGAAGCCTGAATATTGCTGACACCCTCATTGATAGCTGAGTACTGCTCGTTATCTTTCATGCTTTCACCAACAGTCTTCCAAGAGTCTTGGACTTTAGTGAAGTCTTCTTTCGCTTTGGTGAAGTCACCCGCTTGTACAGATGCGATGGTTGTGGTGACACCATCTTTCATATCATTAATACCTGTGAGATTTGCGGTCAGACCCTTTGCCTTATCCGTTGCGTCGGTCGCGGTGTCTTTTACTTTATCTGTGGCGTCTGTTGCGGTGTCTTTTACTTTGTCTGCGGCATCAGTCGCGGTATCTTTGGCTTGATCTACCGCTTCTCCAGCGGTGTCTTTGGCTTGGTCAGCGGCATTTTCTGCTTGCTGACAGCCGGTGAGGGGAAGCAGGGTCAGCATGGCGATGGTTAAAAATGTTGTGAGTCTCAGCATAATTATTAAATACTTGTAGTTGCTTGGACGCTACAGATAATATCATCGAACATTAACAAATATAACAAGATGCTTGTTTTTCAGTGATTTTGGGAGCTATTCGCTGCTCCACCGATCTGGTGCATCTGTTGGGTAGTCAATTGCGGAACATAGATATAGTAGATATCTGAGGTTCCTTCAGAATTTTTTGTTCGTTATTGAGTGTTGCTGTGGTCGTTGCCGTTCAATCTTTGTTAACCCCCGAAATCATGAAACCAGCTCGTTACTTGGGGAATGAGCTAGGGGCCGTGCATAAGCCCTGGGAGAGTGCCACGGTGCGTTGGGTGCTGACCTATCCTGAAATTTATGAGGTGGGGGCTTCCAATCTCGGACATATCATTCTGTACAACATTCTCAATGCTCAGCCAAGGCAGTTGTGCGATCGCGCCTATCTGCCTGCCCAAGATCTTGCCACCAAGCTCCGAGACACTGGCACCCCCCTCTTTGCGGTCGAATCCAAACGTCCCCTCACCGACTACGACATCCTCGGCTTCAGTCTCAGCTACGAACTCGGAGCCACCAATATCCTTGAAATGCTCGATCTAGCAGAGATCCCCCTCACTTGGGCCGAAAGAGCTGCTGCAGATAACTCCGAACTCATTTATCCATTAATTTTTGCGGGGGGGCAAACTGCCACTTCTAACCCAGAACCCTACGCTGACTTCTTCGACTTTGTCGCGCTTGGTGATGGAGAAGAACTGCTTCCCGAAATCGGCCTCGTTTTAGAAGAGGGCAAAGCGGCAGGACTGAGCCGAGAAGCGCTGTTATTAGATCTCGCGCAGGTTCCCGGCGTGTATGTGCCGCAGTTCTATGACATGGCCGACGATGGTTCGGTGCATCCCAATCGACCGGATGTGCCGAAGCGAATTCTGCGACGGGTGGCGGACCCAATGCCCGAGTATTCCATTGGCTTGGTGCCCTACGTGCAGACCGTTCACGATCGCCTCACGGTTGAGGTGAGACGCGGCTGCACTCGTGGCTGTCGCTTTTGTCAGCCGGGAATGCTGACCCGACCGGCGCGGGATGTAGATCCCGAACAGGTGGTCAACGCTATCGAAAAGGGAATGCGGGAGACTGGATATAACGAGTTCTCGCTGCTGTCGCTAAGCTGTTCTGACTATCTGGCCCTCCCTTCGGTAGGCATGGAGATCAAAAATCGGCTCCAGGATCAGAATATTTCGCTGTCGCTGCCCAGCCAGCGGGTCGATCGCTTTGACGAAAACATTGCTAACATCATCGGCGGCACCCGCAAAACGGGCTTAACCTTCGCCCCCGAAGCAGGCACCCAGCGCATGCGGGACATTATCAATAAGGGCTTAACAAACGAAGAGCTATTACGGGGCATCAAAACCGCCTGTGAGCAGGGCTGGAGTAAGGTTAAGCTCTATTTCATGATCGGCCTCCCCGGTGAAACTGATGCCGACGTGGTCGGCATTGCCGAAACGCTGCGCTGGCTGCGCCGAGAATGTCAGGCAAAGGGCCGCAAGCCCCTTAACTTCAACGTCACCATTTCAAACTTCACCCCCAAGCCCCACACGCCTTTTCAGTGGCACTCGGTTTCGACGGCAGAATTCAAGCGCAAGCGAGGGCTGTTGTTTGCGGAGTTCCGGCAGATTCGTGGCGTCAAGGTCAACTTCACCGACGTTCGTATCTCAGCCATGGAAGACTTCGTGGGCCGAGGAGATCGCCGCTTAGCTCCCGTCGTCCGTCGTGCCTGGGAACTTGGTGCAGGCATGGATTCCTGGTGGGAAAATCTAGACAAAGCGTTTCAGGCCTGGACCGATGCCATTGAAGAAGCCAATCTCACTTGGAAATATCGCCAAGTCGAAAATGGCGAATGGAATATCTTTGATCCCTTGACTCCTACACAGACAGATCAGCCCATTTCCGATTCCATCAACTCCGTTGGCGAAGCCCCTCCGCAGGAGGCACTCCGAATTCCGAATTCCGAACTCGATTCTCCTCTCCCCTGGGATCATCTTGATACAGGCATCGACAAGCAGTGGCTTAAGGACGACCTTCAGCGAGCATTAGAAGCCGCCACCGTCCCTGACTGCGCCTTCGAGGGCTGCTCTCACTGCGGCGTTTGTAGCGTAGACTTCGGCCACAACGTTGTAGTACCGCCGCCTGAGATCCCTAAGTTTGTGGGTCACTTTGTCCCGAATCAAGATCGGGTACAGCGGCTGCGGGTTTGGTTTGGCAAGCAGGGCGATATGTCTTTAGTGAGTCATCTAGATTTACTACGATTGTTTGATCGAGTCGTGCGGCGATCGCAAATCCCCATCGCGTTCACGGGTGGCTTTCATCCCGGCCCTAGAATTGCTCCAGCGAATGCCCTAGCGTTGGGTGCGACCAGTGATGGCGAAATCGTGGATTTTGAACTGACGAAAACAATGGAGGTTGAGCGATTCCGTCAAACGCTAGCGGAATGTTTGCCTGCAGATATTCCGATCTATCGCGTTGATGCTATTGAGCTATCGGCCCCATCTGCAACCCAGGCAGTGCACCAGGCTGAGTATCTGCTGACGGTCTCTACGCAAGAGCTGGTGGATTCACACCAATGGCAGACTTGGATTGATCAGGTGAAAGCTGCCACTGAGATTAATTTTGAGCACACCACCAAATCGGGTAAGAAGCGGGTGGTGAATTTGTGCGATCGCCTAATTAAACTAGAACTTTCTCAAGAAGCACCCACGACCCTGCAATACATTGGGACTTGCTGCAATGACGGTAATATCCTGCGGCCAGAGCATCTGATGGTTATGCTGGAGCAGATTTCTGGACAGACCTTAGAACTGCAGCATATCCACCGGCAACAGCTCATTCTGAAGCATTAGATCTCCAATCTCAGCCCAAAACGGCTAGGGAAGTTCGCAACCTCTCATGGCAATCCTCAAGAACCTGGATGCCATATCAACAAAAAGCGGCTCTAACAAAGGCCGCTTTTTGCTTACATATTCATTCAAGGGAAATCAGTTGCAGGCTCCCGACCAATAACAGTCCGGACAGTCATCTCAATACTAGTTGCTTCTAGAAGATTACCTCTTAAAAAAATCCTGATAAAAGCCCCCTTTCTCTTGCAGGCTTAAAATCAAAACTTCAGTCTATAAAATCTAATATTTAAAGCAAATAACACCCGACCTATACGTTACTGGAACATTCCCTCTGATTCATGCCGATGCTATATGGATCAGTTACTGCAGCCTACACGGCTGGGCTAGACTCCCTCGCTTGCATTTGAGAGAACGTCAATAACTGACGCGGGTGTTATTTGTTCTGAACGAGACAGATGTTACTTGCAACAGCTCTTTCCTTTTTGTGAGGTTTTCAATTGGCTGTTTAATCTGCCAGGGAAGCATTAACTGCTTCACTTATTAATATAGCTGCTCTTGATTAAAACCTAGTTTCTTGCAAGCAAAGTTCATGATCATGAAAGTATTCTCCAAAGAAACGTGAACTTATTTAACGACCCCATCAATCAAAATCGGCCGATCCCCAGTCCATGTCAATGGTTCGCAACTGTTACACAACTCGCAACAAGATGTCCGACAACCAGCTTTCCTCAATGGCAACGTCTCAGGTACCAAGTGCTAGATTGAGGTGAGTTGACGCATTCTGTTCTTCAGACCTGAGAATTAGACACACCTTAAAGCAGACTGAATCATGCTAGCAACAGCTCCCCTCAACATCACCTGGGAAAAACTACCCGACGACTATGTTCTTGATGATGATCCTGTGGATAATATCAATCAGCCCGCTCTAGCTGCAGCCCTAACTGAAAGCCTCAGCCTTGCTGGGAGGTTACCTGAGACCGCTCTGACCACCACCAACTATGGCATCTGCGCCACCTTAAACGGCAAGATGGTCGTCAAAGCGCCCGACTGGGCTTTTGTCCCTTCTATCACAGTCCCGCGCATAGAAATAGATCGCAGCTATACGCCTCGTCTCCAGGGCGACCTTCCAGCCATTGTCATGGAGTTCCTCTCTGAAACAGAGGGCGGGGAATATTCTACAAAACCGACCTACCCCCCTGGGAAGTGGTTTTTCTATGAACAGATTTTGAAGGTTCGCTACTACGCTATTTTTTCTCTAGAGACAGGCGCTCTTGAGGTCTATTGCTTAGATCAGGCAGGGCGTTACCAGCTCTGCACCCCAGACACCCAGGGCCAGTACTTGATTGAGACCATGAATCTATCTCTCGGGCCTTGGCAGGGCGTTCGAGACAATCGAGAGGGGCAGTGGCTGCGTTGGTGGGATGAGAAGGGTGAGATGCTGCTATGGAGCGCAGAGCGCATGACTATCGAACGTCAAAGGACTGAACAGGAACGTCAAAGAGCTGAGCAGGAGTGTCAAAGAGCGGACCAGCTTGCAGCACAGCTTAGGGCGGCGGGTATAGAGCCTGAGTCGTAACAGTCATAACTTGCTGGATGGATCGCTTAGTCGTCCCGATAAATTAGGCTACGTTTGAGTGCAAGGCTGTGAGTTCTTGCCAGCAGAGATAAAGGGCACGAGGAACATGGAAGCAACCTTTCCATTTGCCACCTTTGAGGTTGAGGTGTACCTCACCCTGGCGATTAAGGTAACCAAACCATTCCCCTTGCTCAGCATCAGAAAAATGCTTCCAGGTGTAGTCATGGACCTTAATAAACCAGTCCCAGCAATCAGAGCGGCCCGTCAGTCGGTAGCCCATCACTAGCGCCACCAACGTTTCTAAATGGACCCACCACAGCTTCTGATCCCATTCAAGCTGTTGGGGTGGGTGTCCCTCTACATCCATAAAGTAGTAGATGCCGCCGTATTGCTCATCCCAGGCAAACTGGAGCGTACTGAGGACAATATCAACGGCCTGATTAATGAGGTCAAGATCTTGGCGGCGGTGGGCGATATCCATGATGAACCACATTGCTTCAATACCGTGTCCAGGATTAATGAGGCGACCTTCAAAGCAATCAATGCGATCTCCCTGGGGCGTGACGTTCTCGAACAGCAATCCCCGTTCAGCATCTAAAAAGTCTGTCATCACTGATTGAACGGTTTGATCAAGGATCTGGTCGAGCTGATCGCCCTCGAGTAGCCAGTCCATTTCTAACGAGAGGTTTGCCAAAATCATCGGAACCGCCAGCGTTTTCATGGGGCGAGTGCCGGGATAGATTTTGTTATATTTCCCTTTGGGATCAGCTTGGCGACGCAGGACGTTGCCGTAAGCCTGATGGGCAATGTCTTTAGCCCAGTCGTCTCCAGAGGCGAGGGCATATTGACTAAAGGCCATCGCAGCGAAACAGTCCGAGAATATATTGTGGGGTTGGGTCAGGGGTTGGCCGGCTCTGTTGAGCGAAAAGTACCAGTTCCCTGCTTGGTCGCGGCCATGCTCTGCTAAGAACTTTGCGCCTTGGGTTGCGATTTCAACCCACTCTTGTCTTTTCTCTAGCCGGTTATAAAGCATCGAGAAAGTCCACACCTGTCGGTTTTGTAGCCAGATAAATTTGTCCGTATCATAGACGTTGCCGTCGCGGTCTAGACAGGTAAAAAAGCCTCCCTGCTCGTGATCAATAGAGTGCTGCGCCCAGAAGGGCAACACATTCTCAAGCAGGGCTGATTTATATTGGGCGGCAAAGACTTGGGCAGATGGAGTCATGGCGGGTTTGAAGTTCGCAACGCATCCAGCTTACCGCAAGCGCACTGAGTCCTTAGCCGCCAAAGCCTTTGCCTCGATTGGCAGAGGGGGCGGCAATACATTTTTCAATTTGCGATCGCAACTTTTCATGGTCTAAATCCTGGCCAATCAAGACAAGCTGATTTTTAGGTTCGCCTCTCCACTCTTCGTCATCAAGGGAGAAACGCTTGCCGCTTAGGTGAAAGACATGGCGTTTAGGGCTTTCATCAAACCAGAGAATCCCCTTGGCTCGGAACACATTGGGCGGCATCTGCTCATCTAGAAAAGACTGGAACTTGCGGACCGAGAAAGGGCGATCGCTCTGAAATGAGAGCGATGTAAAGCCATCATTATCTAAGTGATGGGAATGGTCGTGGTGGTCGTGATCTTCATGTTCGCAATGTCCGTGATCATGATCGCAGTCACTATGGTCGTGGGCCTCGTGGTCATGGCCCTTGTGATCATGGCCCTTGTGGTCATGGCCCTCATGATCGTGATCGTGGCTATGGGCCTCGGACTCACCCTCTGTATTGAAATATTGCTCTGATTCAAACAGGCCCACACTTAAAATCAATGGGAGCTGCACCTCTCCCTTCACCGTTCTAATGATTCTGGCCCCTTCACGCATATCACGAATCCGAATCTCTAACAGATCTAGATCAGCCTCGTCCACGAGATCAGCCTTATTGAGTAAAATCGTATCGCCGTAGGTAATTTGACTCTGAGCGGCTTCGCTATTAAACAGGTCCAAGCTAAAGTTTTCTGCATCCACCACGGTCACAATTGAGTCTAGGCGAGTCATATCTCGCAAGTCAGTGCCCAAAAACGTCAGCGCCACCGGCAACGGATCCGCTAGCCCCGTTGTTTCCACCACCAAGTAGTCAATTTTGTCAGATCGCTCTAAAACTCGGTGAACGGCCTCTACTAGGTCGTTGTTAATCGTGCAGCAAATACAGCCATTACTGAGTTCCACCATGTCTTCGCCAGTGGTGATCAGCAGGTCGTTATCGATGCCAATCTCACCAAACTCATTGACCAAGACCGCCGTTTTTATCCCGTCTTGATTGCTGAGAATGTGATTGAGCAGCGTGGTCTTGCCGCTTCCTAAAAAGCCCGTGATGATGGTGACCGGCAGGCCACGCTTCTCAGTCTCCATTGCAGACTTCGTATTTGCGATCGTGCTAGTCATAGGTGCCGAGTCCGAATGTAATGATGAGCGGGGGCAGCTCTCCCCCTAGTTAACATTATGCCGCAGGGCTAGGGTAATCAATCCTTAACTTAATCAAGGTCTTCTCATAACCTGACCTTGGTATGTTGAGAAGCCTTTACCCAGTTCTCTCAAGAATGATGAACCGCCGGTCTTGACTCTATAACTCCTCCAATCGAAATTTAGAGTCCCTTGGTGTGGCCTGCTCCATGGCTATTGGCGCATAAAGTTTTGCCTAGAGGCTGATAAATAAAGGAGTTCGAGAGATTTATGTCTTGAAGTGATCAATGACGCTACCCGAATTTACAATAGGACTGTGCTTCTATGGTTTATGAGGGTTTATGAGGGTTTATGAGCTTGAGTGGTTCGCTAGGTGAAGATGGTCTCAGAAATTGGGTACTTTGGGTAGGTAATGGCTAACGTTAAGACGCAGGAGTTATGAATTCAGTTCTTCAGGTTGGCAATCAATCTTTCTCTGCGGTCGAGGTTCTGCAGCGGTTGGCGAGCTATCAAATGCTGCCGCAGCTTGCACGAGAAATTATTGTAGATCAAGCCATTGCAGATATTGTCTGCACAGAGGAAGAACAAGAGCAGGCTCGCCTTCGTTTTTTTGAACAAAACCAACTGGCTTCAGAAGCCGATCTGCAGGTTTGGCTAAAGCAGAATGAGGTGACCCCAGAGCAGCTTCAGATGCTCATTCTGCGTCCTGTGAAGCTAGAGACCTTTAAGCGCCAGATGTGGGGCGCTCAGCTTGGCAACCACTTCCTGAAACAGAAACAACATCTCGATCAGGCCATTTATTATCTGATTCGCACCAAAAATGTTGCTGTTGCCCAAGAACTTTATTTTCGCCTCCAGGAGGGAGAAGCCAACTTCGAGACATTAGCGCGAGACTACTCAGAAGGGCCAGAAGCCCAGACAGGTGGCCTAGTGGGTCCCAGGGAGTTGAGCCAAGCGCATCCGAAGCTGGCGCAGTTGCTGCGCACCAGTCAGCCGGGGCAGATTTTCCCGCCGGTGAGGCTAGGGGAATGGTTTTTGATTGTGCGCCTCGACAAGCTGATCCCTGCCCAGCTCGATCTTCCCACAGAGCAGCGGTTGCTCAATGACCTGTTTAATCAATGGCTACAGCAGCAACTCCAACGTGTTTCGCTGCAGCTACCGCCCACAGAAACCGATCCCCACGTTCTAGAACTGGCTGAGATATGACCTATACCAAAACCAGCATCCAGTCCTTTCTTCAAGAGGTCTCACCCTTCGATCGTCTCTCTAGTCAAGGACTAGAACGATATCTGCAGAACTGTAATTTGCTCCGTTACAAAATGGGGCAGGCCATTATGGTGCGGAATAGCTTGCCGCCCCATGTCTCTATTATTTATGAGGGACAGGTGCGGCTGCTGGGAGAAGATCCGCGTAGCAAGAAGCCTCAGAGTCTGAAGCTCTTAAACCCCGGCGAGATGCTGGGCTGGGTCAGCTTGATCAGGGCTGTGCCCTGTGAAACTGCGATCGCATCCCAAGAAACGCTTGCCTTAAACATACCGAGCCAAGACTTTTTGAATCTCTTGGATGCCGAACCCGATTTTGCCAATGGCTTTGGCTGCAGCTTAATCGAGGTCTATGAGCTGTTGGGGGCCGAGTTCGTGCGTCGGGCCGATGGCATCACCGATCTCAAGCAACTCACCCTAGACATTTGGCCCACCTGCACAGTGCAGACGCTGGCAGCAGGACGGCAATCGCTGGATCTTGATGCTCAGTATCTATGGCTGCTCAGTGGCGGAGCCGATAGTAATGGCTCGGTGGGTCGTCAGGTTGAACTCAAGGAAACGCTCCAAGTCAATCGCGGCAGCACCCTGCGACTGGTGGGATTGCCTGAAGGTGCATTGCAGTCCTCTTCTCACCCCGCCGCTGCGGATTTGTTGCCCCTAGACGCGAACGGCTTCACCCCCCTGAGTGCCACCCAAGGGATTGTTCCTGTACAAGATGCCCCCGCTGAGCCATCTGGACCTTCCCTTGAAGAAATCCCCTATGCCCCAGAAGTGCAAACGGAGCAGCCCTTTGTTTTAGAGGCTGAAAAACGCACTCAAAAGTATCCCTATGTGCGGGGGCGAGGCCCCGTCGATGCCCCCCTTGCCTGCTTTCAGATGCTGGCTCAGTATTGGCAACTGCCCTTTCGTAAAGATGTAATTCGCCGCATTTTGGGCAACCAAATGGACCGCAGCGGCAGTATCTCTTTGACGACCTGCGGGGGCGTCGCCGAAATGATGGGTTTGAAAGCCCAGCTCGTGGAGACCCCAGCCGCTGTCTTCACTCGCCTGCCCACCCCGGCGATCGTTAATTGGCAAGATAGTTTCGCCATCCTCTACAAATGCTCTCCGAAGGAGCTGGTGTTTGCCGTCCCAGAGCAGGGGATTCGACGCAAAAAGCCCAGCAATTTTCTTGAAGATTGGGGCGAATCGGGTCAAGTTCTGCTGCTAGAAAAAACGGTAGAGACCCCTGAAAAGAAATTTGGCCTCAGTTGGTTCTGGCCTTCGGTGTCTCGCTATCGGGGCGTGCTTTTTGAGGTATTGTTCGCTTCCTTTTTGGTGCAGCTCTTTGCCCTAGCCAACCCTCTGGGTATTCAGTTCATCATTGATAGAGTACTGATCCGCAACAGCGCCGATACGCTCAATGTATTGGGAATGGGACTGTTATTGGTGGCGCTGCTAGAGGCGCTGCTCACCAGCTTTCGGACCTACCTGTTTGCCGATACCACGAACCGCATCGACATGACCCTGGGATCGCAGGTCATCGATCACTTGGTCCGTCTGCCCCTGAGCTACTTTAATAAGCGACCGGTGGGGGAACTTTCAACGCGAGTCAATGAGCTAGAGAACATTCGTCAGTTCCTCACCGGCACGGCTTTAAACGTCGTGCTTGACTCGCTGTTTTCAGTGATCTACATCTTCGTGATGTTGTTCTATAGCTGGCTGCTCACCATTATTGCCCTGGCGACGGTGCCGCTGTTTGCGCTGTTGACGATTATTGTTTCTCCGATGATTCGGCAGCAGGTGCGGGTGAAAGCCGAGCGCAATGCTGAAACCCAGTCTCATTTAGTCGAAGTGGTGTCCGGGATTCAAACCGTTAAGGCCCAAAATATTGAGCTGAAGTCGCGCTGGAAATGGCAGGAGCGCTATGCCCGTTACGTGAGTGAGGGCTTTAAGGCCGTCACTATCTCCACGACAGCGGGATCGATTAGTTCGTTTTTGAATAAACTGTCGGGTCTACTCCTGCTTTGGGTGGGGGCAGGGCTAGTGCTCCAGGGTGAGTTGACCTTGGGAGAACTAATTGCCTTTCGGATTATTGCCAGCTACACCACCAGCCCACTGCTGCGGCTGGTGCAGCTTTGGCAGAACTTCCAGGAAACGGCGCTGTCCCTTGAACGCTTGGGCGATATTCTCGATCACCCCCAAGAGGTCACAGAAGAAGACCGCAATAATATTCCGCTGCCGTCTATTAAAGGTGGAGTGACCTTCAGAGATCTTAACTTTGGCTTTACCCCCAATGGCCCTCTGCAGCTTCAGAATATAAATCTAGAGTTTCCGCCCGGAACCTTTGTGGGCATTGCCGGAGAAAGTGGTTCGGGTAAAAGTACGCTCATGAAGCTGTTGATGCGCCTATATGTCCCGAATAGCGGCCAGATTCTCTTAGATCAATATGACGTTAGCAAAGTAGAGCTATATTCGCTCCGCAGCCAAATTGGGATGGTGCTGCAGGATAGTCTGCTCTTTGACGGCTCTGTCCAGGAAAATATTGCCTTGCCTGCCCCCGATTCAACCTCTGAAGAGATTGTGGCTGCCGCAAAAGTGGCCTTTGCCCATGATTTTATTATGGAGCTGGGGCAGGGCTATAACACGCGGGTGGGAGAGCGCGGTTCGGCACTCTCTGGCGGACAGCGCCAGCGTATTGCGATTGCTCGGACGGTGTTGCAGAACCCGCAGATGCTGATTTTAGATGAGGCCACCAGCGCCTTGGATTTTAATGCCGAGCGACAGGTGATTCAGAACCTCTCTGAGATCTTCCATGACCGGACGCTATTTTTTATTACGCACCGTCTCAAGACGCTACAGGTCACTGACGTCATTGTCATGATGGATCAGGGCAAGGTGGTCGAGATGGGCACCCACCAAGACTTAATGGATTTGCAAGGTCGGTACTACTGGCTCTATCAGCAACAGGAGACGCAAGGATGACGAATATTTCTGTCAACGGACCTCAAGGTGCTGTTCCAGAGGACAATAGCGATCGCTTGCCTCCCTCTGAAGCCAGTCGGGTTCCCCATTTTGACCGTCCGGTGGTGCTGCAGCAGTCGCCCCTTTGGTCCCGAATTATTATCTGGACCATCTTAGGCGGTACGGCACTGGCGATTATTGGTGCCAGCGTCTTTCAAATTGAAGAGGCGATTCCAGCCACCGGCCAACTGGAGCCAACGGGGGCCGTCAAAGAGATTCAGCCCCCCGTCGCTGGGGTGGTGCGTGAGATTCAAGTCAAGGATGGCGATCGCGTTAAAAAGGGCCAGCTCCTGCTCAGTCTCGACCCCACCGCCACTGACTCAGAACTCGCGTCGCTCCGTCGAATTCGGGCTAACCTACTGCGACAGAATGAACTCTACGCCAATCCCACCCTGGGCGGCGATCCGGCTGGTGATGTATCCTCACGACGATCTAAAACACAGGACCGTCAGGCTTTAGTCGAAGATAATCGTCTACTGCGCGCCCAAATCAATGGCGGGGGCGGCAGTTTCTCGGCGGAGGAGCGCGCCCGGTTACAGTCGGGCCAAGCTCAAAAGTCATCGACTCAGGACTCTCTAAGTGCTCGTCTTGCCGGACTCAATGAGGAGCTGGCAGCAAAAAATATTGAACTAGAGCAGAATCGGATTCAGCTTGAGAGCCGTAAGGAGACCCTGAAGCTCGATACAGAAATTGCGAAGGATATTAAATCAGTGTTTGAAGATGGTGCGATCGCAAAGATTCAGTACCAGCGCCAGCAAGATCAGGTGCAAACCGGCATTGCGGAGGTGGCGCGGCTGCAAAAAGAAGAGGGGCGGCTCAAAAAGGAACAGAGCCAAATTCTGAAGCGTATTGCCCAAACGCGAGCTGAGGGGACCAATCAGAGTGCCACAGATACGCGCACGCTTCAGGATCGCGTTGCCGCCAACCAGCAAAATATCGCCGCCATTGATAGCCAGCTCAGTAAAGAAGCGATCGCCGACGATAAGCAGGTGGCCGATAATAAGCGCCAAATTGCTGAAATTGAGAATCGACTCAATCAGGCGCGGCTGACCATGAAATATCAAGAGTTGCGAGCGCCTGTCGATGGCGTTGTGTTTGACCTGAAGGCGAATGCGCCCGGTTTTGTGGTGCAAGCCAGTCAGCCGGTGCTGAAGATTGTGCCTGCCGATAACTTACAGGCAAAAGTATTTATCACCAATCAAGACATTGGCTTCGTGAAAAAGAACTTTGATCGGGAAGGGGATTTAGAAGTTGATGTTCGCATCGATTCGTTCCCCTTTAGTGAGTTTGGTGACGTTAAGGGCACCCTCAGCTCCATTGGTTCTGACGCGCTGCCACCAACGGAAGTGCGACCGTTTTATAGCTTTCCGGCCATGATTGATTTGAAGTCACAAAAGCTGATCAAGAACGATCTCAACCTACCGCTGCAGTCGGGAATGTCAGTGAACGTGAACATTAAAGTACGGAAGCGAACGCTCATGAGCATCTTTACCGATCAGTTCACGAAGCAGGTCGATAATCTGAAGCGCCTCTAGCCTAGGGCTGGTGCAGTGACGGTGAAAGGCCGCATTGAACGACAACAGCATTTGTCTCTTACTGGGCTACGGTGTACGCACCAGTGGAAACATCCAAAAGCTCTGCACTCTGCTGACTAGGCCAGCAGGAGCAGCACTGCGCCGACGACAATTGCCAAACCACCCCAGATAAAGGACCAAAAGCGGTGGTAGCTATTTACCACCCGACCTTCATGGGTTTCAAACTTAACCAGATCCATCCAAGGGGCGATGCTGCGTCGGAACCAGCCGGTGGTGCCCACCTGTGCGCCAATCAGATCTTTGACCTGGGACGCTCCGAAGAAGAAGTTGCCCAGGGGACCAAACCGAGAGGCATACCGGAGAAAGAGCATCCCGCTTTTGTCCTGAAGTTTGAGGTCAGAGCCAAAGGCATAACCGGCGTCACCGCGACCAATCAGTTTTCCTTGGAGCTGGACGGGTTGACCCCGCAGTGGACTGGCGTAGGGGTTCGACATCAGCGTTAAAACATCATTGTCGGGCGCGTCTTTAAAGCTGGGATACATCACAAAGGTCTTGCAAAGTATCCCAATCCCTAAGCCCACCAAACCAAAGGAAACAAAGTTCATGGGGTTCTGGCTACCGATGTAGAGTAGCCCACCGAGTAATAGACCAATGGCAATCCCTAAGATTTCAGCGCAGTAGAGGACGAGATCTAGTGCAAAGCTGCCGTATAGCTTGCCTTTGCTGAGCTGGTTACCTTCGTTGACCACTCGGCCCATATCGAATTCCATTTCTAGGCCCAACTGTTCAGCATAGGTGCTCAATGCCCGGACGCGTTTGCCGGTCAGCGGGTGCGTGGACTGCAGCTCCATCCACCAGCCCCAGGGGTTGAATAAATCCCAGAGAAAAACTCGTCCTACTTTTTCAGGGGAAGAGGAAATTCGATAGGCCGTTCCGGAAGAGGTGGCGGCTTTAGCATCGTAGATACCGAGGGCGCGGGTTCCCTCTAGCAGTCGGCTAGGTTCTTTAGATCGCTGACCTTCTTCGACAATACCGTAGGCAATTTTTACCAATGCTCTCGATAGGGCGTTGGGGTTGCCGGTTGTTTCGGCAGCAAAGTGATCGGCAAAGTATTCACGGGTGCGGGAGAGGTACTTAACCAGGTATGTGCCGACAATGTAGAAAACGTAGGCGGTTAAAGCGGCAGTTTGGGCGGCGCTCTTGGCTTTGCTGTTGCCGCTTCGCATCATGCGGTTGGCGAAGGTATAAATCAGATAGGTAATCTGCACTAGCGTGGCGGCTAGCGTCATCACGGCAAAGTCCCAATGGACGATGTGGCCTAATTCGTGAGCGTATACGGTGGCGACTTCGTCATCGTCTAAATAGGTAAACAGGCCGCGACTGACGACTAGGCGAGCGGTATTGGGTAAAGAGCCGTAGGTAAAGGCAGTGGGGTTTTCGTCTTCGATGATGCCGATGCGGGGCATTTTGAGGTTGCGTTCTGCACAAACGCGCTGCAGCACTTGGCTGCTTTCAGGACTGAGATGCTCTAGCTCCATTAATGAGATCCAGTGGGTTTTGTACAGCCACTTCTGGGACAGATCCATCAAAAACGGAGACAGGAAGAATACGACGGCATTGAAAAGGATGGCGAGGGTGGTTGCGATCGCAAGTCCAATCCCCGGACTGCTGCTCTCGGTAATCAGCAATAGCCCCAAACAGAGCACCATCACCATGCCAAAGAGCAGACTCAGCGTGACACCCGATGCCAGTGCTAAGTTGCCGGCAACGCTGGATAGGGCAACCTTTGCCCCCACAGCAGCGGCACGGCCAGCTTTATGAGCGGCTGTCGCTGGCGGAGCAGCCGCCTGGGGTGGCGCAACGGGTGGTGCTGATGCTTGAAATTGCGGAGCCGGGGGCACTGGAGGCGGGGCGCTAGCGGCAGGCATCGGTAGCTCTTGGAGAACCTGATGTGCCCACTGCTGAACTTGGGGGTTGTTGCTGGTGGTTAAAGATTGGCAAAGGGTTCGTGCTTGGTCGTTTTGCCCATTCCCTTGATAGGCTTCCACTAGATGCATCTGAGTCTGCAAATAGGATTTAGAACCGGGGTCTGTATCCTGTAGGCAGGCTTCTAAGGTCTGCACGGCCTGTGAGTACTGCCCCTGCTTGAGGGCATCCATGCCTAAGCGAAGTTTGTCTGGAAACGCTGTCATGGTGATAACCTCTACCTACTCAACGGCTTTATCTAAGACTGGAGCCTGGTTTAGCTCTATCGAATGAAATGAACACAACTCTTTCTATTCTGGAATCAAAAAATATGAATGCCTAGCCTGACTTAACTAAAAGTGATGTTTGAGAGTCTTTTGAAAATAGCGGATGCAACAGTCAGATACATTGATCTCGATCACAGACTGACGAGGTGAACCGCACAATTGCTGTTAATGAGCGGTTAATTGGTATGGTCCTTCAACCCTAATACCGTTGCCGAAGGCGATATTCTGCAATAGAGTCCAATCCGTTCAAAATTTGGTGCCCTGCCACAACTGATTTAAGACTGCTGAAATCCCCTCGTCCCTAGAGGCGAGGAACGATAGAACGGCCTCATGCAGCCGCTCTATCGCTCTAGCTGAGCCTGTAGCTGTACGCCAAACTCTGTTTCAAAGCAAAGTTTTTTATAGGTGAGGCTCCATAACTCTAGCTCACAGTCTTCTTCAGGATGATTGGATTGCACATGGAGCGTCAGTTTTTTTTCTTGCGAATCATAGTCGCACCGCACCCCAGAGACTGCGCCAACCTGACGGCGATCGAGTCCCGTTGCCAACTTCAGCATGGCGCTCAGCTGATCGACGGTCTGGCGCTGGGATTTATTCGCTAAATTTTGATAATTCTGATGCCGTTTTTTAGGTGGCCCTTTACGGTGGTAGCGGGCTAAGTTCGCAATTACTTCAATCTCAGCATCGGTGTACCCTAGCAATCCACCATTGCGAATCAAATAATAGGAATGTTTATGGTGCGCCGCGTGGCTGACAAAGTGGCCGCAGTTGTGCAAAATTGCAGCGGCCCATAACAGGTCACGCTCTTCAATCGTCCACTCATGCAAAATACCCTGAGTCTGGTCAAACAAACTCAGGGCAAACTGGGCAATCCGCTGGGCCGCTTCTACATCAACACCATACTTATGGGCTAAATTTAAGGCGCTCCGCTGCCGAATCGATCCCTGAAACCGGAGGCGGTCTTCAATTAAACCTTGATTGATCATCCAGTCAACAATCATGCCTTCCCGGAGCGCCCGCTCACAGGCCATGATCGAGTCAAGTCCCAATAAGCTCATCGCCTCTTGAAGGATAACGGCACCGGCTACGATAATCTCGGCGCGGCGTTCTGACATGCCCGACATTTTGCAGCGATCGCCATAGCTCAATTTGCGAAGACGATCAGTTAGTTTTTTTAGCTCTGCTAACGTAAGCCGGTAGCCGTGGAGTGAGGCAGGGCAGGATCCAAGGGCTTCGCAGGCATGGAGGTGAACCAGGCTTTCGATGGTGCCCGACGTGCCGATTAAATGAGGGTGCTCATCGGGTTGAAGTTGCGATCGCAGCTCCTCCACCGTCCATTCCAGCTTGCCACGCACATAGGCCTGTAGACGTTCAAACTCTAGTGTACTGACCGGATCGGTGGTGATAAAATCTTCGGTGAGCCGCACAGCCCCCACCTTTGTACTACTCAGATAGCGGGGTTCTCGTCCGTCTCCTAAAATCAGCTCTGTCGAGCCGCCGCCAATATCAATCATGACGTGGGGTTGGTGATCAAACTCAACACCGGAGAGTACCCCTAAATAAATACGACGGGCCTCTTCGGGGCCAGAGATTAGATTGACCTTAAGACCTAGTTCAGTCTCGACCGCCTGGATAAAGGTGCTACCGTTGGGCGCTTCTCGCACTGCACTGGTGGCAACCGCAATGATTTGATCAACCTGTAGACCCCGCGCAATCTCTTGGCAGCGCCGCAGGGCTGAAATGGCTCTTACCGTTGCTTCAGGGGTGAGGTTGCCGGTGTCAGGGCAACGCTCACCGAGGCGCACGGTACTTTTTTCGGCATCAATAATGTTGAAGGCGGGCAGGTCAGGATTGATTTTGACGACCACCATGTGAATGGAATTAGTACCAATATCAATGGCCGCTAACGTACGCACTTCTCTCGGTGGCTGAGGACTGTTGAGGGGTTGAGAATCATGCCTATCGATCTGCGCAACCATCGCCACTTCCTTAACCCTGATTGAACCTAAGCACGTTTGAAATTATCGCTGTAGTTCTACAATGCCTTTGTTCTGCCTCAGCAGCAAGTATCGAAATATTTCCGCTACCGAAAGAATGACCGAATTTTCGACACCCCGATGCGGGCGGCAGCAATTCGCCCAGCTCAAATGGGTATGATTGGGAAGGTACTCAAAATTGCAGATAGCCAGTTAGGATCAAGAATTTAGTCACAGGCCTAACTTGCGGCCCTCATCCAAAATCCTTCTCCCTAGGGAGAGGGCTGGGGTGAGGGTGTACCCAAGGCTTGAAAACTTTCCAAAAATAACCCTCAAGCTATCCCTTACCCGTCTAACCAAAGCTGACAGACAAAATAAATGCCAAAAGCATTGCGCTCCACGAAAAACATGGCGCTCTACACAACGCTAGCTGCCGCCTTAATCGGTGCAGGTGCCTGGACGCTGCGGCCCGTCTCTTACAAACCCTCATCACCTGAAATTGAGCGACTCGCCATTGATACCGCCATGACGCGGGATGCCCAGCAGCTCTTTTATAAGCAAGATCCTAAAATTGAGCCGAAGCAGCGCTTTCATGCCCTTTGCCAAAAAGCGGATCGGAATCCTGAAAAGACAATCATTCTGGGTTGCTTCACCAGTAATGGCTACGACGGCAATATTGTGATTCAATCGGTCACGGAGCCTCGCCTAGACGGCCTCATGGAGGTGATCGCCGCCCATGAAATGCTTCATGCTGCTTACCAAAAGTTCAGCCCTTCAGAGCGCTTACGACTGGGCGAGAAGTTGGTTAAAGCGTCGCGACGGGTGACAGATTCTCGTTTATTGTCAGTGCTCAAGGGCTATGAATCAGGTGACCCTGAGGTGTATTTCAATGAGCTGCATTCCCACCTGGGTACCGAGCTAGCAGATCTGGGCGATCCTGATTTAGAGCAGCATTATCGGCAGTATTTTCAAGACCGTCAGCAGGTGGTGGCGCTGGCCCAACGCTCTCGCAAAGTGTTGTCTGAGCTAGAGGCAAAGGCTGAACACCTCAAGCCAGAAATCGATGCCCTCGAATCAAGCCTTAAGCAGCAAAAGGCGTTTATACAAAGCACTGATGATAGTTTAAAGGCGAGTTCGCGAAATCTAGCCCAGATGCAGGCCCATTTGGCAACGATAAAGCAGCAGGCTGAGGCTTTAATTCGGCAGGGCGATAGGAGCCTTGTCCAGCAGTTTGAGGCTGAGAAAGGTCGGTTTAATGCTGAGGTTGATCAGTACAATCGGCGCGTTCGAGATTTACAGGAACGGGTGGCACAGCTCAATCAACAGGTTGATCTCTATGAGCAAAAAATAGCGACCTACAATGAACTGGCTAAAACCAGTCGCTCGATTCTGAGTGCCGTAAAGTCTGAACCATCGGACTATTCTATCTCGCCTATATCGCCCTAAGTAAAGATGAATCAAGCTTTTGACAGCGGTGAGTGACGTATAGAACGAGGGTTGAAGGAGGCGATCTCCCCCCGATCTAGTTGGTAATGATGCGACGATGGAGGCCAGCCTAACGTCTGCGGTGCTTTACTCTGGTGGGTGAACCCAACCTCTATTCAAATAGAAACGAAAAAGGCATCCCAGGTTGCTGACGTTAAAGTGCTTGGGCGAAAGATAGTTGAATATAAAGTGAGATCGCACCCCTATGCACTCCCTACTAGACCTGCTACAAGACGAACCCATCGGAGCCTTTGCCATTCTTTTGGCCGTCATTTTGTCGTGCCCCCGTCTTTGAAAAGCTGCGGCTTCCTGGCGTGCTGGGGTTGTTAGCCGCCGGCGTTGTCCTTGGCCCCAACAGCCTCAATCTGCTCACCTCTACGTCGCCCATCATGATGCTGCTAGCAGATGTGGGTCTTATTTATCTGATGTTTGTCGCGGGTCTAGAAATTGATCTGCAGCAGCTCAATCAAGTTAAAAACCGAGCGCTGGGGTTCGGTGGACTCACCTTTTCTATCCCGCTGATTACAGGGACGCTGATTGGTCATGCCTTTGGGTTTGGCTGGAACAGTGCTTTTCTGCTGGGGTCATTACTGGCCTCCCATAGCTTGATGACCTATCCCATTGTGAGACGGCTGGGGGTGGTGTCTAACGAAGCCGTCACCGTTACCATCGGCGCGACCATTTGTACCGATATCAGCACCCTGATTGTCTTGGCAATTTGTCTGGGAATTAATGAGGGCGGCTTTAGTATTTTAAAGCTCCTCACTCTGCTCGGATTACTGACCCTCTATACGACCGTGGTGCTGTTTGGCTTTGACCGGATTGGCCGAGCCTTTTTCCGACGAACGAGCGGCAACGAAGGCGAACAGTTTTTATTTGTGCTGCTGGCGGTTTTCTTAGCGGCCTTGGGCGCACAGTTGATTGGCGTCGAAAAAATTGTGGGAGCCTTTCTCTCTGGATTAGCTGTCAACGATGTAGTGGGCGATGGCCCCGTCAAAGAAAAAATTGTGTTCGTGGGCAGCGTTCTGTTTATCCCTATTTTCTTTGTCAATATTGGGCTGCTCATCAACCTACCTGCGTTTTTGAGTAGCCTGTCCTCCGTGGGTCTCATGCTGGCGATTGTGGGTGGGCTGTTGGCAAGCAAATTTTTGGCAGCACTCCTAGCGAAGCTGAGCTTTGGCTATAGCTGGCGAGAAATGCTAACCATGTGGTCCATTTCAATTCCGCAGGTGGCAACGACGTTAGCGGCAACACTGGTGGGCAACCGTGCCGGGATGCTCAGTGATGGTTGTTTTAAACAGCGTGGTCGTGATGATGCTGGTCACCGCAACGGCGGGTCCCTTAATCGTGTCAAGGGCTGCGGAAGGCTTGCCCCTACCAACGTCTACCGAAACAGAGAGTGAATGGCTTAATCCTGAAGCCCCTCAGCACGATCGCCCCTTAACGGTGCTGGCCCCCGTTTACAATCCTCAGACTGAGCAGAATCTGATTGAAATGGCCGCTTTGCTGGCCCGGTCCCAGGGGGGGCAAATTATTCCCCTCGCCATTACCGTGGCCCGTCCCCACATGGGCACGTCCCAGCTTCATCAGGCGATGGAACGCAGCGAGGAATTGTTAGAGAAGGCGCGATCGCTGGGTACCGCTTTTGAAGTGCGGATCAAGCCCCTACTCCGTATCGACGAACAGGTGCCTATGGGAATCTGTCGGGCGGCACAAGAGCAGCGGGCCGATTTAATTCTGCTGGGATGGGGCAACAACGTCGGTTTACGAGCACGCCTATTTGGCAACCTTGTTGACACTGTTTTTTGGGCGACCCCCTGCCCAGTGGCTGTCGCCCGTTTGCTCAGCCCTCCCCACCGGTTTCAGAGAATATTGGTCCCGGTGGTTAACTTCTCTGAGCGCGTTGTGCGAATTGTTGCCTTTGCCCGTCTCTTAGCCGAAGCCACCCAGGCAGAAATCACGCTGCTGCATATTGTGAACCCCTCCTTTCTCGAACACTCTGCAGAGTGGGTTAACAACCAGATGAAAGAGCTAATTGTGCGTGCCCATTTTCAAACGCCCGTTCAGACTTTGGTGACTCAAGCTAGCGATATTGCCAGCGAAATTTTGCAGGAGTCCCAGTCGTTTGATCTTGTGATTTTGCATTCCCAGCGACACCAGACCGCAGCGGAAGGTTTTGGCCTCAGCAGCATTACCAGTCAGATTGCCCAGCAGTTAACCTGCTCGACCATTGTGCTGGGTGAAGCTCATTTGCTCTAATATCGTTCTGCGGTCAGTCCTCAATCAAAAATCAGCTTTCGACCGTTAACAGCCGGTCATATTGCTGCAGGTTCTCCAGCGCATAGCCAGTGCCTAGTGCAACCGAATTGAGGGGATCGGCGGCCCGCAGCACTAAAATTCCAATCTCTTGGCTAATGAGCTGTTCAATGCCGTTCAATAAGGCTCCACCACCCGTTAATAGGATGCCGCGATCGCAAATATCGGCAATCAGCTCTGGGGGTGTCTGTTCAAGAACGCGCCGAATCACTGCGGTAATGGCTTCTAGGGGCTGCGCTAGGGCATCCTTCAATTCAGTTCGTTCAACTGAGAATTGACTAAAGTGATCGGCTCCTATCTGCAGTCCGGCCACGTCAAGCTGGCGCACGTTGGCACCGCCTGACTCTGGATCAGCTAGTTGAACCTTCAAATGCTCTGCCGTGGGCATCCCAATCTGAAGATGATACTGGTGCCGAATATACTGCTGAATGGTTTGCGTGAAGACCTCTCCAGCAATGGGGATAGACTCGCGGACCACCGTACCCCATACGCTCATCACCGCAACATCAGTGGTGCCACCGCCAATATCAACAATGCAATGACCAACAGGTGTGTCAATGGGCAAGCCAGCCCCTAGCGCTGCCGCCACGGGTTGGTCAATGAGTAAGACCTGTTTAGCCCCCGCCTGCAGAACAATACTCACCAAAGCCTCTCTATCAATCCCGGTGGCGCTACTGGGTAAGCCGAGCACCACTCGGGGACGAAAGAGCCGAAGGCCGTCCCGGGCCAACGCCATCCAATGGCGCAACATCTGCTCGGTCAGCTCTAGATCGGCAATATTTCCGGTTCTGATCGGATGACGAACGGCAATATGGCTGGGGGCACGTCCCACGAGCTGTAGAGCTTCAGCGCCGTAGGCAATCGGTTTTCGAGTTTCGATATCAATGGCAACTACAGATGGCTCCTGCACCACGATGCCCTGTTCAGGTACATATATACGAGTGTTAGAGGTGCCTAGATCAAGACCCAAATCGCAAGACAGTTTTCCCCAGCGCCGTAGGGTTGCCCAACGGCGCTTTGCTAACTGAGGTCGTTGAGCATGAGGCAGCGTTGGTACAGGAAGGGGCCAGACCCCCGGAGAGGTCGGCAAGCTTGTGGTCATGATGGATGAACCTATTAAAGGGAGAGATAGCTCGTAGCGTGGATTTTGCCTCTGGAGGCAATGACGTCGTTAAAAGCGATCCGCGATCGCCTCATGCTGATTCACCCAGTCCTGCATTTCTGCTGCCAGGTCAGGTTCACCCTGCTGCTCAAAGAGCTGCGCCGCTTTTTGACCGTCAGCAATGGCCCCTTTAGCATCACCGGCTTCTAACCGAACGGTGCTCCGGTTTGCATAGGCTTCGGCCATCGTGGGCTGTAATTGAATGGCATGGTCAAAATCGTCTAGGGCGAGCTTGGGGTGTCCCACAGAATAATGGGCAACGGCTCGGTTGTAGTAGATCTCAGGATTTTGGGGAGACAGGTTTAAAGCTTGGTCATAGTTTGCGATCGCATCTTGATAATCACCCTCAAGGGCTTTGCGAATCCCGGCGGTGTGCAGCATCAGCGAGCGGTCTTCAGATGCCGCAGCCTGCAACGGATCTGCGCCGAGGGTCACTGCGCTGGCCTGAGCGCTATCGCTTGCCGGGATGGCTAACGCAGGGATAAAACACACCAAGCTACTGATGACAGCCGCCGTACCGATACCCCAGTAAAACCGATGTGAAATGACCATGCTTCAATCCCCTTTTATACACACGCGAACGAGAACTCACCTTTGCGGCCCCATGACGACACAGATGGCACTATAGAATGCCCAAATCTTGGCTGCGACATCAATCAAAAAGATTGAAACATCACAAACATTGATTTGCTGTTTAAATTGGCTCAAAACATCTAAATCACTGAGGACAACTCGGTTAGTTTTACCTCAGCACTTCATCTCTCTGATGCTTTGAAAAGTGTTGGCTCTCTTTACATTATAGAGGGAAGATCATGGGACGACCCAGGAAACCTTGATAATATTTGCAACAAAACCGAGCGAGTTCCTTCATCGCTGTTGGGTGAGTATCAATTAGACTGCTGTAGTACATGCCAGAGCGGTCTTCACGATGGAACAAACTGAACGCGATGTTCTCGTTTTAGCAGATGGGCAACGGCCCCCGGATGGCACGGTAGCCCCGCCTCGTCAGCCAAAGTGGTCAGATACCTTTGCCTATATTGCTGACCCTGATCAGTTTTGCCGCGTCAATTTAGCCCAGTATGGCCCCATCTTCAGGTCTAGTGTCTTTGGTGGCACCACCGTTTTTGTCGGTTCAGCCCACGCCAATCAGATGGTGTTCAACGGAGACAACCGCTATACCGAAATTGGCTTGCCACCCACCACGATGGAGATGTTCGGAGAACACAGCCTCTTCCAGCGCCCCGACCTGCATCGTCAGCGCAAAGGGGCGCTCAGCCCTGCCTTTACAGGGCAGATGTTGGCGGGATACTTGCCTCGGATGCATCGGGTCATTGAGCAACATTTGCAGACATGGGACACAACCGCACCGATTCAACTGGTACCCACTATTGAAGTCTTGAGTTTTGATGTGCTAGCGCCCTTGCTGCTCGGCATTAATTTAGACCACGGCGACGCCGCGTTTCAGGATTTGCCGGTTACTTCAAAAGCCGACCTGAAGCGTCTCTATAAAACCTTCTTTGATGGCTTCTACGGGCTGCTCAAGTGGAAATCACCGCTGACGGCCTTTGGTCGAGGGCAGCGGGCACGAACCCAGTTGATTGAGCTGATGCGGGCCATTATTCAGCAGCGCCGCGCCGCGCCGATTGATCCCACCCAAGATTTTCTTGCCATGATGCTGGTTCAACAGCAGGACAATCCCGAAGGTGTATTTAGCGATGTACTCATTGAAAATCAGTGTCTGCTGCAGCTTTGGGCCTCTCACTATGAGATGTTGGGGCTACTGGCATCCTGGATGTATCAGATCGGGCAGCATCCCCATTTTTTAGAGCAGGTTAGAGCTGAGCAGACTCACGTGCTAGGGGATATCAGCGACCGATCCTCGGTGAATATGGATCAGTTGAAGGCCATGACGTTCCTTGATGCCACGATCAAAGAAACATTGCGAACCTTGCCCCCCAGTTCAACCGCGAATCGGCGCTTGACTCAATCAGTTGTTCTCGATGGAATTCGCTATGAAAAAGGCTGGAGCTTGATTGCAGAACCGCGCATTGCCCACGCGATGGAAGAACATTTTACGAACCCAACCCAATTTGACCCCGAGCGATTCTTGCCTGAACGGGGCGAAGGGCGCATGTATGAATTTATCCCCTTTGGCGGTGGTGTCCATGCTTGCTTGGGGGCGCAGCTTGCCCTCTCAATGGCAAAGGTGTTTGCGATTCATCTGGTCAGGCTGATGGACTGGCAGCTTCTAGAGCAGCCAGGATTTGTGCAGTTCCCGTTGAAGAAAATCAAGAATAACTACCGAGTCAAGCTGCTGCGACGAGCCTCGGAGTAGACTCAAGGGTCATCTGTTCACAAAATGCTGTCGCAACTCGGCGTTTATTCTCATCTGTCACGTCCTGATTGATCGGAGACTCCCCATGACTCAATTTCCGGCAGCGCTGCCCGAATATACAGACTACTTCTACGATCAGCCCGGTAGCGCCCCCGGCACGCTCACCATTGATGAAGATGCCTATCCTCCTGAAATTACACTGATTGAATATAACGAGGAGCTGGCCCGTCGAGCTGCGATCGCAAACCCCGAAGACTGCGCTGTGTGTCTAGCCACAGAAATGGTGTCTTGGGTCGATGTTCAGGGGCTGGGCAACGAAAGCATTCTGCGGCGCATCGGCCAGACCTTCAGCTTGCATCCGCTGATCCTTGAAGATGTCGTCAATGTACCCCAGCGCTCTAAGGTTGAAACCTACGAAAACCAGCTCGTGATTGTGGCGCGGATGGTGTTGCCCTCAGGCGGTGAACCCGGTTTTACCAGCGAACAGGTCAGCTTTGTGTTGCAGAACCATACCTTACTAACGGTGCAAGAACATCCCGGTGATTGTTTTGAGCCGGTCCGCCAGCGCATTCGCTTTAAGAAAGGACTGATCCGACGGATGGGAGCAGATTACCTAGCCTATTCATTGCTCGATGCTGTGGTAGATGGCTTTTTCCCGATCATGGAAGCCTATAGCGATCAGCTTGAGGTCTTAGAAGATGAAATTTTGCTCAACCCCTCACGAGAGCTATTGAATCGGGTTCATACGCTGAAGCGAGAGCTGTTGTCTCTACGGCGGCTGAGCTGGTCACAGCGAGATGCGATCGCATCTCTGCTCCGAGACGATAGCCCCCTGATCAGCGACGAGGTAAAAGTCTACCTGCGCGACTGCCACGACCACGCCATTCAGATTCTAGAGATGGTAGAAACCTACCGAGAGTTTGCTGCCAGTCTCATGGATGTCTATCTGTCATCCGTTAGCAACCGCATGAATGAGGTGATGAAGATTCTGACCGTGATTTCAACAATCTTTATCCCGCTTACCTTTATCGCCGGAATCTACGGGATGAACTTCAAGAACATGCCCGAACTGAACTGGGATGGAGGGTACCCGATGGTGTGGTTCTTGATGGGTGCGATCGCCAGCAGCCTCGTCTACTTCTTCTGGCGGCGCGGCTGGTTTAGCAGCTTTTCAGGCTGAAGGACTGACGATCTACGGATCAAAAGCCAGCGGTGTAAAGCGCAACACAAATCACGCCCTAGAACCTGTATTATCTACGGATAAAATTTCAGCCTCACTTGTACCCACCCACAACGTCATCGCTAGGGTTAGCTTCGGTTTTGCGCCTCCAGCATCAAGTCAATTTGAATATTAGGAGCTTTGTATGGGGTCACTCAATTTGTTAGGTCGAGGGGACATCGCGAGTCCAGTGGTAGCTACAGGTCATGCTTACCCTGAGCTAAATAAGTTTTTAGATATCCTGAAACCGTTGATTCGAGAACCTTCTGTTGTCGGTAATGAAGACTCTTTCTTCCGGGTCTTGCGGCGCGAATTAGAAGAAGTTGGGGTTGAGGTGCAGCAATACCACGGTGTATTGGTCGCCCAGGGGAACCGCCCCCACGAGTTGTTCCTGTCTGCCCATATCGATCGCCACGGCCTTCTTTGTACCGGACCCAACGAGTTTCAGTATGCAGCCTTCATTGCCGGGAACCAGGGCGAGAACATGGGCGACTCGGCTTCGGAGCATCTGCTCCACACTATTGAGGATCGCTTTCAGGGGCAGCGAGTGCAGGCCCATTTTCCCTATACCGGTACCTATCTCGGTCAAGGCGAAATTACGCGCTCCTACATTTGCCCAGAACGGAACAACCTGATCTTTGAAGTGGACGGGCTAGATTTTCTGCAACCCGGCACCCCTATTTCGTTTTTAGATCGGCTCCAGATTGACGGTGAACTGATCTCGGCTCAACTCGATAATGTTGTCAGCGCTGCCCTGCTCATCTATCTGTTCCGGCAAGGCTTTCAAGGGACGGGGCTGTTTACCGCCCAAGAGGAGTCGGGGCGCAGTTGGCGGTATACGCTGTCCTGGTTTCAACGACAATGCCTAACCACCCAGAGATTAGTGATTCTCGACACCAGTCCCTATGCCACCCGTGAGGATGCTAATGCTCAGCAAATTACGCTCCGTCACAAAGATGCCAATGGTCCATTCTGTCCGGCCATGACTCAAGAGTTAGTGACGCGCTGTGAAAAGCTGGGGCTGTCCTATGGGTTCAAAGACGAATATATTGCGCTCCAAAACGAGACGCGTGATAAGCCCTATCCTCTAGGTCGGACGGAACTAGGACGGGTGGTGACGGCAACGGGCGGCGCCATCAACGGGACAACGCTGCAAATTCCGACGACGGAGTACCATACGGCAACGGAAACAGCCTCTTTGTCGGCGATCGCAGGTGTCCTTCAATTACTGATGAGCTATGTTTAGACTGCCGGATGCGATCGCACAGGTCAAACCAAATAAACACACTTCACGGGATTAATGACGCAGAGTCAATTTACATCCTAGCAATCACCTTCTATACTCTAGACGGCTAAGATCTTAACTTTTTTGAAGGACTGAAAATTGAGCGATAGGAGTTTATGTAGTTTTTCCTTGTGCTCCCCATTGCTCTGGTCGATGCACTGTTGAATGT
Source organism: Thermosynechococcaceae cyanobacterium (assembly GCA_050330855.1). GTDB lineage: Bacteria > Cyanobacteriota > Cyanobacteriia > Thermosynechococcales > Thermosynechococcaceae > RCC1774. The sequence goes on along the minus strand of JBHJNL010000164.1, from coordinate 5,401 downwards.
CCCCCTTGAACGAGTCAAAGTCAGGATAATACTTTGAGTAGAGGCATTCCTTCCGCACGAATCGCCAGAGTCGTTCAATCAAATTCAGATGCGGTGAATAGGACGGCAGATACACCAGTTCAATATCGACAATTTGTGCAAAGTCCGCCACAAGCTGACATTTTTGATAGCGGGCATTATCTAAAATCACGCTGATGGGCATCTCGGGTGCCGGTAGTGCCAGCTTGGCAAGCAATAGACAAATGCTGTGGGAATTGATGTAGGTGTGATTGGTCACAGTGACGACGTCTTTGGTGATGGCGTTGACGGCTCCAAGGACATTGAAGCGCTGCCGACCAGAGGGGGAGGGGATAAAAATCCGGCTCAGGCACCAGACAAACCCCAAATAGGCACGGTGAACAAAATGGGCAGCATCGACAAAGAAGACAAGACGCTCGTGACGTTGAGCTGCTTGTCATAACGGTTCAAGCTGTGTGTCTCGAAAGTGCTCTTGTTCGTCAATCTTTTCGGGCAGACTCGACTTTCCCGGCACGTACCCCACTTTGCGATAGCGGCACCCAATGCGTTTGAGAAACGCTTTGATTTGGGTGGGGCTGCGCTTGATGCCGGTTAATTGCTCAATGATCGCTTGGGCTTCGGCACTGGTGCGGGGAGGATGCTGCTCAAAGTAAGCTCTGAGGGTATCGTAATGAGCGTTGAGTTGACTCGGTTGGCCTTTGTACTCAAGGATTTTGAGCGCTTCAATGCCGCCTTGTTGATACTGATGAAGCAGCTTGGCTAAGGTGGGGCGGCTGATCTGACACAAATGACAGATTTGCTGATGTCGAAGCTGTTGGCTCTTTAAGTAGAGCACTTCCATCCGTCGCTGCACCCGGGGATGAGGGTGATGATAGCGTTCATAAGCGAGGTGTTCGATTTGCGCCTCGGTAAACTCAAGGTTAATCATAGGTTGTCGCACTAGGTGAACAATCCCTCCAGTGTGCCAAATCCCTACGATAAAATGTTAAACATTAAGCCGTTCGCAGTATGCGTCTACCGCTAAAGTGCCGTGTTGTCGGCGGCTCCGGTCAAAGACCTGAGGTTATAGCCCAGGGCAGCAGACTTGTTGATAAAGGATTTATGTGAGGGCTGGTTGCAATTTTCTACGGCATCTCTTCAATCGGTGCAAAACCCTGCCGCTGAATATTCTCTGTAACAGTGCGGGGATCGAGGAACTGTAGTAAATAGTCTGGTCCCCCCGCTTTAGAGCCAACGCCTGAAAGCTTATAGCCGCCAAAGGGTTGCCGAGCCACGATCGCACCCGTAATGCTGCGATTGATATAGAGATTGCCCACCTCAAGCTCTGCTTTGGCCTGCTCAATGTGAGATGGCGTTCGAGAGTAAAGCCCGCCCGTGAGTGCGAAGTTTGTATTATTTGCGATCGCAACCCCCTCCTCAAAACTCTGCGCTTTCATGACAGACAGCACCGGACCAAAAATCTCTTCCTGGGCCAGCGAACTGAGCGGATTGACATCTGTAAAAATCACTGGCCCCACAAAATAACCGGTCTCAGGCGCAGTTAATTCCAGAGCCAGATTTGCTTCCGTTTTTCCTTTTGCAATAATTTTGCGAATCCGCTGCTGGGCTGCGGCATCGATCACGGGGCCAACCTTCGTACTCGGATCGACGGCAACGCCAACATTTAGCGATTTTGTCGCTTCCACGAGACGCGCCACAAACGCATCGTAAACGGGCGCTAGCACCACCACACGAGAGCAGGCTGAACATTTTTGACCGCTATAGCCAAAGGCGGAATACACAATTCCCTGCACGGCCTGATCCAAGTCAGCGCTTTCATCGACGATGATGGCGTTTTTGCCCCCCATCTCAGCCACCACGCGCTTCAAATGCTTTTGACCGGGCTGCAGAATGGCAGCGCTGGCATAGATCTCACAGCCGACTTCTTGAGAACCTGTAAACACAATCATCTGCACGTCAGGGTGTTTGACGAGGTGAGCGCCCACAGTAGAGCCACTACCCGGAACATACTGGAAGACGCCTTTGGGCATTCCTGCCTCTAAAAGAATTTCACTCAGTTTCGCCGCGATCACAGAGGTCACCGCTGCAGGCTTCAGCAAGACACAGTTCCCCGTCACTAGAGCGGCCACCGTCATCCCTGTAGGAATGGCGAGCGGAAAATTCCAGGGAGAAATCACCAGCACGATGCCCTTGGGGCGATAGAAGTAGCGATCGCTCTCTCCTGCCACGTCATAGACAATCTCAGGATCTAATCGCTCCATTTCGGTAGCATAGTATCGACAGAAATCTGCAGCTTCCGAGACTTCGACATCGGCTTGCTGGAGGGGCTTACCCCCCTCAAATACCATCCAGGCATTGAGTTCGTGGCGGCGTGCTTCGAGTAAATCTGCAGCTCGCCTGAGAATGTCGGCCCGTTCTTTGGCTGAGGTGCATTTCCAGGTTTGGAATGCAGTTTTAGCCGCTGCGATCGCATCCTCTGCTTGAGCGATATCAATCTGTCCAATCGTCCCCACAATTTCGGTGGGATTAGAGGGATTGACGGATTCAATCTTCGCCTCGGTTTGAACACGCTCACCGTTAATGAGCGGCCAATATTGTTGCCCTAACTGTTGTTTCACAGCATCTATGGCAGTCTGTGCTTCTGCACGAAACGTTGCGATCGCAAAATCAGTATCTGCCGAGGGATTAATCTGAGTCACGGTCACCGTTGAAGAAATCGGCAAAGGCTTAACGTCGCTGCCGTCCTCGTCACCTGCTCCCCACTGAGGAGCCGCTAGTAATGTTTCGATGGGCGTCTCGGTCAGACTTTGTCGCAGAAAAGAGCTATTGGCGGTATTCTCTAGCAGCCGTCGAATCAGATAGGCCATCCCTGGAATCAAAGCCCCGTAGGGACAGTAGGCCCGGACCCGATGGCCCTGCTTAGCCAAAGCTGCAGCCAGGTTATCCGCCATGCCATATAGAACTTGGAACTCAATGTGCCGCTGGGGAATATTGAGAGCTTGGGCAATTGCGATCGCATAAGCCTGCGACCGAACGTTGTGGCTCCCGATGGCGGCGTACAGATGCTCATGATTTTCTAAGAGCAACTGAGTCATGCGCTCAAAATTAGCATCCGTCGAAGATTTGTGATTGTAAACAGGGGTGGGCCAGTGGTTTTGACGAGCAATGATAGTTTCTTGATCCCAATAGGCTCCTTTGATTAAGCGCACCGTAATCGGTTTGCCTCGCTGTTTAGCCCATTCAATCAACTCTTTCAAATCGTGATAGCTATCCCGGAGGTAGGCTTGGATCGTAATGCCGATGTTGGTGCGATCGCAAAACTCCTCTTCCATCAGCAAAGACTTCAACGTCGCCAGCGTGGCATCTTTATAGCGATACTGCTCCATATCAAAATGAACGGCGGCACCGACTTCCTGCGCCCGCCGGAGAAGAGGGCGGATGCGATCGCTCACCTTGGCCTGCGACCCCTCAACATCAAGGGGATCAAATTGGGAATAAAACGCCGTCAGCTTCATCGTCACTTGGGCTTTAGCGAGATCTTTACCCTCAGCACTATCAATCTGAGGCACCGTCGACCACCGCCGAGCCGCCTCCGTGAGCTGTCCCATTAGCTCAAAATACTGATCTAGATAAGATTGAGCTTCTGTTTCTGTGATTACGGCCTCGCCCAAAACATCAATGGTGAAGGTCATCGACTGTTTACGAAGTCGCTCAATGCTTTTGAGTACCTGCTTCAGCGTTTCACCGGCAATATACTTTTGCGCCAGCGTTACTACTGCAGTAGACAATGTAGTCGCTGCCACCTGTCCCGGAATTGAGTCGGTCGCTGTGAAGTTGAGCAGCCTCTTGAGCGCATCGGGTAGTTCTACGTCAGGGATGCTTAAGTATTCCTGGAGGTGTCGAGCAATTTCTGCTTTTGTCGTTAATGACGGCAGGCAGTCAATTAGACGAAAGAGCTGCATCCGCAGACTGGGGTTGTCCATCGTCCAGCTCAGCAGTTTGTCATCCCAGCGGAACTGGTCGCGTACTTTAGAGATGAGCGATCGCTTTTCGGTGGTCTGCGCCAACAGCTCCCGTGCAATAGCTTGAGTCTGCTCTTCATAGACAGACAGAGTGGTGGGTTCAAGACGAGTACGAGAAGGATTCACAATCATCAAGCAACCTGCTTTCTATAAATTTGGACAATTCTCGACAAACAGGTCGATGTTCAATTAGCGTGTCAGCAGGGGGGATTTGCCCCCTCAGCTTCTCGTTTATTCTAGTAACTGGTAAGCGATCGCGCACCCAATCGAGCTATGTTTACTGATTAAACATCTAGAGGGCTACGAACGCCCAAGGTGCCCTGATTGAGAACATGGGTATAAATCATGGTGGTTTTCACGTCCTTGTGTCCTAATAGCTCTTGGACAGTGCGAATGTCATAGCCATTCTGCAGTAGATGGGTAGCAAAGCTATGACGGAGCGTATGACAGCTTACCTTTTTGGGGATTTGAGCTTGGAGGGCCGCTTTTTTGAGTGAGCGTTGTAGAAAGCCATCGTCTACATGATGCCGCTGCTTTCGACCACTGCGAGGATCGACACTGTGTCGCTGGGCTGGGAAAACATATTGCCACATCCATTCTCGTTCTGCGTTGGGATATTTGCGATCAAGGGCGTGGGGCAAATAAACGGTGCCATACCCTTGGGCCAGATCGTCCTGGTGCAGTTGCTTAACAGAAACGAGATAGGCCAGCAAAAGTTCGACGAGACTCTGGGGAAGAACGGTGATTCGATCTTTATTGCCCTTGGCATTCCGCACCATAATCTGGGACTGACCAAAATCGAGATCTTTCACTCGCAAACGTAGACCTTCTTTAACCCGCATCCCAGAGCCGTAAAGCAGTTTAGCCAAGAGCTGTTGAGTGCCTGCTAGCGCCTGCAATAAATGCTGGACTTCATCTGTGGTCAATACGGTTGGTAAATGTTTGGACTGTCTGGCCCGAACTGCATCAATAGATTCTGCTAAAGGCTGTTTTAGAACATATCGATAGAGAAATAGCAGGGCACTAAGCGCTTGATTTTGGGTGGATGCTGCCACGTTGTCGTTGACTGCCAAATGGGTCAAAAAGGCTTCCACTTCGGCCTCGCCCATTTCTTGAGGATGTCGTTTGTTATGGAACAGAATAAAGCGCCGAATCCACTGAACATAGGTTGCTTCGGTGCGATAGGCATAGTGTTTGACTCGAAGAGCATCGCGGACCTGGTCGAGCAGCTTTCTGGGTTTGGGGACTTCTTGCATCTGAGCTGGATAATACCCGTATGAGGTGGTTTATGAAGATAAATGCAGCCTAAAACACTGTTGCTTCTCAAGTAAAGAGTTCTAAAAGTCCTTTTGAGTAAAGCT
>JBHJNL010000163.1:0-11720 GCA_050330855.1 Thermosynechococcaceae cyanobacterium | reverse complement strand
GTAAAGCTAGGAATTCTGGAAGTTGGATTATCTTGGTCGCTACTACTAACAATTCGATATGCAATCTAACTCGCTCTGGGTAATGATTGTAGCCATCCCATCTTACGGAACCAGTGCCAGTGCTAGCTGATGAGCCTAAATCCATGGCAGGTAAGCTATGCTAACGGCCGTCACAGGCTCTGATCACCTCATTGAGCTAACTTCCGCTAATGCGAGCTACGTCACGAGCATTTTGCTCGAAGGCTGCTGATAGGGCATCATCACCGCTGAGACCATCCGCGATCGCATCTTCAATCGCCTGCAGCACCCGCTTATAATCACGGGGCATTACCTTCACAAACTTCGGCACCATCGCCTCCCAATCCGCCAGAACCTTAATGCCTCTCTTGCTCTCGGTGTAGTTAATATGCCGCTGAATCATCTCCTTGAGGTCATTAATCTCTTCAGGATCCTCTAGCTGCTCTAGATCCACCATCTCAGTATTGCAACGGGTCGCAAAATCACCCGCCTCATCCAAGACATAGGCGACGCCACCGCTCATACCCGCCGCAAAGTTGCGTCCCGTGGGGCCAAGCACAACCACTTTGCCCCCGGTCATATACTCACAAGCATGGTCGCCCACCGCTTCCACCAGGGCGTGAACCCCAGAGTTGCGGACACAGAAGCGCTCTCCACCCATGCCGCGAATGTAGGCTTCGCCACTGGTGGCTCCATAAAGAGCGACGTTGCCGACGATGATGTTCTCTGCAGGGACAAACGTAGAGGCTTTGTGCGGATAAAGAATGATCTTGCCGCCGCTTAACCCTTTACCCACGTAGTCGTTCGCATCGCCCTCTAGCTCTAGCGTGACGCCCTTGGGTACAAACGCTCCGAAGCTTTGTCCAGCACTGCCCTGGAAATGGAGATGAACGGTATCTTCCGGTAAGCCTTCCCAGTGGCGCTTGGTAATCTCATTGCCGAGAATCGTGCCCACCGCCCGGTTGACGTTCTTGATCGGTAGCGTTGCTTTGACCTTTTCACCCTTTTCAATCGCAGGCTGACACAGGTCGAGCAGCGTCGTCATATCTAGAGACTTCTCTAGACCATGATCTTGCGGAATCTGGCAGTAGCGACCCACATCATCAGGCACATCAGGCCGATGCAGAATTTTAGAGAAGTCCAGACCTTTGGCTTTCCAGTGGTCAATCGCCCGTTTCGGTTCTAGCACATCAGAGCGGCCCACCATTTCGTTGAGGGTCCGGAAGCCCAGTTGAGCCATCAGTTCACGCACTTCTTGGGCAATGAACTTCATGAAGTTGACCGTATGCTCAGGGTCGCCCGTGAACTTCTTACGTAGCTGCGGATCTTGAGTGGCGACGCCCACCGGACAGGTGTTCATGTGACAGACGCGCATCATAATGCAGCCTAAGCTGACCAGCGGCGCAGTCGAGAATCCAAATTCTTCGGCACCCAGCAGGGCCGCAATCACAATATCTCGGCCCGTCTTGAGCTGACCATCGGTTTCAACGACAATTCGGCTGCGGAGGTTATTGAGCACTAGGGTTTGATGGGTTTCTGCAACCCCCAGCTCCCAGGGCAAACCGGCGTGCTTAATCGAGGTTTGGGGTGAGGCTCCGGTGCCGCCGTCAAAGCCAGACACGAGCACCACGTCGGCATGGGCTTTCGCGACCCCTGCCGCGATGGTGCCGACGCCAACTTCAGAGACCAGCTTGACGTTAATGCGGGCGTTGCGGTTGGCGTTCTTAAGGTCGTGAATCAGCTCCGCCAGATCTTCAATGGAATAGATATCGTGGTGGGGGGGCGGTGAAATCAGTCCCACGCCAGGGGTTGAATAGCGAACTTTGGCAATCCAGGGATATACCTTGCGTCCCGGAAGCTGTCCGCCTTCTCCGGGCTTGGCTCCCTGCGCCATTTTGATCTGGATTTCTTTGGCCTGCGATAGATACAGGCTGGTGACGCCAAACCGACCGGAAGCTACCTGCTTGATGGCGCTGTTTTTAGAGTCGCCCTGCTCATTGGTCCAGGTGAAGCGTTCGGGGTCTTCGCCACCTTCGCCGGTGTTGGATTTGCCGCCGACTCGATTCATTGCGATCGCCAACGACTCATGGGCCTCTTTAGAGATCGAACCGTAGCTCATCGCCCCAGTCTTAAACCGCCGCGTAATCTCTTCAACAGACTCCACCTCATCCAAGGGAATCGGCTCTCTATCTTTGAATTCCAGCAGTCCTCGAAGCGTAAACAATTGCTCATTCTGCTCATTCACCAAAGCGGAATACTTTTGGAACAGCTCAAAGTCTGCATTCTGGGTCGCCTGCTGCAGGGTATGGATCACCTGTGGACTAAAGAGATGGGCTTCTCCTTCCTTCCGCCACTGGTACTCGCCACCGACATCAAGGGTCTGAACTTCCACATCACGGTCCGGGAAGGCATGACGATGGCGCTGAATCGCTTCTTCTGCCAGCACGGCTAGATCGGCTCCCTCAATGCGAGAGGCCGTCCAGCTAAAGTATTGGTCCACCACCGCTTTATTCAGACCGATAGCTTCAAAAATCTGGGCACCGCGATAGCTCTGGATGGTCGAAATCCCAATCTTAGAGGCCACTTTAGTGACGCCCTTTGTAGCCGCTTTGATGTAATTTTTGCAGGCCACTTTAGGATCAATATCTACCATCAGTCGCTGGTGAATCATGTCGTAAATGGTTTCAAAGGCCATGTAGGGGTTGATGGCTCCACAGCCATAGCCAATCAACACCGCATAGTGATGGACTTCGCGGGGTTCACCGGACTCCAGGACTAGACCCACGCGGGTACGAGTGCCTTCTCGGATCAGGTGGTGATGGAGACCCCCCACCGCCAAGAGCGCGGGAATAGGCGCGTTGTCTTTGTCGATGTTGCGATCGCTCAAAATAATCAAGCTGGCACCGGAAGCGATGGCTTCGTCTGCTGTTTGGCATAGGGATGCGATCGCACTTTCTAACCCCTGAACCCCAGCATTCGGATCAAATACAATGGGCAGCGTCGCCGACTTAAACGGATCGCCATCTAACGCCTTCAGCTTCGCAAGATCTTCGTTCGTCAGAATCGGCGTTTTAAGCTCAATGAGGTGGCAGCTCTCCGGTTCGGGCTTGAGCAAATTTCGTTCAGAGCCAATTGTCGTCTCAGCCGAGGTAATAATCGCTTCTCGAATCGAGTCAATGGGCGGGTTGGTCACCTGGGCAAACAATTGCTGAAAATAGTTGTAAAGCAGCTTCGGCTTATTGGAGAGCACCGCCAGCGGCGTATCAGTCCCCATTGCGCCAATCGCTTCCACCCCATTGTTCGCCATCGGAGCCATTAGCATCCGCAGCTCTTCAAAGGTGTAGCCAAAAGCCATCTGACGCTGACGCACCGTCTCCGCGTCATAGTCAGAAGCCGTCTCCGCTGCCGGAAGCTGATCTAAGCTCACCATCTGCTGATCGAGCCAGTCACCGTAGGGATGCTCAGCAATGATTTTGTCTTTAATCTCTTGGTCAGCAATAATGCGGCCTTCAGCCATATCCACCACAAACATTCGACCGGGCTGCAGACGGCCCTTGCTCAAGACCCGCTCCGGTTCAATGGGCAGTACCCCAGCTTCAGAGGCCATAATCACTAAGTCATCTTTGGTGACGTAGTAGCGAGAGGGACGCAAACCATTGCGGTCTAATACAGCCCCAATCATGGTGCCGTCGGTAAACGAAATTGAGGCTGGACCATCCCAGGGTTCCATGAGGCAGGAATGGTACTTATAAAATGCCTTCTTCTGGGCACTCATCGACTCGTGGGCCGACCACGGCTCTGGAATCATCATCATCGCCGCATGGGGAAGCGATCGCCCTGAGAGGAACAGCATCTCTAAGGTGTTATCAAAAATGGTGGAGTCGCTACCGTCAACGTTGATCACCGGCTGCACCTTACTCATGTCTTCGCCAAACAGCTCTGATTCAAACATCGACTGTCGAGCCAGCATCCAATTAATGTTGCCGCGCATGGTGTTGATCTCACCATTGTGGGCAATGTAGCGGTAGGGATGCGCCCGGTCCCAACTGGGGAAAGTATTGGTGCTAAAGCGCGAATGCACTAAACCCAACGCGCTTTCCATATCAGGGTCATGGAGGTCTGGATAATATTGCCCCACCTGAACGGGCATCAACATGCCCTTATAGACAATGGTGCGGCCAGACAAGGTAGAAATATACCAATGTTCATCAATGCCAGTAGGGCGAATGGCGTTGTGGGCCAGCTTCCGTAGCACATAGAGCTTGCGCTCAAAGGCCATATCGTCAGCAATATCAGCGCTGCGCTCAATAAAGACCTGCTCCATGAACGGCTCACTGGCCTTGGCGGTATTCCCTAGAGGCGAATTGTCGGTGGGGACATCTCGCCAGCCCAATACCTTTTGCCCTTCCGCCGCCACTACTTTTTCAAACTCTCGCCGACTCGCTTCCCGCTCCTGCACGTCAGGGGAAGCATAGATCATACCAACGCCGTACTGTCCTGATTCTGGTAGGTTAAACCCTAATCGCGCCGCTTCTTTTAAGAAAAATTTATGGGGCAACTGCATCAGTAGGCCCGCGCCATCGCCCGTATTCGTCTCACAGCCGCAGGCTCCCCGGTGGTCGAGGTTCACCAAAATTGTCAATGCCTGCTCAATAATCTCGTGGGACTTCTTCCCTTTCTGGTGAACCACAAAGCCTAAACCACAGGCATCATGCTCAAACTGCGGATCATAGAGACCTTGTTGAGACGGACGAGAGTGACGATTCATATTTTTAGTGATAGAGCAGGACAGCGGCTGCCTAGGCACTAAAGCCTAGCGGATCCTTAGCGTACTCGAATAGGCATGGGTTTTTCAATGTGACAGTGTGAGGGGGTGCTGATTTTATATATCTGCTGGATGCGATCTCGGTGAAGCTCTTGCGCCAGATGTCCCCCAACCTATGACAGCTTGGTCTTGATTGAATGCGAAAGCCGTTACGAATAAATTTAGTGAGAACGTTTATCCTCACTCCAATCTATATCGTGAGGATACGCAACCCAATTAGGATCAATCTTATAGCCATGTACCTTCCCGCAGTCTGAGCATCTACCAACAAGAAAACACCTATCCAATTCTTTCGGTGGCGGCGCAGCAACTTCTATAAACTTGGCTCCTTCATTATGGCGCAGTTTATAGGTCGGCTTGTTGTCTTGAAGCAGAGAAGCTCTTCTGACAAGATTATACTTGACAACCAAAGGGCTAATCGAGGCTGCTCCAAGGAGCAAGTATCGCTCTTGATCAAATTCATTCACTCAGCTAGCGGAACGATGCGGCTCGCCACCCAAGCATTGAAGTCCGAACGTTCAAGTTCTCCTGCAGCTAATTTGAGTATTATTGACTCAGCATCGTCCACATCAGCATCCAATTCAAAACCGTTCAGCACCAGAAAGATTTCCATTGCTGCATGGCCAGTCCGCTTATTCCCATCCACAAACGGGTGATTCATGACTAGCGAGAAGCAAAGGGCTGCTGCTTTGTGAGCAAGAGTCGGATACAATTCGGTTCCACCGAAAGACATCTGCGGCTGAGCCATTGCAGATTCAATCATCCCAAGATCTCGAACGCCTACGGAACCTCCAGACTGGTCAACGATTCTTTCGTGAAGGTCCATCAGCTCAACAAGCGTCAGGTATCGCATCAAGCCAGTCGCTTGTATAGCTCAGCATTCTTTTGTAAGACACGATTCGCAGCCTGATCAAATTCAGCTTCAGGTCTAGCGACGAGGTCATTAACGGCAGCTTTAGCTAGGTCGTTCATTGATACCTTCAGGCGATCAGCGACTTCCTGAAGACGTTTTGTTTGTTGCTCGTCGAGTTCAATTTTCAGTGTCGTCATGATCACTAGAAGTACCGGATAGGGGTAGGTGGCTTAGTCATGCAGAAGGGAAGGTGGATTTTAAAAATACCTTAGCAAACGTAACTGCCTATAAGGTCTTTACAATAAGGCACCAGATACTTGAGATCGCACAAGCCCCTCTCACCTTTGTCTAGACTGTATCTTGAGCGCGAATGAAAAGAGCCAGATATTGGACCTTCGTTTTACGTTAGATTTCAGCGCTCAGTCCCACCCCAGCGCTGACGAAGCGATCGCAACCGCCCATAAGATTCCTTGGGTGTCATATCTTGCTTTAGTAACCCACCGTGGGGCCAAAACCCTTTATCCGCAAAATCCCACCAAGTAATCGCCTCGATATAGGGTTTGCTATAGCAAAGCGTATAAAACTGCTCAATCCAATCGGCCTGAATCGTCTCAGTCCAGGGCGCATGCCACAGGCCGGGGGGATCCTTAAAATAGCTTCTTCATCACGGGTTGTGGCTGAAGAAACGCCTAGCTCGGTAATGTGAATGGGTTTACCCAACTGCCCAAATCGATCCAGCATCCGATTAATCTCAAACATATCCTGATCCGGATAATAGAACTGCATCCCAATAATCTCGAAGGGGATGCCCTGAGCCAAGCAGGTTTGCAAATAGCGATAGGCACTCTGCAGGGGGGCGTTCTGATTGGGTTTTCATCACATACCCAGACCAAGCGCAGCAGATATTAATAATGCGCTGGACCTCAGCGTAGCCCTCAACCGCTGCAGAAGAAGCAACTTGGGTCATGTCTAGCATTTGCTCGGGCGAGAAATTGAGAATGTTGCCCCATTCAATATCGTGGGCTTCGTTGATGATGTCGTAATAAGGGACGAGATCGCCCCAATAGCGCGTAATTTACCTCACCCTTTCCTGAGTTAAGTCACGGATTTGAGCATAGGGCAGTTCCCGAATCCAGTCCGGTACGCCCACCTCATGAAACCAGACGAGTGGATGTCCCTTCGGAGTAATCCCCTCTTGTCGCAACCAATTCACCGATTGATCCAGCTTGGCAAAATTAGGCTGATGGCGCTGCGGTTCAAAAGATTTCCAGTAGAGGGGAAGGGTCGCGAAGTTAAACAGCTCTTTGAACTGTCGATCATACTCAGAACCCGCATCAGGATGGCCGAAGAAATTACAGCCCCAAAGAAAATTGGGTCTACTGCCCTGCTGGGCAATTTTATATTTCGCCTGAATCAGTGCCGCCGTTTCCCCTGCCCACAAACTATCCCGCAAGGATTCGTTGGCCCATCCCGCCATCTGCACCGGTTCGGTAGCCGCTTCTGCCCGTAGCAGTTTCGCCGAGGCTCGCTGCAGTTGGTCTGTTACGGTGGTGTAATCCCCTAGCCATTGCTCAATGGCTTGCTGCACCCGGTGGATGCGAGATCGTCCGCAGGCCAAATTGAGATTTAACGGGAAATCACTGGGCGTATAGCCTCGGCCTTGGTTGTCTGCAAACAGCACCATGTTGCCAAAGCTCTTCACCGCTGCAGAGAATGCGATCGCAAAGGGCTGGGTTGGCGGCTGGCACCATAGTCGTCCATCCATAACCTGCCGAGCTGAACGATTAGGCCACGGCTCATCATTGAAGTCTAGAAAATAAACCTGCTCTAGGACTGAAGGTGGCATCGGAGTTCCTGCTGCTGTCCAGGCGAGAATCTCAATTCTGTTCTCGATTTGGGGCTGAGCTGCTACACCACTATTGCCAAGAGTAACGAGGGTGCTTGCCCCCGTGAGCTGAATAAAACGACGCCGATCCATTCAAACCAACTTAAAAACTTAATCTCTTCAGTGACTTCAGACCCTATACGACCGTTAGCATAGGGATGAGGCGTATGGACTATAGATATGTTAGAACACGATGTCATCATTGTTGGCGGTGGACTTGCGGGTTGTCGAGCGGCCCTAGAAATTGCCCGCATTGACCCCAGTATCAACATTGCAATGGTGGCAAAAACCCACCCCATTCGATCGCACTCCGTCGCCGCTCAGGGGGGCATGGCAGCAACGCTCAAGAATGTTGATGACCAAGATACCTGGGAAGCCCACGCCTTTGATACCGTCAAAGGCTCCGACTATCTCGCCGATCAGGATGCCGTAGAAGTTCTGACCCGCGAAGCACCAGAAGTCGTTATCGATCTAGAACATTTAGGCGTCCTGTTCTCTCGATTAGAAGACGGTCGCATTGCCCAACGCGCCTTTGGGGGCCATAGCCACAAGCGCACCTGCTACGCCGCTGATAAAACAGGTCATGCCATTCTGCATGAGTTGTATAACAACATCGTTAAACATGGCGTCCAAATCTACGACGAGTGGTATGTTCTCAACCTGATTTTGGAAGACAATCAGGCCAAGGGCATTGTTATGTACCATTTACTCGATGGTGAGATCAAAGTCCTGAGAGCTAAGGCGGTGATGTTTGCCACCGGGGGGTATGGCCGTGTCTTCAACACCACCTCCAATGACTTCGCCTCTACCGGGGATGGGCTATCGATGGCAGCAATGGCTGGCATTCCCCTTGAAGATATGGAATTTGTACAGTTTCACCCCACAGGCCTGTATCCAGCGGGGGTTTTGATCTCTGAGGCGGTTCGGGGGGAAGGGGCTTATTTGATTAATAGCGAGGGCGATCGCTTCATGGCTACCTATGCTCCCAAGCAAATGGAGCTAGCCCCCCGTGACATCACCTCCCGTGCCATCACCACTGAAGTTCGAGCGGGGCGGGGCATCAAGCTCGACGGCAGCGCCGGTGGTCCCTTTGTTTATTTAGATCTCCGGCACATGGGCCGTGAAAAAATAATGAGCCGCGTCCCCTTTGCGTGGGAAGAATCCCATCGCTTGGCGGGAGTAGATGCGGTCACGGAACCCATTCCTGTTCGCCCCACGGCCCACTATTCAATGGGAGGTATCCCTGTCAATACAGAGGGCAAAGTGCGCCGCAGCGCGGAGGGGTTCATTGATAATTTCTTTGCTGCAGGGGAATGTGCCTGCGTCTCGGTTCATGGTGCTAATCGGTTGGGCAGCAATTCACTGCTCGAATGCGTCGTCTACGGACGCCGGACAGGGGCTACCATTGCTCAGTTTGTGCAGACCCAAAAGCTACCGGAGGTCGATGAGCAACTGTATCGACAGCAGGCCCAAGATCGTATTCAAGCACTTCTAGACCAGTCAGGAACCCTGCGGATTAATGAAGTGCGTCAGCAGGTCCAGGACTGTATGGCAGAACACTGCAGCGTTTTTCGCACCGATGAAATCATGTCTGAGGGGCTGGCGAAGCTGCAGACCTTTAAGGAGCAATATAGTCAGATCCGGCTTGACGATCACGATAAAACTTGGAACACCGAGATTATCGAAGCGCTCGAACTGCAGAGCTTGCTGGTGGTGGGGGAAGTCATAATGACTGGGGCGCTGCGCCGACAAGAAAGTAGGGGTGCCCATTCTCGCGAAGACTTCCCGACGCGGAATGATCAGAAATTTCTGAAGCATACGCTGGCCTACTATTCGGCTGCTGGCATTGATCTGCAGTATATGCCCGTAAATCTCAGCATGTTTGAGCCACAGGAACGCAAGTATTAACTCTTTTGACTTGTTCAGTCAGCCCTAACTACGTTTCATATATTTCTCATTTGGGGTTGAGATGGGAACAGCCTTAGATTAAAGGTTAAGATCATCGATGAATTCTGAAGCTGGATCAACGCCACTCGTCCATAAACAGTCTCGAGCACGGGTACAGGCTACATAGAGCAAATGTCGTTCAGTGTTGTATACCTCTTCAAGGTCTGACTCGTCCGAAATGTGTTCAATTCGCTCTTGAAGCGGCAGCACTTCATCATCACAAGCCATTACTGCTACCGCTCGAAATTCTAGCCCTTTCGCTAAATGCATGGTACTGACGGCTATACAGCCTTTTTCAGGCTCAGCGTCGGTGTTTAACTCAGCAGACTTTGCACT
The DNA here is from genome assembly GCA_050330855.1 of Thermosynechococcaceae cyanobacterium. Classification (GTDB taxonomy): domain Bacteria; phylum Cyanobacteriota; class Cyanobacteriia; order Thermosynechococcales; family Thermosynechococcaceae; genus RCC1774. The sequence continues at coordinate 1,856 of JBHJNL010000163.1, read as the reverse complement.
GGTCTGCTCGATCGCCGCGATCGCACGTTCAATTTCAGCCTCTGAGCGCACAAACACTCCGATTTCGTCTGGCTGGCATCCGGCTTGGATGCGATCGCAAATCCATTCACCCACCGCTTCAATCTCAGCCTGTTCATCCTCAAAAATCTCAATCTGAGGCTTGGGACCGTTGAAGACCGATACAGTCCCCCGGCGATCTTCGGTATTGCCATCCACATCAGCGATGGTGCTAGGCAATAACTGGTCAGCCGCTGCTCGAATCTGATGGGAGGTTCGGTAGTTGATTTTGAGGGTGCGCGATCGCCCTCTCACATCAACCCCTAAGGCTTTCCAAGAAAAGGGCTGCTGGAAAATGCGCTGCCCCAAGTCGCCCGTAAATAAGAGGCTATCGTCTCGCTGTTTGCCCAAGGTCGCCAGGAATCGGAGTTCAGCAATGCCTAAGTCTTGCGCTTCATCAACAACGGCAAAATCAAAGGGCTTGGGGTCAGAATTTTCTAGGTGTTCCGTTACTTTGCGAAATACACCAGGCCAGGTGAGCAATTGCTGCTCAGCCAGTTGACTTTGCACATGTTCAAAGATTTGCCAGAGCTGTTCGCGTTGCTTGCCGCCAAGGCGGGTTTTGCGCCCTAGACGCGGAACGTCTCGATAGGCTGCCCAGGTGTCGAGTTGCCAAGCATCAGCTACGTCGTTCCATTCGCTGAGCAGAAACGACAGCGAAAATTGAGGGGCATCAGCGGCGAATTGGGTGAGGTGCGATCGCATTTCGCCCTCTGTCACAATCTGGGGCTGACCCCACTGAGCCGTGTAGAGAACATAGGCAATGTCTCGAATTGAGCGGATGTGGATGCGACTATAGATATCCGGTTCATTCCCCACCAGTCGCTTCAGCTTCGGTTTGAGGGCATTGGCAAGGGCATTAGAAAAGGTCGTTAGCAAAATACGGGCTTCGGGATGACAACGCGCCAAAAAGACCGAGCGGTGCAGGGCCACAATGGTTTTACCTGTCCCGGCAGAGCCAGCGACACGGGCCGGTCCGTTAAAATCTCGCTCAACAAGCTGGCGTTGAGCGGGATGGAGAAAGACTGTCCACTTTTCCCAAGGGAAATCGAGGGCGCGTTGGAGTTCGTCTACGTTAGTCATCACCCGGAAGCGGCGCTGAGCGTCAGGATGGGTGAAGGGGTCGGTTTCTTCTGGCAGAGCTGTTGGTAATACAGGAGTACCGCCAGTTGCCAGTTCTAGCAGTGCTTCAGTGGCTTCTTGGGGCAGGTGTTCGGCAATATCAAAAAGTGTCGCTTCGGTCGCTTGGCACACGTCGGCAATCCATTCGGCAGGAATGCCATAGCTGAGCAGGGTCTCTTCAGACAGATCAGCGAATAACAGCGGTGCGGGGGTTGCGGGGATGGCTGCGGCAACGGGCTTATAAACGGTCTGAGGAATTGTGATTTCTTTGATCCGCTCTCGGACTTCAACCAGTTGGGCGGCTCCAGTTTTGGGATGGCGTTCAATTTTGCGACGGGTGGCCCAGGCGTAGGCGTTGTCGTGGTGATCGACATAGCAGAGCAGCAGACTCGCGTCGGTTTTATGGACGATTAGGCGCAGGTCCATATTGGCGCTGACGGACCAGAAGTTAGGATCTTTGGTGCGATCGAGTTTATGAAATCGCAGGCCGGGATTCTCGGGGTTGAGCTGCAGATCAAACGCAGTGGTTTTGACCACTTTTTGCTCTTGGCCCGTCAGTTTAGGGATACAGCTTAAAGCGGGACACCTTGGTCTGGGTCTTATCTAACGAAAATGGCTGAAGCGCTTACTCTATCAGGCAAAAGCTAAAATCTATGCGGGGCAAGCTGTCCCGCCTT
>JBHJNL010000162.1:0-23668 GCA_050330855.1 Thermosynechococcaceae cyanobacterium | reverse complement strand
AGGCCTTACATTGTGATCACCCTCTCCGATACCGGCATAGGTATTCCTGCAGAGCAGCTCGAACAAATTTTTGACCCCTTTTATACGACAAAGGTACTAGCTCAATGACATCAGAGTGGTGTTGATGGATATGATGATGCCTTCAATGGATGGGGTCACAGCCATTTCGACCTTGAGAGCGATGAATCCCCATGTCAAAATTATTGCTGTGAGTGGGCAAATGCAACAGAAACAAGTTGCTAAGATGATGGGCCTCAATATTCAAGCTTTTCTATCCAAGCCTTATCATTCAGAACAACTTTTAAAAAGCTTACGTGACCTTCTCAATAAAGCTTACGTGACCTTCTCAATACTGAATAAGCGGTTCTATTCTGTACTCAACCAATCGATGCCAAGCGCCAATTCTGCAGAACACTCCTGGGCACAACTTAGCGATTAAGACACAAGGGAGCTAAGCATCGCCTAGCCCCCCAAATACATTCAAGATCGAGGGCATTAGTGAAGGAAAAACCCAGCCAGGAGAAGAGGGATTAATAGAAGTGCGATCGCAATCCCAGAAACAGTTGCCGGATCGATATGAGAAACATCATACTCATCAATTATTTCTGTCGGTTGAGTTAGCTTCATCACGTTCTCCAAACTCATCGGGATAAGTGTTTTCTTGATTCTTTTAACATAGCTCGAAGTCTGATTAGAGCACCAACCCAGATATCCGCAAAACTTGTTCAGCTATCCGCACCTGTGCTGCCTGCCCGTTCTTTGATTGGCCTGTGCCGTATGATGCCAAAGGCTACGGACCATTCCATTAATAAAGCTTTCTGCAACCCTTCGGCAACTCTTAGACGAACATCTCGATCAGCCCTTAGTGCTCGGCACCTTGCTTCAGCAGACGGGAGAGCAGGGCTTCGGGATCATTCTTGGTTTGCTAACTTTACCGATGGTGATTCCGCTTCCTGTTCCCTTAGCTGGCTTCTCAACCCTGATGGGAGCTAGGGTTGCTCTGATAGGACTGCAATCTCATAACGGGGGCAAAGCCCTATCAGCATTGCAGGGACTATCTGGGAGCTGCTACGCCAATTTATTCGGGTTTATGGGATGAGTGTGCTGCTTGGATGATCTGGATGCTGCTTTTTTGACCCAGACGCTAAAATCGCAGATGCTCACATTGCCTACTTAATGGCTCCCTTGCAGTGATTCAACCTTGAAGATAAGCCACCTCACAAGTTCCTCAAACTCTTGACCTATAACACAGATGGAGCGTTGATTTCCCCGTATTCATGGTTCTAGCTAGCTCCTAGTGGTGTGAGGAGAGCCAAAGCATCAATGCTCCCACTCATTCTAAAGATGGACCTGCGATGGCCGTTAAAACCCTTAGTATCGACGATCAGCTCATCAGTGCCCGCGCTGAGGAAACGTTGCTAGAGGCCGCAAAGGCGGCTGGGATTCCAATTCCCACCCTGTGCTATCTAGAGGGGGTTTCTACGGTTGGAGCCTGTCGCGTCTGTCTAGTCGAAGTGGCCGGGAGTTCAAAGCTATTGCCCGCCTGCGTCACCCCTGTGGCAGAAGGCATGGTGGTCAAAACTCAAACCGAACAATTACAGAACTATCGGCGCATGATTGTGGAGTTGTTGTTTGCAGAAGGCAATCATGTTTGCTCAGTCTGTGTCTCCAATGGCAATTGTGAATTGCAAGATCTTGCGATTGAAACAGGAATCGATCACATTCGCTTTGACTATCAGTACCCTACTCGTACCGTCGATGTCTCCCACGCTCAATTTGGGCTAGATCCCAATCGCTGTATTCTCTGTACCCGCTGCGTGCGCGTCTGCGACGAACTCGAAGGCGCTCACACCTGGGATATGGCCGGACGGGGTCGAACCTCTGAAGTGATTACCGATCTCCATCAACCTTGGGGAGAAGCCTCAAGCTGCACCTCCTGTGGTAAATGCGTCAATGCCTGCCCCACCGGAGCCATCTTTAAGCGCGGGTCAACGGTTGGGGAAATGAAACACAATCGCGCTCAGCTTGAATTTCTGTCTACTGCTCGGACAAAAAGAGAATGGGTAAGTCAAAACTAAAGTTAGCGACCGTTTGGCTCGGAGGTTGCTCTGGCTGTCACATGTCCTTTCTAGATTTGGATGAGTGGTTATTTGAGCTGGCTCAGCGGGTTGAGCTGGTATTTAGCCCCTTTATGGACGCCAAGCAATATCCCGAAGGGGTTGATATCGCGTTAGTGGAGGGGGCGGTGGCCAATGAAGACAATCTGGAGATGATTCAGATGGTGCGAGATCGCACCCAATACCTGATTTCATTTGGGGACTGTGCCGTTACGGGTAACGTCACGGCCTTGCGAAACGTTCTGGGGACAGCAGAGCCGGTCCTGCAGCGTTCTTACTTTGATATCACAGATCTATACCCCCAAATCCCGATGGACCCTGATATTGTGCCTCCCCTGCTCGATCAGGTGCGGCCGGTCCATAGGGTTGTTCCCGTCGATCTTTATTTGCCCGGTTGTCCGCCACCCGCCCCTCGCATTCGGTTTGCTTTAGAAGCACTGCTCCGAGGGGAAATCCCGAAACTGGAGGGACGCGACCTGATCAAATTTGGTTAGGCCGGACATTGATAGATTTCAATTGACTGCAATCGATAATTATTGAGGAGAACAACCATGCTGAAAGCTAAAGACATCATGACCCAAGATGTGATCGTGATTTGGGATGCAGCCACGGCAGCCCAGGCGATCGCCCTCATGCAACATCACAAGGTTCGTTCTTTAATAGTTGAACGTACCGATCAATCCAAGGCTTATGGCATGGTGACGGAGCGCGATATTGTTTATCAGGTCATGGCCTTGGGCAAAGATCCCAGCCAAGTTGGCATTCAAGAACTCGTCCGTGAACCCTGTATCACCGCTCACCCCGATCTCACCCTTGAAGACATCGCTCAGCTCTTTGCCGCTACAGGGATTCAACGCGCCCCGGTGATTCATGAAGAGAGGCTGCTCGGGATCGTCTCCGTTACTGACCTTGTGATGAAAACTGACATCGATCAGCAGCGCCAGCCTGACCAGCTCTCACAACAAATTGATGAAGCTTTACAACACGCCCGGATTATCTGTGGTGACCCGCAAACCCAAATTTCACAAGAATGTGCAGTCGTCTGGGATGTCATCGAAGAGTACCAGACCAAAATAGATACTCGTCGGAACCTATCCCACTTTCCATAAACGTTGGTGATTCCTGTATAAGCTCCGTTTAAAAAGGTAAAAGCCTAATCCATCCCCTCCGAAAACGCTACCGGAGATAAGTTGATGATGAAAGTCGCAGACATCATGACCACTGATGTCGTTAAAATCAAGAATTCTGCCAAGGTCTCTGAAGCTATCGAGTTGATGCGACGGCGGGGCATCCACACCCTCATCGTGGATCGCAATCATCCCCAAGATGCCTACGGAATCGTAACAGCCTTCGATATTGTGGCGAACGTCACCGCCACCGGTCGAGATTCGAGGCGCGTCAGAGTCTACGAAATCATGACCAAGCCCTGCCTCGTGCTCAATCCAGAATTGGGGGTCGAGTATGCCGCTAAATTACTGACCACGGCAGGAATTCACACGGCTCCTATTATTCAATCTGATCTTCTGGGTATTCTCTCTGTCACCGACATCCTTGAGCACGGGGACTTTTTAGATAACCCTCAAGAATTAGAACTCGCTCAGAAAATTCAACACTTGATTCGGACAGCTCGTTCGGTATGCCAAGAGCAGGGCGCTAGCTCAGATCCCTGCATTCAAGCTTGGGGTGCTGTCGATGCCGTGCAGGCAGAAGTCGCGTTCCAACGTGCCGAAAGCCTAGAGAAAACAGCATTTGAAGAGTTCTGCGAAGAATACCCCGAAGCCTTTAAAGATCGCGAGTATGAGGCTTGGTGTAGCGGCTGATGGCTCAACGAATTATCATCGACCCGGTTACACGGATCGAAGGACATGCCAAAATCTCGATTTATCTCGACGACGCTGGAGAGGTGACCGATGCTCGATTTCATGTCACTGAGTTTCGTGGTTTTGAAAAATTCTGTGAAGGGCGACCTTTCTGGGAAATGCCAGGAATTACCCCTCGCATCTGTGGCATTTGTCCGGTGAGTCATCTGTTAGCCTCGGCTAAAGCAGGGGATAACATTCTTGCCGTTCAAATCCCTCCTGCAGCGGAGAAACTTCGCCGCTTGATGAACCTGGGCCAAATTATTCAGTCCCATGCCCTCAGTTTCTTTCATCTCAGTAGTCCAGATCTTTTGTTGGGGTGGGAAAGTGATCCGGCTCAGCGCAATGTGTTTGGTTTAATGGCAGCAGAGCCTGAATTGGCCCGCAGCGGTATCCGAATGCGACAGTTCGGCCAAGAGGTGATCAAACAATTGGGCGGGCAAAAGATTCATCCAGCGTGGGCTGTGCCGGGAGGGGTTCGAGAAGCGCTCACTGAGTCAGGATGCGATCGCATCCGAGACTGGCTACCAGAGGCGCAAGCGACCGCCATTGCAACCCTTAACCGCTTCAAGACGTTACTGGACGAGCATGCCAGTGAAGCCAAAATCTTTGGTAATTTCCCGAGCTTGTTTATGGGCCTCGTGAGTGCGGATGGTACCTGGGAGCATTACGGCGGCACACTTCGATTCGTCGATAGTGGTGGGAATGTGATTGCCGATCATCTAGACCCGACGAAGTACCAAACGTTTATCGGTGAAGCCGTTCAACCAGATTCTTATCTTAAATCGCCTTACTATCGTCCCTTGGGGTATCCAGACCAGCAATCGAGCATATGTCACTTAGAAAGCGGCATGTATCGGGTCGGTCCCCTGGCAAGACTGAATGTTTGCGATCGCATCGGCACTCTGCTTGCAGATCAAGAACTTGCGGAATTCCGGCAGCGCGGTAATGGCACCGTCAATTCTTCATTTTTCTATCACTACGCACGTCTGATTGAAATATTGGCTTGCATTGAGCAGATCGGCCTGCAATTAGAAGATCAAGATTTATTCGACTCTCATTTGCGTGCCCATGCTGATGTGAATCAGCTAGAAGGCATTGGCGTAAGCGAAGCGCCGCGAGGCACCCTATTTCATCACTATCAGGTGGATGAAACGGGCCTCTTGAAAACGGTCAACTTGATTATTGCGACGGGGCAAAACAACCTCGCCATGAATCGCACGGTTGCCCAAATCGCCCGTCATTATATTCATGGCCCCGATATTCCTGAACCGATGCTGAATCGAGTCGAAGCTGGCATTCGGGCCTTCGATCCCTGCTTAAGCTGCTCGACCCACGCGATGGGGCGGATGCCTTTACATATTCAGTGTATTCATCAGGAAACAAACGCTGTTCTAAATGAAGTTTGGAAGCATTGAGCGTTACTCAAACTCGTAGTTGCGATGTTGCCGAGGGCTGCAGTTGCGATCGCGGTTAATTCACGGGTTTGGTTTGGCCTCTTTTTCCAGCACCCCAAACTTAGGAGACCACCAAGCCCCCTTAGAGTAAAAATAAACCACATCCTTGTGCTTCTTGTTGTCTCTGGCTGCAGCACTTGAACACCGCAGCAATGACTTTTGCTGGCCCTCTTTCGTATAAAAGTATTCCTCCAGCTTGAGATCACAGACTGGGCATTGAAACGCCGTTAACTGTGCCGATTTCTGTCCGGCCTTAGTTCCTACGCTTCCCGGCTGCTGCCAAGTCTTATCCCGGCTACTCCAGAACATCACTAACGCTTTGCCCGGTTCAGTTTCACAACCCTGCTCGCACTTCAAGAAAAATCCCTTCTTCACCTTCTTGCTCTTCGTCGGCACCTTCGATAGGGCCTGATCACAAAGGGGGCATTTTGTCCGCGACTTCTGCAGCGTCCGTTCTGGGTATGGCCCCGGCTGCGGTGGAGGTAAGGTTTCCAACGCCTTCCCCAAAGCCGGTTCAAAATAGCGTTGGTTCCAATCAATCAGATACTGTTGCCAGTCCTGCTTCCCCGCCGAGATTAAATCGAGCTGACCTTCCATCTGGGCGGTGAACTGAGCTTCGAGCAATTCCGGTAGCGCCTTCCCCATAAACTCATCTACCTCTAGCCCCATTATCGTCGGCTGCATTTGCTTTTTAATCACCTCCACATACTGACGCAGCTTCAGGGTCTTGATTGTGGGGGCATAGGTCGAAGGACGACCGATACCTTTCTTCTCCATGATCTGCACCAGCTTCGGTTCGGTAAAGCGAGGCGGTGGCTGAGTTTGCTTCTGCTCATGACCCACCTGCTGAACCTGGAGTTGTTGCCCCCTCTGAAGAACAGGGAGTTGCTGATCGGCACTGATATCTTGCCAGTATTTGCTATAGCCCCTGAACTCCAACACCTGCCCTTTCGCTTGCCATTGGACAGGCCCGGACTGGATCAAGACTTTGGTTTTCCGAATTTGAGCCGGTTTACATTGAGATGCGATCGCCCGCATCCAAATCAGAACGTATAGCTTGAATTCATCTTCGGGTAGCTCCTGCTTCAGGTCTGCAGAACGCTTGCTCAGATCCGTGGGCCGAATTGCTTCATGAGCTTCCTGGGCACCCTTTTTGCTCCGTTGCTTCGCCACTTTCTGGGGGACATTCTCCGAGTCGTTGGTTTGCAGCCAATGGCGAGCTGCTTGGCAAAATTCAGGACTGAGCTGGACAGAATCCGTGCGCATGTAGGTAATCAGCCCTTTTTCATAGAGCTTTTGGGCAACTTCCATCGTCCGCTCTGGACTGAGCTTCTGACGTGACCCTGCTGCCTGTTGCAGACTAGAGGTGATAAAAGGCGCGGGCGGAGTCTTGGGACTGAGCTTCCCCTCTATCTGTTCAATGGTGTGATTCTCTTCCTCGGCGATCTGAACCAATCGATTGGCTTCAGCTTGGCTCAGGACTCGAGTAGATTCTGGAGTGGTATTTGAAGCACCCGCATCATCAATATTGGAGTGTTCCTGCTCTGGGGTTGAGCTAGAGCCGTGGTAAAAAGCTCGACAGCCTTCTTGGTAATCTACAAAGACAGACCAGTAATCTAGCGGTGTAAACGCTTGGATATCTCGTTCTCGCTGGCAGATGAGATGCAGGGTTGCCGATTGGACCCGGCCGACGCTCTTCGCCCCATTGTTCAATCGCCACACCAGAGGTGAGCCACGATAGCCAACCAGTTTATCCAAGCAGTCTCGACATCTGCCCGCATCCACAAGGGCTTGATTGAGCGGTCTAGGATTTGAAACGGCAGCTTTGACCGCCCGGTCCGTAATTTCGGTATAGACGACTCGTTGGGCCTTCTTGAGGTGCAGAGCATCCTTGAGATGCCAAGCGATGGTCTCTCCTTCCCGGTCAGGGTCAGTCGCGAGGAAGACTTGACTGGCTTTTTGGGTCGCCGCCCGCAGGTCAGCGATCGTTTGTTTCGCTTGAGCGCTGCGGGGAATATAGCGGCAGTCAATTTGGTGAGGTCCAAGGTCGAAGCCAAGGGAATCTTTACCATCATTCGCCAGTTCACGGATGTGGCCCACACTGGCCTTCACCATCCACTCACTTCCGAGGATGCCCTTGAGTTTCTTGATTTTGCCGGGGGACTCAACAATTAGAAGTTTCATTACTTTTAAGGCTAGCTCTAATCATTTCTCACATGGAATTGGTGAATGACCAACATCAGACTATTCCCGCTCTGTGATCAGATCCACAAATTAGCGGTGATCGGTGGGGCTGCTGACCCTTGAAAAATCAAATATCTTCAAATCAGTGAATGAGTGTAAGTCATAAGTAGATCGTATTAAGCGATCCATTGGTAGTCTATTGGGTCTTTGGGGTGCCCATCTGCCACGACACAAGAGAATCGCAATTCTGATGTTGTTGATCGTTCCGCAGTACTGAGTGGTCTATAGGAGACGACCCTCGTCAGCGGTGCTGAATTGCGATGCCCAACAATCCAACGTCACAATTCATAATTCACAAGGAAATATCATGAAACGATTTACCATTTTAGCCGCAATGGCCCTCGGAACAGTGCTGCCGCTTAGCTCTGTAATGGCCGCTGCTGCCGACTCCATTGACGACCCCAATACCGTTGATTGGTCTTCAATTCGGGGCTACAGCAGCCAAGACTTTAGTACCTATTTCAATCAAAAGAAAGCCCAAGGCTACCGCGTGATTGACATTGAAGTAGATACCCTCAGTGGTCAGCCCAGATACTCTGCTGTCTGGCAATACAACACCGATAAGCGAGGCTGGGCTAGCTTACGGAACTTAACGCACGAACAGTTCTCTCAGAAATGGAAAAGCTATCGCGATCAAGGCTATCGGCTCATTGACCAAGAAGCTTACAGCCTCGACGGTCAGCGCCGCTATGCCGGGGTCTGGGTTCAGAATAAAGAGAACTTACCTTGGGTCTCATTTCGTAATGTCGATACCAACGAGTTTGCATCTAAGTTCAATACCTATAAAGAACAGGGCTACCGGATAATCGATATTGAAGCCTATCCCAGCGGCAATACCACCCAGTATTCAGCAATCTGGATTAAGGAATCGAACAGTCCGGGCTGGGCTGAATACCGTGATATGTCAGAGGCAAGCTATGCCCAGAAGTTTAAGGACTTTGCGAAGCAAGGCTACCGGGTCATGGATTTTGAGTCGTACCGAAGTAATGGTCAGCAACAGTACGCTGCCATTTGGGTCAAAAATACCAACGGTCGCGGCTGGGCAGCTCGTCGAGACATGACCGCTACTTGGTTTGGCAACTACTGGAAAACCTATCGTGATGAAGGGTATCGGCTCGTTGATTTTGAAGCCTATCCCACTAGCCAAGGAACCCGCTATGCTGGCGTTTGGCGACAAAACGGCAGTCGGCTTAACTGGTCCCACAAAACTCGGGTCGACGAAGTGGTCGAAGCCTATCGGTCACAAAATGGAGTCCCTGGCATCAGCGTTGCGGTGGCAGAGAACGGCAAGATTGTTTATTCTCGCGGCTTTGGCTTTGCGGATGTGAGCGACCAAAAAGTAGCTCACTCAGACACTGTCTATCGATTGGCTTCGGTCAGTAAGCCAGTGACAGCGCTCCTTGCCATGCAATTGCAGGATAAAAACCAGCTCAACATTGATCAGGCTTCGCGGACCTATGCTCCCAGCTTGCCCAATCACCATACCCATACGGTGCGTCAACTGCTCAAGCATCAGTCCGGGATTCGTCATTACCGAGGCAGTGACCGTCCGGATTGTCTTGTCCCAAACAATCCAGCCTGGAAAGACTCAAGTAATACGCAATACCCTACTGCCGTTGTGGCCTCACAGCTCTTCCAAAGCGATCCGCTGATGTTTGCTCCTGGTAGCAAGACCTGCTACAGCACTCACGCCTATACGGTGTTGGGGGCGGCTCTGGAGGGGGCTAGTAATCGAAGCTATGCCACGTTGCTACAGCAGGAATTGAGTGGACGACTCAATTTGCCGACGTTGCGCCCAGAATATCTGAGCCAATCAGTTGCTGAACGGGCCGAGATCTACAGCAGTGCAACCTCGGCGGCTAGCCGTGATAACCTGAGCTGGAAATATCCTGGTGGGGGTCTAGAGGCCTCGGTTAATGATCTAACGCAACTGGGAATTAAGGTAATTGATGGCTCTGCTGTTTCATCCAATGCTCGGACGGGGCTATGGTCAGGGTCAACCTTCTCCCATAGTGGCTCTCAAAATGGCGCGAAGTCCTATTGGCGGATGTACTTCAGCGGGAACAAGGTGATTACGATTCTCTCGAATCGGTCTAATGGTTCTCCTGAAGATCTAGCGGATACCATTGGCGACCTCATCAATTAACGTGAGTTCTGGATAAGCGAGTCATCAAGCCCCTTACCTGCAAAGCCCTCTGTATGGCCTTTCAGGTAAGGGGCTTCTTAATGAGAATGGCAACATCCTGTCTCTTCCCAGTGAATAGAATACTATTGCCAATCGCCCTGCAGGGTAAATGCGGCCCAGTAATAAGGCGCTTGCCATTGCGTTTGGGTTTGCATTTCAAGTTGTGCCACCCTCAAAGCAGCCGTTGCTGGTAGCCTCTCCTGCAACATGGCGCGATAAAAACGTGACATGAGTTCAGCCGTCGCCGCATCATCTACATTCCAGAGGCTCACTAGCACCCGAGGCGTGCCCGCATACATAAACCCTCGCGTTAATCCCACCAGTCCTTCGCCTCGAACCCTTTGCCCTAAACCTGTTTGACAAGCGCTCAGAACCACTAACTCTGCAGCCAAATCGAGATTAAAGACATCATGGAGGCGTAAAAACCCATTGGTTGCCTCCCCCTGGCGATCTACCATCGACAGCACAATCCCCGATAGCTCAGGATTCTCACTGTTGAGAAGTCCGTGGGTTGCAAAATGAACCATCCGATATTGATTCAGCCTGGGGTCACTAGCCGCTGCTCGATTTGCCTCAAAGCCAAAGGCAGAAGTTTGTTCAGAGCCTGGGACGAGCGCTAGAATCGCCTCTGCTTCTCGTCGCGTCCCCGGTAGTCGCTGCCACACGCCAATATCTAAGGACTGGGCCGCTCGACGGAGAAGATAGTGTGACCAACTGTGTTGACCGCTTCTTTGACTGCGATGACTGGCTTGGGTCCGCTTATCCTCAGCCGAAAACACAGGATCTGCCATGATGGCGATAGTTTTGGGAGCAGGTCTGCGCTTAGCAGCCTCCTGACGCAGTACGGCTAAAGAAGATGCAGACGGTACGGTGACGATCTCATGCTCCGCAATTAAGGGAATCGGTTGGTCACTTTCAGCAGACTCTGGCTTTGAGAGGGCTGAAAAGGGCAGGTAATTGAGGGCACCATCGCTGACAATGAGTAACCTTTGCTGATCTAAATGAGTGCTAACTGGATCAAGCAATAGTTTGCTCAGTGAGACGACCGATGTTGTCGATGCAGCTTTTTCAGCCACGATGATCGTCCCTCTGCTGTTGGTTTTACTCGGATCGCGCCATCGCTTATAGACCCCTGTTGCTGCTGCTTCAATGATGGACCGAGCCGGAAGGGGGTAGCTGTGGAGACTGGTTTTCGTGATCGCCCACACATAGCTTTGCTTTTCGCCTAAGGCATATTGCAGCAAAAGCGTATCGTCATCAAGAAGCTGAGTCTGAATCTGTTGAACGGTGAAGGGCTGAGGTTGGGTAAGGGCTGCATAGCTGGGACTCTTTTTCCGAATGTCGGCTTGCACGATCTGATATTGCCTGAGCAGATATTGCCGCTCTTGTTCAATGTCGCTTTTTTGCTCAGAGGTAGAATCTGGAGAGTTGTAAATTTGGATTCGACGTTGTTCAACGGCATCAAGCTGCTGTTGTAGGCGTTGTTCTTGGGCGACTAGGTCTGGATCAACGCCTTTGCGAATATCGGTCTTTGCTTCACTGAGCAGATCTAAGAGGCTTCTAGCACGACTGCGCTCACTGGCATGGAACGCCTGGGCATCATAGCCTTGAGAGGGGTTCTTTTGGTGCAGTTCCATGAGTAGATCGGTATAGAACTCGTAGTAGTCCTGCTGTTCTGCAAAATATTGCTGGCGCTCGGTGGACGTTGTCTGGCGAGTCCGCTGTTCTTCAATGAGGGGAAGTGCAGCTTTGATCTGGGTTAAGGCCGTTTCCAGCCGCCCCAAAGCTCGGTTAGCCTTGGCTAAGCCAAGGAGTGCTGGGGCTTTGCCGTAGGCGGTCTTTTCGCTCCAGGAGAGCGCTTGCTGATAGTGCTTGAGAGCCAGTTTAGGCTGATTTAAATTGAGATAGGTTTGCCCCAACAACCGAAAGATAGTGGGCCGTCTAGGACTTTTCCACTGCTGTGATAATGCCAAGGTTTGTTTGTACACCTTGAGAGAGTGTTGGGGCTGGTTCTGTTGGGTATAAATCTCACCCATCCCCAAGAGTGCGGTGATGACGGTATTGTTTTCACTCAATTCTAGGCCGAGCTTGACCGTGGCTTCATAGGTCTGCAAGGCTTCAGTGAACTGCCTTGCTTGGTGGTGAGTGGTCGCAATTTCGCTGAGGGTTCTAAAGGCTTGGAGGTGATCGCCCAGTTGCTGCGTATACAACCGCGATCGCTTCAAGTAGGACAGCGCCTTGGGATAATCTTCTAACTGCCGATAGAGACGGCCGCTATCGTTGGCGACTTCGGCCTGGAGCCGGAGACCGCCTGCCCGCTGAGCGATCGCAAAGGCTTGCGTGTAAAATTCAGCCGCTTTCTGTTGGTTACCGAGTTGAATGTATTGAGATCCGATAGCCCTTAGCGTGGTTGCTTCTTCAGTCAAGTCACCCAGCTTTTGATACACCTGTCGGGCTTGATTAAAAGCCAGCAGGGTTTGATCTAATGCGCCCACGTCCGCATAGTATTGACCGATGCGTCTGAGGGCAAAGGCTTCTTGAAAGGGATCATCAATGCTGCGATAAAAGTCCCGATATAGCTTGAAAATCTCTGCCGCCTGGATGTGCCCTCCTAGGGAATAACAGAGCTTACCGATCTCGACGACCTCTGCGACTTCCCAGCGATTCGTAACATAGGTTTTAGCCGCGCTGAGGGCGCGATCGCAAAACCTCAGCCCCGCTTCGTTATTTCCCGCATAGGCATGAAGTTGTCCCATCTTCAGCAGCGTTAGCACAATTAAACGAGTTTTTTGCCTTGCGGGACGGTTCTCCGATTGATAATGGGTCAGAACCTGTTGATAATATTGCAGCGCGGTCTGAAAATCACGTTGATTGGCATAGGCTTGCCCAATCTGAATTAAGGTCCAAGCCTCAGCGCTGAGATCGCCCGCTTTCTGTTGTACCTGCTCAGCGTGCTGGAAGGCCAGCACTGCCGCTTGGGGGTGCTGCAAATCTAAGTGATATTGCCCGATCGATACCCATGCCTGGGCTTGCTCTTTGGGATCATTGGCTGCGGCCCAGAGCGGAATGGCTTGACGCAAAAATTCAATGGCCTTGGCCTTATTCTTGAGATCATTTGCATAGATTTGAGCAATATCGCGCAGCGCCTTTGCCTGCTGTTTGCGCGTCACAGACGACGAATTTTTCGATTCAAAGATCTGGTGGGCTTGGTTAAAGATCGGGTGGGCACGTTCTCGATCTCCGGCCTGATACAGGTACTGCCCCCACTTGATCAAGAAAGAAGATTCCTTTTGGAGGTCACCGGCTTTCTGATAAGCCCTGTGGGCCTGTTGATAGGTCACCTCAATTTGCTCCGGCTGGTCTAATTCTTGATAAATCTCTGCAATTGAATAGGCGAGCCGAAAGCCTGCCTGCTCATATTGAGCCAGCGCCCAGTACCGTTGAACCGCCTGACGATAGGCGGCCAAGGCTTTGGGGAGATCTTTTAATCGATACCGAAGGTGGGGGGCGATATTGCCTGCCAATAGGTCGGCTTCTGAGATGCGATCGCCTCTGAGTTGATAGACCCGTTGAGCCTGGGTGAGAAAGCCCAACGCTTGTTGATCATCAGCAAAAGAATTCCGAAAAATAAAGCTGATCGCCTTCAGGACGTTCACTTCCCCCTGAGCATCCCCCCTCTCCTGAAAATACTGTCGGGCTTTGGCAAAATATTGCAATGCGTTCTGTTTCTGATTGAGACCATAGGATTCTTTGCCCGCACTGACGAGGTATCTAACACGCAAGAGATGGAAATCCGTCGCTTTTTGAGCGTCTCCGAGCTGCTCATAAAATTGACTGGCGCTTTGAAACGTTGCAATGGCCTGATTGAATCCATTGAGAGCCTGACGGCTCTGCCTTAAATTGTTGTGCACCCAGCCCAATCGGATGAGGGTCTGAGCCGTGGTGGGCCGATGCCCCAAACGGTTTGCCAGGGACAAAGCACGTTGATACTGAGCTAGCGCTTGCTCCTGTTGCCCTAAATAAAGCAAGCTTTCCCCAGCCCCCTCTAGCGCCTGGATCGATTGGCTAAGATCACCGGCTGCCTCTGAAATTTTGAGCGCTTGCTGGTAATGTGCCAGTGCGCTCTCTGGGTTACCAAACTGTCGATGATATACCTTCGCCATCGCCAATAGGGTCCGGGCTTCCCCGCTACGATCTCCCAAGGCTTTTGATCGTTGCAGAGATTGCTCAAAGGCTTGCCATGTCTCTTTTTTTTGTCTCCAAGTCGCGTGGGTTTGCCCTAGCAACTGCAGTGCGAGTGCCTCCTGCGGCTGATCTTGCGCCTCCTGTGCCTGCTGCAATGCCTGTTTAAATAGGTTTTGGGCGTCGCGGGTGTCCGAAGCATCGTCGAGATCGAAAAGCTGCCCCATTTGGTTGAGAGTACGGGCAGATTGCGAGGGAGCATGGAGCTGCTCCGATCGTTTTAAAGACTGTTCATAAAATGATTGAGCCTTTGTTTTAGCCTGACGGATATTTTCTGGACCGGCCCTCAAGTAGGTGTCAAAATGATGAAAACGAGACTGGAAGACCTGGCGCTGTTGCGCTGCTTCCATCGCATAGGTGTCTCCCAACGCTCTTAAGGTGACTGCTTCTTGGAGCGGATCCTGTAGCAATTGATAGAGCGATAGTGCTTTTTGATGGTGATTGATCGAGAGTTGGGTTGCTCCGAGGGCATGATAGGCAGTCCCAAGCTGTTGCAGCGTTAAGGCCGTTCGCTGTTGGTCGCCGTTTTGCTGTGCTTGAGCGAGTGTTTGCTTTAATTGTTCGAGGGTCTGTAGGGGCGTTGCGCGGGTGTGGGGTTGCGATCTCATCTCATCCTGACTCCGGGGCTGTATTGCCTCAGCAACCGTCAAGGGAGGATCCTTCCCAATCGTCGGTACTGCCGCCGTAACACTGCCGCCCCATAAAACCATGGAGATTGGCAAGCTGTAGAAAAGGTGTCTAAGAAGAATGCCATACATCCGGTGCGTGTTCGTCTTCATATCTTTCGCTCACCCCAAATCCTCTTAAATAGAGAAGCAATGTATTCAAGGACAACTCAGCGCCATGTCATTACCATGGGGCCTTCTTCATCCTAGGGGAGCAGATGATTAAACTGGCTTTGGTTACGATTTTCGCAACCTTTAGCCATCACGGAATCATCACACCGCTTCCCTTTACTACAGTCGCCATTCATCCATCCTTGGCAGACTGGCTAGCGTTTCGATCCGTCGCTGTGCGTCTTTCCGGCGATCTGGAGTGACCTCATCAGTGACCTTCTCCCCTCTCTGTAGGTCGATCAGACTGAACCTCTTCAATGCCTACTGCTAGATCGGCTTGAACCGTTTGAGGTTGCATTGATTGGATAAGATCTAGAGTATGCTTGGCTTCTTCAGGATCAATAATACTCAGCGCAAAACCCACATGGACAATCACATAATCTTCTAGGTCAGCTTCCGGAACGTAGGCCAGACTCACCTCTTTGCAGACTCCTCCAAAATTCACCTTCCCCGCGCGAAGGAGCGGATCATTACTTTCTGCAATACTCACAATCTTCCCTGGAATCGCTAGACACATGGATGGGGCCTCGGTAGAAGTGATTACGGGGCTAGGGGCACGTCTTGACTAGTGATAGAACTTGTCTGATTTCGTTGGATAGCCATCACCTGACCTAGGGCGATACATCCATCATGGCTCGGAATCTGCTGATGCCAGTAGGGCTGAAAATTTTCTGCTCGCAAGCGCCCTATGGTTCGTTCACTTAAGTACCGATTTTGAAAGCATCCGCCTGTCAGGACAACGCGGGGTTCTCCAACCCGATGGGAGACATTGATGATGATTTCAACAAGCGTGTTGTGAAATTTAGATGAGATGAAGCCGACCTCACTACCAATCGCGATCTCTTCTAAAATAGCGGTGAGCATGGGCACCCAGTCTACAATTAGGGGAAATACAGACGATATCTGAAAGGGATAGTGTTCTTCGGTCTCAAAACCAGCCAGTACAGACTCTAATGCTATGGCAGCCTGTCCTTCATAGCTAGAAATTTGAACCTTGTTCGTGAGAGATGCGATCGCATCAAATAATCGCCCTACACTAGAGGTCATCGGTGTATTAACTTGACGGTTTAACATTTTATAGAGAAGCTTCAGAGACTGAGGCGAGAAGGCTTGTATCGAGGCGAGCTGCTCCTGCTCTATCGCCTTACCCAAAACGCTATAGAGCACACCAAGGGCCGTTCGTCTGGGTTCTTGAATCGCTTTTTCGCCCCCTGGAAGTTGAAAGGGACGCAGGTAACCTACCCGCTCAAATCCCTCTGGGGTAATCTGCAGGAATTCTCCTCCCCAGAGCGTACCGTCTAAACCGTAGCCGCTGCCATCCCAGGCAATACCGAGTGCTGGCGCTTCTAAATGATGCTCAGCCATGCAGGCCAAAACATGGGCATAGTGATGCTGAACAGAAATCACTGGGACTTGCCACGCTTGGGCGAGTGCTTGGGCAGCCTGCGTAGAGGCATAGTCTGGGTGGGCGTCACAGGCGATGATGTCAGGCTGACCGTCATAAAGTTGGAGAAAGTCACGGATGGTTTGATCAAAACGCTCCAGAGATAGAAGGGTTCCTAGATCGCCGAGATGGGGACTGAGGAAGATGAGATCGTCGAGGGATAGGGCGATGGTGTTTTTGAGGTGTGCGCCGACAGCGAGAATAGTGGGGAGCTTGAGGGTTGAAGGCTGAGTGGGGGGATGGAGGGACGGGGTGATGGGAAGGGGGGCATATCCCCGGGCACGGCGGCGGATTTGGGGTTGGTTGTTGATGACTTGAATGATGGAGTCGTCGGTGGGGTGTTGGATGGGGCGATTATGGACGAGGTATAGATCGGCGAGTCCTTTAAGATGCTGTAGAGCTTGGTCTTCATCGCAGCAGATCGGTGTACCGCTGGGGTTGCCGCTGGTGGCTACGATGGGGAATTGCAGATCTGCCATGAGCAGATGGTGCAGGGGAGTATAGGGCAGCATGATGCCGAGGTGGGGACTGCCCGGTGCGACCGCATCAACAATGTTGTTTTTTAGATCGATTCTCGCTGAGTTTGTTCGTTTTCGTTTGAGTAGAACGATGGGGGCGGTGTGCGATCGCAACAATTCTTCCTCCACGTCTGACATCTCACAGTCTTGCCTGACTTGTTCCAGGGATGGATACATGAGGGCAAAGGGTTGATCCGGTCGATGTTTGCGCTCTCTTAGCCTTTCAACTGCGACAGAATTCCGAGCATCGACCATTAAGTGAAAACCACCTAAACCTTTGACGGCTAAGACCTTCCCCTGCCGAATGGCCTCAGCCGACAGAGCAATGGGGTCATCTTCTCGCCTGACTTCCCCGTCTTGATCCCAAAGCTTTACTTGGGGGCCACAGGTAGGACAGGCATTCGGCTGGGCATGGAACCGACGCGATAGAGGATTTGTATATTCTGATTGACAGTCTGGGCACATCTTAAAGTGCCTCATGGTTGTGTTTTGGCGGTCGTAGGGTAGCGCTTGGATAATGCTGTATCGAGGGCCGCAATGGGTGCAGTTGGTGAAGGGATAGCGATATCTGCGATCGCAAGGGTCAAAGAGTTCACGCAGGCAGTCCGCACAGGTGGCAATATCAGGGAGGATCAGTGTCTTTTTGGCCCCTTCACTACTTGTACGAATCTCAAAGGATGAGTAGCCCACGGAATCATGGAACGTATAGGCAATTGTTTCGATCACAGCACGAGGTGGTGGATTACTTTTCAGGTGCGCTAGAAATGAGTCGAGCAATTGAGCATGACCCTCGACTTCAAGTTCAACCCCCTGCGCTGAATTATTCACCCAACCCTTCAAATCGAGGCGAGTCGCGAGTCGATAAATAAACGGACGGAATCCGACACCTTGGACCGCTCCGTGAATGGTCAGACAAAGTCGCTGCTCAGCCATGAGCTCTTCAGGAAGATCTAAATCCACCGATTTGAATTCCATGATTTCTTCTTCAACTCATCACCCAAAATTCAAACGTACAGTGGTTTTCAAGCACATTGGGGACACTAGATTCTAGTCATGATTACCAGTCATACCATCACAAGCCCACCTGTCCCCTATCTAGGTGAAAACCGCTGTATTACAAGGTCGCTCAGGTCAACAGCAAGGCAAATAACCCACAAAGCGCAATCCCGTCAAACACCCCGGCTCCACCAATACTGAGTACGCCACCACTCATCGCCGTGAGATCTTTCAAGTGCAGTAAGTCTGCTCCAATTAACGTCCCCAATATGCCACCTGCAAAGGCAATGGCCGGGGCGTGACCCGTCCCGATCACAATTGCAGAGAGTGCCGCTGTTAGGGGGGCCAACAATGGGTTCATGGCAATTCCAATCCCCGGCACCAGATGGGCCGAATAGTAGCTCACCACCGTGACGATAGCGGTCACCAGCAAAATTGCGGCGGGACTGGTCTGTCCAAACTGGTACAGTGCCAGAAATACAGGAATTAAACCGCCGCCAACATTCAGAGCCACCACCGTTGTCTGCTTCATCTGCGGGAGGGGGATGCCCCAAAATTGGCGCTGGTAGTGCAGCACAAAATCATCAATCAAATCCCTAGCCGCTTCAATCCGATAGAGAGGGATATTGATGGTGCTCCCCAGAATCACGAGGACCAAAAGCAACGATGCAAACTGGGATGTGAAGCCCAACTTTGCGGCTGCGACCTGCACGACATCAATGGTGAAGACGACCCAAATAAAGGGTAAAAGCAATAGGAACAGCAGAAACAACAGCAGTGAAACGGGTAGATAGATCATAGGCAAAATGAATGCGGTGTAGCAGATTGAGGCACTAGCTGACCTGTTTAACCCGCCAGGGAAGGATTTGCTTATTGAGAAGATAGGAATAAATTTCTTGGGGAGGCAGCTTACCCAGATCTTTAGCCAGTTCTCTCACGGCAACGGTCTTCGGCAAGTCGAGGGCCTGCCGCAAATATCCGAGAACTTGGGATTCCGCAACTAGAAGGACTCGATGGTTTTGCGATAAATGAATTGAGCTGTTGATCTCATCTCCGATGGCTTGGGCAAACCGTCGATCAAATTCATCAAGATGTTTTTGGCGGTGGTCATCATAGCCGTGAACTTGGAAGGTGCCAGCCCGATTGCCTCCACTTTTTGGATTGGCCCATAACTCACGCCCCATCTGGCTCTGAATGGGATTAAGGAGTTCTTGCTGCTCAACCAAGTGAGCATCCCCTTGTTCAAGAGGTTCAGGCTCTTTTAAGCTTAGAAAGCGAGCTTTTGTTTTATTGACGACAATGACTAGGCACTGACTCATAACGCTTCCTCCTTGAAATGAATTCGGAGTTTTGAATGTTGAGTTTTGAGCTGGAAGGCTCCGTCATCACTCAAGACTGAGAACTCAAAACTTTCTCCCCACTAAGACACTAGACGACTACTTTGTGAAAGTTGTGAGGTATAAGATGACTGAACGTGTTTTTCCAGGTAGGAGTACCAATCTTCCATTCCTGCTCCGGTTCGGGCAGAGACTTCAAAAATTTCGGCTTGCGGGGCGACGTTTTTAAGGGTTGCGATCGCAACCTCTCGATCCCATTCCACTGCCTCAGCAATATCTATTTTGTTAACAATAATCACCTGGGCCGACTTAAATGTTGCAGGATACTTCAACGGCTTGTCTTCCCCCTCTGTCACAGAGAGAAGCACCACACGCAGGTGTTCACCTAGATCAAATGCAGCAGGACAAACCAGATTGCCTACATTCTCAATAATCAGCAGATCCCATTGTTGCTTTGGCAATTGTTCCACGGCCTGAGCAACCATGCTGGCCTCTAGGTGACAGGCATTCCCGGTTGTAATTTGGACGGCTGCAGCCCCAGCCTTGTCTAGCCGTTGGGCATCGCGATCCGTGGCTAAATCTCCGACAATGACCCCGATGTGCCAGCGATCGCAACAGTCCTTTACCAAGCGCTCGATCAAAGCCGTCTTGCCCGAACCAGGGGCGGAGAGGATATTAAGTACCCGCCATCCTTCAGCATCAAAAGCGGCTCTATTCTCGATAGCAAGGCGATCGTTTTGACTCAGAATATTCGTCTGGATCTCCAACCGACGGAGGGCCGGTGCAACCTGATTTATTGGAATTTCCCCATTGAGCCGATGCAGATTTCTAGGAACGTGATTTGGCCCACGACTAATCTGGACCGAGCCGACCTCGCTGCAGCCGCAATCTTGACACATTAAGACACCTCTAGCGATGTTAATTCGAGTTCTCGTCCCTGAGATAGCTCAGTGGTGAGCTGATCACAGATCGGGCAGATATAAATCCAATCATCAGGGTGAAAGTCTTGGTGGCAGGTTGGGCATCGACAAATGACCGGAACCGTTTCTAATTCAAGCTCTGCGTCTGCAGCAATGGTGTTGGCGGTGACGATCTCGAAGGCTAGGATCAGCGCCTCTGGAATCACACCAGACAATTCTCCGACCCGTAACTTAATCCAGTGAATGCGCTGTGCGCCCTGCTGAGCAGCTTGAGCCAGTGCTAAATCGAGCGCGTTCTGCATGATGCTCACTTCATGCATATAGGATCCTCTGGCATGGATAAGCCCGAGACCTTCTGAGTTGGGATCAAGGTCTGGATGATCTCTAGAGCCTCTGCAATGCCTTCTTCAGCCGTTGCCGACAGGTGCTCACCCATCGAGAAATCTTCAGCAGGCACCTCCACTGCCCATGCGTGGGGACGATGACCATAAGCAGACTGAGCCAAGGCCAACAGTGACTGTGGATCACAGGTATGCCCGAAAGCTGGGACAGAGCTTCCCGGTGTTTCACACCCTACCGCTTTAAGGGGCCTGACTTGAACATTATGGGGGCCGTTAAACCGACAGGCATCAACGAAGATCACCCATTCTGCTCTGGCGAGGTCTTCAGCAAGTTCTGGCGTTAACTGATGCAAAATCTTGGTTTGGACCGTCGGCACCTGCCAGTCTTCAATGGCATTCACAATTTTAGGACCAATGGCATCATCTCCTCGGAGTTCATTGCCATAACCAATCACCAAAACTGAATGCGTGGGTAGGGTGCTTTTCATAATCGTAATCCCTGGTTCACTAATCCGTAGTGCTATAGAGCAACGAACAGAAGGCCGCGAACGTGTTAACTCTGCAGATCGATTTCACTATGGCTAAATTTGTAGTGCCTAAACCTGAGGAACTTGTGAGGGCTAATGCTGAAGATCCATGGAGTCTATCGGTGAAACGAGCCGTCAGAACCATAATTTCGTCATAAGTTCTTCAAATTATTGATCTAGGTTAAAGGTGAGTCCAAAGCAGCAATGCTGCTGCGGATGTTATCTGATGCGTTGCAAGGAGGGTTAATCATGCATGTTTTCTGGCCCCCAGATGTCTTTACATATATCGTGGTCAAAATCATTGTTTTGGCCCTAGTCATTCTGATGTGGTGGATGCTCGGAGCACCCACGGTTGTCTAATTTTCTGAGTATAAAGATCAATTTCTCCCCTGTAACAGCAGGTTGGAGGTGGAAGGATGTTCGCGACAAAAACCCTGCGAATATTCTTGATGGTTGCGATTTCAACCCTCATCGCAGGAATTGGCCTGCCTATGTCGGCAATCTCTCAAGTCACGAAACCAAATGCCTTTGAGAGGCTTGCTGATGGAGACTATCAGTTTTGTAGCCAGCCCGCTCCCCAAGACTGGCGGGATGGGGCAGGCGTGTGCTTCAGTTTTGCCAAGCGAGGCGATCGCCTAGATGGCTACTACGGCTTTCCTAATTCGGGGGATCTTGTCTGTGTCCGTGGTCAAACGCAGCACACTCAGCTGATCGGTCAGGCATTGGTCGTTTCCTGGCCCGGTCATACTTGGTCAAATGTTCCACTAATGTTTCAGTGGAAGTTGGACGAACACTTAACCCTCAATAACGGGTACGTCATTCGCAGCATCCAGGAAGAAACCGGACCGGTTGCTTGGATTCAGTTTGATGATGCCGTGCTCAATCTTAAGGGTTTCTATCCATATCCCCAGGTCAGAATGATTCCTCCAGAACAGCTCTGTGATTGGGATTATTGATCTTTTATCGGAGTAGAACGATGGTGAGTCTCTCTCCCAAACGAGTTGACCCTTTTGGCACCGTCCGAGCCTTTGCCCAGCTCTGTCGCCCAACGCTCTCTGTGCTGGCGGCTGTTGCAAGCGGCCTCACCATCTATGAACTTAACCCAGAGGCACCAGGATTGCTCTATCTACTGACGGCGATTGTTCTCGTTGGTACAACGGCGGGTGCTTTTGCAATTAATGATTACGATGACATTGAAAAAGATCGCATCAACCATCCTGAGCGACCGCTTCCTTTGGGGACTTTGCGACCAGAGCATGCTTGGTGGGCTGCAGTCATTTTGTTCGGTGTGGCCCTGTTGGCAGCGATTCCTCTAGGGCAATTATCCTGGTTACTGGTCGCTATTTGTTTTCTCTTACTTTGGAATTATTCCGCCATTTTGAACGTCAGCGGCATCCTAGGCAACGTCGTTGTGGCGACAATTGTGGCGGCTCTGATCTTCCTTGCCAGCCTTGTGGCAGGGCGACCTCTGGCAATGCTCTATCCAAGTGCCTTCCTGTTCGGCTACATCCTGGCAAAGGAAATTGTCTGGGATATTCATGATGCAGTGGGCGATCGCAACCGTAATGTATACACTATTGCCAATACCTGGGGCGCGAGTTCTGCTTTCACTATCGCTTGGGGATTATTGGTGCTGCTGTGGGGTTCGGTGCTGGTTGCGATTGCCGTAGACCGGCCTACGGCAATCGCATCCCTCCCAATGGCGCACCCTCTACTGTTTGGCATTTGTGCCTCAATCATGCTGGCTAGCTTTTCTCTAGCATTGCGACACTATCAGCGAGAACAAACTCCAGCAACCTACACCAGCCTGATTAGCTTGGGACGCTTAGGGATGATCATAGGCTTGATTGGACTTTTGGGAACTGCACCTTAGCTAGACAATGCAGATGCATTACCTTAAAGAGATAGGTCTAGCAAGCAAAAATTTTTCATGTCTGCCACACCACCTCTCTCTGCAGAATCCACACTTACGGCTCGGTACCAGACGACTGTTCCAGCATTTGTGCGTCAAAGCCTGGGGTTAGAGAAGTGTGACAGAATCCGCTACAGCCTGTCGCCGGATAATCAAGTCGTGTCGATGAGCTGTGAAATTCAGCTTTAGGGATGACAAGGCACCTATGAGTTAATAGTGCTGGTACCTGTAGTGCTCAAGTGCCAAAAGAAAATAGGGTAGTCAAGACGACTACCCAAAAATGTTGCCTGCATTCTACCCAAAAGTGTTGAGAACACATCTGAGTAAAAGTCATTACCTGACCTTGCAGTTGCTGGTGATCTTGCTCCAAAGTCATCGTCAGATCCAACTATCACGTTTGGCTGGCCTCTTTCCTCAACCGATTCACTACAGTAGCCGTATTCGTATACTGCCGACAACTAAGAGCTTAATATTTCACATTAGGCTGCAACTACCTACAGAAGAGGCTTTGAACCTCATCGCAAAAGTAAAACTTTCACTCGTTCGGAGTATAGAATGATTCACTTTAAGCCGTTGCTCCCTTGTTATCGCTGTTAAGCCAAAATTCTATATGCTCTCCTCTATAGCTCCATTGGCTGATTAGGGACAAACATCTGGCATAATTTGGTCAGCTTTAGGATAGGTCTATGACTGAGTTGACCCTGACATGGATGGATGGCGGTAGCCCCCGAAC
>JBHJNL010000161.1:0-36452 GCA_050330855.1 Thermosynechococcaceae cyanobacterium | reverse complement strand
CATTTGTTGCTCAATATCACGGGGGTAAGGATTCATCTAAAACCACACAAGGGCAGGATGCTTAGACTACCACTCTCCCATTCATATTCTGGATATTATTTAATCCACGATCCTAAGCTCTTCACTCATGACACAATACCCACGAATTCCAGAATTATTATTTTATGCCTAATGACCAGACGCTGATGGTCTCAGTCAGAAATTAAATCACCCCAATCAATAACCGGGATGATCTCTGAACGTTATGCTAAAAGCCTTAAAAGGCTAACGCGCCCGACAGGATTTGAACCTGTGACCAATTGCTTAGAAGGCAACTGCTCTATCCACTGAGCTACGGGCGCTAATGTCGAGTCTTGAGCTTAGCAGAACTCCTGTGTCGATAGTACCGCACGCCCTCTAGCTTTGTGAATGACACCCAAACGCCAAAGGTGTCCTATCAGCAGCCCCCAAATACAGTACAGTGCTTACGTCAACATCGATGTGATCAAAGTTTCATGGGCCATTCGCATCCGTTTCAGCAATCAATTTATATTGAAGCCCCTATTGCCACAGTTGATCAGACCATTACCGATCAATCGCTCATGCAACGCTGGCTCAATCCTGCCCTCAAATGCGAATCAGATGGCCCTTGGAGTAGCGCCCTCGGTAGCAAAACTCGCTTTTTGATTCAGACCCCACTCATGCAGCCCACCCTCCATAGTATTGTCGTCGAGCGGGAAGAAGGGCTAGTGGTATGGCAATTTGAGGGTTTTTTTGAGGGTTGCGATCGCTGGGAGTGTTTCTCTGAAATTACAGGAACTCGCCTCGTCAACCGCTTTGAGTTCACCATCAAAAATCCGCTGGTGTCCTTTGGCTTTTGGACCTTTGCCGCTACCTGGACCCAACAGGATATGTTCGCTCAGCTAGAGCGACTTAAGCAAGTCGCTGAATCTCTCTAACGGTTCAGCAAATCATCGGTCGCCGCAGCGCACCATCGTGGTCGGAACTCTTTTGTCAATGCAATACGTCACTGCTTTAGAGCAAAGAAGATCGCAGAATCTCTTGAGATTCAAACTACGCTTAAGTTCAGACCCATTGCGATCGCGAAGTCACCTTTGTTGTCCCATTGGGGCAAAATGGCTAAGGGATGCCCCTGCCGTTAGAGTTAAGAGTCTACATCGGCAAAGCGCTCCGCGAATCGTACACTAATGGGATAACCCCGTGGTTTGATCCGTACTGTTCAAAGATAGGTTGATACTGGAAAACGTTCATGCAAGGCAATAGCTCCATCGAAGATTCATCTGTGCCCATGCTCAATAAGCTGAGCAATCCAGATCTGCCGGGTCAAGTTTGTCCGAGGCGAACTCGTATTCAACTCGATCTGATGCTGCTGGCACTAGAGGCTTTAGACTTAAACGCCTCAGAAAATATGCTCGCCAGCATTCAAGAACTTCAGCTTCAGCCCGTGATTCAAAATCGGGTTGCACTCTGGAAACTTCGCAACACCAACCCTTTGCGTCGGCACAGTCGCAGATCGAGATCCCTAAGCCTCTCTGAGGCCAAAGCGTTGGTCGCCATTGCCTGTAACCTTGCCCGTCAGCAAACCGCCACCATTCGACAACTGCTGCTGGTTCAAGAACAACTGAAGTCACAGCAGCTCAGCCCCGACCACAATCTTCAGCTTGCCAGCTACTGCGAGCGATTTCGTGCCCATTTTCGGAGCCGCATGAACGCCAATCGCAGTGCCATCGCGGCGTATCAAGATAACGATCGTCTTGATCAGCTCGCTCTTGATCTGCTAGGCCAGGTACTATTTTGTACAGGTACTGCCGGAATGCATCGATTCTGGTCTAGTCTGTTTGATGGAGAAGTAGCCTAGCGTCATTATGATTCAACGTCAATATTTGTTGCCCAACTGCACGCTAACCTTAGAGGGATTGAGCAACGCCACAAGTTCTGGGGGACAAGAGCTACGGCCTTCCCTCGATACCCTGATGCGGTTTGAATGCTATTTTTCTAAGCTCGACCGAAAATTGGTGGGGGGGCTAGATTTTTTAGAAAGCCTGATTCGGGCCACTAGTGAATCCTCTCAATCTTTGATGAGCGGTGTACAGCATACGCCCAAACGAAAAGCGCTCAATTCTGGTCAGGTACAGGTACAGCCTGATGATGACGGCCAGCTTCAACTGTCGGTCCCCGCTGATCTTCTCAGTGAGCGCGTTGGGGACGGCACCCAACCGTCGGTGGATTTAGAATTGACCACGGTTCAATTTTTTGACCTGGCAGAGGCACTTGATCAGTTGCTGGCAGATTCGCAAACGCTGCCCAACCTTTCCCCTAACATTGTGCCGCTCTCTCGACGCCAAGCCCTCTCCGGTCAGCCTTTGGCAAAGCGGGCTGCACCCTTAGGATTAGGAGCCGTGAGCTTAGCGATCGCAGCCAGTGCCCTTTACTTCATGCCGGTGCCTCAGATTAGTCGCCCTAAGAATGAACCCATCCCCACCCCATCCCCAGCAAGCACTTCACCTGCAGGTACTGCACCTACGGGCACTCCACTACCCACCAATCAGACCGTACCCACGACACAGAAGGCTCCGACGACTTCGACGACAGAACCGTCCCCTAATTCGTCCGGCACAAATTCAGGGGCAAGCTCACCGGCCGAGCTAGGGGGAAGCGTTGAAAAAGCGCCCAGCCCTGAAGCATCAGGCAGTCCAAAGCCTGCAGCCAATCCGTCTGCGAGTCCTGAAACCTCGAATTCACCGGCACCCAAGACACCTTAAAAAAGGTGCGCGGCAATTTCCTCTAAAATGCTAGTCGGGTCTGAAATGATCCAGACCTCAAGCTGATGGCTTTGCCCTTAAACGCAGGCTTCAGCCTTGAGTTAATCCCGACGTATTCATAGGAGAAATCATAGTGGACTTATCGCTCATACCCGCGCAGCCAAAACCCGGTATCGTTAATGTTCTCGTTGAGATTCCAGCGGGGAGTAAAAATAAGTACGAGTTCGATAAGGACATGCAGGCAATGGCCCTTGACCGGGTGTTATTTGCCTCGGTGCAGTATCCCTACGACTACGGCTTCATTCCTAACACCCTTGCCGATGATGGCGACCCCCTAGACGGGATGGTGCTCATGGACCAGCCAACTTTTCCTGGCTGCGTAATTGCGGCTCGTCCCATTGGCATGCTGGAAATGATTGATGGAGGAGATCGCGATGAGAAAGTCCTCTGTGTCCCTGCAGAAGATCCTCGTTACAACGAAGTCAAGTCTCTCAAAGATATTGCTCCCCATCGCCTTGAAGAGATTGCCGAATTCTTTCGGACCTACAAAAACCTAGAGAAGAAAGTCACCGAGATTCTGGGCTGGAAGGATGTTGAGACTGTAAATCCTTTGGTTAACGAATGTATTGAAGCCGGCAAAAAGTAGGGCTGTCTTTACCGAAATCAGTTCTCCCCTCACCCTTAAATCCCTCTCCCTAGGGAGAGGGACTTTGATTGTGGAGTCTCCCTTTCTTCTAAAGAAACAGGCGATAGGAGCTAAGAGATTTACGCAAGGGAAGCAGCATTTTCTCAGTTCACAGTAAGCTATGGTTTGGGCGTACATTACTAAGTCAACATGGCTACGATTAACGATAATTATCTCAAGCTCAAGGCGGGCTATCTCTTTCCTGAAATTGCGCGGCGCGTCACTGCCTTTGCCGAGGCGAATCCTGATGCACCCATTATTAAGCTAGGCATTGGTGATGTCACTGAACCCTTGCCGGTGGCCTGTCTGACTGCGATGACAAACGCGGTGGCAGAAATGGGCGATCGCAACACCTTTAAAGGCTATGGTCCCGAGCAGGGTTACCTGTGGCTGCGGGAAAAAATTGCGGCCCAAGATTTTCAGGCTAGAGGCTGCGATATTGATGCCTCTGAGATTTTCGTCTCTGACGGAGCTAAATGCGACAGCGGCAACATCTTAGATATTTTTGGTGACCAAAACACCATTGCCGTCACTGACCCGGTGTATCCGGTTTACGTTGACACCAATGTGATGACAGGGCACACCGATCCTGCTAGCGAAGACGGCAAATATGGCGGATTGGTCTATATGCCTATTACCGCTGAGAATGATTTTGTTGCCCAAATCCCAGATCAGAAGATTGATCTCATTTATCTGTGCTTCCCGAACAATCCCACCGGCGCGGTGGCAAGCAAAGCCCATCTCAGAGCCTGGGTTGACTATGCCAAAGCCAATGGCTCTATTATTTTCTTTGATGCCGCCTACGAAGCCTTTATAACCGATTCTGACCTACCTCACTCCATTTACGAAATCGAAGGAGCCAGGGATTGCGCCATTGAGTTTCGCTCCTTTTCTAAGAATGCCGGTTTCACAGGAACGCGCTGCGCCTTTACCGTGGTGCCAAAGTCGCTAACGGCCAAAGCCGCTGATGGCTCTGACGTAGAGCTATGGAAGCTCTGGAACCGTCGCCAGTCTACTAAGTTCAATGGTGTCTCTTATATTGTTCAGCGAGGCGCAGAGGCGGTTTATTCAGAGGTTGGTCAGAGCCAAATCAAAGCCCTGATTGCGTTTTATCTAGACAATGCTCAGATTATTCGAGACCAGCTTACTGCGGCGGGGTTAGCGGTCTATGGCGGCATCAATGCACCCTACGTCTGGGTGAAAACCCCCGATGGCCTGTCTAGCTGGGATTTCTTTGATAAATTGCTGCACAACTCCAATGTTGTCGGCACCCCTGGCTCTGGCTTCGGGGCTGCAGGGGAAGGGTACTTCCGCATTTCGGCCTTCAACAGTCGCGATAACGTGAACGAGGCGATGCGCCGAATTACCGCATCTTCCTAGCGTTTAGCCTCTGGCAACCGTTTACGGTGGTACCGTGAATTAAGAAAAATGACAACGGGGGCATTGACGAATGTTCCCGTTGCTTTTGAGCGGGGGTACCCTAAAAGCATCGATAGATATCGTCAACAGTACTGATTGCAGTGCCGTATCTTTCTGCAGTGGCCAAAATTCTTTTGTAACAAATAATATGGATGCGTGACGAATCTGTCTCGTTAGGATATTAATATATTGACGACTCCAGGATCGCCTAGCAGTAACTGATAGAGATTAAGGGCCAGCAAGTTCAACACTTGAGCTGAAGGCTCCAAAATGGACCTCTATCTCTAGATTGTTTTTCACTCTAATGACTCTACTCTAAAATCCTTATTACCAAGTTGGCTACGATGAGCTTGGCTTCGGTCAAGATATTGGTTGATTTGGTAATCCTCACCGTCAAATCACTCACTTAGGATTAGCTAAAAATGTCTGTGTCTTCTCGTTCCCTTAACCTGCTGACGCTGTTTGCCTCTGTCAATGCGATCTCACTGTGTCTACCCCTAACGACCACAGCCGCACCCAAGGTCCATAGCTATAACCCTGCCCTTGTTGCGCTTTACACCTCAAGCTGCACCAAGCAACTTAGTGCCAAGGTTCCAGCAAAAGCGAAGCAGGCGTGTTTATGTTCCGTTAAAGAAATGCAAAAGCAACATCCCCAAGGGCAAGCGGTTGAGATCGTTAAGAAAGCAAAGTCTAGTTCCGACGTTGATCCATCAACGGGTGTCCCCATCGTCATGTCGAGGTATTTCGCACCCTGTATGTAACCTTAAAAGTCTAGGCATCAATTTTGTTAACGACTAAGAGCCGCTATCAATCAGTTGCCCATGATATAAAAACCAGCCCAATGGATCAGCTCTGCATAGGGGCGGTTTTCTGGGCAGACTTTGCAATTCTGCATAAACGCTTCCGGTAAATCTAGGCCGAGCTGATGACTCCATTCACCTAGCTCGACATAGGTCAAACGTCGCAGCCACTGCTGGGCCTGATGGAGCGCTAGCGGTGCTGAAGCCCCCCCTTGCAAGCGTTGGTACAGATTCAGGAATAACAGCCCTTGAGGCATCTCCTGTACCGGCCACAGGCTGCTGATCACCTGGGCTACCCCCGCCAGGAGAAAACTGGTGGGGAGATTCACGCTTTCTGTTGTGGGAATGGTGGGTTTGGATAGAGCATTAGAAAGGCACATCAGCGAGAAGCGACTCAAATCAAGCTGCACAATATCATCCAGCGTCAGCGTCTGATAGGCCGCTAGCTCAATGGCCTGGGAGGGGGGGCGCACAAAGTCACGAAGGGTTAGCCAACCTTGTCCTGACATTAGCTTCAAGGCGGCTAATACTCTGCCTTTGGTGGCTTGAGACTCTGCCAATGAGGTGGCACGGGGGTAAATTCTCTCTAGGCCTGCTGTTTCCATTGCCGTTGGCTGCAGCGCCACCCTCAAAAACTGCGCTGAAGGAAATCGATGCCGCCGCAGCGCCAGCCCCCACTGGATGCTCGGCAAGGTGCTGACCGTCACGGTATCGGGGAACAGAGCGTGCAGCGGTACTCCTATCAAGTTGGAGTCTGATACCAGCGTAATCTGATCAATATCTGTCAACATCTCTTGACAGAGCCGATCAATATTGAGGATAGTCCGCAGTTTTGTGAGTTGCCTTTCTAGCGTCTCTAACTCTGGGGGTTGCGCTTGCCAACTTTGCAACCAGTCCTCTAGCTGGTGACGCTGGTGAGCGGCGGCCTGTGCGGTTCGCAGGCTAACGGTCGCCTGCAGTGTATCGGTGGGCAGCACCTGCAACACCATTGGAAACTGATTGAACTTGAGCACAAAGATAGAAATGGCCGCCGGACTCAGATGCCAAAAGAGCAGGGCTGATTGGGGCCGCAGTAGCTTCTGTATTTGTGCCCAATCTAAAATGACTGGCTCTTTGAGATCACTGAGATCGCTGAGGCGGTCGTGGCGATTGGCGTCAGCAAGGACTAAGGCTTGAGTGACATCTTGCTGGGCC
This sequence comes from Thermosynechococcaceae cyanobacterium, assembly GCA_050330855.1. Taxonomy (GTDB): domain Bacteria; phylum Cyanobacteriota; class Cyanobacteriia; order Thermosynechococcales; family Thermosynechococcaceae; genus RCC1774. Next base: position 29,592 of record JBHJNL010000161.1, on the reverse strand, counting down.
AGCAGATCAATCTGGAGTTGCTCTAGCCCCTCTAATTCTTGCTTGAGGCTGCGGCGTTGTTCGGAAGATAGGGTGAGGGTGCCCAAGAGGCGATCGCGTTTTTCGATCGCGGTGGGTAGCGTTGTCTGCAGCACATAATGGTCGCCGAGATGGCAGCACACCGTCAAAAAGGACTGCAGGGTGAGCAGATGCTGCTCTGGAAATTGGAGAAAGCTGAGATGATCGATGGCGCTCAGATAGCTGACCTTCGCCTCTTGCCAAGTGGGAATCGGATCAACCAGGGCATAGCCTTCACGGTATTGAAAATCTCCCTTGCGCTGGTTGAGAATGCCGCAGGCCCGATCGTACTCAATATTGTCAGGCTGCATTGCGGCAATGCCTTCGTCTAGGGTTGCGATCGCAGCTTGATACCCCTGCAACAAATACAGGCACATACCCCGATCTTCCCAGGCAGGCCAAAGCTGCTGACGGGTTAAACGCAGGGCCACATCATAGTCAGAGATAGCCTCGTCATAGCGATCTTGCTCAGCTAAGACGCTGCCTCGATTATGCCAGGGCTGGTAGTTCTCAGGATCGAGCTTAATCGCCTGATCAAAGCTAGCGACGGCATCATCAAACTCTCCCATCTGGAAAAAGGCCATACCCCGATGGTTCCAAATGGAGGGATGTTCGGGCTGTAGCGCCAGGGCTTTGTCGTAGCTATCAATCGCTAGCCCATAGCTGCCTGCATTCACCAACACCGCTGCCCGCTGCAGCCAGAAATTATAGTTTTCTAAATGAGACTTTTGGGGCTTTAGAATAGGGTCTTCTAGGGTCACCGGCAGCGGCTGGATTGCTGCAAGTCTATTCACATATAGCGCCTGAGCATTGGTATTGGCAATCATGGCCTCTGGATAACGGCCGAGACGCTGCAGCGCTGTCCCGCACTGCGTCCACACCTCTGGGTCGTGATCATCTAGCTCTAGGGCCTGCTGAAAATGAGCCAATGCCGTGACGGGGTCACCTTGATTCAGGGCATCGTTACCCTGCTGAATAAGAACCGGAGCAGTCTGAGGGGCCATCATGAAACAGAGCTGAGAGAGTAGCGCATACCAGGGTGTTGAACCACCACCTCTAACAACTCTAACTGCAGAAGTGCACCGGAAAGTTCTCCAGCAGCAATTTGGGTCTGCTCCACCAACACATCAAAGGGGATTGCGGTTTCGCCCGACCGTCTGAATACCGCCACCAGGGTCGCCTGCTCTGTGGTCAAGGGAGGCAATACTTTTTGCGGTTTAGGCGTCGTCTCTGGCGCTAAGGTTGGCATAGCCCCCAACGAAGTCAGCAACTGCCCGACCCCCAGCATGGCCTGTGCTCCTCGCTGCAGCAGCCCTAAACAGCCCACCGCACGAATATTATCGAGGGAATTGGGCAACACATAGACGTCTCGGCCATACTCATTGGCCTGATAGGCCGTAATTAAAGCCCCAGACTTACTGGGAGCCTCCATGACGAGGGTGGCGCGGCTGAGTCCGGCAATAATACGATTGCGTTTGGGGAAGTGAGAGCGATGGGGCTGTGTGCCGGCGGGATGTTCGCTCAGGACGAGTCCTCTTTCGACAATGCTCTGATGCAGATTTTGGTTGCGCTGCGGATAGGGAATATCAACACCCGTCCCCAACACGGCGATGGTGCGGCCTCCGGCCTCTAAGCAGCCGATGTGAGCCTGGGTATCAATGCCTTCGGCTAGTCCTGAAACCACGGTGAACCCATTCTTGCCTAGGGCATAGGCCATCTTGCGGGTCCAGCGCTTGGCGTATTCAGACGGATCGCGGGTGCCCACAATGGCGATCGCAGGCGTAACCCCCTGATTTTCAGCAGTCACCACCTGACCGCTGTAGTACAGCACGGGCGGAAAATCACTAATCTCAAGTAGCAAGCGCGGATACTCTGGATCACAAGGCACCCAAAAATCTTGTGCTTGGTGGTCTGCCAAAAACTGTTCAGGGTCCATCGACTGCCGCTGACTGACAATCGCGCCCAGTGTCTTGCCACCGATGCCGCTGACGAGTTGAAGCTGATCGGCAGTGGCGCTCCAGGCCGCAGACAAACTACCAAACTGCTCAATGAGTCGATGGAGCAGAACAGGACCCACCCCGGCAACTTGGGACCAGGCCAGCCAAAAGGCGCGGTCTGCTGCCACCGTTAAGAGGAAATCGACTTAACAGCCTGACGGGAGAAGCCTTGTTTGGAGAGCGCTTGCCCCAATTGAAGCTGATTTTCAACGCGATCAACAAACAATACGCCCGTGAGGTGATCCATTTCATGCTGAATCGCCCGCGCTAATAGCTCGGTGGCCTGGAGCTTCTGAGGACGACCCTGTTCGTCTTTGTAGGTCACCTCAATCGCCTCAGGGCGAGTGACATCAAGATAAACGCCAGGAATGCTCAGACAGCCTTCTTGGTCCACCGCCACATCGTCACTCCATTTACGGATCTGGGGGTTAATCAAAATGAGAGGGGAATTGGCCGCCTCGTCCGGGTCAATATCGACCACAATGACCTGTTTGTGAACCGCCACCTGGGGAGCCGCCAAACCAATGCCGTCAGCGCTGTACATGGTTTGCAGCATCTCTTCGATCAGCGTGCGAATATCATCATTGACCTGAGAGACTCGCTTGGCGGGCTGGCGTAAGACGCGATCGCCCAGGGTATGAATGTTGAGGGGCGGGTTTTTAAGCTTGCGCTTATCAAAGATGACTTCAGAAGACATAGATCGTGGGCGAGTAAACAGAGGCAACTGTATTCATTGTACTCAATTAAACTGCCCCTTCGTGAGTCAGGGGCACCGTAAGAATCAGGGACGACTTCCCAAGGGACAGTAAAGTGGTATTGACCCTTTGATATTGGCTCCCGAGGAGGGATGTAATGCTGACCTATGTTCTGGTGTGGATGATCAGCCTAGGAAGCTTAGGGCTGTATCTGATTGCCTATCTTTTCCCTGAGATACACCGCAAGAATGACTTGATTTGGGGCGGGGTGGGTCTCTTTTATGGGTTGATTCTGGCGGCCAATGCCAAAACGATGCCCGGTGGTCTGCTAGTGGGCCAAATTGCCAGCGTCAGTCTGATTTTTTGGCTGGGGCAGCAAATGCTCAGTCAGCGTCAGTTGTTGGTCACCGAAGATATCCCCCGGCTAGAGCCGGGGTCGATACGAGATCGCATCCGTACCCTCGTCATCCAGTTCTGGAATCTGATCGAGCCATTGATTACCCTTGCTACGGACTTGATGGGCAAACTACTCGAAAAACCCCAAGCGGCACAAATTTCTGAGATTGCAGTGGATTCCTCAAATGCTGAGGCCAAGGGATCTCGCTTTCTCAATCAGCTCACCAATCCTCTTTCAAATTTGACGGGCAATCTCACCAATAGGTTTAAGTCTGTTGAGAAAAATAGAGAAGCCGTCAATACCGTTACGATTGAGGCCACCGCTGCCCCTGACGATGTTATGGATAATGCCGTCCCTCAACCCGAAACGACAGACGCAGTAGAAGAATTGCCTGCCGTTGAGACGGCCGCATCTGTGGTTTCCGCAGCAGAGGAAGATGTTTCAGCGGTGCCGAGCGAACCCTCTGCTGTGACGGAGCCAAATCAAAATGAAAATTCTCCAGAGCCAATCGCACAAACCGAAACCGTTGAATCACCCTCTGTCACAGAATCTAGCTCTGAAGAAGAACAGCCTGTAACTGAGGGAAAACAGCCCGTAGAAGTTGTGGCGGCAGCATCGATAGCGGACACCGCAGCCGAAAAAACAGAACAATCTGACACCGCTTCGGATGTCAGTGTCGCCAGCCAGCCCAGCTCAGCCCCAGAGGCAGTCCAGCCAGAGACTCAACCTGAGCCACTGCAAGAGGAGCTACCCCAAGAGCAGCCACCTCAAGAGCAGCCGACTGAGCCAGCCCCGGAGAACCTCCCATCCGTCGCGCCTGCAGAAGCGACATCTATCACTGAAGACATCGACGTTAGTCCCCCAAGGCATGAAGCGGTGATCAAGGGCGGTGATCTGCAGCCGGAAGAGAAGCCAAAGGAATGGAATGATCCCGATCCATTGGCCTAAAATATTACGATCTGGATAAACGGCAAAGTCCTGCAGCAGGGGGGATTTAGACGACCTGTGTAAAGCCTGAAGACTTTTCGATGCCGTCTTTCAGACCCAGTTACCCTTAAAGTTCCTTGAAGCTCAGGCGAGATCTCGTTGATAATGACGGGTATTGTCTTCCATTGCCCAACTACGCGATCGCAACTATTTACTGTGACCCAAGCCGGCCAATACAAAAAAACCGTTAATCTGCCCCGCACCACCTTTGATATGCGGGCCAATGCCGTCAAGCGCGAACCTGAACTGCAGGCATTTTGGCAGCAGGAACAGATTTATGAAGACCTCTCCCAAAACAATCCAGGGGAGATCTTCGTGCTCCACGATGGCCCGCCCTACGCCAACGGAGACTTGCACATTGGTCACGCCCTCAACAAAATTCTTAAAGATACGATCAACAAATATCAGCTTCTGCAGGGGCGCAGGGTCCGCTACGTGCCCGGTTGGGACTGCCACGGCTTACCCATTGAACTAAAGGTACTTCAGAACATCAATCCTGAGCAGCGGGCCAACTTAACCCCGATCAAGCTGCGCTGGAAAGCCCGAGACTTTGCCCACAAAACCGTTGAGAAGCAGAGTAAGAGCTTTCAGCGCTACGGTGTTTGGGGCGATTGGGAACATCCCTATCTGACGCTGCAGCCCGACTATGAGGCTGCTCAAATCGGTGTCTTTGGCCGCATGGCTTTGAAGGGCTATATCTATCGGGGCTTTAAACCCGTGTACTGGAGTCCTAGCTCCCAAACGGCGCTGGCTGAGGCGGAGCTAGAATACCCAGAGGGACATACCTCTCGCAGTATTTACGTAGCCTTTGAGGTCACCAAACTCTCTAAATCAGCAGCCCCACTGACCGATTATCTTCCGGGTCTCAAGGTAGCGATCTGGACCACGACACCCTGGACGATTCCAGGAAATCTTGCGGTGAGCTTGAATCCTGATTTAACCTATGCCGTGGTCAAAACGGCTGCCGGTGAACACCTCATTGTGGCAGAGGATTTAGTAGAAACTCTGGCCGGAACCTTCTCAGGTGATCTATCAGTCCTCACAACACTCCCTGGAAAAGCCCTAGAGCATTCCACCTATCGCCATCCCCTCTTCGACCGCGAGGGGCCGCTAGTGATGGGGGATTATGTCACCACTGAGTCGGGTACTGGGTTGGTGCATACCGCCCCTGGTCATGGTCAAGAAGACTACCAAGTCGGACAGCAGTATGGTCTAGCAATGCTCTCGCCAGTGGACGGCAACGGTCAGTTTACCGATGAAGCCGGTCCCTTCGAGGGGTTGAATGTGCTCAACGGCGGCAATGAAGCGGTGATTGAAGCCCTAAAATCTGCCGGCACGTTGCTTAAAGAGGAAGATTACGTTCACAAATATCCCTATGATTGGCGGACGAAGAAGCCCGTGATTTTGAGAGCGACGGAGCAGTGGTTTGCGTCGGTTGACGGGTTTAGAAAGGATGTTTTGGATGCGATCGCAACCGTCCAATGGATCCCTGCCCAGGGCGAAAAACGCATCACCTCAATGGTGTCCGAGCGCTCGGACTGGTGCATCTCGCGGCAGCGCAACTGGGGGGTGCCTATCCCAGTGTTCTATGACGAAGCCGATGGCGAACCGCTGCTCAACGAAGAAACCATCAAGCACGTTCAAGGCATCATTGCCGAAAAAGGCTCCGATGCCTGGTGGGAACTCTCCACAGAAGACCTACTGCCGGAAGCTTATCGCAATAACGGCCACAGCTACCGCAAAGGCACCGACACCATGGATGTCTGGTTTGACTCCGGCTCGTCTTGGGCCGCAGTCCTCGATCAGCGGGCATCCCTCAAGTACCCTGCCGAACTATATCTCGAAGGCTCGGACCAACATCGCGGCTGGTTCCAGTCCAGCCTGCTCACCAGCGTGGCGAGTCAGGGCTGCGCCCCCTACAAAACGGTTCTCACCCACGGCTTTGTCCTCGATGAACAGGGCCGCAAGATGAGCAAGTCCGTCGGTAACGTGGTCGATCCGGCTATCGTCATTGAGGGCGGCAAGAACCAAAAGCAGGATCCTCCCTACGGCGCGGATGTATTGCGTCTGTGGGTCTCGTCTGTGGACTATGCCTCTGATGTGCCACTGGGGAACACGATTCTCAAGCAGATGTCAGATGTCTATCGCAAGATCCGCAATACAGCACGGTTCTTAATCGGTAATCTCCATGACTTTGACCCCGCCAAAGATGCGGTAGATTATACTGATCTCTCTGAACTAGATCGCTACATGCTCCATCGCATGACGGAGGTGTTTGCCGAAGTCACTGATGCCTTTGAAACCTTCCAGTTTTTCCGGTTCTTTCAAACCGTTCAAAACTTCTGTGTGGTGGACCTGTCTAACTTCTACCTCGACATTGCTAAAGACCGGCTTTATATCAGCGCCCCCAGCGATACCCGCAGACGGAGCTGTCAGACGGTGTTAGCAATAGCCCTCGAAAACCTAGCCCGTGCCATTGCTCCAGTACTCTCCCACATGGCCGAAGATATCTGGCAGGCGCTCCCCTACCCAACCGCTCATCGCTCCATTTTTGCCGCAGGCTGGGTCAAAACAGAGCCACGTTGGGAAAATTCAGACTTAGCTCAAACCTGGACCCAAATTCGCCAAGTCCGCCAAGAGGTCAACAAAGTCTTAGAAGAAGCTCGATCTGCCAAGGCGATTGGGTCATCTCTGGAGGCAAAGGTGCAGCTATACGTCGCAGATGCCGGTTTACAGCAAACGTTAGCTGCACTAAACCCGGTACAGGGGCAAGAAACGAATGGCATTGATGAATTGCGCTACTTGTTCTTGGCTTCACAGGTTGAACTGCTCGATGCACCTGATTTTGCCGAATCGCTACAGTTTTGCCTAAAGTCTGATACCTTGACCGTGGGTGTCAGTTCGGCCCTAGGTGAGAAGTGCGATCGCTGTTGGAACTATTCCGAGCAGGTGGGCAACTCAACTCACCATCCTCTTCTCTGCGAACGCTGTGTAGATGTGATTGAATCCTTAGTCACGACGGGACAGCTTGTTCAATCTGAAGATGGGAACTGGCAACCCACCTAACCCCCCATGCTGGGGCTATTGCAACCAAAGATGCGATGACGTTCGAGCTTGATATTATTCCTGCTACAGCCAAGCTATGCCCGGTATGTGGTGAGACGGGCGATCGCAAGTTTCGCAAGAACTACATCTGGATTCTGGACTGTCCGAGCTGTGGGCACCGTTTTGCCGAAATTGAGCTAGGCATTGATGACGTTCATAAAATCTATGATGGTCAGTACTTTCAGGGAGATGGGATTGGCTATCTTGACTATCTCTCTGAGGCCAACCTGCTCAGGCGCAAGGGCCAGTACTACGCCAAACAGCTAGAGCAGTATTCTTGGCCTGGGAGCGTCCTGGACGTGGGGGCCGCAGCAGGCTTTGTCCTGCACGGGTTGATGGAGGCGGGCTGGCAAGGGCGAGGCATCGAACCCAACGAACGCATTGCCAACTTTGGCTGTGATCAGCTGCACCTCCACATTACCCCCGATACCCTAGAGACCTTTCTTGGGGATGAGACCTATGACTTGGTAATGATGGTCAATGTTCTCTCCCATATTTACGATCTGCAGGCAGCCCTAGAAGTGGCAGAGCGCGTCACCAAGCCTGGGGGGCTGTGGCTGATTGAAACCTGGAACCGCCAGAGCTGGACTGCCCGTCTGCGAGGGGAACAATGGCGAGCCTATTGCCCTCCTGCAGAAAAACATTGGTTCACACCCCAACTTCTGAAAGAGATTACTGAGGCCTACGGCCTTGAAGAGGTCAAACGGGGGCGCGTTATCCAATGGATTAATATCGCTGCTCTGCGCTCCATGCTGCGCTATCAGTCCCCAGCCTGGTGTTTCCCGTTGTATAAGTTGTTGGGACTTCTACCTAGCTCCTGGAGCCTTCCCTATTCAGTTAATGACCGCTTTTGGGCGCTCTATCAAAAGAAGCCGGAAGAGAATGACAGCCCTATGTTCTTCTGAGTACTGCTTTCCGCCGTAGGCTTTCGATGGCGAGGTAAGCACCTTATCGCCCTTCGCCCTTCACACTGTCGGCACTGAGGGGGACTAAGATGCCTTCAGCCGTGAACCCTAATCGCATGGACTCTTGAGGCTCAATCCCTTGGCCCGTCACGGCACAATACTGTTTTTGGTGAGATATTGCTGCAAAACTTGCGCTAATCTGGCTGGGCGAAAGTAGCTCTTTATACTCTCCTGATTTTTGCTGCACATAGGTCCAGAGCACATCTCGAATTAAGGTTTGATAGCCTTGGCTCCCGGCTAGTGTCTTCAGGCGCTCCTTCAGCTCACGCTCTAGACGAATGCTGGTCACTTGCATGTCCGTGGTGGACATTGAATGGGTGCTAGGCACGGTGGTTGTTCCTTGAGTGACTGTGGGGGCTATACTACGATTGTAGTATGTCAAGATTCAGTTGTCTGCAGAGGTGACTCAGGCAGGTCTGAAGCCGGACGCTATATTGAGCAGCTATCTTTTATGTCTTACTCCCTTCTCAGTCGATTCCGAGGAGCGCTGATCGGCTCGTGGGTCAGTGAGGGATTAGCTTTCCCAGACGTCTCTGCACGCACTAAAGAGGGCTTTTGTGCCGATGCGATCGCAACGTCAGCCGAGTCCCTCATCTCAACTCGATCAATCTCTTCTACAGCAGCGCAAATCACCAGACTCGATCAGCATCGGGCACTGGCGTCCATTATTCCCATCGCCCTGTACGGCCACGACAACCCTCAAGCACTTGAGCCGATAATCGCGGATACGACGCCTACGGCTCTTCAAGGTGCAGCCCTCGTCATTGCCAACAGCATCACCGCTGCCCTCGCTCACCGCTCGCCCTTTAATCCGCTGCCAGCGCTGATTCAACACGTAACCGATGAATCGCTATCCCAGCCGCTCCAGCAGGTTGAAAGATTGCTGAGTTGTCGTGGGTCTCTTGCGATCGCACTTCAAACCCTGGGCGACCCCGAACAGATTGAGGTGGCGGTTGTACTGGCGCTCTACTGCTGGCTCAGCACACCGGCACAATTTCAGCTCAGTGTTTTACGCGCCCACCGCATTCCCAATGTCTCTCCCCTGACCTTAAGCCTGACCGGGGCTTTTTCGGGTGCCTTTAATGGTCAAGCCGCGATGCCGCTGCCTTGGCTCCAGTCCACCGCCGCCTCTGGGGGCAAGATTGAGTCGATGGAAAAACGGGCCGATCAGCTTTTAGCGATTTGGTCGGGCTGTTACCCAAGCGAGCTGGGTACAGTCAATGAGATGGAGGCCGTTGCCGTTTCTGCCCCCGGTCTCCTGCACCCACGATAGGAGCACCTCAAGCCAAGGAAAACTGGTTAGCCACTTCCTCCCATCCTAAGCCTTCACGAATAACCGTAGGTTCAGACCCGCACAAATCCAAAATCGTAGAGTACAGTTCAGCAGGCTCTTGACCGTTATCGATAATCAAATCAACGTGTTTATCAAAACAGTCAAACAACTCCGCCTGCGACAACCCCTGGAAGGTATCGGACAATCCCCCTAGCGCTTCTGGTAAGTGTGCTGAGGTTGAAATAACGGGTGTTTCAAGTGCTGACAAAATAGCCTGACAGACCGGATGATCCGGCACCCGAATTCCAGTGGTCTTGCGCTTCGGATTCTGCACGAGCTTCGGGACCAACTTGGTTGCTGGCAAAATAAACGTATAGGGACCGGGCACCAGACGTCGCATAATCCGATAGGCCGGATCCTGGACGTAGGCGTATTGGGCAATATTTGACAGAGACGAGCACAGAAACGTCAGCGGTTTATCGTTAGAAAGCTGCTTGAGGTTCCGCACGCGCTGCAGCGCCGCCTTAGAATTAAGATCACAGCCAATTGCATAGACCGTATCGGTGGGATAGAGCATCACCGCCCCTGACAGCAGCGCCTCCCGAATTTGATCAATGGTACGTGGTTGCGGGTCGTCTGGATGCACGGTATAAATCTGAGCCATTGCCCCTCACTTAGCCTCAACTGTATGCCCAAGTTAGCTTACCTTGATTGCCCGACTGGAATTGCAGGCAATATGTGCCTCGGTGCCCTGATCGATGCGGGTGTCCCTGCGGCTTACCTGCAAGAGCAGTTGGCGAAACTAGGGATTGATCACGACTATCAGTTGCGGGTTGATTCAATTAACCATCAAGGTCAGCAGGCCACACAGGTTCGCGTGAATCTCGCCGCAGGCAATGCCTCCGTCAATAATAATCCCACAGAGAATAAACACCATCAACACTGCCATCGGCATTTGCCCGCTATTGAACACTTAATTTACTCAGCCCATTTGCCGGAACGCCCTACCCAGTGGAGTTTAGATATTTTCCGTGCGCTGGCTGTTGCAGAAGGCGCTGTCCACGGTATTCCCCCAGAAAAGGTTCATTTTCACGAGGTGGGGGCCACGGATGCCATCGTTGATATTGTCGGCACCTGCCTAGGGCTAGACTGGCTGGGCATTGATCAGCTCTACTGTTCCGCACTGCCCACGGGGGGCGGCACCGTCACCGCTGCCCACGGCCAACTTTCCGTGCCGGTGCCTGCCGTCCTCAAGCTATGGGAACAGCGCCAGGTGCCGGTCTATCACAACGGCATTGATCGAGAGCTGGTGACGCCGACAGGGGCTGCGATCGCAACCACTCTAGCTCAAGCCTTTGGCTCCCCTCCGGCGATGACTCTTCAGAGAATAGGTATTGGGGCCGGCACCCACCAACTCCCCATTCCCAACCTTCTCCGCCTCTGGATCGGTGCAGCAGCGCTCCCCAGCTCCCCATCTGCCCATCTAGAGAGCATCATTGTTCTTGAAACCCAAATCGACGATCTCAACCCCCAAGCGATTGGCTACACCTACGATTGCCTCTTTAAAGCAGGGGCTGTGGATGTATTTACCCAAGCCATTGGCATGAAGAAATCACGCCCCGGCATTCTACTGACGGTCATCTGCCCTCTAGAGGCCGTTGACGCCTGTGAAACCGTCATTTTTGCCGAAACCAGTACCCTTGGCATACGGCGATCGCAGCAGCAGCGCCACGCGCTCCAGCGAGAGATACAGACCATCGAGACGCCCCACGGACCTGTGCGAGTCAAGGTCGCTTGGCACCAGGGCAACGTGATTAATATTCAGCCTGAGTATGAAGACTGCGCCCGTCTTGCCCAAACCCTACAGCAGCCCTGGCAGCGGATCCATCAAATCGCCCTGCAGAGCTGGCATCAATGTCAGGCATAACCCTCAAAAAAAGCGCGACACTGGGTGCCGCGCTTTTAACTGAATGCTTAGATAAAAATTAGGCCGTCACTGCTTCAGGGGCATACACGCTAACTTTTTTGCCGGAGCGACCTTTGCGCTCAAAGGTAACGACGCCATCGGTCAATGCAAATAGCGTGTAGTCGTTCCCACAACCGACATTATTGCCAGGATGGTACTTGGTGCCGCGCTGACGAATCAAAATATTGCCCGCTCTAACAACCTGACCACCGTAGCGCTTAACGCCTAAACGCTGGGAATTCGAGTCGCGTCCGTTTCTTGTACTACCGGTACCTTTCTTATGAGCCATATCAACCTCTAAGGAATAAACAAACTGAGCCGTGATTGGCCCTGATCAAACTCTATGCGCCCGCCGCAGCCTCTTCTTGCTTGGCCTTCTTCTTAGCGGGCGCTTTCTGTTCGGCCTCTGCACCACCAACGGTTTTGCCGTTGACTTCGATTGAATCCACCATGAAACGCGTTAGCTCTTGGCGGTGGCCCCGCTTCTTGCGAGTCTTCTTTTTAGGCTGCATCTTGTAAACGATGATTTTGCGATCGCGCAGATGCTGCATCACCGTCGCTTCCACAGTAGCTCCAGCCACTAAGGGCTGTCCCACAGAAGCGTCTGTGCCATCGTGGACCAAGAGCACCTTATCGATGGACAGCTTTGCATCCACCTCTTCGTGAAGGCGGTTTACATCGTAGAAACGACCGGGTTCGACCCAGAGCTGCGTCCCACCAATTTCAATAATTGCGTATGCCATTAACTTCAATGTTCCTCTATTTCATCGCCGTACAGGTTTCTGATGTTGGACCTCAGCCCAGTACAAATCAGAATTTGGCCTCAATCACCTGATCCGAACGATACAAGCATGCCAGTTTAACATTGTCTTAGACCTTCCCCTAGCCTGTCAAGTTGTTTCTTTGATGGACGCTACTCCATCAAAGTCTTCAACTTTTCTAAGAAATCTTTTTGATCGTAGGGCTTCGAAAAATAGGCATTGGCTCCCAATGTGCTCGATAACTGCCGGTGTTCTTCACCGGAGTAGGTACTTAGCATCACGATGGGTAAGTTGATCATCTGCGGATCCCGGCGACAATGACTCAAAAAATCGAAACCGTTCATATTCGGCATTTCTACATCACAAACCACGATCTGAATATCACGATGGCGCTGTAGTTGTTCCAGTGCTTCAACCCCATCTTGGGCCTGCAACACTCGATAGCCTGCACTCTCAAGGGTAATACTCAAAATATGTCGCAGCGTATGAGAGTCATCCACCACCAGCACAACTGACGCCCTCTCTAGAGGAGGGTTGGGGGCTGCAGGCACAGCGATCGCAGCCGGTACGGCAACCGAGGTCGGCGCAATAGTCCGCCGAGATGGCCCTAACTTTTGCTCCACTAAGGTCAGAATATTAACCACCGGAACGGCCTCGGTCTCGGAGCGCAGGGTGTAACCGTGGCAATAGGGAGGGGGGGTGATTTTTGAGCCGTAGGGCAAAATGACGAGTTCAAGCTCAGTAATCAACAGCTTAATATCAATATCTAACGCCAGTCGATAGGCTCCCTGATCAATGACGAGAATGGTGCCCGACTTAAGGGAAGAGCCGACTGAACTCTTTAATTCAAGGGTGGGGAACGGCTGATTCGTGGGAATCGAGACCAACTGGTATACCGGAATCGTTTGCTCTCGCCAACGCAGACATTTCTCGGCCCCCACCTGCACAAACTGCTCTGGCTTAGAGATCAAGATTTCAATGACTTGCTTAGAGGGCAGCACAAAAATGATGCCCTCCATCTGCCAAATAAACAGGTTGGTGGTGGTCAGGCGCTGCTCTAGGAGCAACTCAGTGTCGCTTTCACGGGCGAGGACCGGTGGCGAGGAGGCAATTGCGTCAGTGGGCTGCTGCTGAGCCTGGAAAACCTGCAGGCGATAAATCGCACGAAATCCCTTCAGGGCAAGCTGAGCGACTAAGGGGTTATGCTCTGGAGCGGCCCGGATCAGCATCACGGTCGCCTGGGCCAAAGACACTAGTTCCTCAATACCGAGAACTTCGCCCCAGCTCAGTAAAGCCGCCACCTGGGTCTTGAGAGCCGTTTCAAATTCAGGCGTTTCAGGATTAGACAGCAGTATTTCTAAGCGATCGAGGGTCTGAGAAATATCGCTATCAAAAATTGATCGAATCCGATCTGCATTGGTCACATTCCCATCCTCGATGCCGGATAAACCATCAACTTAACAATCTTGGGTTGGCAATTGCTCCATGGCCTCTGCCAATAGGGCTGCTTGCTCAGTGATTTGACTGGTGAGTGTGGCAACGTCCACCATGGTTTGGCTGGCGGTCGCACAGGTTTGCGCCTGTCCGGTCACCCGTTGCGTGATCTGCTCAGACCCTGCTTCTAATTGGCTGGTTAACGTCATAATTTGATTGAGCTGCTGTCCGGCCACCACCATCAAAAGTTTCCCTGAACTAGCTTGCTGCTGTCCCAATGTCATTTTTGCTGCTGCTGATTGTACCTCGGTCTTGAGGTCAGACATCAACGAATCAATTTCTGCCATCCCTTCATCGAGCTGACGAACGAGGGTATGCAGATCTTCTCCAATGCTGGCAAATCCTTCTCCTAATTCGCCAATGCGGGCTGCTTCTAAGGCTGCATTCATGGCCTTGAGCTTCACGTTGGTGGTCACGGTACTGACGTGATGGAGAATTTGATCGAGTCGCTCTACGGGCTGACTCAGGCTTTGAACTTTGGTGGCCGCTTCTATGAGCGACACCCACATCGAGGCGTGATGATCTTTGACTTGGTCCACGGTTTGTTGACCGACCTGGGCTGCTTGACTCAGGGATTGGCTCCGGTCTACGCCCTGCTGCACATCTGCTTGAATTTCTTGGGCCGCAGCGGTAATGGCAACTAAGTCGGTATAGATGGCATCAACTTGCTTCGTCTGGAGGAAGGCCGTTTGAGATAGGTCATCAATGATGGGGCTATTGGCCTCAATGAAATTGACGAGGGCGCTGGGGTCAGTGGCCTGATCTGCAATTTCATTGGGGGTCGGATTGCTCTCGACCGCCCTTTGAGAGCGAAGTTTCAGGGTTTGAGCTGCAATAATTTGCAGGTTCGATTCTAACCGCTCTATTTCATCTTGATCGGATGGCGCGTCTACAGCAGGTTCGCCTCGATTGATCTGTTGAACGAGGCGGTGGGTCGCTAGGGTCGCCAACCGAAGCGGACGCAGTGACTGGTAGGCCAATAGGGTTGCGATCGCACCTGCCAATACCGCCACGGCTCCGGTGGTCACATACAGTCCTGTTTGCTGATTGACCAGGGCCGGTTGATCGTTAGAAGGCGGCACCTGTTCGAGTAACCGTTGGTAGTTTGCTGTTGCGATTGCCCCCACAATCAGCGTTGGCAACACACTAACCCCTAGCGCCCCCGCAATAACGTTTCGCCTAAAATGACGCCGCTTCAAGGCGACACCCTGAACAGGGGGCATCTGCACCACCGGTTGGTTTATATCTGCTGTTGTATTTTCTACGGTTGGGTCGGAAAGCGATTCAGGAACAACCTTGAGAACGGGACCTTGAGACTCGCCGTCTGGTTCAGAGGGAGATGAAGAGAGCTGACGCATATCAAGCGATACTGAAATTAATTCAGGCCAGTGACGGCCTCATTAACCATCCTGCCTGCAGAGCAAATAAATCTTCAAAGTGACGCCCACAATGGGCAACAAATAAATACATTTAGATCCCCCCTGTTCTTTAGGCATGCCCCCAACCTTTGTTTGATGCGACTGCGCTCAGTCCCATCATCAAAGAACAAGTCAAACGTTGTTTTTTGATTGTAATCGTTGAAATATCTGAAGTAATTATGATGTTATATGCAGGTTAGCACAGGACCATCCGCAAAGAAACTAAGCCGAAGCAGTGCCCAGGGGAACGAGACAGAGTAGGATGTGAAAAATGATCGCTCTATGCGGTAAATAAAAATGGGGGGAGGCTTTACGGAACTGCTTTGGGGAAAAGATATCGATGGTTCAAGGACAGTCAAACGACTCGCATGCAGCCCTGCTCCAGCGCTGGATCGATGTGCTGCATCGCTGGGAAGACAAAAAATCGCAATATCAAATTGAACTTGACCAAACCACTGACCTTGACCAAAAACAAGCGTTAGTGCAGGGCATTGAAGCCTGCGAGAATGTGATTCAAACCAGTCAAGGTCTGATTCAGGCCCTCAGCGATCGCAACCTTTCTGCCTCTGCCCAGTTTCCCACCCCTGAGATGCTCGCCCTTGAATCTCCCCCCGTGAGTACTGCCTCGCCGACCGCAGCATCCCTCCCTGCACAGCAGCCCTCAACACCCCAAGTTTTCTCTGACCCCGTCGCTGCCGCTCTAACAACATTAGATCCCTCGATATCAAACCTATCGATTAGCGTCTCTTCCGCCACTCCATCCCCCGATGTGCAGACGCCTACCCTGAAAAGCCTGCTCAAGATCGGCCTGCCCCTGCTGATTCTTGCCGCAGTGGGCCTCGTCACGTTTAGGCCCAAAAATCCTTGTACGTTAGCCCCTGATGGTAGCTATAGCAACATAGGCTTGGCGATGCGGGTCAAGCAGGTATTGCAGGCCAGTAACGATGCCGCTGACGCCGAAACCGTTGCTGTGGGGCAGTATGGGTGCACCGTGATCTTGAAGGGAACCGTCCCCAGTCAGGCCGTGCAGCGCCGCATCATTGACCTCGCCCAAGGTGTCACCCTGCCCAGTCAGGCACCACTAGAGCAGGCCAAACGGGCTTTGGGACAAGAGTCAGAGCAGATTCAACCGGTCAGTGGCGTGGTCTCTTCTCAATTGACCATTAAGCCCAGTGCGCTCCCCTAAGTTCAACACGAGGGCGGTCCCTTGATCCCTGCACCCCCTAACGCTCGAATTGGTGAATGTTTAATTTTGTCTATCCCCCACCGCGATATGTTGAGATCTAGAGTCAGACCGAATTTTTCGCTACTTCGGTATGGAGTCCCCGCCCTCCTGATGCTGCTGGTGTGCGTCAGTGGCGCAGTGGCCCAGCAGCCGAGTTTTGCAGAACGGCTCAGCGCCCTAGAGATCGCCCAGCAAACCCATCAAGTCAACTTGAATACAACTTGGGTTCTGCTCACGGGCAGTCTTGTCTTTTTTATGAACGCGGGCTTCGCCACCCTAGAGTCGGGTCTCTGTCGCAGTAAAAACTCTGTGAGCGTGTTATCCAAAAACTTGATTGTTTTTTGCTTTGCGACGGTGGCCTTCTGGGCCATCGGCTTTGGTCTGATGTTCGGTGACGGCAATGACTGGATTGGCTTATCGGGTTTTTTCTTGCAAAGTCCAGCAGAGAACAGCCCGACCACTGGCCTTAACTATCGGGGCGTTTTTGATGCCCTCAGCACGGCCCAGGTTCCATTGAGCGTCAAGTTTTTCTTTCAGCTCACCTTTGCGGGCGTGGCGGCCACCATTGTTTCGGGCATTGTGGCTGAGCGAGTCAAGTTTTCAGTCTTCCTCGTCTTTTCTTTTCTGCTGGTGAGTCTGTCCTATCCCATTACAGGGCATTGGGCCTGGGGCAATGGCTGGCTAGAGAAGTTAGGGTTTTGGGACTTTGCCGGATCATCAGTGGTGCATCTGGTGGGGGGCTGTGCTGGCTTAGTGGGTACATTGCTACTCGGTCCACGCATTGGCAAATATAAAGAGGTTTCTCAACCTGAATTTGAAGTTTTGCCCCCCCGGCTCAAAATTTTTCCTTGGTCCCCTATCTCAGAGTTTCCGCTCCAGCAGATTCAGCCCATGCCGGTACAGAGTATGGGGTTTGCAACCCTGGGGTGCTTCATTCTCTGGCTGGGCTGGTTTGGGTTCAATGCGGGTTCTACGTTAGAGGCTAGTGGAGCCGCAACCGCCCACATTCTGGTTAACACCGTGATGGCGGGGGCCACCGGAGGATTGGGAGCTGTGTTGGGCGGTTCTCTGTATCTGTCTAAGCCGAGTCTGACCTTTATGATTAACGGCATTCTGGGCGGCTGCGTCAGCATTACCGCCAGTTGTGCCTTCGTCGATATTGGCTTTGCCGGCATTATTGGTCTATGCGGCGGTCTTCTCTCTATCTTTACGGCGGTTTGGCTCGATCGACTCGGCATTGACGATCCGGTGGGGGGCATCCCGGTGCATCTCTGTTGCGGCCTGTGGGGCACTTTGGCGGTGGGGCTGTTCAGTGAAGGCCTCCAGGCCTACCCAGAGTATGGGATTACGTCGGGGCCAGGTCTGGGGCTATTCCTCGGCGGCGGGTTCGATGTTTTGGGGACTCAATGCCTGGGTATTCTTGCGATTGGTGGCTTTACGCTCTTGTTTAGCTGGGTGGCCTGGGCCATTACGGCCCGATTACTAGGGAATATGCGGGTGTCAATGACACAGGAGCTTAAAGGGCTTGACGATGCCTTTGACGACCCCTCTAGGCTTCAGGCTTAGCGGCAGATTGCATCGGAATTCGTTCAGCATGGCCCCAGAATGCTTCTAAGTCATAGTAGTCCCGCTGTTCTGGCATTAAGATGTGGGCAATGACGTCGCCATAGTCCAGCACAATCCAGGTTGATTCTGATTGGCCTTCTTTGCGAAGGGGCAGGCGCTGGCACTGCGCTTCGGCATGATTTTCCATTGCCGTTGCGATCGCTTTCACCTGAGTTCGCGAAAACCCCGTCACAATCACAAAATAATCCGCCAAGAAGGACACTTCATCCACCTTGAGAACTTGGATGTCACCACCTTTGCGATCGTCGGCGGCCTGGGCCAGCGACAATGCAAGGGCTTGAATGGCATTGGGGGGCTGAGCAGACTGGAGAGATGAAGCGGAAGAATGATTCGGGGTCAAGTTAGTTTCCTTTGCGATCTGTTTTTACTTTAGCCGAGGGTTCAAAATCTAACCGTCAAAATAGGAGCATCTACAGGATTCTTTAGGCAAGCTTTCCCAGTGCCCAGTTGCGAGTCAACACCATCTGTGGATGAATAGGCTGATTATTTTTGAGCAGTCGCTTTAACTTGAAGTCACACATAAGGCTAACGCCCTGGTATAGGTGGTGGCGGCTGACCGTCCGAATCTTTTCTAATTTGGGATGATCGCCCCGTCCCGGTTCCATGCCGTCTGCCAGAAAGAGAACACAGCTTAGATCGCTCATGTTAGGGGAGCCAAGGGTATGGTTTGCTATCGCGTCTAGCACCTCTCGATCTTCTACACCAAACTCTTGCTGAGCCACCACAGCCCCCACCGGGGCATGAAGTAAGTGAGGATTTGCGTCCAGCAGCGGATCGATAGCCAACGAATGAGTCCGCGCGATCTCTAGTAACATCAAAGGATCGAAGTACTTCGCCACATCATGGAGTAGCCCCGCCTCCGCAGCCTGAGCAATATCTAGATGATGAACCTCAGCCAGTTCTATCGCCGTGGTCTCAACCCGCAGAATATGGCTCAGGCGAGGCTTAGGCACCTGCTCTGCCAACCAGTCTAAAACCCGTTGTCGGTCGATTGTAAGCTCAGTGGAAATACGCATTTATTACCTGTAACAACACAGAAGCGATCAGAAATTCAGTATTTTTACGCATCAACGAAGGTTGCTCATCTGTCCATCCTAGAGACATGGGGAAGACTCTCTCAACTTGGTCAAGGCCACGAGTCATTTACACAGAGCCTAGGTTTCTTAACCTTAGAACCTCTCCCACTTCTCTGACGTATTCTCTGAGTCTATAGTCAATGTCTGCTCAAACAAATACACCTTTGGTTTCCCCGGCAAAAGCTTTGCAAAAAGTGATCGCCGAACAGCGCTCGGGCCGCCTCCAGATTCAAGACCCCAGTGACCCGTCGGTGCGGTGGCGTGTCTATTTTGGAGCTGGACAAATTCATTTCGCCGAAAGCACAATGGGGTGCCAACCGCGATTGAAGTATATCTTGGCAAAGCATCTCCCCTCATTAGATGGGCTATCGACCCCTGCCGATGCCACCTCTGACTACCCGCTGCTGTGCAAATACTGGCAGTCCCAGAACCTGCCCCTGAACCATTTCCGGAAGCTCTTAGCGATCTGCACCCAAGAAGCATTGATTCAGTTCCTCTCCATCTCACAATGTCAGATTGCCTTTGAACCCAATATTGGCCTGGATCCGCTCCTGTTATCCGTGCCGTTCCGGCAGTTGATGATGCCCGCCCGGAATCACATTGGTCAGTGGGCGCAGCTCCATGCTGATATTGCCTCCCCTTTTCAACGCATCTTTATCCACGATCGCGAGCAGTTTCTTAAGTTCATCTGGCAAGAAGCAGAAAAATGGCAGCAGCTTCAGGGCATTAGTCATGAGCCAGAAGAGGCAACCTGCATCTACGATCTCGCCCATCAATTGGGGATGGATGTTTTAGAACTTGCCATGAGCCTGCAGCCCCTGTGCCGTTCAGGTGTGCTTGGCCTGCAACCCTACCGGGTCATCAAAGAAAAAGCACTGCCGATCATTGCCTGCGTAGATGATAGCCCCACGATTCAGCAATTCGTCAAACTGTCGTTAGAATCGTCTGGATATCAGG
The DNA here is from genome assembly GCA_050330855.1 of Thermosynechococcaceae cyanobacterium. Classification (GTDB taxonomy): domain Bacteria; phylum Cyanobacteriota; class Cyanobacteriia; order Thermosynechococcales; family Thermosynechococcaceae; genus RCC1774. The sequence goes on along the minus strand of JBHJNL010000161.1, from coordinate 9,593 downwards.
TGTTGTCTCTGCTCGACCCCACCGAAGCCATCAGCCATATCCTTCAAAATAACCCCATCGTTATTCTCATGGATATTGAGATGCCCAATATTGACGGTTATGAGCTTTGTCGCCGGGTCCGTCAAGTCGAAGAGCTGAAGGAGACCCCCGTTGTTATGCTCACGGGCCGCGAAGGCATTATTGACCGGGTCCGAGCTCGAATGTCTGGCTGCACAGCCTATTTGACGAAGCCTTTCAATCCTCAAGAGTTACTGGCGCAGGTGCAAAAACTAGCGGCTCAGCCTGCGGCTATTGTTTGAAACGTCTGCTTGTTCGTGATGTTCGGTCGGAGAGTAGCTATACGCCTTGCCAGGAATGCCGCTCTTGCTGTTTGGGGCTATGCGCTGCCCAGTCGCAGCAGAATTCCGACTAAAGCAACGGTGGAAGCAATGGTGAGGCTTGTCGCAACGGTGCCAATAAACTTAATTGCGTCCCACTGTAAATCGTTCCAGCGCGGTGATTTTTCATAGGCCTCTTCTGATGCCTTAATGGCCTTAGCATTTTGCTCAATTGCTTGAGCGTTGCTCTCAATTAGAGCCTCAAGACGCGAAAGTGAGTCGGGTGTTGCTTGCATGAGACATCGCTCCGTTCGTTCTTTATTATATTTACTCGCTAATAGATTGTCAGAATTTTTTTGCTTTTCCAGGTACGCATCAACTGCAGCTCGGATATGCACGGCTCTTGTCCCTAAATCCGTGTATTCAGTCGCATTCATGTCCCCGCTGGGGTTGTTGATTGAGGCCGGGCCGGTGCAATATTGCGCTGGGGTGAGGTATCGGTGCGATCGCTCAGCAAAGCTTTCCCTGCAACGCGACTGGGGCTGAGGGTTTCGGCAGCACTTAAAGATTGTGGGTACTTTTGGCCGGTATAGCGTAGCATTCGATACTGCGAGTCTTCAGCGGCCCCCTCATCCACCACCACCAAATCATTCCAGCCCCAAGTTTTACTATCGTTGACAATCACTGGGGGACTCACCAACGGCAGCTTCGTCAAAAGCTTATAGCCGGTCGGCTGGGGCGAAAACACCAGCAGAGGGCAGCGTTGCCCATTACAAAAGGATGAGTTCTCTAGATAGGCAAACACCTCAGGATCGCCATCTCCATTGAGATCAGCTCGGTTGTAGACATACCGAAAGGTTTGGGTTCTCTGATCTTGTTCAGAGAACTGGGCCAAAATCGCTGCTTCTAAGGGGCGATCAGGCGTCACTTCAGGGGCAACATTGGTGAGCGTTCCGGTGGCAGTCGTCGAATCGAATGAGGGGTCAGGACGCGTCGCGGTTCGAGGCAGACGCGCTGCTGTCGGTCCAAAGTCGAGTGTCCCCTTACTGACCAGATCTTGATTGAGGAGGGGGCCATTATCCGCCAACTGGCAAATTGCTTCCGCAGCCCTAGTCTGACACACCATTTTCAATTGATAAGACCGAGCATCCGTCCGACCATAGTTGTAGAGCAGCAGCATATATTTATAGCCGCTCTTGCCGATATATACCCTGGATTGATCATCAATGGTCCATTGATAGCGATCTAATCCCACAGAACGGCCATCTCCCCGGATCAAGTTCAGGTTCCCGATCTGTGACCCTTGGGCTACGGTGGCGCGGCGATCGTCGGTGGTTTCTGTCTTTAGTAAATCTAAGTCAAAGGCAATGCGCTCGTCCGATTGGCGATTGGCTTCAAAACTAAGCGTCCAGGGCGCTTGACGTGCAGCAGAGGTTGATGGCCTACCCTGAGCAATGTGTTCTAGAGGTTGCCCAGAAGGCCACGTTCGGTCTTGGGCCAGCACAGAGGTCGCTGTTGTCCCGACTAGCAGTATAGACAGCGAGACAAAGATCGAGGCAAATCCTGTGTGGTGATGAACTTGCAGCTTAGGCATCCGTCGCTCCTGTTGAGGTAATACATTCGGGGGGGCACATCCCGTTACGGTAGGTGACGCTGGGGGGTTGACGCAAATTGGATTACAAAAATGTGACGTAACATGTGACGCAAACTTGGACAATAAGTGCCGCTCCGGGAGAAAGGCACTCTGATTCGCTAGTCTAGAGAGGGTCTAAATTTAGGTCAATATGAGACGACGCGAGCTACTGCAGGGGTTAGGAACGGTTGCCCTAAGTCAGATGTTGTGGGGGTGCCAACCGACAAGCCCCACCGCCCTCCAGGTTTATTTACTCCAAAATGCACTGCCACCTCAGCTTTTAGGCAAAGCCCGATCTGCGGCCCAGCAGGCTCCGAACCTAATGCTCAAGGCTGAATTATCCAGTCTTTTTGAGCAGCTAGAACTCTGGCAGGGTAAGCAAGAAATCCCTTGGCAATCGAAGTTGTTTGAACAGCTCCAATTCTGGCGAGGGCAGCCGTCGCCGTTGAGTCCTCGACTCGTGAGTTTAGGGGACTATTGGCTTGCCCCCGCCATTGAGCAAAAGTTGATTCAGCCCCTTGATCCAAAGCAGCTTTCGCACTGGTCTGCGGTGCCGCCTCGGTGGCAGGCCTTGGTGCGTCGCGATCGCAACGGTCTCCTGTCTCCCTCTGGGCAAGTGTGGGGTGCACCCTACCGCTGGGGCATGACCCTGATGGCCTACCGCCCTGACAAGTTTAAAGCTCTGGGCTGGACACCGACGGACTGGTCAGACCTGTGGCGACCTGAACTGAAAGGACGATTTAGTTTGCCTGATCAGGCCCGTGAAGTGATTGGCCTCACCCTCAAAACCCTAGGGCAATCCTACAACACCGAGAACCCCGCTCAGATCAAAGCACTCGCTCCCCAGCTTAAGCGCCTCAATCAACAGGTGAAGTTTTATGATTCGTCCCACTATCTAGAGCCGTTGGTGATGGGAGATACCTGGGCTGCAGTGGGATGGTCCACGGATATCTTGCCCCTTCTAGACCAAGAAACCGAGCTTGCTGTGATTGCCCCTGCTTCGGGGACATCGCTGTGGGCCGATGTCTGGGTTCAGGCTGCCAATGCCAAAATGAGCAGCCCAGACAATCTCACCGATCTCAACACTTGGATCAATTTCTGGTGGCAGGATGAGGTCGCTGAGGCCATTTCTCGTTTTACCGAAGGTTTTTCGCCCTTACTGCAAGATTTCTCAACCCAGAAAGGAGTGCTGGCAACCTTGCTGACCAATAATTCCATCGTCGAAAAGAGTGAGCTATTGGCACCCTTATCGGCAGCAGCAGAGCAAGAGTTTCAGCAGCTATGGCAGCAGATGCGAACCTAAAAACCGCTCTGCGCCGTCAAGGGACTAAACCAAATATTGCATTTAGCTTGATCTAAGGCGTATTCGGGAATCGGGAGGCGACGAAAATCTCGGGCACCTTGGACGAGGCTAGACGGAGTATTGGCTAGATTGCATAGATAGGAGGCCAATGGCAGACCTTGGCGATCGATTACCACAAGTTGATAGCCATACTGATTTGCAAAGGAACCGAAATGGTTGGTGACGGCATACCGCTCTGAGTAGGTATAGCGTGACCAAAGATCGGATCTCACGATTAGATTAACTTGTTTTTCTCCAGCGATATTGGCCGGAAAAACCAGCCAGTTCACCACTAACTTTTGGCCGTAGAGCTGATCGGTCCACCATAGGCTCGGCGGCGTTAGTCCCTGCTGAGACGGCGTTAGGGCAGAAGACAAAGGCGTAGGGCGATCGCGCAGCAGTTGCTCCACCTTCTTCGGGATAGGGGTTAAGGCTGTTTGAGAACGCACCGGATCCATCGCCAGCAACAATGCCAGCAATGCCAACGATAATTTAGACACAAAACCCATTGCCGCCATGCCTTTACCCACATTCGACTTCAAACATCAGCTCTTTTCGTAGCTGTAGTATCAATTACAGTGATCGAGTACCGTTACATTATTAAACATAGAAGGCGGCGTTGGGTGTCGCGTTCCCGACCATCCAACCTGGGATCAACGGAGGAGTTCAGTCAATGAATGCGGCGGAGCAGGCGACTAGTCCTGAAACAGCAGCGAAAATTGCTGCGATCGTCAACCTGTTTAAACAACAATTCCCCAAGGTTAAAGCCAACCTGAAGCCCTGGACCAACGACCCCGAAACCCGCGAATGGGTCGATCCTGACTCCATTGATTTAGGGTTCAACTTGCCTGCCGGTCAAACCCTGATCCAGCTTCGGCTTCAGAATAGACGCCTCTTGGGCATTGAAGTGGTCTGTTTTGGCCCCTTTGGCAGCGAACGCTGGAAGTTTTCTACCATTGGCAACTGGAAATTTCTAGGCCAGACGCCACCCCCGCCAGGTTTTCAGGCAGAGCTGAAGCAGATTTGCAAAGAAATTTTTACCCTTTTTAACCCAGAACCGATCAGCCAGACCCCAGCAGACTAATCTGCCCAAACAGGATCTCTAGGTATAGGATTTGAACGGTGCGTCCATTGTTGAATCGAGCGTCATGACCCATCAGCCCCCTACCAATCTTTCTCCTTCCATTCCTCCCACCCAGGATACTGACTCCCCTGGCATTCCTAAATGGCGGCAGCATGTCCAAACGCTAACCCCATACTTATTTCTATTCCCGGCCCTATTTATCTTGAGCCTTGTGGTGTTTTGGCCCGCTGCTCAGGCTTTTTACTTCAGCTTTACTCGCTACGAAGATCTCAATAAAGCCCCAGAGTGGATCGGTCTAGGCAACTTTCAGGAGCTTTGGCGCGATGAAGTATTTTGGAAAACCTTAGGCAACACGGTGATATACCTAATCGGGGTTGTCCCAATCCTCGTCATCATTCCCCTGGGATTGGCGATTCTCGTGAACCAAAAGCTGAAGGGCGTCACCTGGTTCCGAACGGCCTACTATACCCCCGTCGTCATCTCAATGGTGGTGGCTGGTATTGCCTGGAAATGGCTCTATGCAGAATCGGGGCTACTCAATCAGGCAATCAAACTCCTCGGCCTGTCTGACACTGGCGTGCGCTGGCTAACAGACCCCAGCTTGGCAATTTTCTGTGTGATGTCCGTCACCGTCTGGAAGGGGTTAGGCTACTACATGGTGATTTATTTGGCCGGACTCCAGGCGATTCCTGCCGATCTCTACGAGGCTGCGGCCATTGATGGTTCTGACGGTATTCAGAAACATTGGGATATCACTATTCCGCTCATGCGACCCTACCTCGCTCTCGTCGCCGTCATTTCAGCCATTTCTGCCACCAAGGTGTTTGAAGAGGTTTTTGTGATGACCCGTGGCAACCCGCTCAACAGCTCTAAAACGATTGTCTATTATCTTTACGAAAAAGCGTTCACAATTCCTGACTTAGAATATAGTTATGGTTGTGCTATTGGCTTGGTTCTGTTTTTGGGAATCTTTAGCCTCTCCATTCTTAATCTTAAGCTTGGACAGCTGCGGGGGTAGCGTCACAAACCCTGCATTGCTGGACGCAGGTCACAAAACATAATAGGATCCAGCTCGACTACCTGTGGTTTCACTCCAGTCGGTCGTTTTCTCGTAGACATCATTCAACTTTGCAAAGGTAGGATCTAGTGGGCTTGTTTAGTCGGTTTTCACGGGATATTGGCATTGATCTTGGGACAGCCAATACCCTTGCATACGTCTCTGGGAAAGGGATTGTCCTGCAAGAACCATCCGTCGTAGCGGTTGATCAGCTCACTAAGCAAGTTCTAGCGGTAGGGGCCGATGCAAAACAAATGCTGGGTCGTACCCCCGGCAACGTCGTCGCAATTCGTCCCCTGCGAGATGGCGTTATTGCTGACTTTGAAAAGGCTGAGTTGATGCTTCAGCATTTCATTCGGCGCGTGCATGGCGGTAAAAACTTGGTTTCTCCCCGCGTCATTGTGGGAATTCCTAGCGGCGTAACGGGTGTGGAACGACGGGCTGTCATTGAGGCCGCTAGTCAGGCCGGCGCAAGAGAAGTCCATTTGCTGGATGAGCCAGTTGCGGCTGCGATCGGGGCCGGACTGCCGGTGGACGAGCCCACGGGCAACATGATTATTGATATTGGCGGTGGGACCACCGAGGTCGCGGTTCTCAGCTTGCAGGGCAGTGTGATTAGTGAGTCGGTGCGGGTGGCTGGCGATGAGCTAACTGAATCGATCACGCAGTATATGAAAAAGGTGCACAACCTTGTCATTGGTGAGCGCACTGCTGAAGACATTAAAATTCAGATCGGCTCTGCCTACCCCAGTAGCAGCAATGACGATGCTTCGATTGATGTGCGTGGCTTACATCTGCTTTCGGGTCTACCTCGCACCGTTCTGGTCAAGGGGCCAGAGATTCGGGAAAGTATGACGGAACCCTTATCATCCATCGTTGAAGCGGTGAAGCGCACGCTTGAGCGGATGCCTCCAGAACTCGCGGCAGACATTGTTGATCGCGGCATTATGCTAGCGGGGGGTGGCGCTCTCTTGAAAGGGATGGATACGTTGGTGAGTCATGAGACCGGCATTGTCGTCCATGTCGCCGAGGATCCTTTAAGCTGCGTTGTTTTAGGAACGGGTCGAGTTCTTGAAAACTTTGAGCAGTTATCTCGCGTGTTTAATAACGGCAACAATGGTTTCTAGCAACACTTCTAAGCATCTTGCCCCAAAATTGTCTGACGATACAAGACGCAAAGGGTCAAGAACGAAGTGATGTTGTTCGCCGTTGGCACAATTTAGCAGACGTTACATGGGGTGCCCATGTCTTTTTTATCTCGTTGGTGGGCACGATATCGAGTGGTCCTATTTCTAGGTGTGCTAGGCGTCGGTGCGGCCTGGACAGTCCGCCAGACTCAAGGTGAATCCCTTTCTGAACTTTATCGGTGGATGACGCTGCCGTTTCAGGGTAATCCCCAAAAGCAACAGCAACTGATTGAGGCAAAAACGGGTGAACTACAGCAAACGATCTCTGAACTAAAGACTCAGAATCAACAGCTTAAGTCCTTACTCCAGCAGCCAACCGTTCAAGAAGGGCGTGCGATCGCATCTCCCATTATTGGTCGCAGTGCCGATCACTGGTGGCAACACATCATCATTGGCCGAGGATCTAAATCAGGGATCACTGAAGGTGCAGTGGTGCAAGCGCCGGGGGGGCTGGTCGGTCGTGTGATTCAAGTCACAGATCACACCAGCCGAGTGCTCCTCATCTCTGATCCTAGCAGTCGCCTAGGCGTCACCTTAAGCCGCAGTCGCGATATGGGTATTCTGCGGGGGCAATCTAGTAAATTTGCCATCATTGATTTCTTCGAGAAAGACCCTAACGTCCGCGTGGGTGACGCTGTCATGACGTCATCTCTCAGTCGCCTCTTTCCTACCGGTCTGACCATCGGCAAGATAAAATCCCTTAAACTGGATCAGGCCTATAAGTCTCAAGCCATTGTTGAACTCTCTGTCCCCATTGCCAAACTCGAATGGGTAAGCGTCTCTGCTGATGCTCAAAACGCACAAAAAACAATCCCCGCTTCCCCTTAGCCTCGTCAACGCCGTCGTCATTGTTGCGTCGCTCATCCTGTGTGCCCTAGCGCTGCCGCTGCGGTTACCAGGCATGGACTTAGCTGGTATTGGCCCCCACTGGCTCCTGGCTTGGGTTGTGGCTTGGAGCGTCAAACGAGATGCCGTCCAAGGCACCTTGGGCGGTATTGCCGCAGGCCTGATCCAAGACAGCCTCACTGCTCCTCATCCCACCCATGCCCTGGGTCTCGCGCTGGTGGGATTTATGGTGGGACGGATCAAACAGCAGCGGTTGATGGCGGAAGAGTTTGTCTCTATTGCGTTGATCGTTCTTTGCATGGCAGGCTTCGTTGAAGTGATTCTGGCTCTCCAGTTCACTGTGTTCAGAGCAAGCCCACTGACTGAAGTTTGGTCGAGTTTACCGCAGACAGCTCTTAGCTCCGCTATTCTCAGCAGTCTGTGGACCCCCGTCGTTTACTACCCCCTCAATCTCTGGTGGAATCGAACGCAAGCGATCCGTAAATCGAACTAGCCGCCCGTTGAAAAAATGCCCTCGCCATGACCTGAAATCGACTACAGTTAAGGGTAGTCATCAACCATTCTGACGCGTGACGAGGTTTCTATGCATTTGAGCGAAGTTGTCCACCCCAACCAACTTCATGGGTTGTCAGTTCATCAGCTAGAACAGATTGCGCGGCAAATTCGCGATAAGCACCTCGATACGGTTGCCGCCAGCGGTGGGCATTTGGGACCAGGACTTGGCGTTGTAGAACTCACCCTGGCCCTTTATCAAACCCTCGACCTTGACCACGACAAAATTGTCTGGGATGTCGGACATCAGGCCTATCCTCACAAGCTGATTACAGGGCGCTACGATCGCTTCCATACTCTTCGCCAGAAAGATGGTTTAGCCGGGTACCTGAACCGCAAAGAAAGTCGCTTCGACCATTTCGGTGCTGGGCACGCTTCCACCAGTATTTCTGCTGCGCTGGGGATGGCGGTGGCGCGGGATCGACGGGGCGAAACCTTTAAGTGTGTGGCTGTGATTGGCGATGGGGCACTGACCGGAGGCATGGCGCTAGAGGCCATTAACCATGCGGGGCATCTCCCTCACACCAACGTCATGGTGGTACTCAACGACAATGACATGTCGATCTCTCCCAACGTCGGGGCACTGTCTCGATACCTCAACAAGATTCGCCTCAGCCCCCCCATGCAGTTCTTGTCGGATAACCTCGAAGAGCAGCTTAGGCAGCTTCCTTTCAATGAAAATATTACCCCTGAGCTGATGCGTATTAAGGGGGGGATGAAGCGTTTAGCTGTCTCTAAGGTGGGCGCAGTCTTTGAAGAGCTAGGTTTTACTTACATGGGGCCAGTGGACGGCCACAATATTGAAGAACTCCTTGCCACCTTCCAAGAAGGGCACCAGCATCAAGGTCCGGTCCTCGTCCATGTCTCGACGATTAAAGGCAAAGGCTACGAAATTGCAGAGCGAGATCAGGTGGGCTACCACGCCCAGACGCCCTTCAATTTGCAGACGGGTAAGGCCATTCCCTCCAACAAACCCAAGCCGCCTAAGTATTCAAAGGTTTTTGCTGAAACGCTCATTACCATTGCTGAGCATGATCCCTACGTCATTGGCGTCACCGCCGCAATGGCAACGGGCACTGGACTCGATAAGCTGCAGGCCAAGCTACCCAAGCAATACATTGACGTGGGGATCGCTGAACAACATGCGGTCACCCTAGCGGCAGGGATGGCCTGTGAAGGTATGAAGCCAGTCGTTGCGATTTACTCAACGTTTTTGCAACGCGCCTACGACCAGATTATTCACGATATCTGCATTCAGAATCTGCCGGTGTTCCTCTGCCTGGATCGAGCGGGTATTGTGGGGTCTGATGGCCCTACCCACCAGGGGATGTATGACATTGCCTATCTGCGCTGCCTCCCTAATATGGTGCTGATGGCCCCCAAGGACGAAGCGGAACTGCAGCAGATGTTGGTGACGGGAATCAACCATGATGGCCCCATCGCGATGCGCTATCCTCGCGGCAATGGCTACGGTGTCGGCACCCTAGACGAAGGCTGGCAAGCGCTGCCCATTGGTAAGGCCGAGACGCTGCGTCAGGGGGATGATGTGTTGCTGCTCGCCTACGGCACGATGGT
>JBHJNL010000160.1:0-2188 GCA_050330855.1 Thermosynechococcaceae cyanobacterium | reverse complement strand
TATCCGACATTCCGCAGGTTCGCCTCAGCCCTAACCAATTTCCGTCATCCTGGCCTATTGAGGAATATTTTCTCGGCAGCAAATAGAAACTTATCTCAATAAGGCTCAAAAAATGAAATCAAGCTTGAATTCCTAAGTCTCATTTAAGATAAGAGTTTCAGGCATTATTTTTCATAAAATATTGAGAATGAAGATCTACCTGCGGAATGTTGGTCATATCGCTAAGCTCTTGGATAATGTCATTTCTCCTCAAGTTCCAAGGCAGCGGCGGAGGAGAGTGTCCCGAACGTCAAGACGACTGAAGTCAGCTCACTGGGTTGCGCTGATGGGGTTTGCGGTGTGCGCGATCGCGGGAGGCTGGCTATTAACCCGCTCGGGTATTACGTGGGATGCACCACAGCAATGGATAGCGCAACTGAGCAATCTAGGCTGGGTGGGGATTACCTTCTTCATCAGTTTGTTAGCGATCGCCATTGTCATTAGCCCGATTCCTAGTACTCCCATTCACCGTCGCCGCAGGAATAGTCTGGGGACCCCTCCCTGCTGCAATATATAGCGTCATCGGTCTCTATGTAGGCAGCCTAATCGCCTATTTTATTGGCCGGACTTGGGGCAGATCTATCGCCAAAGTCTTGACGGGGAAAGCCATTTATATTTCAAAGCACCGTGGAGATAGATACCTGGGGACGATTGTTTTAGTTGCTCATTTAATTCCGGTGATGCCCTACGACCTCATTAGTTACGGGGCAGGGATTTCTGGATTGTCTTTCCGATGGTTTGCCATTCCCTGTTTGTTGGGCCTCATTCCTTGTGTCCTGCTGCTAACCCATGTAGGTGCCGCGTTGACCTTGAATTTTGCCACCACAGTGGTGGTGACCTTAGCCTTTGTGCTGGTGATGGGAATTTTGGCATGGGGGAGTCCGCCGATATAACTGGCTAGGACTCAACGATGTCTTTTTGTTTCTATAATGCTCTGCTTTTTTACCCAGAAACTATTATCTAATCCGCTTAGAGCGACGTCTTTCTTGGTACAAGTGCAGCAGAGACGGCAAAACTGAAACCAGAACAATGACGACAATGATGGGCAGCAGATAGCGATCTACGTCTGGGATGGCGCGGCCCAGATAGTAGCCCAGCAAACAAAGGCCCACGGTCCAAACGGCACCCCCAAAAAGGTTGTAGGCAAAAAAGACGGGATATTTCATCGCTCCAATCCCTGCGGCAACGGGGGCAAAGGTTCTAACGACGGGCAAAAAACGAGCTAAAAAGATCGTTTTGCGTCCGTGCTTGTCGTAGAAATGTTGCGATCTCATCAGATTTTTAGGGTTAAAAAGCCAGGACTCTTGCCTTTGAAACAGGCGACGACCAAAGTGCTTCCCGGTCTTGTACCCCACATTGTCTCCAGTGACCGCTGCAACAAAGCATCCCGCGATCAAAATCCATAAATTTAGCGAGTTAGGCTGAGAAGCCAAGAAACCCGCCGTAAACAGTAGACTGTCACCGGGCAGGAAAAAACCAATGAACAGGCCCGACTCAGCGAGAATGATGGCCCAGACGCCAAAATAACCAAAGGAGCGGATGAGTTCAGCTAGATCAAAGTGCATCGTCTATCCATTGTTGAGAAAGTGAGCTGAGAGATGATGCCAAACCTGAAGAATATTCACAACAAATTTTAAGCTCTTTTCCTTGCCCGTAATCAAACGGTTCTCAATCATGTAACTCCGAAGGTAGCATTAACACTCCGTCAATCAGGAACAGTATGAATTGAGCGAGTGGGAAGCCCCTAGCATTGATGGCTTTCTCTAGGACTGGTTCAAAATCACTAAGGCCATCTCGATAGCTTCTGAGGGGGCGTCGTATCCAATGTTTGGGAGAGTAACGCTAATGAGTCGGCTAATCGCGTTATCCCACTACGGCGGCTATGTCGATGGAGGAGGCGAAAGGGCACTGGAGTATTGAAAACCGACTGCACTGGCCCAAAGATCTGCTGCTCAAAGAAGACAATACCTATGGTCAAAAGGCTAATGCATTGCTGACAGCATCAGTGTTTCGCTCTATTACTATCAATTGGCTCCACCGGCAATCACTACAATTCCGGCAATCAGCCACACCCAAATCTTAGGCCCACTGGGTTGAGAGACAGATGCCGAAGGGGTGGAGTAGTTCGGAGGCGGAGCCGGTGGTACAG
>JBHJNL010000159.1:0-9669 GCA_050330855.1 Thermosynechococcaceae cyanobacterium | reverse complement strand
CTCTGCGTTAGTGCCTCGACTTATGCGCCACCCGCAGAAGTCAATCTTAGGAGACTCACTGCACCAGTTTTTTAAAATAGAGTGGAATTTCATGACGAATAGCTAAAGACCCGAACACCTCTTCTCTCAGATTCTGCCAGATATCTACCCCCTCTGCCAGATCTAAGCAATGAGCTGGAAGTCTCTCAACATCAAGCTTCTTAGTATCAGCATGGATCAATACTAGATCGAACCAGTTGATCAATATAGACTTTTTTGAAAAATTTGTTCCTCCTTTGACTTAGTTTATTTGGGAGCAATTCTGCTGACCAGCAAATTCATCAATTTTAAAAATCTTCAGTTTCAAGACAACTTCCGCTAATTATTCTACAAAGGAATGCTTTTCAAGATTGTAGTCTATCATACAATGAAAATAATCGCAGCTTGGTGTCTCCCACGGGTGAACAAAAGGAAGCGCGGCCTCTGGCAGATTCATGAATCTGAAGACTCATCAGCATGCTGCAAGTCCCAGTTTCTCGTTCATGTTTTCCCAGTAGTACAAACATCCCGCACTTTGTTTCGTTCGCCCGATTGGCACCAGTCATGACACTGGAGAGTTTGCCTGTGATTCGATCTGCTACTGGTGGCAACATTACGGTTCCATTCAATATCCGAAGGCCAGGTCTATTTTGATTCTGTGTGATGGAGGTGGAGCTATACTCCGAACGAGTCAAAGGTTTACTTCTGCTATGAGGTTCAAAGCCTCTTGTGTAGGCAGTTGTAGCCTAATCTGAAATATTAAGCTCTTAGTCGTCGGCAGTATACACAAGGTCTATCAAATGGGTCGAAAAGTCACCCAGGGTTTAAGAAATCAATGGAAATTGCTTTTGATGCTTACCTGCCAAAATGGAACTATACTGCCAAGCCATTCTGGATGTTATTTAATCCACGATCCTTAGCTTCAGCGCTCTTGAAGATAACTCTCGAATTTTCCACGCAGACTCAGGGGCCACTTCATATCTAGGGTGGCGAATACAGCGCCGAGCAATTCTGCCATCGTGTTCACAAGGCGATGCAGGCCGACGGCAGCCAAGGTAACCCCGATCGAAAAGGTTTGCTCACGGCTGAGTACTCCGGGCTGACTGAGCAGGCGACTGGCAATTAGCTCCAAGACCCCAATGCCTCCGGGTACGCCTGGAATAATAAAACCCATCAGCCAGCCAATACTATAAATGCTCATATATTTAGGAATGAGCAGCGGGTCAATGGGGGTGATCGCCCCAAGGGTAATCACAAAACTCAGCGATCTAGTGATCATGAATCCGATTTCGCCAAGCAGAGGCTTGAGCGGATAGTGCTGGAGTCGAAGGGTTGGAGCACCGCTATTGGGGGGCTTCCCTTTTTTGCCCGTGGGGACCAGTTGAACTAACCGCTGGAGAACGCGAGGATGAACGATGAAGAGAATCCCCACTAAGCCTAGAAAGGCGAAGAACTGACCCTGTTTCGGAATACTGAGCAACCCCATCATCAGGCCCGATGATGCCATCAACAACGTATCGAGGACGACACTAAGCGAAGCTGGCCCTAACGGGACACCCATTTCGGTGGCCCCCACCGTCCGACCATAGAGATGAATAAGATTGCTGGGAAGGTACTTCGCAATATTGGTGGTCAGATAAATTTGAACACATCCAGCCTTGCTAACGGGTTGGCCCAACGCTTCCAAAATCAAGCCCCATACCCAGCCCGTCCAAATATGAGAAAAGAGAGTTATCCCAGTGGCAAAGACAAGACAAGACCAAGCCACTGGTGTAATTTGAACACTGGAGATGCTTTGCCAGTGGCGATAGAGCGTTTCCGCTAAGAACGCCAGTGCTGCCGCCAGAATAAATAAATAAATGAAGCGTTTATAGCGAGTGCAGGTTTGCTTCAGCCAATCCCAGACCTGTTTCATACATTCAAAAAGATTGGTGCAGGCTGTCAATCTAGACCGAAAGCCCTTTGGCGGCTAACCATTCAGGGTTAAAGAGCTTGGACTGATATCGGGTGCCACTATCGCATAAAACGGTGACGATGGTGTGCCCTGGCCCAAGCTGTTTAGCAAGGGCAACGGCAGCACCGACATTGATACCCACAGACCCGCCCATAAATAAACCATCTTGCTGCAAAAGCTGATACACCACTCTCAGACATTCGCGATCGTCAATTTGAATGGCGTCATCAATGGGCGCGCCCTCAAGGTTCCCAGTGATGCGGCTATTACCAATCCCTTCGGTGACGGAATTGCCCTCCGATTTAAGCTCCCCAGTTTTGACATAGCTATAGAGGCCACTGCCCATCGGGTCGGCGAGGACAGTCCTAATATTGGGATTTTGCTCTTTAAGGTACATAGCAACACCAGCGTAAGTGCCACCGGTGCCGGTAGCGGCAACCCAGGCATCGACTTTACCGTCGGTCTGTTGCCAAATTTCAGGGCCAGTGGTTTGGTAGTGGGCCTCACGGTTGGCGAGGTTGTCAAATTGGTTCGCCCAGATAGCGTTTTCGGTTTCTTCGGCTAGCCGTCCAGAGAGCTTGACGTAGTTGTTAGGGTCTCGGTAGGGAACGGCTGGGACGGCGCGAACATCTGCACCGAGCACTTTGAGGGCATCCATTTTTTCTTGGGACTGGGTATCAGGAATCACGATCAGGCAGCGATAGCCTTTGGCGTTGCAGATGTGGGCAAGACCGATGCCTGTGTTCCCGGCAGTTCCTTCAACAACGGTGCCACCGGGCTTGAGCAGCCCCTTTGCTTCGGCATCTTCAATGATGAAGAGGGCGGCGCGATCTTTGACAGAACCGCCGGGGTTCAGAAATTCTGCTTTGCCTAGAATTTCACAGCCCGTTTCTTCGCTAAAGCTGTGGAGACGAATAAGGGGTGTATTACCCACTGTACCGACGAACCCGTTTTTGATATCCATGAATGATGATTGATGCTGCACGTTTATCTTCACGTTTATCTTCCCATTGTTGATCACCGTTCTCGTTTGAGATGCCTGTCTACGAATAAAAATTCGGATCACGGAGCCTAGACTCTCTAGAATAGGGGGTGTGAATCGGTCAATATTGAGTGGGGCTATAGCGATCGCAACCCACAATATGTTAAGTTACTAGACCGTTGGCGGTGTTCAACGTGACAATACTTGGCTCGGTAGCTCAGTTGGTTAGAGCAGGGGACTCATAAGCCCAAGGTCGGCAGTTCAAATCTGCCTCGAGCCATTTCTAACGTATTTTTGAAATTGTGCCAGCATCTCCTAATGCTTGGATAATTTCATGACAAACATTTTTCAACTTTATCGCCGCTTGGACATTAGGCAGCGAATTGGCTTTGCCAAAGGTTTGGCCGGAATCACCCAGCCTACTTGCCGACTATACGAGTAACCCAGCGCCTGCAGATCGGCAAGGCAATCCAGCACCTGATCGGCAGGCACCGCCCCCAGCAACCCACCAGAGGTTTGGGGGTCAAATAACAAATGCCAGTGAGGATGAGCTTGAGACTCATCAATATTATTAATTTGCTGACTCGCTTGCAGATTTTGTGGATGCAGTGAGCTAAAGAATCCTTGCTCTAGGCAGGTCATCGCTCCGGGTAACGGAGAGAGTGCATCCAGATCAAGATCAACAGAGACAGGGACTGTCTTGATCATCTCAAGCAAATGTCCGAGGAGGCCAAAGCCTGTGATATCAGTACAGGCACTGGCCTGATATTTAATTAGACAAGCGGCGGCGGCTTGATTTGACTGCAGCATGGATTCAACCGCTGCATCGATCCAGCGGCCTTTGGCCTGGAGTCGCATGTCTGCCGCGAAGAGGGTGCCGGTGCCTAGCGGTTTGGTTAAGATGAGCGCCTGATCGGGTTTGAGATTGCTTTTACGAAGGATGCGATCGCGTTCCATAAACCCATTACAGGACAACCCAAAGGCCAGCTCATTCCCCTCTGTGGTATGCCCCCCCACTAGGGCCGCTCCGGCCTCATGCAAAACCTGAGTCGCCCCTGACAAAAGCTGAAATAGCGTTTCTTCAAGCTTAGTATCACTGGCATAGGGAAGCGACGCCAGCGCTAGCGCCGTTTGTGGGGTGGCCCCCATTGCAAATAAATCACTGAGGCTGTGGTGGGTGCAGATCTGCCCAAAAACAAACGGGTCGTTGATCAAGCTCCGAAAATAATCGAGGGTGTGGGCGATCACGTTCCCCGGAGGAATTGCCACTACGGCGGCATCATCGGCGGTATCAAGGCCAATAATGATTTCCCCTGAGATAGAAACGGAAGGCTGAGTGTGTCGGACCCGCTGCAGCGTTCGCTCTAATACAGAACTCCCGACTTTAGACCCGCACCCGGCACAGTGCATCACGGGGTCCACAGCGGCTGCGGGTGGGGCCATCATCGGCAACGGTAGATTCTTGAACTGATCCATAAACTTGCGGTCGATGCGATCTTTCCAGCGCCACAGGCGGGGAGACTCCCAGCCCCAGGGTAATGGCCCCCAAGAAAGAACAGCGTTGCGATCGCCGGTACTAATTAACCCCAAGATCTGGCGCTGCGGTCGATATTTTCCCAGAGGTTCACCGATGAGGAATCGTCTGAGATTTTGAGCAAGGGGGCGACCCTGTCGCACAGCAAAGACGCCTGCCTTGGGCCGAGGGGACTGCACCATTGCAGCAATATCACCGGCGGCAAACACCGGCGGGTGAGAGATTGACTGCAGTGTAGGCGAGACTTGTATAAAACCTCGGTCATCTGTGGCAAGGCCAGCGGCACGGGGCCAGAGGGGAGCAGAGGCACGGGTAACCCAGAAGATACGATCGCAGGTCAATTTAAACCCAGATTTGCAGTAGATAATCCCAGCATGAACCTCTTGCACACTCTTCTCTAAATGTAGATGAATGCCTTTGCGCTCTAGAATGCGGTGAAATCGGTTGCGAACCCAGCCGTTATGGCCGGTCATCACCTGATCGCCCCGATGAAACAGATGAACTTGAACGTGATCTAACGGCTGCTCAGCCGTCTGCAAAATCTGCTGAATTTGGTACTGAATTGTGAGAGCTAACTCCACGCCCCCGGCACCGCCACCGACAACAGCAAGGCAAATGGGCGTTGTTGGAGCGAGTTTGACTTGAGCAATTAATCGCTGCCATTGGCTTAAAAATTGATCCCACGGCTTCACGGGAATGCTGTATTCAATCGCACCGGGTATGTCAGGCAGCTCTGGCGTGCTGCCAATATCAATGGATAGGGCATCAAAGCCCACGGGGGGCCGATTGGCGCAGAGAACTCGCTGATTGTCTAGATCTAGCCCTACAACCTGATCGAGGTAGAATTGGGCTTGGGCCGCGTTAGCTAAGGGGCGCAGATCGATATGGCAGTCATCATAACTGTAGAGTCCGGCAACGTGACCGGGCAGCATTCCTGAATAGGGCGTGTTGGAGCCAGTGCTGATTAGGGTAAGCCGGATGCCGGGTAGGGGCTGCATGATGAATTGATGAATTGCGATCGCATGGCTATGTCCACCGCCAATGAGAACCAGATCTTTTGTAATGGGTTGTGGGTTATACACAGGCGTAACGGTCGCGACTACTCACCATAATGGGTCCACATTCGCAAGACTTTGACAACCTGAACATCATCCAAAATTTGATAGACCAGACGATGCTGAATGTTAATACGTCGCGAGTATATGGGGGCAGATATTCCCTTAAGTTTTTCAAAGGATGGAGGGGACTGGTACGGATTCTTTGTTAAGACCTGCAATAATGTCTCAGCTTTGCGCTTCAGATTGGCTGCGGCAAGCTTTAAGGAATCTTTTTGGGCCTGCTTGGTATATTTCAGAAAGATCAGCACGAGGGGCTTAAATATCAGTTCCTTGATCGTTGTTCTCCATCGCTGATGACTTGCTTCAGCAAGGCGTGCAATGCGATCTGCGTCATTCTCTGGTTGTGCGAACTCGGCTTTAGTAAGAAACTGAAACGGAATCTGAGTTCCTTGGGGTGGTAATGCTTGGCTTAGATCCAGCTTGTCGGGCTTGTCTGACATTGGTGGAGCCTACATCCCCAATCCAGTAATTTCCACCTTGAGCTGATCGTTGTTATCAAGAATACCGATTTTGTTACCCTGGGCCTGAGCATCAATCGCCTCTTTCATGAGCAAAACAGCACGACGAAGTACTTCCGCTTTGTCTAAGCCTGTTTTCGCGGCCATAATCTCGATCAGGCTTTCAAACTCAGGTGAGACGGCCACAACAGACCCAGAATCTCTTGGTATCGTTTGCTGGCTCTCAGCATTAGATTTTTCGTGTGGGGATTTAGAGCTTGTCATTGACGCTGTCACGTTAATCACCTACCTCTGTACTTCCCGTATCTATATCATAGCCTCTGTTATAGAAAAGACTTTCAGTATCGTAGTCGGTGTAATAGAAACGGTCGTTGATGTTCAACAGTACCTATCGAGTGCCATATTCTAATTGAGGCAGTGGCACAAAACCAGCAAAAGAGATCGCATTCCCACCCCAAAGACCATCGCAACCCCACATCATTTAAAATAAAAGGCTCACACAACAGGGAACCCCACAGTGGCTAAGCTCAGCGGCGCTCAAATCCGACAAAAATTCCTCGACTTCTACGCAGCCAAGAACCATCAGGTTTTACCCAGCGCCTCACTAGTGCCAGAAGACCCCACAGTGCTGCTTACCATTGCCGGGATGCTGCCCTTCAAGCCCATCTTTCTAGGCCAAAAGCCTGCTGAATTCCCACGGGCAACCACTTCGCAGAAGTGTATTCGCACCAACGATATTGAGAATGTCGGCAAGACCGCCCGCCACCATACCTTCTTCGAGATGTTGGGCAACTTTAGTTTTGGCGATTATTTTAAAGAACAAGCGATCGCATGGGCCTGGGAACTCTCCACAGAAGTCTATAAACTCTCTCCTGAACGCATCGTTCCAAGCGTGTTTATAGAAGACGACGAAGCCTTTGCGATTTGGCGCGACAAAATCGGCATCCCCGCCCATCGCATTCAGCGCATGGGCGCGAAGGATAATTTCTGGGCCGCTGGAGCGACCGGCCCCTGTGGTCCTTGTTCAGAGCTTTACTACGACTTTCATCCTGAGCTGGGCGATGAAAATATCGATCTAGAAGATGACTCTCGATTCATTGAGTATTACAACCTCGTGTTCATGGAGTCTAATCGGGATACCGAAGGTCATCTAGCGCCGCTGGAGAAGCAGAATATCGATACCGGCTTGGGGCTAGAGCGGATGGCCCAAATTTTGCAAGGGGTACCGAACAACTACGAAACCGATCTGATTTTGCCAATGATGGAGACGGCGGCGAAGATTGCAGGGATTCAGTACCAAACATCGGATGACAGCACCAAGACTTCACTCAAAGTGATTGGTGACCATATTCGAGCGGTTGTCCATCTGATTGCCGATGGGGTAACCGCCTCTAATACAGATCGCGGCTATGTGCTGCGGCGACTGATTCGGCGAGTGGTCCGGCATGGTCGATTGATCGGCATTGAAGGAGCCTTTACAACGCAAGTGGCAGAAAGTGCGATCGCACTCTCCGAATCCGCTTTCCCCAACGTCCGCGAACGAGAATCAGCTATCAAGGCAGAATTAGACCGAGAAGAAGCCCAGTTCTTAACCACATTAGGACGCGGCGAAAAGCTACTAGCCGACATCATGGCGACCCAGCCGAAACAAATCTCTGGCGAAGATGCCTTTACCCTTTACGACACCCACGGATTCCCGTTTGAGCTAACGCAGGAAATCGCTGCCGAGCAAGGATTAACGGTGGATGAGAAGGGTTTTGAGGAAGAGATGGCAAAGCAGCGAGATCGCTCCCGCGACGCCCATGAAACCATAGATCTCACGGCTCAAGGAGCTTTGGGTCAACTCAAGATTCACCCCACTACGTTTCTTGGCTATACCCAACCCGACTCCAGCGCCACGGTTAAGGCTCTGCTGATAGAGGGTCAGTCCGCAGACAGTGCTAAGGCTGGAATGCAGGTTCAGATTGCCCTCGACCAAACCCCGTTCTATGCCGAGTCAGGGGGACAGATTGGCGATCAGGGATATCTGTCGGGCAAGGATGTTTTGGTCCGGGTTGAAGATGTAAAAAAAGAGGCTGATATTTTTATCCACTATGGTCGAGTAGAGCGCGACAGTCTCAACGTGGGCGATCAGGTTTCAGCTCAGATCGATCTAGCCTGTCGTCGCCGAGTGCAGGCCCACCACACGGCGACCCACTTGCTCCAGGCTGCACTGAAAAAACTGATTGACGACAACATTGGTCAGGCCGGTTCTCTAGTCTCCTTTGAACGTCTGCGATTCGATTTTAACTATGGCAAACCGCTGACGGCAGCAGAACTCCAGTCTGTCGAAGAACAAATTAATACCTGGATTGCTGAGGCCCACGCCACGACCACCAGCGTCATGCCCATTGCCGACGCTAAGGCCAAGGGAGCAGTAGCGATGTTCGGTGAAAAGTACGGCGCAAAAGTGCGGGTGCTGGACGTTCCCGGCGTGTCAATGGAGCTGTGTGGCGGCACTCACGTTAAAAACACCGCTGAAATTGGCATCTTTAAGATTGTCTCTGAAGCGGGCGTTTCTTCAGGCGTCCGGCGAATTGAGGCTATTGCAGGGTCGGCTGTGTTGGAATATCTCAACGTGCGCGATGCTGTGGTGCGGGATCTGAGCGATCGCTTCAAGGCCAAACCAGAGGAACTACCGGAGCGGATCACGAATCTCCAAACGGAACTAAAGTCTACTCAGAAGCAACTTGATCAGCTTAAGTCTGAACTAGCCATCACTAAATCGGATCAGCTTGTAGAGCAGGCAGACTCAGTTGGATATTTCAAAGTATTGGTCTCTCAGTTAGAAGGCGTCGATCCTGAAGCGTTGAAGACGGCGGCTGAGCGATTATTGCAAAAGCTCGGCGAAGGCGCGGTGGTGCTGGGTTCTGTGCCGGAGGCTGGGAAAGTGTCTCTGGTGGCGGCGTTTAGTCCAGAGGTGGTTAAAGCAGGTCTGCAGGCAGGGAAATTTGTGGGTGCGATCGCAAAACAATGCGGTGGTGGCGGCGGCGGTCGTCCGAACTTAGCGCAGGCGGGCGGACGAGATCCGAGCAAGTTAGATGCAGCGTTGATGGATGCTCAGCAACAGTTGACTGATGCTCTGAAAAGCTCATGAGTTTAACCGACTATCATGCTCAGTATTTTGCCTATGAGCTAACCAAGCGTTGCGCGTCAGATAGTTTAGAAAAACTGGCAGGTACCTTTGCCGGAGCGCAGGTCGATCTCAATCCGCACCAGGTGGATGCAGCCTTGTTTGCCTTTGAGTCTCCGCTGTCTAGAGGCGCTTTGCTAGCAGATGAGGTGGGCTTAGGCAAAACCATTGAAGCGGGTTTGGTCATTGCCCAAAATGGGCTGAACGACGGCGGCGCATTTTGGTGATTACGCCGTCTAATCTCAGAAAGCAGTGGCTGCAAGAAATGAGTGAAAATTTTTCTTGCCAGGAAAAATTCTAGAGTCAAAATCTTTTAACCGACATTCCGCAGGTTCGCCTCAGCCCTAACCAATTTCCGTTATCCTGGCCTATTGAGGAATATTTTTTCGGCAGCAAATAGAAACTTATCTCAATAAGGTTCAAAAAATGAAAT
>JBHJNL010000158.1:0-2243 GCA_050330855.1 Thermosynechococcaceae cyanobacterium | reverse complement strand
TGCCAATCTTGGCCCAAGATGCCTTGTACGTTTTATCAGCCATGGCGGTAATGCTAACAATATCAACGTTATAACATATAGTAATAACGTCTTAATATAAAATATTTGTCTAATATCTTAGTTATGACTAAACTATGACGAACAAGAGATGGTAGGATGATCTCAGAACCTGAAATGTAAGCGGCGAGAGGGCTGGATATTGACGGCTTCATCTCCTGGAATGTGATGAATGCCGCCGAAGGGACTGCTGTTGTAATATATATGCGACATAATAGAGAGGGTTAATGAATCCCCAGCAGTGGACGCTTCAGAAATATGTCGATGAAGATGGCCATTGTCGGTTTGATAAGTGGTTTGATTTCCTGAGTCGACAGACACAGACCCGCATCGATGTGCGTTTGGATAGAGTTCAGCTCGGTAATTTCGGTGATTGCAAAAGTGTGGGAGCAGGTGTCTATGAATTACGCTTCTTTTTCGGTCCTGGCTATCGTGTCTACTTCGGGCGAGGGGCAGGACAGGTGGTGTTATTGCTGGTCGGTGGCTCTAAGAAGAAGCAGAACCAGGATATTAAGACGGCAATGATGCTGTGGGCGGCTTATCAAGAGGAAATAGGAGAACCCTAACCATGCCAGTCAAAAACTATCAAGATGACTTTCTGATCCGACTCAAGGATTTAGACTATGCGGCGACCTACCTGAAGACAGCTCTGGATGAAACGCTGTTGGATGGCAATCAGGAAGCATTCTTGCTGGCCCTCAAGAATGTAGTGGATGCTAGGGGAAAGGTTAAGGATGTGGCCGAGGAAGCCGATATTACCCGTCAACATCTGTATCGATTGTTGTCAGGGAATGGAAATCCAACGCTCGAAACGATGGCATCGGTTTTGAAAGCCGTTGGACTTTCCATCGATTTTAAGCCCGTTATAGAGGTGTAAGGGGTCGTTGCAATTGGATTGATGGGAGTGGGATGGAATGGCTCGGGCAATTGCAGAAAAATGTCGGCGCTGTGCCAAGCTGCCGGTGATAGACGCGAAGGAGAAAGACTGCTGGGCCGGTCAACCTTGTCATGTCCGTCGCCATAGTTACCGGAACCGCGATCGCTACAACAAGCAGAAGAAACAGAAGTATGCCATTGCAACGGGCAAGATCGTCCCGGAGATTACGGTGGCCGTGCCTGAGATCCCTGCAGCCATACTGCATCTGTATCGAGCGCGGGTGGATGCGCCCCTTCATGCGATCGCGGCGGAGCTATGGGTCGGTCAAAAGCAAGTCGCAAAGGTTGAAACCGTGCATTGTTTGGGGTGGACCGGGATGCAAGTGAAACAGTCTTTGCGGGAGATACTGAAGGGTGTTTCGGGGCAGCTTGAGGATGTGGAGCTGGAGCGGTTTGAGACAACAGTGGAATTGAATCCAAACCAGTGCCCGATCCGTCCTTGTCCGCTGCATCCAGGGTGAGGATCATGGGTGCAGCTAGAACTCGATCTGTGGCAGCAGCTTGCGGTAGCTGAGGAATACCCCGAGCAAACAAATGTAGAACAGTTGTGTCTGGGGTTGGACCTGATGCTGACTCAAGTGTCTCCGAATCAGCAGTTGGCGATGGCGGGTGATGTGTTTCTGAAGATTGCAGAGGTGTTCAGCCGGCGGGCAGAGGTGCTGCTCAATGACTGGAAGCAAGCTCACAGTGAAGAAGGTCCAGTGCTGGAGTTTGATGAGCTAGAGGGGCTAGTCCGGCAGTCGATGGTGTTTGACCTTGATGATCTGATCGCTAAGCCGGAGCCTGTCACGCGGCGGACGCTCCCAAAGGATGAAGTGGAGTCGCGGTGGTGGCGATCGTAGAAAAGGAGGTGCTGCTCAAGGAGCTGGAGCTGCAGGAGACTGCAGATGTGCTGCAGGTGATTGAGGAAGAAAATGTGGCGGGGTGGGTAGATGCGATCGCTCAGCAGTTAGGACAGGGGAGTATGGCTTTGCTAGATTTGCAGCGGCATCTCAAGTTGTCCTGGGGGAGAGTCTGGCTGGGGCTGCTATTGGGTGGCTTTGTGCTGGAGTCGGAGTGCGATGGCCGAAGGCCGGTCGGAGACTATCGCTTTTATGACGGGAGGATTTTGGTGAGGGGCAATATCTCATCGGGATGCAGCGTAAAGCAGGACAGTTTGACAAGGGTTTTATCTAGCAAGATGGTTGAAACGCTTACTCTGTCAGACGCAAGCTAGAACCCTTATGGGGCAATCTGTCCCGCCTTGCGTT
>JBHJNL010000157.1:0-11267 GCA_050330855.1 Thermosynechococcaceae cyanobacterium | reverse complement strand
TTGCATTTGTTGCTCAATATCACGGGGGTAAGGATTCATCTAAAACCACACAAGGGCAGGATGCTTAGACTACCACTCTCCCATTCATATTCTGGATATTATTTAATCCACGATCCTAACTATTAAATAGTTAGGAAATTAACTATTTGTAAGGACGGATACAGCTGCCCTGCCGATCATTGCCTATTATCGGCACATGGTACAGGGATCTTCACCTTTGAGTCCTCTGGCATCCAGCATGTCTCGAAAAAAATAGGACAATTTCTGGTAGCGGAGTCATTTAGTTACTAGGCGACAACATTATCACTTTGAGCTGAAGCAAGACAGCGTCCAATCTTCGCCCAGCAGTCAAGAATTTGTCCTAAGCATTACTAACCATCGTGAAATCGTTGGGATGGTGTGATGCCTCATGCCGATTGCATTTGATTAAGCATGATGTTTTGCTGGCTTTGGCTTGGCATCCATGAGTAAGCGCTTGATTTTGACGCAATTTTGTAAGAGAATTCTGGCTTTTTTCGAAAAAGAATGAGTTCATTCAATTCATTTCATTAGGAGGTAAGTTCATGTCTTATCACGGCGATATTTCATCTAGTGCAGATGCAGTGGGTGTTGCGGTTGTCAATTACAAAATGCCGCGCTTGCACACTAAGGCCGAGGTTATAGAAAACTGCAAAAAAATTGCCTCTATGATCGACGGCATGAAGGTGGGTCTGCCGGGGATGGATCTGGTGATCTTCCCAGAATATTCGACCCACGGCATTATGTATGACCATCAGGAAATGATGGACACCGCAGCTGAAATCCCCGGTACAGAGACCGATATCTTTGCCGAAGCCTGCATTCGCAATAAGGTTTGGGGCGTCTTTTCGCTCACAGGTGAAAAGCATGAAGCGCACCCACACAAGGTGCCCTATAATGCCTTGATCTTGATGAATGATCAGGGCGAAATTGTACAGAAGTACCGCAAGATTATGCCCTGGGTACCGATTGAGGGGTGGTATCCTGGCAACTGCACCTACGTCTCCGAAGGGCCGAAAGGGCTGAAAGTTAGCCTGATCATCTGCGATGACGGCAACTACCCCGAAATCTGGCGCGACTGTGCGATGAAGGGGGCAGAGCTAATTGTGCGCTGCCAGGGCTACATGTACCCGGCAAAGGATCAGCAGATCATTGTCTCGAAGGCGATGGCCTGGATGAATAACACCTACGTGGCAGTGGCCAACGCCGCTGGATTTGACGGGGTCTACAGCTACTTTGGTCACTCAGCGATTGTCGGCTTTGACGGTCGCACCCTCGGTGAGTGTGGCGAAGAAGAGAACGGCATCCAGTACGCGGCCCTGTCAAAGTTTGCCATTCGTGACTTCCGCAAGCATTCCCAGTCGCAGAACCACCTGTACAAGCTGCTGCACCGGGGCTACACCGGCACCGGCAAGTCAGACGACGGCTATGAAGGCATGGCCGAATGCCCCTTCGAGTTTTACCACGAGTGGGTGCTCGATCCGAAGAAGGCGAAGGAGCGGGCCGAGGCTATCACCCGCGATACCGCAGGCACCGAAGAATGCCCGATTGAAGGTATTCCAAACGAGGCGAAACAGGAGTTGCCGACCCCGGTGACCAAACCCCAGGCTGAGTCCGTGTCGGTGGGCGTGAAGGGTTAGCGATCAGCCAGCCAGGGTGATTGCTTGGCCAGTCTGACCAAAGGGTGGGCATAGCTCACCCTACATAACTTTTTTTGAAAAATTTCCTAACTAGACCAGAATCATGGTCGCAGCCTCAGCCCAGACCATCCAGGGGCTAGGCTTCCTAGCCACCGCAGTAAATCCGCTATTGGAAACACTCAACTATGGTTGATCAGCAGGAAATGCTCCGCATTCGAAAGCGGCTAGAGGCGCTCAAGCGAGGCGGGGTACACCGGGTTAAAGAGGCCGACCCGATGCCGTCATCGGTGCACATGGTAGGGGTAGGCAAGGCAGGGGCCGACCTGATAGCCCAGATGATTGGGCAGGCCCCAGATGACTTTTTGACAGACGAGCGTACGCGGTTCACGGCCCTAGCAGTAGACATTGGTGACCAGCACCTGACCAAGGTGGCGGCGCTAGCCGAGAGCTTACCGAGCGATCGCGCTCAGGTCAGAACCCTTGCTCTAGATGTTCCAAGTCGCGATGATCTGTTCGGCTCGCTGCGGCGCTACCGCGAATACCTCAAGCTCGAGTACCCCCGTTATTACTGGAATCCCAACTACGAGCCCTGGTTGCCCGATACCCTGGAGATTCCCAAAGCCGGGGAACCCTTTCCCCGGGCGGTGTCGAAGGCGATCTACGGCAAAGCCTACTACGAGGGCGATCGCCCGATGGATCAAGAGCTGGAGCTGTTTGCTCGCAGCGTCGATGCCACCACCTGCCAGTCAATTGTCTGCGTGGCTTTTGCCCTCGGCGACAGCACCAGCAGCGGCATCGTGGTCGACTTAGTTCGTCACCTGTCTAACGTCAAGTTTGGACGCCGAGCACTGGTACTAGGGATCGGTATCGTACCCTGTGATGGCGATCCAGCCTACGAGCGCGACGGCAGTCTCTTCCCCGTGCTCAATGAGCTCGACTGTATGCTCGACCAAGAGAAAAACCAGGGTGTAGTTCAGGTTTGGGGCGATCTGTACCGCAACCCGTTTACGGCGGGGTTCTTGATGGTGCCACAAAAGTCGGCCTGGCAAGAGACCAGCGACCTAGTCGCCACCCAGCAGA
Organism: Thermosynechococcaceae cyanobacterium; assembly: GCA_050330855.1. Taxonomy (GTDB): domain Bacteria; phylum Cyanobacteriota; class Cyanobacteriia; order Thermosynechococcales; family Thermosynechococcaceae; genus RCC1774. The sequence continues at coordinate 8,529 of JBHJNL010000157.1, read as the reverse complement.
CCGTCAACCAGCAGCTAGTTTCGTTTTTCACCCGCAACCAGGGGCTCGACATCTACGAGACCTTGCGACTGCTTAACTGGGTGGGTGCCCCGCCATCGCAGCACATGGCGGCCCGCAGTCAATACGGTGCTCGCTGGGCTCACCTGTTTGGCTTCACCAGTTTTAAGACTAGCGTCGATGACGTGCCCGGCCAGCTCGGCATCATGCCCGGCACCTTTAATCCCGACTTTTTTGAGATTCGGGCGTCGGCTCCCGAGAGTGACGAGCTTGACGCACAGCTAGCGGATCTAGCCAGCGCCATGGGCAAATCATTCTCGCCGATCTTAGAGCCAGAGGTGATTCGTACCCCTGGGGGTAGCGAGACCTACGTGCAGTTTGTGATTCCAGGGGCGACAAAGACCAACCTCGACATTTTTTACGAGGCCCGCTTGGCCTACGACCAGCAGACCTGGGATGAAAAGCTGCTTCAGCATTCTTGGCTACTAGAGCTAGGAGTAATGCTCTCAGAACCTGCCATCCGGTTTGAGGGCATGGCCGGAGAGTGCCTGTGGGGTTGTGCCTGCTGGGTTGTAGTGCCCTATAGCGCCATTCGCGGGGAAGATCTGGAGGGTTTGCGACAGAAGCTCGAGGAAGTGGTCAAATCGTAAGGAAAGTAGCTCTATGCCATTGGATTGGTCTGTGGTAAATCAGAAGTACGGGAATGGTGCTGAGGTACCCACCGTAGCCGGTAACAAGATCTTGCAAATCACTGGCGTTGATGACGAGAAAATTTATATCAAATCGCCGCTGTGGAAGGCCAGCCTGAGCCGCTCAAACATTGAAAAAGGCGTACTGCTAATTGAGGAAGGCGTGATTGATCGCCAGCCCGGTCAGTTTGTCGAAGATTACAAGATCTACGTGGCCGACGAGCGGGCTACGTCGGTGGCTCACATTCTCAAAGATATGGGCTTTCTCACCGAAGATCTGGGCTACTACCCGACCTGCTGAGTTTTTCTTGCTCAAGTTGTTTTGACGAGTTCGGCTTGATGAGTTTGGCCCTATGTAACGGTGGGAGACGCGCCTTTGGTCGTTAGCACCTCTATCGTCTAGATGCCCCCAGTGACCTTGCTTCGGCATCATCTGTTCCGCAGAGTTTTTCCAAAAGTTGTTTTAGGAAGGAATTTAGACCATGTCGAAATCTATGTATCACAGTGCCTCAGGCTCTCAGTCACCCCACTGCATTCACTTTGTGGGCATTGGCAAGACCGGGGCCAACATGCTTGATTCTATGCTGCGCCAAGGCGACCTGGAAGACCAGCTAGAAGATCCCCGAGCCAGGTTTACGGCTCTGCTGATTGACATCGGCGAGCAGGATATGTTTCAAGCCAAAGACTATGCCGAGGGCTTTCTCAAGCGACTGGAAGAGCGCGGCATTCCCTCTGAGCGGGCGCAGATTCGGTTCTTCTCGATGGAGGTGCCAACCCGCGACGAGCTGTTTACCTCGCTGCGCCGATATCGGGAATTTTTGAAGCTGGAGTATCCCCGCTACTACTGGAACCCCAACTATGAGCCCTGGCTGCCCGACAATGTTGAGATTCCCAAGGCGGGTGAATACTTTCCTCGGGCGATTTCTAAGGCGATCTATGGCCGGGCCTATTACGACGGCGATCGCCCCCTAGAGAAAGAGCTAAATGATTTCGCCAAGAGCATCGATCAGACTAAGCTGCCCTCGATGGTGCTGTGCTGTTTTGGCATCGGCGATGGCACCGGCAGCGGCATTGTGGTTGACTTTGCCCGTCACTTGTCAAACGTCAAGCTGGGTCGCCGGATTCCGGTGATTGGGGTGGGCGAGTTGCCCTGTAGCGGCGACCCGGAGGCCTACCGCGACGGCAGCCTCTTCCCCACTTTCAACGAAATTGACTGCATGCTCGACGACGACAAGAATGCCGGGGTGACCACGGTGTGGGGCGATCTCTACCGCAACCCGTTTACCGGCGGCTTCTTTGCCCTGGCCACCGAAAACTCTTACCAGCGGCTGTCGAAGTACACCGGCACGGGGGTGCCCACCGAGCGTGATCGCATGCGGCTTCAGGTGACCCACAAGTTTGTCGCCGACGCCTTTATGCGCATTGCCCTCGACGACTTCGGTCGCACTATCTTCAAGGCTCTGAGACTGGTGGGCCAAACCACCGCTCCCCACGAGGCGATCAGCACCAAGTCTCGCAACTGGACTCTCTACGACATCGCTAAATTTACCCACCCGGCGGTGCAGGTACTGCCCGGAGAGCCTCTCAGCAAGTGGCGCAGCGTGATTAGCGAGTGGATTGGCCACATTCCTGACTATGCCGGGCTCAAAGAGGGTTTCAAGACCGACTACGCCGAGTGCATTATCCATGCACCCCGGGAGATGTGGAATGAAAAGCTAGACGACAAGTTTAAAGAAGTGATGGCCACCTTCTTAGTTGAGTCAGAGGACTCAGCCATGAATATTACCCACCGAGAATTCTTCGATCACCTGACTGCCTTTGCCGACATTATGCTGCCGGGTGTGGCCAAGACCGACTTTCTCACCTTCTTTGAAAGCCGTGATCTATACGACCAGATGACCTGGGATGAGAAGCTGCTGCACCACTCCTGGCTGATGGATCTGGGCGTGATGATGTCTGAACCGGCAATTCGCTTTGAGGGCATGGCCGGGGAATGTCTCTGGGGCTGCGCCTGCTGGATTGTGGTGCCCTACGATCAGCTGCGGGGCGATGCGGTGATTCCTGCCTCGCGCCGCGACATTCTCGAGCAGGGCATTTCGGCCATGACAAAAACTGTGGTGTCAATTCCCGCCGACGCCCAGGCGGTGAAGGCCATCTAAGCTCAGTGCGGCGGTGGCGGCTGACTGGAGTTATGGCTGTAGTTGATTTGATGGCGACATTATCCATCCAGAGATACATCCAGAGCGTTCAAACGTTATAGAGCGTTCAGGCTTTCTATGGCTTTACTGATGTCCTCACCAACATGACTATGGCGATAGCCGCCACCACTAAACTGATTCATCCAGACCTATACCTTCGGGAGTCGAATTATGGTTACACAGCAGGCGGTTACACAACAGACGCGGTCAGACGTTACTCAGCGCCGAATTCCGGTTACCGTCATTACCGGATTTTTGGGTTCGGGCAAGACCACCTTGGTCAACCACATTTTGAAGGGCCAGCAGGGGAAAAAAGTGGCCGTCATCGTCAATGAGTTTGGCGAGATCGGCATTGATGGTCAACTGGTGATCGAAGACGACAACGAGCAGCTAGTGGAATTTAACAATGGCTGTCTCTGCTGTACCGTGCGCGACGATCTGGTCAAAACCCTGACCAGCTTAGCCCAGCGAGCAGAGCTTGACGCCATTTTGATTGAGACTACAGGGCTGGCCGACCCGGCTCCGGTAGCCTCGACATTTTTCGTCTCCGATGAAATTAAGCCCACCATGCAGCTCGACTCCTTTGTCACTGTCGTCGATGCCCGCAACTTGGATCTAAACCTGACAGGCAGCCACGAGGCCCAGGAGCAGGTGGCCTTTGCCGACATTATCTTGCTCAACAAGACCGACCTGGTCGATGCAGCTGAGCTGGTTCGCATTGAGCAAAAGCTGCATTCCCTCAACCCTCTGGCCAAGATCTATCACACCGAGCAGAGCGTGATTGACCCAGACCTAATTTTGGGCGTGGGCGCGTTTGAGCTGGCGGCCAAACTGGAAGTTGATCCCTCTTTTCTAGAGGATTTAGACCACGAGCACGACGCTGAGGTGGGGTCGTTTGCCCTCAGTTCTGATCAGCCCATTGACATTAACAAATTCATGCTGTGGATGAATGACCTGGCCCAGGCTAAGGGCGAAGACCTCTACCGCACCAAGGGCTTATTTTATGCGCGGGGGTTTTCGGAGCGGGTGCTATTTCAAAGCGTGCGCATGTTGACCTCTATGAGTCGAGATCGCCAGTGGAAGTCTGACGAGGCTAAGCGCAGCGATTTTGTCGTGATTGGCCGCAATCTCAACCGCGATGAATTTAGCAAGGGATTTCTCAATTGTGTTGTATCTGGATAGTAGAGCCAGGCTATGAGCATTCACCGGCTGGGCTATGTAGAACAGGCGCCGGCAATTAAGGCCAAGGACGTCGTCACCTCCTTTGATCTGGATGACCCGGTCGAAGTGGCTGAAAAGAGTAAGCCTGAGCAAGTCTTGGCCAAGCTGTAATCCATAGATGTAACCCACCCAGGAGTCTATCCGATGGTTGTGCGTGAGCAAACTGCAAGTTTGACCAAAACCCTCTTTGAGCAGGGCAAAGAACAGGCTCGCTCTGGAGATTTTCAGACCGCTTTGACTATCTTCAACCAGCTGATTGAAGGCAGTGCTGACGATGCTGAGGCTTACGGCCATCGCTGTGTGGTGCGCCATCGGCTGGGCGACCAGGAGGGGGCAATCAATGACTGCCAGCGGGCCGCCCAACTCTACCTATCGAGAGGCCAACCCAACCAGCACCAATACGCGCTCAAAATGCTAGGTCGCCTGACCCAATAGGCGACCCAGCCTCTCCTTTTGAGGGGGCAGGGGGGGCTTCAATGCTTGGGTATGCCCTCTCCTCGACGTTAATTTCTTCTGCCGTGTAAACGGCTAGAAGATCTGACTAATTTGACTTGGTTTTGTTGTTCTTGAGGATATTCCGATGACTACATCCACGTTTTCTACCCTAAGAAAAACCGGACAGCTAGTGCTGTCAACGCCAGTGCAGGCCTGCCTATTTCTTAGCCTAGGCTCCCTAACGATCTGGATGCTGTATTTCTCGTCGTACCCGGCGACCCACGATGCGATGCACCAGATTCGTCACGAAACCCTTGGCGTTGGCTGCCATTAGGAATTTTCCACCCACTTAGAAATTTTCCACTCACTCCTGACAGGGGGCATAGGTTGCTGTAGGCCGTCACCTTTGCGATCTATGCCCCTTTTATTCTTGGCTGTTCACGACCTATCGATGGAGACAAATAGTCCTATGAGGCCAGTTCTGAAATCCTTGCTGGGCAGTGCGGCGGCGGTATCGACCTTGTTGTGCAGTGGTTTAGCCGTCAGTGCAAATTCATCGGTAGAGCTTGAGATCGACCCGCCGCTTAGGGAAGTAGTACCCTTTTCTGAGGTTACGACTCTGTCATTAACGGCCCTAGATAGCAGGGGTCAGCCCCTAGAGGCCGCAAACTTTGATCTCACCCTGCTGACGCCGCCCAAAACCCCCTGGGCGACCTCTGATTTCCCCATTGTTGAAGGCACCACACTGTTTGAAGTGGCGCTACCCGCCGCCGATGGCACGGCACAGTTTGAAAAAATGATGCCGATTCGCGGTACCTATCAACTTCAGGTGGCGGTGTCGCCCCAGGTTCCCGGCAGCTTTGAGCCCTACACCGAGGTGCTGACCCTACAGGTGCCAGAAAACCCGATCAAGTATCGCAATGTGGCGATCTTGCTCGGTATTCTATTTGCCGCTGGCTTAGGCAGCGGCTGGGTGATTGGCGGCGATCAGACGGTGATTGCTGGCGAAACCGCACCCCGGCGGGTGCAGTGGTTGCTCAGCGGCACGGCGATGGTGGCGATCGCCGTTATGCTCTACATGAGCGTCATGGCTGAGCGGGCCGAGGCTCATGTGGGTGTCCACGGCCATGACACGGTGCAGTCCGAAGCGGTGCCGGCAACCCCCGTGCCTGAGAATATCACCGCCGAGATCAACGACCTGGCCATCGCCACCGTTGGCCAGGCAACGCCCCTAGTGATCACCGTGACCGACGCCAGCAACAACCCCATCGACAATGCCGTGCTGAGCATCAACACTCAGATAGCTGGGTACGGCACATCGGTGATGAGCTTTGGGGCCCAGTCTAACTCCGACGGCGAGTTTAGCTGGCGGCAGCAGTTCTTTGACGGTGCACCCCACCGCATCGTTGTCGATGTGGCCCCAGCCCCCGGCAGTGAACCTGAGTTTGAACCGTTTACCCTGGCCAAAACCATTGACGTTACCGGCATTGCCCCACCCGTCGCCACGCGCCTGATCACGCTGGCCTATTTCACTGCGGTCCTGGGGTTGGGTACCGCCGTTGGCTATGGGCTGAGGCGGTCGTCGCGGGCCGCATGTCAGTGACCTTTTATTAGTCTCTAAACTATGAGCCAGCAGCATAACCTCTTTGTCTGCGTTACCTGCGCCAGCGCCCACCGCACCAAGCAGGCAATTCGCATCAGCGGTGGAGATCGCCTACTTGAGCGGTTGAGAAATCTTGCCCAAGACTGGCCTCTACAGGATGAATTTGCCATTAGCCCGGTGGATTGTTTTGGAGTGTGCAACCAGGACTGTGCGATCGCCCTCAGCGCTCCCGGCAAAAACACCTATTTGCTAGCCAATTTGCCCGTAGATAGTGAGCAGTTGGGAGCAGTTTCTAGCGCAATTTTAGAGTATGCGGGCAAGTACCATAGCGCCGCAGACGGTATCGTCAAGCATATGCAGTGCCCCAACCTGCTCAAGCAGAAAGCCCTGGCGCGCATTCCGCCCCTGCCCGAAGCTACTACTTCGACCTAACGATGAATCGCCTAGCCCAAGCCGAAAGTCTCTATCTGCGCAAACACGGCGACAACCCGATCAGTTGGTGGCCCTGGTGTGACGGAGCGCTAGCCATGGCCGAGCGCGAGAACCGGCCCATTTTCCTCTCCATTGGCTATTCGAGTTGCCACTGGTGCACGGTTATGGAGGGCGAAGCATTTTCTGACCCGGACATTGCCGCTTACCTCAACGCCAACTTTCTGGCCATAAAGGTCGATCGCGAAGAGCGCCCCGACCTAGACAGCTTCTACATGCAGGCGCTCCAGCTGATAACCGGGTCGCGGGGCTGGCCGCTGAACCTGTTTTTGACCCCGGTTGATCGCCTGCCGTTCTACGGCGGCACGTATTTTCCGGTAGAGCCTAAGTTGGGCAAGCCGGGGTTTCTCGATGTGCTGCACCAGATTCATCAGGCCTACGCTACAGACACCGCCAAGGTAACGGCAATTCAAACCCAGATTCGAAGTCGCCTAGAGCAAACCCTGACCACAACCGCTGGAGAACTCTCCGCTGAGGAACTGCATAAGGGGCTGGCTCAGCAAGTCGACGTGCTGATTTCCACCGGCAGCGGCCCCAGCTTTCCGATGATTCCCTACGCCAACGCGGCTCTGCGCCAGGCCCGGCTTGAGCCGCCCCGCAAGGCCTACGGGGCCGCCGGGGTCTGTCAGCAACGGGGCTTAGACCTAGCCCTGGGCGGCATTTTTGACCATGTGGGCGGCGGCTTTCATCGCTACACCGTAGACCCTACCTGGACGGTGCCCCACTTTGAAAAAATGCTCTACGACAACGGGCAAATTGTTGAGTACTTGGCCGATCTGTGGAGCACAGGCTTTCAGGAACCCGCTATTGAGCGGGCGATCTCCCACACTGTCGGATGGCTGCGGCGGGAAATGACTGCTCCTGGAGGTTATTTCTACTCCGCCCAAGATGCCGACAGCTTTGTCACTCCCGACGCGACAAAGCCGCAAGAGGGCGCATTTTACACCTGGCAATACAACGACCTGGAGAAAATTCTCACAGCCGCAGAGTTCCAAGCCCTAGCTCAGCAGTTTACGGTGTCGCCAGCGGGAAATCTGGTTGATCCAAATCATCCCCAACCTTTGGGAGTCAATGTGTTGCAGCGGCTGGAGTCAGCCCAGCTCTCTGCATCGGTAGAGGCCGCTCTGAGAAAACTGTTCACCGCTCGCTACGGCGCGTCCCCAGAAGACCTTGAAACGGTAGTGCCTGCCTGTGATCGCACCGCCGCTCAAACTCGCACCTGGGCCGGGCGCATTCCCCCCGTAACCGACACCAAACTGATCGTCGCCTGGAATAGCCTGATGATCTCAGGGCTGGCCAAAGCGGCGATCGCCCTGGGGCGAGCCAAGTATTTTGAGCTGGCCGCTACCGCCGCCCGATTTATCCTAGAGCACCAGTGGGGGCCAGCTGCTTCAAGCCCTGAATCACCAAAGCGTCTCTACCGCATCAACTATGGCAATTCCCCAAGCATTCTGGCCCAGTCAGAAGACTATGCCCTGCTAATCAAGGCCCTGCTCGATCTAGACCAGGCGCAGCTAGTTTTTCAGTCTGCGGCTCCCGACCGCTGGCTTTCCTCAGCAGTAGCGCTGCAAACCGAGTTTGACCGCTGCCTGTGGAGCACCGATCTAGGCGGCTACTACAATACCGATATCCAAGCTAACTTGGACCTGCGAGAGCGCAGCGTCGACGATAGCTCACTGCCTTCGGCGAATGGGGTGGAGATCGCCAACCTGGTGCGCCTGTTTTTGCTGACCGAGGCCACAGACTACCGTGTACACACAAGTCCTCCTAGACTGGGTTTGAAGAGTTAGGACTCGAATAAAATTGGACAACCCAATACTGATTCACGCACAGCAGGTCGGTCGAATCGCCTTTGGAGACCCACGCCTGGTAAAAAGGGGGCCTCATTATATGACTC
>JBHJNL010000156.1:0-16427 GCA_050330855.1 Thermosynechococcaceae cyanobacterium | reverse complement strand
ATATTGTTGTCAAATCAGATAGAACGTGAAGAGCACACGCAACCACTGAGGCTAGCGTCTTTGCATTCTACCCGATCTTTTCTAGAGGCAAGATTCTAATTTTCAACACCTCTTAACTTGGAGCCTCATCCTTAAAAAGGTCTGATGGAGTGGGCTGGATGCTGCTCTATGGTTCGCGATCGCAACACCCATAGGAAGCGTCCCAAGCAGAAGCTAAACTTGGGGTGCAGTTGAGGGTTCTGTTCAATAGACCTGCTGGGAATTAACGATCAAAATCGCTGAAATGCTTATACAGAGTGGGTTTTAAGGATTTTACGCAAAAATCACTAAAAGTCTTACTAGAAAAGGGTTTCAAGGATTTTTGAGCTTATTACCCAACAACTCTAATGACGGTCATTGTCGGGTCGTAATGCAACAATGCTTGACCTTCTATCGCCGGATCGGAACAAAGACGGCAACCGCCAAGACAAAATAACCAAATCCTTTTTGGAGATATTTGGCATCAATAGCTTCAAGATCTGCTGAGGCTTGGGTAAAGGATTTGTCGGTTTCTACGATGTAATGCACAAAAATACCCTGACTTTTTGATCAACTTATAAAGCAGTTCAGTATCTTTCTCCGTATGCTCTAAAGCAGGTATCCATCTATTGTGGTTTTGGGGCGTAAGGCGCTCGCTTGTATCATCACGATAGACAAGCTGATCGACCAAATGGTTTGTCGCTTGTCGGAGCGCTTCAAATTCTTGGGTTAAGGGTTGCTTGTATGTCGGAATCATGACTCATATCTCTTCAAAGTAACGACGATGAATCCTTTCTCCATGAACGTATACTGCCAACGACTAAGGACTTAACATTTGGATTGAGCTGTAACTCTCTCAGCTAAAGGGTTTAATGCTCATGATAAAAGTAAACTTTTAACTCGTTCGGAGTATATAATCAACTCAGGTTATGCAGAACAAGGGATGACCTCTTCTTGATATTCCAGATGAGAGGCCAGCGATGGTCTCCGACCGGCCTTCGGCCATCGCAACTTCCCTTGACTAGATTCAAGGCTCTCTAGATTAGGCAACTCTTGCCAACAGTGGGGGCAAAACCAGTAAATATCGCCGTGGCCGATGTGACGCAGGAGATCGTTAGAGCAAATTGGGCAGTTATTCATGGGAAATCTCGGTTCTTAAAATGGGTCTATTAAGCATTAATCAATAGCGCTGTTCACAATGGAGAATAGCGGTCAAAGTTGAGGATTCTGTGAGGGAGGCATTACAAGGGTGCCATTGGAGCACGGCAAACGAGCGGAGGACTTGGGGGTGAGATCGTGGCACTGGTACCATCGGATACCGTTAAATCGTGGTGGGAGGTTGTCGCGCTCGATTCTCCGACAGCCAGTTGGATCAGTAAGGCTTAAGGAATGAGCTTCACACGACATCATCCCCTCATACCAACTCACGTATCGAATGACCGATAGGGAAACTCAGACCATACTCATGCCTGGAGATTCTCTCTTCCTATCCCACACCCTCACAAAGATCACAAGTTTTCTCCCTACCGTACAAGTGGTGAGTCCCCCAGTAGTCAGTGGTGGCTAGTGGTCTCGAGGGAGAGCAATTATGACTAAACATGCAATTCAAAAGACACAGCAAATTCCCCAAGAGCAGTGGTTAACTTTTTTTGATCAGTTCACGAAAACCAACAGTGAACGACTCCTCAGCCTTGAAGTGGCGGATAAAGAAATGGGGGATGAGCCCCTTGTCAAACAGTCGCCATTGGCTTCGATTACCTATGAACCTGTGAATAAAGGCAACGACGTCATTATCGCGATCGGTCGTGATGCGGTGGTCTATTCCCATACGGTTACAGAGCCTGAAGCGGTTTGGGTCGCCAAAGACGATGCTGGCGAGGTCGTCGCTCTAGAAATTGTTGATCACAGCGGGAATCAAGCCATTCTCCGTTTCAGCTAGCAATCAAATATGAGTAAGAGGTCAACCCCATGTCATCCCCCCATACAGAAACAGATAAAAAACAAATCGCCATCTTGCTGGAGGACCAGTTTGAAGACGCACTGTTTCAGGTGCCCTACACTGCATTCCGGAAAGCAGGAGCCACAGTTACAGTCCTCGGTTCTCGAATGAACGAAGCCTACAAAGGCAAGCACGGCACTGTTTCAGTTAAGCCCGACTCAACCCCCACTGAGGTCAGGGCTGAGGACTTTGATGCGATCATCATTCCTGTGGGCCACATCCGCACAAATCCTAATGTGGTCCACTTAGTGAAGCTTGCGCTCATGGAGGGCAAACTTGTCGCAGCGATTGGCTATGGCCCACAGGTTCTCATTGAAACTGAGCAACTGCAGGACAAACATGCGACAGGGATTCGTTCGATTCGCAGAGATATCCTCAATGCGGGTGCGGTCTATAACAATAAGCCAGTCGTGATCGACGATCACTTGATCACAGCCAGACAAGCTGGGGATGTGCCCCTGTTCACCGCGATGATTCTCAATCATCTAGGACTAAAGATTAAGGGAACAATCTTGCCAGAGACCCTTGATCTCACCTATGACTGTTGGAAATTGGGTGAAGCCTGGGGTGGTTCTAGCAAGCAAGACCTTATCCAAGCATTAAACACCGCTATTTTGGGTGAACGCTATACCCAGGAAGCATTCATGCAATATAGCAACCGAGTTTCAGACCCAGAGCTGCGGCAGTTCCTGCAGGGCGTTAGCTCGACCAAGCATTATCATGTGGAACGCTTAGAAGCCCGCCTATATGATGCTTTCAAGGAAAGGGTGACCTGGCAAGCCGTTGGCAGTGAAGCCTATGCGGCCCTTCAAGGCTGGCTGCAGTCCAGCGATCCGATCTCGATTATGCGTCGGGCGCTGGGAGACATCCAGACGGGTGTGGTCGATCTCCATCACCTGTGCAGTCAACTCACTGACCCTCAAACCGTGTTGCTCTTAGAAGAGGTTGAACGAGATTTAGCAAACCACGAACAACGGTTAGCGAAGCTTTACCGTACTCGATCAGAAGGTAAGGTCAAGCCTCCGACACCGACCACGCTTGCTGCCATCAGTTAAGTCCTGCAAGGACTGAGCATCATCGGAAGCTGGGATGCCAGATGACTCGGCGCTCTATTATTCGGCGCTTTATTATTTAGAGGCCAAGTGATCTGGCATGTTGTGATGGGTCGGATCAGAATGCTAGCTTCCAGGTCTTGTATTCCCTATCGTTTGCCTTTATTTGAGTGAAGTCAACTCGTCTCAGCGCTCCCAATTTCGTTCCGCATCCTTGGCACTGTCAAACAGCAGATGCCATTCTTATGCTTTGGCAAGTCGACCGGAATCAGGGATTGTCTAGCGAGAAGGTTCAGCACTATCTGGAACAGTATGGTCTGAACCGTCAGCCAGAGACCCCACCACGGTCACGCCTGAGTATTTTAGTCGAACAATTTAAGACGCTGCCGGTTGTCTTATTGAGTATCGCAGCGGTGCTCTCGTTTTGGACGGGGGGACATACCGACGCCATTGTGATTATGGCCGTGGTCTTGATTAATGCGGTGATTGGGTATGCTACAGAAAGTCAGTCTGAGCGGATCATTCAATCCCTGAAGGATCAAACTGAATATACGGCTCAGGTATTGCGCGATGGGATGTTGATCTCGATCAATATCCAAGATGTTGTGCCTGGGGATGTGTTGAGTTTGAAGCCAGGATGCGTTGTGGCAGCGGATGCTCGTCTCATTGAAATAGAGCGCCTGACTATCGATGAGTCAGTCCTGACGGGGGAGAGTCTGCCCATTCACAAAAGCACCGATTGTCTTTCAAGTGTGGCGGCTGCATTGGGCGATCGCAACAATATGGTCTACAAAGGCACCTTGGTTACAGGAGGGCAGGGACTCGCGGTAGTGGTCGCCACCGGAACGGCCACCGAAATTGGGCGGATTCAGTGGCTAGTGGGTACAACCCTTGCGTCTCCCACACCCATGGAGCAGCAGCTTGATCAGGTGGGTAATCAACTTGTCTTTGTCTCTAGCGGTGTTTGCTTCGTGATCTTCGGCTTAGGGGTGCTGCGCGGCTACGGACTGCTGCAGATGCTGAAGACCTCTATTGCGCTGGCTGTGGCCGCTGTGCCGGAGGGGTTACCCGCTGTAGCCACCACCACCTTGGCCCTGGGTATTTTAGAAATGCGCCGCCAAAAGGTTCTGATCCGTCGCCTGGAAGCGATAGAGGCATTAGGATCAATGCAGTCTCTCTGCCTCGATAAAACCGGAACCCTGACTGAAAATACAATGTCGGTGGTGGAACTGTTTGCCGACGACCGAACGATTCAAATCCGTGCTGGGGGTTGGTTGAATGGCAATCATTCCATCCAGCCGTTGAACGATGTTGATCTGCAGTTGTTGTTAAAGGTCTTGGTTCTCTGTAACGAAACAGATGTAAATGGGACCAATGAGATCGAAAGTCTGGCCGGAACCTCTACGGAGAAGGCGCTGATTGAACTGGCGATTCGGGCTGGGGTTGATGTATCTGATCTCAGAAGAACGTTCCCTCGGTTGGTGACGCAGTATCGAAGTTGCGATCGCAACTACATGGCAACCCTACACACAGCAATAGAAGCCGATCAACAACTCATCGCCGTAAAAGGCAACCCCAACGAAGTTTTAAGACTTTGCCAATGGAGGCTTGAAGCAGGAACCCAAGTTGTTCTGAGTGATGCAGATCGACAAAATATCACAGAGGCCAACAAACGGATGGCGGGACAGGCACTGCGAGTCTTAGGCGTCGCCTACTGCCTAACGAACCATGCTCTCCATGGGCAAAAAGATCCATTAATAGCCCCCAACACAATTATCTGGCTGGGCTTAGTGGGAATGACCGATCCGATCCGGCAAGGCGTCGAAGGAGCGATCAAGACCTTTCATCAGGCCGGTGTCGACACGATCATGCTCACCGGAGACCAGCATCCAACGGCCTATGCCGTCGGTCAAACCTTAAACCTCAGTCAAGATAAGCCGCTGCAGATCCTCGATGCCAACGTTCTTAACGATCTGGCCTCCAATGACTTCAACCTGAGCAAGAGTGACGTTCACGGCTTTGCCCGCATCAGTCCCACTCACAAACTGCAAATTGTCCAAGCCCTCCAGCAAACGGGTCGCGTTGTCGCCATGACCGGCGATGGTATCAACGATGCCCCAGCCCTCAAAGCGGCGGATATCGGCATTGCCATGGGGCATACAGGCACTGATTTAGCCCGCGAAGTCGCGGATGTTGTGCTAGCGGATGACAATCTTGCCACCCTGATTACGGCCATTAGTAGGGGGCGCACGATCTATAGCAACATCCGCAAAGCTATTCACTTTCTCCTCTCAACCAATCTGAGCGAGATTTTGGTCATGCTGCTGGCGACCGGGGCCGCTTTGGGCCAACCCCTGAACGCTCTTCAGCTCCTGTGGCTCAATTTAATCACCGACATATTCCCCGGACTTGCCCTAGCTTTAGAGCCTCCCGAGGCTGGTGTTCTAAATTTACCGCCCCGTGATCCGAGCGAATCGCTACTGCGAGCCACCGATCTCAAACGGATGCTATTTGAGGCGATGGTCATCTCCATCAGCACTCTGACAACCTACAGCTATGCAGTTAATCAATATGGTCTTGGTTCTCATGCCACAACTCTTGGGTTCTTAAGCCTGACTTCGGCACAACTCATCCATTCCCTAAGCTGTCGCTCAACGATACTAGGTATTTTTAGTAAAGAATCACTGCCACCGAACCTCTATTTAGCTGCGGCTCTCATCTTCTCTTTCAGTCTGCAGTGCTTGGCATTGATGATTCCAAAACTGAGAACATTACTCAGCATCAGCCCCATTAGCGGTGGAGATGGCTGCTTGATTATTCTGAGTGCAGTGTTGCCTCTAGTTGTGAATGAGGCAACTAAGGGACTGTTTTGGCGACTGTTTGAGAAAGACCAACACGCTAACGATGACACCCCCAAGTCTCGATAATCTATCCGCGCAGGTCATTTTGAGCCATTTTAATAGTTGGTGTAACACGTCAAGCATATCCACTCCTCAAACGAATAGGAGCTATTGTCCCTCATAAGTTCCTCAAAACTTCTCATTACCCTTTTAGGTAACTTGCTCATCCAAGACTGACTGGAGGGGGCCTCATGAAAGTTGACTATTTGATTGTCGGTAGCGGCCTATCAGCGCTGGTGTTCGGAGCCTTGATGGCCCAGACAGGCAAGAAAATACAAATGTTAGAATCCCACGAACATCCTGGTGGGTTCGGCCATACCTTTACGATGGCTAAAAAATATACTTTCAACGCTCAACTGCACTATGTCTGGGACTGCGGTGAAGGTCATGCTGTCCATCGAGTCCTGAAGCAGTTGGGGCTAGATCAAGAGATTACCTTTGAGCGATATGACCCCAATGGGTTCGATCACATGCGAATGCCGGGTTATACCCTGGATATCCCCTCAAACTCATCGACCTTGATTGAGCGACTTGCTCAGCTTTTCCCTGAACATCAGCAGGCAATCCAACACTTTATCGACGAAGTGCAAAAAGTCCGAGCGGGACTCAGAATTCTCTCTCCCCCAGTGCAGCCTTTTGAGGTGTTGCAGCATTTGGGGCAGGCCGCGACAGCCGGACGATATCTGAACAGCACATTGCAGGATGTTTTCGAGCAATTCAAACTTCCCGAAGCCGCACAAACGCTGCTGGCGCTGCAGTGGCCTGATTTTTTACTGCCTCCGAACCAGCTTTCGTTTTATGCCTGGGTCATTCTGTTCACGAGCTATCAGGAAGGTGCGTTCTATCCTACCCAGCATTTTGAAGCGGTTATCAAAGCGCTTGTGAAGACGATTGAAGATCAGGATGGGCAGGTTCTATTCAATCAAGAAGTGGTGAACTTTTTGGTGACGGGCAAGACGGTTAAAGGTGTGCAGGCCATTGATCGCATTACCCATGAAACCCAAGACTTCACAGGCGACACCGTCATTTGCAACATGGACCCCAAAAAAGCCGCCAAGATGATCGGCATCGAACAGTTTTCGAAGAAAGTCCAGAAACAGTTGAGCTATGACTACTCGCCTTCGAACTTTATGGCCTACTGCGTTGTGAAAGATCTAGATCTGCGGGACTACGGATTTGGGAAATGGAACACGTTCCATACGGAGCATTGCAATCTCAACACAGCCTTTGAGCAGATGTATGTTCACCATGACTTTTCTCAGCCCAGCTTTGCGATCACGACCCCAACGCTGCTAACCGATGCCCAGCGAGATTGTCCTGAAGATTGTCAAATCATTGAGTTTTTGACGGTGGCGAACTATGACTATTTTCGAGAGCTGCAGGGGAGCGATCGCAAACTTTACACCCAGAAGAAGGAAGAAATATTTGAGCACATTCTCGACATCGTCGAAGCGCACTACATTCCGAACCTGCGAGAGCACATCATCTTTAAGATCACCGGTAGCCCCACGACTAACGAACGGTTTTGTGGTTGTCCTCAGGGGAATTCCTACGGTTCTAGCCTGACGCCCAAAAATATGGGTCTAGGTCGGCTCACTCACCAGAGTTCCCTCAAGAATTTTTATTTCTGTAATGCATCCTCTGGCTACCCAGGGTTTGGACCCACGTTTTGGACTGGGGCACTCCTCTATCAAAGACTCTCCGGCGATGTCATTTTAGGGAAAGGTTGAAGCCTATGAAAATCGCAATCATTGGTGGTGGGGCCAGCGGCATGGTGACGGCCTACCTGCTCGATCAGCAAAGGCATCACGTTACGGTTTTTGAGCGCCAGCCTGTCCTCGGTGGGCACATCCGCACCCTCAATAAAAACGTGCAGCCCAACCATTCAGACTGTGATCAAATCTTAGAAAATGGTGTCCTGGAATTTCCGGCAACCTTTCACAACTTCTTGGCGCTGATGCGATCGCTGAAGATTGAATTAGAGCCGGTCGAGATTGGCTCTGCGTTGTTCTTGAAGAATGGTCACCACTTTCTCTCAGGAGGCATGATTCGCAATAATTTTACCGGACTGCAGCGATTTCGGGAGTACCTGCGGCTAGAGACACTGTACGCTCGTTCGGCTGGGTTTTGGGTGAAAATGCAGTTTCCTAAAATACAGGATTTTTATGATCAACCGATGTCTCAGCATTTACCACGTCCTTGTATCCGAAATTGCTGGCTCAAGTTATTGACTATGTATAGCTATTCCATGCCGTTTGAGCTGATCGATAATTTCCCTGCAGAGCTGGCGATTCCAGCCCTGCGCCGAGATATTTTCGTTGAGTGGTTCAGAATCAAGGGCGGCGTGTATTCCTACATTGAGAAAATTCTGGAACGGTTTAAGGGCAAGGTTTTTCTGGATACTAAGGTCAAGTCCATTACCCGATCAAATGGCATCATCATTGAGTTGCCAGAGGGGCAGCAGCAGTTTGACAAGGTGGTTCTGGCGGCTCCGCCTGACCAGGTCATGAAGCTATTGGCTGACCCAACGCCAGCAGAAACCCGTCGCTTCTCGGCTTGGCAGGAGAACCGAGTGCGAACAATTCTGCACTCAGATACGACGATGTATGATCGCTACGGTATTGAGCAGCCCTCTGAGTTTGATTTTTTCCAAACGGATGAGGGCTGGGGCTACAATGCGTTTCTCAACCAGCTCTGTGGAATTACGGGCGATCAGCGCTATAGTCTGGCCTTTGATATCGGCAACTTAATTCGCAAAGATAAAATTCTGCATATTCAAGAGCACTATACGCCGCTGTACTCGGTTGAGTCATTCCACTCTCGCGATGAGATTGTGGAGACCAATGGAGAAAATAGTACTTACCATGCGGGCGCTTATCTCGGAGATGGCCTGCACGAGGGGGCCATCACTTCAGCAATGCGGGTGGCTCAGTTGATTGGCTAGATGTTTCTTGAGTTGGGATTTATCTTCTTTCTCTACACTCGGATGGCTACGGTGTACACCGCAGACTTGGATGGGGAGAATGATCAGGAGTCGTCGTTTGTATGTTGATTCAATCTGAGGACAACGCGAAGCTGGGTTGGTCCCTTGAATACCGAGATCCTAAGGCTCTCCACCGATTGATGCCGATTTTGGATTGGCTATATCGCAACTATTTCCATGTCCAAACCAGTGGTTGGCATCATGTTCCAGACGGATCAGTGTTGATGGTTGGCTCTCACAACGGCGGACTTGCAGCTCCTGATATGTACATGGCAATGTATGACTGGTATCGACAATTTGGGATCGAACGGTCAATTTTTGGGCTATTGCATCCAAGTATCTGGCAGGCGTTTAAGGTAACTTGTTTGCCTCTAGCCCAACTGGCAGGTCAGATTGGCTCTGTGATGGCCCATCCGAAAATGGCGATCGCAACTCTCCGAAGTGGCTCTAGTGTTCTGGTCTATCCCGGTGGAGCGCAGGATGTATTCCGCCCTTATTGGCAACGAAATCGCATCAACCTCGCAGGGCGGACTGGGTTTATTAAGCTGGCATTAGAAGAAGAAGTCCCGATTGTGCCGCTGATTTCAAGCGGTGCCCACGACACCTTGATTGTGCTGGCTGATCTCTATCAATTCATTGAGCAGCTCCATGACTGGGGAATGCCCTGGCTGGGAGGCATCGATCCTGATGTCTTTCCGGTTTATCTTGGACTACCTTGGGGAGTGGCGTTTGGTCCTTTGCCCAATATTCCGCTGCCGGTGCCGATTCAAACGCGAGTGTGTCCGCCGATTGTGTTTGAGCGCTATGGGCGGGAGGCGGCTTGCGATCTCAACTATGTACAATCCTGCTATGAAATAGTCCGAACCCAGATGCAGCAAGAACTCGACGCGTTAGTCAGCTCAAAGCCACAATTGCTAAAGTAGAGTTATCACTGGTCACATCCGATCCACGGGGAAAGGCACCATGAACGTCCTCTTAATCCACGGTCTAGGGAGAACGCCCCTCTCACTGGCGGGCCTCTCAAACCATCTCGTTCAGTCTGGCTATCAGACTGAATCGTTTGGGTATGCAGCCTTTGCCGAACCCTACGAACAGATCGTGGCGCGCCTGCGAAATAAGCTTCGTCAACTATCAACCCTTGGCCCCTACGGCATCGTGGCCCACTCCCTCGGAGGCGTTCTGACCCGCTCAGCCTTGGCCGTCTCAGAGCTAACCCTCCCCCAACATGTTGTGATGTTGGGACCCCCCAATCAGCCCCCCCGCTTAGCAGAATGGGCCTGGAATTTATGGCCCTTCCAATGGTTCTCCGGCACCTGTGGCGAGAGTCTTGCCAGCGCCAAATTCTATAAAACCTTGCCCTCTTTACAGACGGCCTACACCATCATTGCAGGCACCAGCGGTCCCCGTGGCCCCTGGAGTCCCTTCGGGACAGATGTGAACGATGGCATGGTTGCCCTCAACGAAACGCGCATTTCTGCTGCGGATCAGCCCATAGAATTTCCGGGCATTCATGGCTTTATGATGAATCAACCTAAGGTGCAGGTTGCGATTTCTCAGGTTCTACAGCAGGCCAGGTCATAGCGCTTACAGAGCCTCTACCTCAATTGCGATCTTTAGTCATAAATACGGGCACAGTCGGCCTCTCGACCTCGAACCACTCGCTTGCCCTTCAGAGGACCCCGAATTTCGGTAACGACGGTGCATTGAGCCTCGTGCCCTTCACGCTCATAGTAAATCACGACCCAATCGTGGGTTCGCTCCAAGGCATGGGCACGGGCAGTGTTGGAATAGAGGACTGTAAATGACCAGCCGCTCTGCTCTAAATGCAGGATCGGTAGCCAACGTTTGCGATTTGGGTTAAATCTGCGCGGCGTAATAGTGTGCAGCTTCCCTGCTGCCGCCAGTTGTCGGTACTGGGCATCCACTTCTAAAATCAGATCTACTGAAGGTGAAGGCGGTCGCGATGCGGGACCATGGGATGCTTGCCAATCAATGAGGCGAGCGCGTTGGCGGACAGAGCGGCTGAGCATTGAGGCTAAAGCGTTACGCACCAGACGAGTGCGGCGGTTGCCAAAGCCCTTCACTTGCACGAGTCTACCCTGATGGGCTGCCAACTCTAGCTCTTCGAGGGTTTCAAGACCAAGGTTAAGGTGTAGCCGATGGGCTAGCTCCTCACCAATGCCGGGAATAGTGGTGAACAAATCTTCCGGTGAGACTTCTCCCTGTAGCCTTTCCAGAAGACGTATCCGTCCAGTGTGGATCAATTCCTCCAGCGAAGCTGACAGACTCTTTCCGATTCCGGGTAGTTGTTCTAACCCTGCTTTTCCCTCTGTTTGCAGCCGTTCTACCGCAGAGTCGCCAAGACCCCGAAGGGTTTGGGCGGCCTGCCGATAGGCTCTGACACGAAAGGGATTTGCATCTTGGGTCTCTAGTAAATCGGCGATCTGTTCCAATAGGTCACCGATCTCTTCGTTCGTGAAGGGGAAGATTGGGACTTGGGTCGTACAGGGGTAACTCATGGTACGAGTACCGTTGGTAAATTTAACGGGCCTTGTCCCTCGCTGACTTAGCCCGTTAAATGTGTTCTATTGGATTTTCCAAGGTTTCCTCCGCAACCTTTTTTGGTGAACTGAGATTGTAGCGACTCACTCAGACCTCACATAGCAGCCTCATTCTAGATCCTAGTTTGGTGTTGCTCTTCAAGGGAGCGTGACCACTTGTTCTATGGTGGAGGTAGGTTCGCTACTCTCTACACCTATATTATAGCAATATTTATAGAGATTAATGAGTTGAGAAACCCTTGTTGTTAGGCAGGCTTCACTCTGTCTTATATTAAATAAGATGATGTACCTTATTGTTTTTTCATCCAGTATCTTTGCTTAAATGCTTTGGGTTAAAGATGCCATTTTTAGGGCTGATGAGGTTTATGATCAAACGCCCTCTCTCTAGGGAGAGGGCTGGAGTGAGGGGTTTTAAAGAGCAACTCAGCTAATTTTCGATAGGGCCACCTACACTGATAGGGGTCTCAAAGATTTCGGCACCCGTGAGGGTTACATTGCGGATCAAGGCATTTTCTGCTTGAGCATTGTACATAATTGAGTTCGAGAAATTCACGCCCGTGAGGTTTGTGTCGTTCAAGCAAGAATTAGTGAGGAATGCATGACTTAGGTTCGCGCCGGTCAAATCAGCCCCCGTTAAATCAGCACCTTCTAAGTTCGCTTCAATTAAGATCGCGCCGCGCAAATTTGCATTCCTCAAATCACCTCCAATGAGATGGGCTTGGGTGAGATCGGCACCCGATAGGTCGCACCCTTGACAGGCGCTGGTCTCTAACAATTGACGAACATGATCAGGATTTTCAGCTACTACGGGTGTGATCATGCATAGCAATGTTAAGAGTGTAGATGCGATCGCAAACTTGAGTCTCATAGCCACTCCTCCTTTCGTGTATTTTCACTGCGCGATGGTTGCCGACCTGCATTTATAAATTAAGCGATGTCAAGGTCGAGCACATCGAAGAAATATGGCAGTGAATTACACTATTGAACGGGTCGAAGAGATGATATGGTCCTAGACCTCTTCCTCTTTATCTTTATCTTGACATGAATATATGTTGAAAAGATGTGTATTCAGGTTTTTTGTTCGATAGATCTATGATTATCGATAGCTTCACAACTTCCTCAACTTCTTTTTGTAAAATATAGATGGAAGTAAGGATAAATCGTTCATCTCTTTGAGCTGACTAACGACCTATTATTGGTAGGCCAGAGAGACGGAAGTAGAGTGAAATCTCGAAGGAACGCGCCTCATCTAATCATATCAAGACTTTAGGGAGGCGGAATTATGAAGCTCACTTATCGTGGAATTACCTATGACTACAACCCACCTCGGGTTGTCTATGGTTCGACCTATGCCCAGGGGAAATACCGGGGGCTACCTGTCACTTTTCAAACCACCGAAGTACCGATTGTGCAGCCCAGCTATAACCTCAAATATCGGGGTATTGCTTACTGTACAGGTGTACCCACACAGACGAAAGAGCCTGACAGCAGTGCGTATGCGCCTTCCAAGGCTATCAAAATCCCAGTGGTGTCTCTTTCAGAGCATTCTCGCGCTTTAATGGTAGGTCATCGTCAATCAATTCGGCAGCGCGAACAAGCGATGCTGACTCGTCTAGAGGA
Source organism: Thermosynechococcaceae cyanobacterium (assembly GCA_050330855.1). Lineage (GTDB taxonomy): Bacteria > Cyanobacteriota > Cyanobacteriia > Thermosynechococcales > Thermosynechococcaceae > RCC1774. Next base: position 3,294 of record JBHJNL010000156.1, on the reverse strand, counting down.
GGAAATCGGTTTAGAGGTTGACAAGGCTACTCACTATGAAAGCCATATCCAAGGCAAGATCCGTCATAGCTTCGTTGAAGACTATGACCGTAGTAAAGCCACTATGAGCTGATCGGTGGTGCAGCTAGATTTCACCCGTACGGTTTCTTCATCCAAAGCCGAGCAGAACGGATGGTTAGTGCCTTTAGTTTTTCGCCATTGCTCAGAGAATAAAAATATGACCTCTGGAAGCCCTACGCTGCCGTAGCCATTTAATATTCTCCGATGAGTAGCGAATAAATCGAGACACTAACGCTATTGCCTGGGATATTATTTAAGGGCACTTTGTGAGCGCAGCTCAATCACAAAATCAGGGCAGATCGGTGGAAATTTCTCTTTTTGCTCAGTCGTTAGAGCATCCCAACACTCGCGCTTCATCCAGGCTTCATCAAGAGATCGATCCCCTCCGTTCGGTAGCTTGAACACGGTGGAAGAACTAAACACTTCCCCTAGCCCTGTTTGTTCATTCCAGGCTGCCAACTTGTAGATGCAACGCGCCTCTTTTCGGCCACTTTAACCACCGACGGGGGGCATGATGATCAACTCTCCTTGGGGACTGCTGCGCTCCATTGCCACATCTTTGTGGGTCATGCACAGCTCATAAAACTGATCATGGGTGAGTGGGTTGGTCAAAGACTCTAGATTCAGGCTGATGGTAGTCATGGTAGCGGTCCAAGATCGTACTCACCTCTCTATTTTAGCCTTGGCTGGTTTGATAGCACTTCCAGATTACAGGGATGAGAGATGCGATCGCGGATCAAAGCTACGTAACTGCGCCAATTTCTCGTAGCACTCACGCTCTTGTGTCGATAGCTCCTTCGGTGGCACGATCTGAATCTTTACAATCTGATCGCTATGACCTCCCTTTGCCAGCGGCCAGCCCTTACCCCGTAATCGCAGAGATTGACCAGACTTAATTCCTGCCGGGATGTTCATCTTGACCGAACCGGATGGAGTTGGGACATCAATGCTGGCCCCCAAGACCGCCTCGTCTGGGGTGATGGGCAATTCGCAAGTGAGCGTGTCACCATCAAACTTGAAAAAGGGATGGGGCTGCAGCTTAAGGGTTAAATAAAGATCGCCCCGCGTTTGGGTCATGGGATTGAGCTGCCCCTTACCCCGCAATCGAATTTTACTGCCCGGTTTGCTGCCTGCAGGAATTTTGACTGAAAGGGTTTCGCTACCGCCAATGACGAGACGTTTTTGAACGCCCTGAAGGGCTTCTTCAAAGGGAAGGGTAATTTCGGCAGTGGCGTCGGCAGTGGCGCTATTGCTAAAGCTGCTGGCATCATTAAAGCCGAAGCCCCCCGTATTAAAACCAAATCCGGGGGGGGGTGAGGCCGTTCGATAGCTGGGGCCACCCGCACCGCCGAAGCCGCTCCCAAAACGTCCCAGCAGATCGTTGATCAATTCATCAAAGCTGCCGTATTGACCGCCAAAGGGATCCGAGCCAGGCTGTCCGCTGCTAACTTGGTTCCAATACTGACCATACTGGTCGTATTTCTGGCGCTTACTTGAGTCTGAGAGAATTTCGTAGGCTTCGCTTACCTCTTTAAACTTGGCTTCAGCATCCTTGTTGTCAGGATTGACATCAGGGTGATACTTCCGCGCCAGTTTACGAAACGCCCGTTTAATTTCAGACTCATCGGCGGTCTTACTGACGCCAAGAATCTTGTAGTAGTCTTTGTAGTCAGTGGCGGGCATCCCTATAGTCTCCTCGCGATCACGCAGCTACGCTTAGCGTAACAAAACCTGAAGCACAGCTAGGTTCGGTTTTTGCGACTTCGAGACGCTAAAAAACATTGCCGAGGGCATGAGAAGCAGGTTGCTCAAGTTTTCTGGGTCGTGGGGTCTTGCTCTTCAGGTAAAGATCTAGGGAACAGCAATGTAACCATCTTTCTGCTCAGGCCCATCATCAAGCTGATGGCTGCCAGAACAGCAATGAGAGAGAGTTCTAGCATGGTAATGATCTCCAGTTACGGCAAAGGAACATTTATAAATTACAGGTGCGATGTGACAAGGCTGTGTCAATTCTGTGTGTTTAAGGGCCGACTTTCAAAAGTGCCTCATTGTGGATATCTGGGGACAGTGCAATGCCAATCAGCGCAGTGAAATTCAGCACAGACTCCATACAACAGCACTCTAGACCAGGGGTAGTCTAGAGTGCTGTTGGGAGCTGATGATGATGAAATACGTCAAACAAACTGAAGCTAGGTTGCTCAGGCGCAGCGAGGGCCGCATTAGGTAGATAGCCAATAATGGGTGTCGTTAGGATCGGCAGATTAACCAAAGCGACCCGAAACATAGTCTCGAGTGGAGTCTTGAGCCGGTTCAGTAAAAATCCTGTCGGTTTCATCAAACTCAACCAGATAGCCGACCTTGCCGCCCTGCTCAGCGGTTTCTTCCGCGTTAAAAAATGCGGTCTTATCTGAGACCCGCGGGGAGCATCCCACTTTCGACAAAACATTCTCAAGATGATCTGAAACCATTGATTCCGCTGTTGCCTAAAAGAGTATATCTGCGAAAGTGGGATGCTCCCGACCCGCGCTGCCTGCTGCATGTTGTGGGTCACAATTACAATCGTGTATTTCTGCTTGAGTTCCTGCATCAGTTCCTCAATTTTGAGGGTTGCAATCGGGTCCAAGGCTGAGCAGGGTTCGTCCATCAACACAACTTCAGGATCTACGGCAATGGTGCGAGCGATGCAAAGCCGCTGCTGCTGTCCCCCTGACAGAGAAAATCCATTGTCTCCGAGCTTATCCTTGACTTCATCCCATAGGGCCGCGCGGCGCAGCGATCGCTCGACTAGCTCGTCTAGATCGCCGTCATAATTATTGACCCGTGCCCCATAGGCAACGTTGTCATAGATGGTTTTAGGAAACGGGTTCGGCTTTTGGAACACCATGCCAATATGACGACGGAGTGACACCGGATCAATCTGTGGGTCATATAAATCATGGCCGTGATAGGTGACACGTCCCTGAAGTCTAAAGCCCTCAATTAAATCGTTGAGGCGGTTAAAGCACCGTAGAATAGTGCTCTTACCACACCCAGACGGGCCAATAAATGCGGTAATCTGCCGAGGCGGAATATCTAGAAAGACGTTGCGAACAGCCAGCTTTTTGCCGTAGTAAATATGGGTACCAACTTAAGGCGGGACAGCTTGCCCCGCATGGATTTTAGCTTTTGCCTGATAGAGTAAGCGCTTCAGCCATTTTCGTTAGATAAGACCCACACTAAAGTGTCCCGCTTTAA
>JBHJNL010000155.1:0-9388 GCA_050330855.1 Thermosynechococcaceae cyanobacterium | reverse complement strand
CCAGGAATTTAAGGAATCAATGGAAATTGTTTTTGATACTTACCTTCCAAAATGGAACTATACGGCTAAACCTCAGATGACCTAATTCTGGTTGTTATTTAATCCACGATCCTAAGCTGGTCAGATAGGCCGGAGAATAGCCCACCATGTCCGCAATCTCTTGAAGCTGAATCGACTGCTGGTAATGCGCTTCAATAAACTGAAACACAGGACTCAGTTGAAGACAGTCCGGGAAAATGCTGGTTAGTGTGTCAGTCTCGGCTGATGACGGATAGAGGTCAGCATGGCGCTGAAGGCGAGTTGCGATCGCATCTAAAAACACCCCCACTGTACAGGGCTTCGTTAAATAATCATCGGCCCCCAAGTTCATGCCCACGCGCAGCTCTGGCATCGTCGCCTTCGCCGTCAGAAAAATAAACGGAATACTCGCTGTATCGGCTCCCTGACGCAGCGTTGACAGCACCTGATAGCCGTCCATGTCTGGCATCATAATGTCGCACACCACCAAATCGGGATGGTGCGTTTGCGCCAACTGAACGCCCTCAGAGCCACAGCTTGCCCCCACCGCACCAAACCCCTCAAAGGATAAACTGCTTAGAAATACACTGCGAGTTTGGGCTTCATCCTCAATAATGAGAACGGTTTGGGACATCGCTCAAGCTTAGATAGAACTGCTTACTATATAACCGTCAGTTAACCGTTTTATGAGGGGCGCTTTGGTGTAATGGATGACAGTTTGACCGCAGGGCAACCCACCGCAAAAGAACTCGAAACGCTGCGACGGCAGAATGAGTTGATTCTTAATTCCGTGGGTGAAGGCATCTACGGCCTAGATCTTGACGGGAATGCTACCTTCGTCAATCCCGCCGCCGCTGAGATGATTGGTACAGCCGTGACCGATTTAATTGGCGAGTCCATGCACCGTGTTTTGCACCATTCTCACGCTGATGGCAGCCACTATCCCCGTGAAACTTGTCCGATTTATGCTGCTTTCAAAGATGGCGCCGTCCACCGGGTCACCGATGAAGTGTTTTGGCGCAAGGATGGTACAGCCTTTCCGGTGGAGTATCTGAGTACGCCGATGCGTGATCAGCAGGGTCATCTGGTCGGTGCTGTCGTTACCTTTCGGGATATCTCGAAACGGAAGTGGGCCGAGGCGATTTTGCAGCAAACCAATGAAGCCTTAGAGCTGAAGGTGCAAGATCGCACGGCAGAACTGCTACAGGCCAATCAGCAGCTTCAGGAATTGAGTGAGTTGCGATCGCGTTTTGTCTCTATGGTCTGCCACGAGTTCCGTAACCCGCTCAACAACATTTCCCTTTCGGTTTCATCTTTAGAACGCTATGAGCAGCAGCTTTCTAAAACCCAGAAGCGAGAGTATCTGCAGGCAATTACAGCCAATACCGATCGCATGACCGCCATGATTGACGACATTTTGGTGATCGGCAAAATTGAGGCCGATCAGTTGATGCTGCGCCCTGTCCCCCTTGATATTGTCCCGTTTTGCCAAGCGCTGCTCAAAGAACTGCAGTTGACTGCTCCTGACCATCAGTTGGTTTTGGTGTGCGATCGCACCTCGCTAGAAATGGGCATCGACGAACAACTGTTGCGATCGATTTTGGTCAATATCTTGCACAACGCCATTCGCTACTCACCCCAGGGTGGACAGGTTGAGTTGCAGCTTGTTCACAACCATCAGGAACTGATCTTTCATATCGTCGATCACGGGCTAGGCATTCCGGCAAAGGATCATGCGCTCTTATTTGAACCCTTTCATCGAGGCAAGAACGTCAGCAATATTCCTGGCACGGGGTTAGGGCTGAGTATCGTCAAGCACTTTGTCGCGCTCCTAAACGGCACCGTTTCCTTTAAAAGTGTGTTGGGGGCAGGAACCACCTTCACCCTCTGTTTACCATGCCAATCAATCATGGATAAGGCGACTTGATGGCATCTTGGGACATGTCAATCTTTTTATACAGAAGGGAATGCATGATCAAGGACTTGCTCTGCGGTATAGGGGCACTCAGTAGGGAAGGTGCTGATATCCAGGCGAGTCTCACGAGCCGCTTGTTTTCTCGCGACGGTGTAGCGTTGATTGATGACTTCTATATAAGGTTGCTTCCAATCTGACATATTTAGGCTGTGCTGTGACAGAGGATAGAGCCTTGGCATTTGAGAGGATTAGAAATCAGTCTCAAAGTTTGGATTACTAGAGCCGACTCTGGCACAGCAGTTCTAGACGTACAGCAGCTCATGCGGCGACACAGTAGCGCTATTTCTGGTAGACCAACAGATGCCTCAGATCAGTGGCGTCGAGCTTCTAGATTAGGATCTCCTGACCAAAACAGTCATAAATTTATACTTAAAGAGTGCAGCTAGAAGTCGAATAATGAACAAAATTCAAAGTACGCGACAAGCTATTACGGATCGTATTTTCCACGACCGCGCTCATCGGCCTGAGCTTTTGGAGCAAAGGGCAACACGCCAGCAGCAAGGCTGGGAAGTGGCACAGCAGGCAGCTCAAATCCTTAAAGATCAGTTTGGTGTACAGCGGGTCGTGCTGTTCGGCTCCATGCTGGATATCAATGAAATAAACTGGCGATCTGACATCGATCTTGCTGTTTGGGGATTGGGCAAATTTGATCTATTCAAAGCCGGAGCAGCCATTGACCGAGGACATGACTTCGCGATTGACCTGGTTCCTGCAGAAGAGGCACGGCCCCATATACGACTTGCCATCAAGCAGGGAGTCGAACTGTGAAGCCCGACGATCTAGCCCAACGCATTGCGGAGGAGCTATTCCTGATTCAACAGACCGTTGAAAAGACAGAGGGGTTTAGGAAACAGCATCGGGTGATTGACCTAGCTGAAAAACTTTCAGACTGCCATCACTTTTTTCGAGATGAGATAGAAGATTTCTTGGATCAGCTTCAACTAAAGTCTGCAGACTCTGATGCAGATTCAAACTGGATAAATAACTATAGCCAGTAATTTTTATATATCCAAATGAAGTTCTTAAAAAGACAATAGAAATCAGTCAACAAGAGAATAATTCATGCCTAAACATCAAAATCTGGGCAATCGCCCTCTGCCTTATAAAACCTATCAACTTATTCGTGAATGTCTAAAAGAAACTCATGTTTTAGACAAAGACAAGACCAGCGAAAAGCTTTCAAAAGAGAAAGGAGTAATAGCCTTTTTAAGGAAGTCTTTATTTGAAAAATCACTGCAAACTTATTTCACAATAATTGCAGCTTTCTTTCTAGTAATTATCATAGGGGGGGGCATTGTTAGCGCTATAACTGATAGTATATATGTCCGACTAATTTATATTCTTGCTATTACAATTTTGTATCTATCTTTGATCTTCTTCCTTCAAAAAATTACTCCTAGACAAGTTATGGGATATGATGAGCGGTGGTCTAATGTCACAAGAAGTTTTTGTTACAAAACTAATATAGACTCAAAATACGGTAGCAATACACAAAAGCTAAATGAAGTTAGAAGAAGAATTCAAAGGGCAATAAATTACTATGGTCGAGAAGGAGAGCCTTTAAGGTTCATTATAAATCTTATGTGGGGTGGCATCGTCATAGGCTGTCTTCCTGATCCAATATTTCAAAAAGCTCTTGTCACTCTTTCGCCGATAGAAATATGGAGTACGAATCAATTTGGAGCTTTCTCTCTCTTGATTGTTCCATTCATAGCAGGATTTCATTACTCACGCTATGGTTTGCCTATGATTTGGATGGAGCAGGTTGTTTCTCAGATTGAGCTGGAGCTGGAGTAATAGGTGCTAATTCTATTCGCTAGCCTCAATAAACAGGTCCAAGAGATTTAAGTTCCAGAAATGAGTCCGAGACGAAAGGAGCCTAGTACTAATGGTTGTAAATATGACTTCAAAGGCCACCATTATCGTTGTCGATGATGATCCTGCAGTACTTCAGGCGATCGCTCGCGACCTTCGCAAACAGTATGGCGATCGCTTCGCATTACACGAGCCGACTCTGGTGCAGCCGCTCTAGACGTGGTGCAGCAGCTCAAGCTTCGCGGTGATACGGTAGCGCTTTTTTTGGTCGATCAGCGGATGCCTGAGATGAACGGCGTTGAGTTTTTAGAGCAGGCCAGCGAGATTTTTCCCAAAGCAAAGCGGGCTTTACTGACGGCCTATGCTGATACAAATGCCGCCATCGATTCCATTAACAAGGCGCAACTTGACTACTACTTGCTCAAGCCCTGGGATCCGCCAGAAGAAAAGCTATACCCCGTGTTAGACGACCTGATCAATGACTGGCAGACAACCTTCAAGCCTGAATTTAAGGGAGTGAAAGTGATTAGCGATCGCTGGTCTCCTAACTCCCACGCGCTGCGAGATTTTTTAGCCCGCAACCAGATCCCCTATCGCTGGCTTGATATTGAAAATAATTCAGAGGCTCAGCAGCTCGTCACCTATGCTGGAGAAAAAGACAACCCTTGCCTGCCACTGGTGCTGCTCCCCGACGGTGAGAAATTAGTGAAGCCGACCACCGCTTAACTTGCCCAGCAGATGGGGATGCAAACAGAGGCTGCCAAGCCCTTTTATGATTTAGTGATTGTCGGCGGTGGCCCAGCCGGTTTAGCTGCCGCAGTGTATGGCACTTCAGAGGGCTTACGCACTGTGATGATTGAGCGCGAAGCCCCTGGTGGACAGGCGGGGACTAGCTCTCGGATTGAAAACTATTTGGGTTTTCCGGTGGGGTTGAGCGGGGCTGATTTGGCGCAGCGAGCGGTGACCCAAGCCAAGCGCTTTGGTGTCGAAATCCTCAACCCTCAAGAGGCTAAATCGATTCGGCTAGAAGAGAACTACCGGATTATCACGCTATCAGACGGCAGCGAGATTAGCTGTCATGCGCTGATTCTATCGATGGGCGTGGCTTGGCGTAGGCTATCGGTTCCAGGGGTTGAACAGTTTGCGGGGGCCGGGATCTACTACGGTGCGGCCCAGACCGAAGCAGCGGCCTGCAAAGATGAAGACGTTTATGTAGTGGGCGGGGCGAACTCAGCCGGTCAGGCCGCGATGTACTTTTCTAAATACGCCAGCAAGGTCAATATTCTGGTGCGGGGTGAATCGCTGACCAAAAGTATGTCTCAGTATTTGATTGACCAAATCGACAGCACCGAAAATATTGAGGTGTGGCCCTTCCATAGCGTGATTGAGGCCCAAGGGAGCGACAAGCTAGAAACTCTCTTGGTCAAAGATTCTCAGTCAGACGAGGTGAAGACGCTGGCAACAAATTCTCTGTTTATCTTTATTGGCGCAACGCCCAGCACTGAATGGCTATCGGATCTAGTGGAGCGCGATGAGCGGGGGTTTGTTTGTAGCCCAGACAGTAGCGATCTTGACGTGATGGTGACGTTCGCGCCAGAGGCGCAATGGGGCTTTGAATTTGTGAGCATGAAGCGAGAACTAGAGACTCTCTTTAACCGGACAGTCGATTTGCTCACCAAACCCTCGATCGAAGAAAGTTGTAACTGGATTCGCCGCAAAGAAATTTTAGGAACTGCGAGGTTATTTTATGTTTCGGGATAGTGCTTCACTCTTAGATATTCACCTTGCAGGGCAGCAAGTTCTAGCTTTCACTCAAGGTCTGACGCAGCCGGAGCTTAAAGCAGATCAAATGCGAACCTCAGCGATCCTTTATCTTTATTAGGGAGATGATATACCTCAATCGATTAATGACCGCTATAGTTAATCAAAAACTGTCCAGAGTATTGCCAAGCCATAGCGTTTCTCTTTATGAATATTAAATATTAATATTTAAGAAAGATTTATATAGCCTAATTTTTAGGTTGACCTAGATAGTCGATTTTGCCGATTTCAACCCCAGAGTGCCGGAGAATGTCATAGGCCGTGGTCACATGAAAATAGACGTTGGGCATTACAAAAGAAAGTAGGTAAGACAAGCCAGGGAATTTATAGACATCATCTCTGACTGGCAGAGAAATGATATTTTCCTCGGAACCATCAATTTGGTCCGGCGTGAACGTTTCTAGATAGTCCACCGTCTTTTTTAACCGAGCAATCAGTTCAGGAAAGGTTGATTCATTGTCTTCCATCGCTGGCGCGTCCATACCAGCCAGTCTTGCGACTCCTCTTCTCGCAACATCAGAGGCAATCTGAACTTGTTTAGCGAGGGGAAGCATATTAGGAAAGAGGCGAGCGTTGATCAGAATACTGGGGTCAATTTCTTTACTCTCAGCATGGGCTGCACCTTTCTCAAGAATCCCAGCTAAGTTATTTAGGGCACGAATCATGGGAGGGACCGACGCCTGATACATCGAAATTGTCATGGTCTCGCTATCTCCGTTCCTGGAATCAACTATGCAATGATTCTAGGACTTAATCGCCTTGCAGGTGAGGAGCCATAAAGTCAATATCTGGGCCACCCAGTAAGATGCGAGTAGAATTGATCGTTTCATGGCTTTGGTAATCGTGCCGCTTAAGATGTTCATCTCAGCAAAGGCTCAACGCTCATGCTTTGTTCAACAGCTCTGCTCCAAATGAAACCGTTTCAAGTGCTGCCCCCTGAACGACTGGACTGGATTTGCGATCGCACCCACCCTATCCATCTCACCCCCGGCGAAGTTCTGATCCATGAAGGTGAACCCGCGCAAGGCTTCTTTATCCAGCTCAGCGGCCAGATCACTGTTAGCCGCCGTAGTAACGGCATCGATATGCCTGTCGGTCGCCACCAAAGCCCTTCTTTTTTGGTGAAATTCAGGTTCTCACCGAAGATGTGGTGCCTGTCACGCTGACGGCTGATTGTGAGACCGATCTCTATTGCCTTAACTGTGCTGACTTTCTAGAGGTTCTACATAGCTGCCGTGAATTTGAAAAAGACATCTTCCGCACCGTGGGCCAACGACTGCGGGGACTGGAATCCTTTATTCAAAACCGTGAAAAAATGGCCGCTCTGGGAACCCTTTCGGCAGGATTGGCCCACGAACTCAACAACCCTGCAGCGGCTTTAGTACGGGTACTGAAAGATGTGAAACCCGCCATTCTTGAACTACAGCGTATGAATCTTGTCTATGGTCAGCATCAAATTGATGATGACCATACTGAACAATGGTTAGACTTGCGCGATCGCGGCTTTGATGCCATTGCCAACCCCAAAAATGACCCTTTAGCGCAGGGCGATCTTGAAGACGCCATCAATGATTGGTTAGAGGACTACGGCGTCGAAGATGCCTGGAAGCTGGCCGAACCCTTGGCTGCAGGGGGAATCCAGCCTAATGTTCTCAATCAACTTATGGACCGCTGGCGCAATGACACGACGGAACTGCGAGACATGGGACTACGGTGGCTAGCGATGTCCTTTGACGTGATGGGAATGATCACCAATGGTCTAGAGGGGGCAGAGCGTATTTCAACCCTCGTCCAGTCGATGAAGTCCTATTCATACATCTGACTTTTCCTGCTAAGTCCTATATTCCCTATTGGACAGTCCTCCTGTCCTCAGGTCCAGAATGAGGATAAAGTAACCTCAACGTTAGCCTAGGGTAGATGATGGAGACAGCTCGGTATCAGCAGAATTTTGGCAATTGCCAGCTAGGTGATCAACGCTTAACCCGTCGTGCCCATAGCATTGGTCAAGCCCTGAGTGAAAAATTTGGCCAGGGCCTATCAACAGTCTTTGAGACAGCGAAAGAACTCAAACGAGCTTATGAGTTTTCGCTAATGCCAGAACTAGCTTTGAGACTTTGATTGCCCCTCACTGTCAGAGGATTGCCACTGCAGCGAGTGAACTCCCCATGATTTTGAGTGTTGGGGATACGACCTATCTTGACTATGGCCAGATTCTGACAAAACGAGAGGGCTATGGCCCGCAGGGCAAAGGTGGCAATGGTTTGCTATTACACAGTGCCTTGGCAGTAGAGCCAGAGCAGGGACAGCCGCTGGGATTACTGTGACAAAAGCTATGGAATCGCCAGCATCAAGAGAAGCCGCCCGCAAAGGAAACACCCAAGCAGAAAAAGAAACGTCTTGCCAAAAACCGCAAAACTAAACAGGCACGGGCCTTTGAAGAGAAAGAATCGGGAGCATCCCACTTTCGACAAAACATTCTCAAGATGATCTGAAAGCATTGATTCCGCTGTTGCCTAAAAGAGTATATCTGCGAAAGTGGGATGCTCCCAAAGAATCCTATCGCTGGGTCGAAGCGATGACCACCGTTGAGCAGCAGGTTGATTCATCAACTCGTGTGATTCATGTATTTGACCGAGAAGGGGATATCGCAGAAGTATTCGACCAGTTAAATGAATTGACTCATACCGGTGTTGTGGTCCGGGCGGCTCATTATCGCAGTCTAAAGGGCGACCCTCATCGTTTATGGCAGAAGTTGGAAGCCCAGTCGATTCAGGCGTTTTACGAGGTTGAGTTGAGTGAAACTAAAAAACGGAAAGCACGCACTGCAAAACTGGCCGTGCGGTTTTGCCCCATTGAGTTACGTGCTCCGGCTCGTCTGGGTGCAGACAGACCATTGCAGGTCTATGCCGTCTATGCCGATGAGGTCGATTGTCCCGAAGACGAAGAGTCAGTTTCTTGGATGTTGCTCACCAGTGAACCGGTCACCACGATAGAGATGGCTCAAACAATCTTGCGATGGTACGGCTATCGCTGGCGGGTCGAAGAATATCACAAACTTCTAAAATCCGGGTGCCAAGCAGAGCGCTATCGACTCGCCGCTGAAGGGATGAAACCCTTATTAGGCTTTCTTTGTGTCATCGCTGTTGAGTTGCTGTGCTTGACCTACTTGAAAAGGACTCAGCCAGAAATGCCCGCTGAAAAGGTGCTCACCCCAGTCCAACTCCAAGTCCTCAAAGCCAAATCTTCTCGCTTACCCAAGACATTATCAGTCGGTTGGGCGGTTGAAGCGGTAGCTCGGCTGGGGGGATATTTGGAGCATCGCCGTAAAACCCAGATCGGCATTCAGGTGCTCTGGAAAGGATGGGCTAAGTTGCATGACTTGGTGGAGGGGTGGGAACTGGCCACCAAGACTTAACAGGAAAAGTCAGCTTGAAGATACGCTACGTCTATTTGCCTTTAAGCTCAAGCAAGGGATCAAGGTCGAGCGTCATTATGATCCAGCTTTGCCTGAGATTATGGCCTTTGGTAGTGAGCTAAATCAGGTGTGGACGAATTTGATTGATAATGCGATTGATAATGCGATTGATGCCCTCAATGAAGGCAGTCCTGACGGTGCTGCGCCCCAGATTATGATTCGCACCGGCGTTGTTGCATGAAGAGAGGTTTGTAACTGTGCGTCTGGCTCGTACGTTAAGGTTTAAGTACCACCGAAAACCTGAAGCCAATGAGTTACCAAATCCGCAATTGGTCTGAGTACAA
>JBHJNL010000154.1:0-25136 GCA_050330855.1 Thermosynechococcaceae cyanobacterium | reverse complement strand
GCAACATCAGGGTGGTCTGGGCCGAGCGCTTTTTCCCAAATGCTTAGGGAGCGTTGGGCTATCGGAATAGCTTCTGAGTAGCGGCCCTGCTGGTATAGCTGGATGACCTGTTCATTTAACTGCTTGGCTTCATTGAGTAATTGTTGTCTTTCAGACTCTGAATTTGCCTGAGCCATCAGAACAGGGGCAAGCGGCTGAGTCTGTTGCTTACTGCTGAGGGCAATAGAAGCGACCCTGTGCTCAGCCCCTTGAGTGCTAACACGTTGTTCAGCGCCAGACCTAGCGCTCAGTGGCACAAAACACAGGGCAGGTGTTGATAACAGAACTAACAACGAATAGCGGCGACAGAACAATTGCACAGAAGTACCCTCTGGTGAGTTACAGATGAGTATGATGTATTCCACGCGATTCTTGTGGCCTGGTTTCAGATCCAGTAACAACCCATTCCCTAGCCAGAGACTCGCGATCTCATACCTTCTCTTCTACACTCACAGATGTTGCCTGTCACGCCAGAGTTAAGATGAAGCTAAAGCAAATTAGCCCTTCAGACACCGTCGCTCCTGGCTACGTCACTGTGGTTGAGTTTGGTCGGCCAGCAGCACAGGTCACTAAAAAATGCACGATTTAGAAAGCCTTCATCAAGAAGCAATGGAACTCATTGATCAAGCTGTATTGGCGCGTCAACAAGGCGAAACTAACGTTGTTCGAGAGCTTTCTAGAGCTGCATTTGCGAAAGAACGAGCAGCGGCTGATGAAGTTGCCCCTCACTTAGACCTAGAGCCAACCCGTTCGGTCCTACATCGCAGTGCAGCCGTGCTAGCGATCGAATGTGCCGAACTCCGAGAGGCAGAGCGCCTGATTGGGCGAGCCTTAGCGGGCAACCCGCCCGATGAAATTGCGAATGAACTACGTGATTTGCTGCTACAAGAAGTCTATGCTCAACGGCAAGCTATCGGCCAGTAAGCAAAGAACGCAAACGTAAATGGACTGATTAGAACCTGGTGAGTCTTGAACCAAAGCCATACAGCCATCTGATCCTTATCTCAGAAGAGGGTGTTTTCAGTCCAGTGACGTAGATTGAACAAAAACTGGTAACCGACTAGAGATCGCGCTAGTGTTTTTAAGGATTGCGATCGCAATTCAACGCACGAACTGGAGCACTAATCACACGCGATGTTGAGAGCTGGTATTGTCGGATTACCCAATGTGGGCAAATCTACGCTGTTTAACGCTTTGGTCGCCAACGCCAAGGCCGAAGCAGCCAACTTCCCTTTTTGTACGATTGAACCCAATGTGGGGGTTGTCACCTTGCCCGATGAGCGCCTCAAGGTGCTGGCTGATATCTCTAGCTCCAAAGAAATTGTGCCCACGCGGGTTGAGTTTGTCGATATTGCAGGCTTAGTGGAAGGAGCTAGCCAAGGGGAAGGGCTGGGCAACAAGTTTCTCGCCAACATTCGAGAGGTAGACGCCATTGTCCATGTGGTGCGGTGCTTTGACGATGACGACATTATCCATGTCTCTGGTTCGGTAGACCCAGCGCGAGATATTGAGGTAATTAACCTAGAGCTGACCCTGGCAGACTTAGGCCAAGTCGAGAAGCGCATGGAACGCGCTCGTAAGGCGGCTCGCTCCAGTAAGGAAGGCCAGTTTGAGATGGACGTACTAGAGAAGCTGCAGACGCTGTTAGATGCAGGCCAAAGCGCTCGACAGGCCGATCTCAGTCCAGAAGAAAGCGCGGTGATTCAAGGACTGGGGCTACTAACGCGCAAGTCGGTCATTTATGCGGCCAATGTCTCAGAAGAAGAGTTAGCAACCGGCAATGCCTGGGTCGAAGAAGTTCGTAAGATTGCGGCGGAAGACGCTCAGGTGGTGGTGGTGTCAGCCCAAGTCGAAGCAGAGCTGGTGGAGCTGCCCGAAGAGGAGCGGGGTGATTATTTAGAGTCGTTAGGGGTTAAAGAAGGAGGGTTGCGATCGCTCATCAAAGCCACCTACGAACTTTTGGGTCTGCAGACCTACTTCACCACTGGCCCCCAAGAAACCCGTGCTTGGACCATCCGGGCGGGTTCTAAGGCCCCCCAAGCGGCAGGCGAAATTCACACTGATTTTGAGCGAGGCTTCATTCGAGCTGAAACCGTCGCCTACGATGACTTAGTGAACACAGGTTCAATGGGGGCCGCAAAAGAGAAGGGACTCATTCGCAGTGAGGGAAAAGATTACGTCGTCCAAGAAGGGGACGTGATGCTGTTCCGGTTTAACGTGTAGCGTTAGTCAGCAACCTTGAGCAAAAAGTAGCCGAGGCCAATCCCGACAAGGATAAGGCTGAAGCAGAGGAATGCTGTGTTGAAAATTTCGCCGCCCATCGTTTTTACTGTCCTGTTAATCAAGTACCTATAATCTCTGTACTCGTTGGAGCGTCTACCTGTCAACTAAGAGGCCAGACTTGAAAGAATCACATCATAGAGGACTGCGAACCCCTCGGCCACCTCGATTAAGCACATGGGTATAAATCATGGTGGTTCTCACGTTTTTGTGGCCCCATAATTCTTGGACGGTACGAATATCGTAGCCATCTTCTTTCGGGAGTTTCGAGCCAAAACCGATGAAATTGGAGCATTCCCCAATAAGGGCCGTTGTTTAACGGTGTTCTTTTTAATGGTCCAGCGCGATCATGCCAAGCATCAGCGGCTCAAAACTGTGGCGAATAAATCGAGACACTAACGAAAATTTAGGCTGTTGCATAAAATATAGAGGCAGATGCTCAATCGTTAAGGAAGAATCATTGGCCGATTATATTCATGGATATGATGCCGAAGAACAGGTGCGATTAGTGGCACAGGCAGAGTATTGGCGCGATCTCCTCATTCTGCGAGAGGTTGATTTTACTCAAGGAGAGTCCGTCCTAGAGCTAGGGTGTGGCGTCGGCGCGGTCCTCGGAATTTTGGGGCAGACCTATCCCAGTCTAAAACTTGCCGGAATCGATCTGCAGCCCACTCAAATTGACTATGCACGGCAGTACTTAAGTACCCTGGATCTGACCTCGGTGGACTTGCAGGTAGGCGATGCCAGCCAGCTTCCTTGGCCGGACGAGTCTTTTGATCAGGTCTGTACCACCTGGTTTTTAGAGCATGTGCCTCGACCGGAGCCTGTCTTGAAAGAAGCGCTACGTGTGTTGAAGCCAGGGGGCAAACTTTCGCTCACAGAGCCAGATTACATGAGCATTACGACCTGGCCTGATAGTTCTGATTATTGCTATTTACGAGCAGGGCTTTGCGATCTGCTCACTCAAGCCGGGGGCCATCCGGCCATGGGGCGTCAGTTAGGGCCACTGCTTGAATCTGTGGGATTTAGCGATGTGCAAAATTCAGCTTGGGGCTATCACTTTTTCCAGACTGATGCGAATGCAGATCTCAAAGAATTTGTAACCTATGTTGACGGGTGGCTAGCGCCCACCGTGGCTCAGATTGCTGAAATGCTGGGGCGAGATATACAGAAACTAGAAGCGGGGCTTAACTTCTTTCGGCAGATCCCCAGTCAGCCAGATGGCGCGGTTACGGTTACGATCTTCCGGTCCCTCGGATACAAGTGATTAATGTTTATGCCTGTCCGGGCTAGCTTTGCCCTTTGACGGTGGCGAAAACAATGGAGCGAGAGACCGCAACACAGGGCACAATCACCCACAAGAGGCTACGCCGATGCCCAACCGCCCAGCTATTGATGGCTAAACAGACCAGGGCCACAACCGACAAAATATAGGTAGGTCCCATCACGACCCCAATGATCCACCAGCTCCATACATGGAAGATCATGAACCCTGCCGCAAGACTGGCAAAACCTGCCGTCAGATAGAGTTTCCTGACTGGATGCCTAGACCCCACATGGTAAATGCTGCCAAAGGTCATCAATAAAGAGAAGGGCACTAGAACGGCACAGATCGAAATGCAGTGGCCGTAAGAGAAATTAAGCAATGGAGCAATTATACTCATGAACAATAGACTGCCATAATTTTCTGTTTGCACTCCTCAAAACTTTTAAAAGTTTACGGTTTAACAGCCGATCCACTATGGATGCCGTGGGTTCAGATCAAAATACCGCTCAGTAGATCGTAACCTTTTGAGCGGTATTGGGTCTTGAGATCAATCGGATCGCAGCTTTAGATTCTCTAGACCAGTACCTTGACCGGCATCTTGACTGGCGACGCTGGTGCCGGATTCGGTAGGGCGGGATCCGGTCTCTCAATATCTAGCGGCAGGATATTTTCTAACTCTTGCCAAGGCTTTGCAAAACTGGGGATCATTAAAGGACAAGGCTTCCAGTCTCCTCGGACATGAACACCCAGCCGTTGACAGCTTCCACCTCGTCTACCTTCATGATGAAAATGACGGCAATGGCGACAAGCGAAGGCCGATGATTTTTGGTTTTTCATGGGGTATTTTTAAAATTAGTCACTTTTATCAGCAGACGCCCAAAAATAAAAAAAGAGAGGGCGTTTTTCTATTGCTCCCCGTTTGATCCCAAAACCTCAGACACCTTAAGGAGCTTCTGAATCTAATACTACTGAGGATGAGGCTATGACCTAGACAAAAAAATATCCCCCCATCTATTTCTAGCTAAGGACTCTAGCGATCCCCAGCTCAAAGGGTCGGTTCAGACTTTCTTTAGAATCAGGTAAACAAACGTTGACTATCATTACAGATTGTCAGGTTCTCTAATTTAATGTGGGCAATAGTACAAAAGCTGGGGCGGTGTGGGTATCTTCTGGTATCTTCTGGCTTCGTCGGGGATCGCTGGAGGGGTGCAATGTGATGGCGGAGATCGGTGACCAGGGGCGATCGCGGTTTCGGGTTCAGGTCTTTTGTCTTCGGAAAGTTTGCGCTGGATGACGTGAATGAGGGGACACTGACGACCAGCCTAACCTAGAGTTTTGGGGGCCGCTGTTTTCAGTCAAGATAGGCTTGCCAAGCACTGCGTAAATCGGGCTGGTCTAGCTCAGGGATCCACTCTTCGATCACCTGTCTTAACAGGGCTTTGCCCCCAAGCTGATCCAGTAAGCTGCCGCTAGATTGTGCAACGTTAACAGGGTTTCCGGGTCGTCCATAGGCAGACCGCTGTTCATCTGCTGTGCCTTGAGCATCTTCGGCCAAGCTTAAGTACAGCAGTTTGACAATGGCTTTACTCGCCAAGATTGAGTCCAAAGGCATGAGATGGGTGTTTGCGACCAAGTTGGGTGTAAATCCAGATTGATATCGCTTCAGTACCCCATGGGCACGAACCCTGGCAGCATGATCTCTCTGTCGCCGTTCATTCTCATTTTTAGATGACAGCCCCTCAGTGACCACCTCAGCCTCTACGGCATAGATGGTTTCTTCCGAAGCGCTCGATTGTTCTGCCTTTGTCACCCTTTCTGCCCGATTTTTTGATTGTGAGTGGGCGAGATCGCACCGATTACTCGCGAGTTTCTACGGTGAGTACCTGGGGCGGTGTGGCATCGGGGGGATAGAGAAAATCAACCTGAACCAAGCGGCTGGACTGAGGAGCCAGCGTCATTGTGGTCAGCGGTTCGCCCCGCTGGCCTCGGAACTGAACGAGATGCACATACCGCGTACGTGGATTTTTTTGATCATCTTGGTAACGAACCCGCACGGTCCCCCGGAAGAAAACTCGCTCTGGGGGCTGATCATAAAACTGGAGGTTGCCAGTCTTGTCATCGTTCTTGACGGCGGTTTGCAGGGCTACCGTCACGGTCTTAGGCTGATTGGTGGGGTTATAGAGGGGTAAAGAAAGGCTGTATTGAATGCCGTAGTTGCCGTGGGCCGCGTAGGCGGTATCAGGATAGCGGACGATCATGGGCGCACTCTGAATTTGTCCAGTGCCAAAGGTACCGTTATCAACGCTACTAAGCACGTAGGAAAATGCTTTGCCAGAGTCAGGAATTTTTAAGGTGAAGCCATCTGCATCGCTGAGTTGCGATCGCCACACTGAACCACGGGCTACCCCAGCGACTCGGCTATAGATAATGGGCCTTGCACCAGTAGGCGTCGGCGTCTTATCTCTAGGACCAGAAAGCTTGCCGGTTTTTAGCAACTGTTCCCATTCTGCTAAGGTGGGCGCTCGCTCAGCGCCTTGAGCATCGGTCCGGGCAAACAGGGCAAGACTAGCGGCATAGACCTCGCCACTGCTGCGTAAACGGGCTAGGGTCGAGCGACCATTGATGGGCGGCTCTAGTTCTCGAACGGGGATCGGAATATTGAGCAACATGCGGCTCTCCCCGGCGGGGATGGTAAGCTGTGCCGGCCAGTCTTGCTGCCGCTGCCCTCTCAAGACGGCATCCGTGGCGCGATCGCCTGGGCCTGCATAGACTTTACCGTCAGGATTTTCGACAACAGGGGGGAGCTTGATGAAGGGGGCATCGGGTTGGCTGAGATAGCTGGCGGCGTGCAGTACATCAACGGTGATGGGCTGCTTGCTGGGGTTATTTAAAATCACGCCCATATATAGCGTCTTTAGATCATCGGGACCCGTGGCCTTGGCAATGTGGTGGGCAAAAACATCAAATCGTCCCCCCAAGCGCTGATTGAGGTGGGCTTCGGGGGTGGTTTTGCCGGTGCCGGGGAAGGTGGACAGCAAAATGCCTTCGGTTTGAACGACTTCGGGGCTATTGCTGTTGAAGACCAAGACATCATCTAAGCCGCCGGTCAGCGGTCTCACCTCTTGTGGCTGCACCACAACGTCAGGTTGGGCGGGGGGAGGGGACTGAGCAATGAGCAAGGCAGAGAGGACCGGAAGCATATTCTTAAAATCGCCAGCAATAATTTAGGAGAGTATCACGTCGATGTTCTCTCCTGTTCATTAGACCGCCCCTTCACCGAAGGGTTCCTGGTCAGATTAGTCGATCAATGCTGCTGTCCCTATCCAAATCTTAGGGGGATGCTCAGCCTCTGATCAGGTCGAGGCAGAGTGATTTATAAAAATTTAAAAACAAAATAGCCCTCGGGCGTCTTTCCTTGTTTCGACTCCAAGAGCTATTTTGACTCACTCCTCACATCACTAAGGTAGATGCTTTGGTCCTAGATGTCTGGGGGTAGGGTGCCAGTTTTTGAAGCGTCTAACCCGCCATCCTAAAAAGTTCAAACAAAAAAAGCTCTCGGGCGTCTTTCCTTGTTTCGACTCCAAGAGCTTTTCTATAAATCACTCCTCACACAATTTAATGTACTGGGGTTGGAACCGGAATAGGCGATCGCAAGTGCCACTTTCTCAAGTGTCCGCTATGAACATTAGATCACCTACCAATGGTGGAATGGGACGCGCTGATAGAAATGAAGACGACCAAAGCCTAAAAACTGCCCCTGGCTTTTCTCCCCGGCAGGGAACGCCGTTACACC
Source organism: Thermosynechococcaceae cyanobacterium (assembly GCA_050330855.1). GTDB lineage: Bacteria > Cyanobacteriota > Cyanobacteriia > Thermosynechococcales > Thermosynechococcaceae > RCC1774. The sequence continues at coordinate 17,757 of JBHJNL010000154.1, read as the reverse complement.
GAATAAATAGACGCCATCGGTGCGGGGGTTATGGCGAGGGCGCAGGCCAATCACCACCGTTTGTCCCGGTGCAATGGGGGGATTAAAAGAGACGGCGATCGCTTGCTTCTTGTCCACTTGAACGTCGCTAGGGGCAATGGGCTGCCGCCGCCGTATATCTTCAAACGCCCGCGTGCGCTGGGGCAAGAAACGAACGGAACTGAACCCCTCTTTTTGAGCAATCGCAACACGGGCTAAGGGTTCCCCGGCATCGGCTGGCACCGTTAGGGTGAAGTAATAGGTAGCCCCAAAAGAGCCGGTATCGCTATTGGTGGTGCGGGTTTCGACTAGCCGAGGAACTGCAGCAAAGTGCACTGTACCGTCTGCAAACTGGACGGCTTGGGCAGATGGAGAGGGCAGGGAAAGGGTTGCGATCGCAACCACACCGACTACCCATTTGGCATTTATCTGAATCACCATCTTTGTGTTCTCCCGAAACGGCGATCGCTTCTTTTTCATCTTAAACATTGGCCGATGAGATCGTCTGGAGCCGGGATCCATTAATCACCTTTTGACCCCGTACTTTTACGGATGGAGAAATTCAAGTTACGATAGGGCTGTGTCGCAGGGGGCAACGTATCACGATTGCATTAAGTTCATCAAACCTGCAAGTCTGTTATGCCCATGCAAAATCCTCCAGATCGCAATTTACAGATGGCAACACTACTCAGAGCGCTGGTGACCGCAAACCAAGAACTGTCCCAGTCGGTAGACCATCTCATCGATACGATGGGGAGTCTCTCTCAAAATCTAGATTGGGTCGATGGCCGCATCACGATTCTGGGAGAATGCCAAGACCGTCTAGCTCAGCCAGAAGCCGCTCTGACCCAAGCGATTGTAGAGGCTGGACCTGATTTGATGGCAACCTTAAAACTACAGCGATCTCAATTGAGTGCGTCATCTCAGTCTCTTAACAGCCGCTGTCTACAAGAGTGGTTTCAGCCTGCAGATCGGGCGACCTCAGACTAAACGAGGCTAACTCAACTGCTGTATTTTGCCTATGGTTCAAATATGTTAACGGCACGCCTTCAGCAGCGAGTACCATCAGCCGTTGCGGTGGCAACGGGCTACATAACTGATCATCAACTCACCTTTCATAAAATCGGCAAAGACGGATCCGGCAAAGGAACGCTTGAGCATCACCGGGATGATCGAGTGTATGGCGTCGTGCATCAGATGCACCCTGACGAACTCGGCTCCCTCAACAAAGCTGAAAGCTTGGGTATCGGCTATGAACATTGTCGAGTCACCGTTCAATCTTCTCTGGGGGAGAGAAAAATTCTAACTTACCAAGCGATTCAAACTGAGCTAGGATTGATGCCCTACTGCTGGTATCGAGACCTTGTGGTTCAGGGCGCAATTTCACATCGGCTGCCGCCGACCTATATTGAAGCCTTAGCTGCACAGCCCTTTATTCAAGATCCTGATCTAGAGCGTCGACAGCACCACCACTCTCTTTTAGATGCAACCTCGACCCTATGACTGAGACTGACCTGACCCGCTTAGATCGTGTTGACTTGACCCTAGAAGTTGTGACCCAAGCGCAGCTTGACTTTGCCAAGTCACTGCAGCATTTGACCCAACGTATTGATGGAACCGCTGGTCAAATGGAGCGCTTAGTAGGCCAAGTCGATCAGGTAATTACTCATATTGGAGCAATGGCTGACTCCCAGCGCACCCTCATTGAAAATCAGAGAGCATTACTCGAAAGTCAGCAGTCCTTAGCAGAAAGTGTGGGTCAGCTCACCAGTACGATTATCCCTAGACTTCAGGAAAATCAAGCTTCAACAGGTGCAGCGATTGAGCGTTTAGATCGCATCCTAGACTATCTACTTCGCCAAGACTCTGTTCGTGAACAGCCATAGCGTTGCCGACCTGAATACCCTCTGTAAGCATCGGTAACAGATTGCTGGGAAAGATGTTATTTAGGAATTGAATCTGCTAGTTTGGGAATGTGCCTCGTCTCGCACAGCTTTTTCTGTAAGTTTTACCCACTGTTTCGGTCATCCTTAACGCCTGTGGCTGCTCCCAAAAAAAGATCTCAACAAAATCTTCCCAATATTAATGAAAATCTAAGCTTCCCCAAGGTGCGTGTGATAGACACCGATGGTGGGCAGTTGGGAGTCATGGAAACCTCAGACGCCCGTGAGCTAGCGGAGGAGAAAGATTTAGATCTCGTTTTAGTCAGTGATAAGGCGGATCCGCCCGTATGCCGAATTATGGACTATGGGAAGTTTAAGTTTGAGCAGGAGAAAAAAGCGCGAGAAGCGCGTAAAAAACAGCATACCGTTGACGTTAAAGAAGTCAAGATGCGCTACAAAATTGAGAAGCATGACTACAATGTCCGTCGCAATAATGCTGAGCGTTTTTTAAAGTCAGGCGATAAGGTAAAAGCGACGGTAACCTTTAGGGGGCGTGAGATTCAACATGCTCATCTGGCTGAAGCCTTGCTGAAAAAGCTTGCCACTGATCTCGAAGAATTTGGTGATGTACAGCAGCGGCCCAAACGCGAGGGGCGCAATATGATCATGTATTTATCCCCTAAAAAATAAAAAACAACGGTCGTTCTATTTCACATACCTAGACGGACTAGATGCTTTCAACTGGGGCTGCTTGTTGGGCAATGTGGATATTAGCTTTTGGTGTTTTTGGATGACGTACTGACTTGGACCCATTCGTGCAGATCATAGTCAACGCAGCAGTTCTCAATGAGGGGATCTTGCTTAACTAGGTCTTCTGCTACGGCTAAAGAGTCTGCCTCGAAAAGAAGCATACCACCCGCGTTATTGCGCCAGTATCCGGTTATTGCTTTGTGACCTTTATCGACGAGAGATTGCACATAGTCGAGGTGAGCTGGCACGTAGCGGTCAAAAGTCTGTTTATCGACGATTCCTTTTTCAATTTTGACAAACCAAGGCATAGGCTTCTGCTGGAATCGATACTCTCATCTATTCTAGGACTGGCTGGTCCTTAGAAAACCGCGAATTTTCTCTTGCCATAGCTCAGGGTCAACGGTGAAAACTAATGCATTTTCTAGCGACAGATCAGCCACCAACAGCCACTCGAACCAGGATGCCTAGGACAGCGGTTGCAATCAAGCCAAAGGCTAAATTGACCAGCAGCTTTGAGGCTTCCCAGTAAGTTGAGATTCGTTCATTGGTGATCGTGATGCCAGTGTCGATCTTATCAAAACGTCCTTCAAAGGACTTCAAGCGTTTTAGTACCTGTGCCTCAAAAGTATCTGGATTGTTCAATATCGTCATGGTGTGGCTCCCTTACTATTCCTGGCACCTTTCTCATCTACGAGGGACGTTTGTCTATCCTAGCTCACAGGTTGATTGATCAATATTCTAGAGGCGTTGGGGCTGCGAGGTGCCAACATCACCGACAAAATGCTGGAGTCTCGCCGCCCGTGTGCCGTGGGTGTGGATCAATTTCATAGATACTTTTTCAGGAGTGCCTCAAGTTTGTGCTTAGTTGCCTCTGGAACTTGATCAAGGGGTGTAAAGATGGCGCTCTTTAAAGCTCGATGGGCTTTCGATTCGAGCGGAGTCTTGCTAAGCCGTTCGACGGTGGACTGAATGACGAGCTGAGCATTTTTAGCATTGAGATGCAGGTTGCCGATAATCATCTCTACGGTGACGCTGTCATGTTCAGAGTGCCAGCAGTCGTAGTCTGTTACCAGTGCCAGGGTTGCATAGGCAATTTCGGCTTCTCGCGCTAATTTGGCTTCGGTAAGGTTGGTCATGCCAATCACGGTGCCGCCCCAGCTTCGATAGAGGTTTGATTCAGCCTTTGTCGAAAAGGCTGGCCCTTCCATGCAGACGTAGGTGCCGCTGCGGTGCAGGGTGACATCGGGGAGATCGAGGGATGCGATCGCATCTCCTAGCACTCCCGCCAATGCCGGACAAATGGGATCGCCAAACCCAATATGGGCCACAATGCCATCCCCAAAGAAGGTTGCATCGCGATTTTTAGTGCGATCAATAAACTGGTCGGGCACCACCATATCGAGGGGTTTGGCTTCTGCCTGCAGAGACCCTACGGCTGAGGCTGAGAGCAAATATTCAACCCCTAGGCTTTTCATCGCATAGATATTGGCTCGAAAGGGTAGCTCTGAGGGGAGTAAGTGGTGATTGCGTCCGTGGCGGGCTAAAAAGACAACTTGGGTTCCGGCCAGTGTGCCCATGATAAAGGCGTCGGATGGGTCGCCAAAGGGCGTCTCGATTTTGATCTCTTCGACTTCGGTGAGCGCCTCCATCTTATAGAGGCCGCTGCCGCCAATAATGCCAATTTTTGCCTCGGGCATAGCGCTAATATCTTCCTGTAGTTCTTTCGTAGTGTACTGACAAAAGGGCAGGACTGGAATGCGGTGCAGCCCTATTGCAAACGATCAATGGTGCGATATTGAATCGCTTCTGCAACGTGGGGCGTTTGCAGGTCTGACGATGCGGCTAAATCCGCAATCGTGCGGGCCACCTTGAGAATGCGATCAGTGCCTCGAGCAGACAGGGCCAAGCGGTTTATGGCTGCTTCCAAAAGCTGGCGAGTGGCATCATCAAGGGCGCACCATTTTCGCAGATGGGTACTCTGCATCTGGGCGTTGCAGTGCAGCTTTTGTTCGTCTTGAAAGCGAACCTGGGCCAAATCACGGGCTTTTTGTACCCTTACCCGCACCGGTTCTGTAGCTTCGCCCATTGCCTGTTGGGTAATTTCAGTGGGCTTCAGTCTGTTGACGGCGACCTGCAAATCAATGCGATCCATGAGGGGGCCAGAAAGCTTGGCCCAATAATTCTCGCGCTGCCGAGGCGTGCAGGTACAGGCCTGGATCGGGTCGGCATAATAACCACAGGGACAGGGATTCGTACTTGCCACCAGCGTAAACTGTGCTGGAAAGGTCACTGACTGTCTGGCCCTAGATATACTAACAAACCCATCTTCTAGGGGCTGACGCAGAAATTCCAGTACGTCTCGCTTAAATTCCGTCAGTTCATCTAAAAAAAGAACGCCGTGGTGGGCCAGTGAAATTTCTCCTGGTCTGGGATAGCTACCGCCCCCTACCAGCGCAGGGCCAGAGGCGGAATGGTGGGGACTGCGAAAGGGGCGATCGCGCACCAAAGTTCCCCGATCCTTCAATAACCCCGCCACGGAATGAATTTTAGAGACAGCCAGCGCTTCGTTAAAAGCAAGGGGGGGCAATATTCCGGGCAGTCTGCGGGCCAACATTGTTTTACCGCTACCGGGTGGCCCTACGAACACAAGATTATGACCGCCCGCCGCCGCTATTTCTAAGGCACGACGGGCATGGGATTGTCCCTTTACATCTTTGAGATCCAGTTTGGGGCGGTGAGTATGATACTGCGGAGCGGGAGCTTTTTCTTTGACGGGCGTATACCCGTCGGGTTGATTGAGAAAGGCACTGACCTCAGAGAGATGTTCAAAGCCATAGACATCTAACCCTTCAACGACAGAGGCTTCATTCGCATTCGCCAAGGGCACCACTAAACCCATATAGCCCATCTTCTTGGCGGCGGCAGCAATGGGCAGAACGCCGGTCACGGGTCTAAGCGAACCATCAAGGGACACCTCACCCAAAAACAACACATCACCGAGAAGCTGCGGATCGACTTGATCGGAGGCGGCTAAAATACCGACGCTGATGGGCAGATCAAAGCTGGGACCTTCTTTACGGAGATCAGCCGGGGTGAGATTAATAACAATGCGCCGCATCGGGAAGGCAAACCCCGCATTACGGAGGGCAGCTTTCACTCTTTCTTTTGATTCTTGAACGGCAGCATCCGGCAGGCCCACAATGACGGTGCCTGGTAGACCGCCGGCTACATCGACCTCAACGCCAACTGCGATCGCATCTATTCCAATTAAGGCTGCACTCCAGACCCGAGCTAGCATTGAGCACCCTCACCACAACAGCCTGATCATACCCTTCTCGCCTAAAACCTTAACGTCTTGCCAGTACTGTAGGATCAAGCTCGAACGCCTTACCGTCCAGAGATGACCCTCAATGTACGTTAGAGAAACGCCCCTGCCCGGAGTTCTGATTTTTGAGCCGAAAATTTATCAAGATGAGCGCGGACTTTTTTTTGAGTCCTATCAAGTTGAGCGCTACCGTGAGGCGGGTATCAATGAGACGTTCGTCCAAGATAATCTATCTTGCTCTACAAAAGACATACTCCGTGGCCTCCACTACCAAGCTCAGCACCCCCAAGGGAAATTGGTGAGCGTCGCCGTTGGTGCCGTTTTCGATGTCTGCGTTGATCTTCGACCAGGATCACCCACCCTCGGTCAATGGTTTGGTCAGGTGTTATCGGATCAAAATCATTGGCAAATGTATATTCCACCTGGGTTTGCCCATGGATTTTGTGTCACGAGTGAGATGGCCGTATTCACCTATAAGTGCACAGACTTTTATGCCCCTCAAGACGAATACAGCCTCCGCTGGAATGACCCCACCGTCGGTATTGAGTGGCCCACAGCGTTGCCCGTTCTCTCAAAGAAAGATGCCGAAGCGCCCCTATGGGCAGACATTCGTTGGCCTGACGTCAAGATGGACCACTAATCTCTTACAACTCTCTTACAACATGTAGTTCTTACAACATGTAGTTGAGCTTGATATTAATATTTTGACCGGGGCCAGCCAGAAAGACCGACGAATCAGAAAATCGAGGCGGACCTGTCAGAATACGAGGATTACGGGAAAAGCCAAATCCTTCCGTAGGGATGCCAATCTGATTGCGATTGAGTACACCGTCCCCATTGGCATCATGGAAGACGGCAACGGCATAGCTCCCGGCCTTCAGGTTCTGAAATGTAATCTGAGGAGCGTTGGCCTTTAGACACCTAGCCTGAGCAGCTCCGGCACCGCTGGTCGGGAAACCTTGTGCTCTAGAAAAAAGACTCAGGCAGAGCTGGCCTTTTTGGCTGCGGAAACCGTTAACTTTAACCGTTAAGCTAGTACTAGAGGCTGTTGCTGGCTGCTGCAAGCCAGTGGAGGCTGCGCCGATTAAAAACACACAAGCGCTGATGCACCCGAACCGATACCATTGTTGACTTGACATACGCACACTGAGTTGAATGGCTAATTAAGACAGTTAAACGCTCCTAATGGAGCTTTAAGAGACTGTAACCTTGTCTAGATAAATTTAATGCAATCTTGCTTTTGAAATCAATGAATATCGGTTGGATTTATATTGGGTTGAATGGTGAGTAAGACTCGGCTGTGGTGGATTAGTTCCCTCATTATTGGTGTTCTGATAACATTCATCGGAATCGGCTCTCCAGCCTTGGCTCAGTTAGAGGAGGCTATCCCCCTAGTGGTGAGCACCTCTCAGGCCCTTCCAGAGCTGTGGGCGGTGCCTGACTTCACGCTCACGGACCAAACTCAACACCAACTTCAGCGACAGGATTTACGTGGTCAAGTGTGGGTTGCTAGCTTCATTTATACAAGCTGTCCCGATGTGTGTCCGCTGATTACGCGGCAGATTGCAGCGCTTAGAGATGCCCTTGTTGCTTCAGCGTTACTGGGCGATTCAGTTCGATTGGTTTCATTTACGGTAGACCCAGAACGAGATAGTCCTGCGGTCTTGCAGACCTACGCACAGAAATTCAAGGCGGAGAACCCACAGGACTGGGCCTTTCTCACTGGAGATCGCGATCAGATCAGAACGCTGCTGGTGGATGGTTTTCATCTCATTGTGGAACCCAATGCTCAGATGGTGATGGGGGATAACGATTCCGCTCAGCAGACGACTGCAACGGGAGATATTGCCCACTCGAATCGGGCGATGGTTGTCGATCGCTGTGGTCAGGTCAGGGCCAGTCATCCGGTGTTAGAGCCTGATCGCTTCAAACAGTTAGTCAAAGATTTGACTGCGGTCGTTCAAGAGCCAGGGACGTGCTGATTAAACAGTAGGCTCGAAAGTCTTCGTGAAGCATGGCTCGATGTTTTAAATTTGTCTGATTTAAGAGGTGTGGCTGACCGAGCATCGTTAGTGAGATCGCCTCTTTGAGAAAAGTATAGATGCGGTCTCCTTTAGAATGGAGGCACCTAGGTGAAAAAATGGAGGTGTCCCCATGACTGTCGCTACGCAGAAACGCATGAGCCTTGAGGAGTATCTGATCTATGACGACGGTACCGATACCCGCTACGAATTGGTGGATGGGGTATTAGTCGAGATGGGTGCTGAAAATCCGTTCAATGTAAATATTGCTGTCTTCCTCCTTGCCTATTTCCTGCAAGAAATGGGCTGCCCCTATTCTCGTTTAGCCATTGGGCATCAGATTGGCGTTAGTTCAACGAGGGCCACCGCACGGCAGCCGGATTTGATTGTCCATAGCGATCAATCAGAGAGGGCAATTGTGGCGGATGGGAAACTCCTGAGAGCTGGATCGCCCATTCCCCGGCTAGTGATGGAGGTGGTTTCTAATAGTAAGGAAGACCAGCGATCGCACAATCGAGATTATGTTGAAAAGCCCGCTGAATATGCAGAGATTGGCATTCCTGAATACTGGATCATTGATCCAGATCGTGCGCTGGTAAAGGTTGGCCGTTTGATTGCTGGGGCCTATCAGTTTCAAGATTTCACCGAGAATAACGAGATCGCTTCTCTGATATTCCCGGAGCTGAACCTGACGGCGGCAACAGTGCTGAACGCAGGGCGGTAAGTTTGGAGCGTTGCCCAATCATTTCTCATTGGTGGTGCGCCCCATCTGCTAGCCCCAATTCCCAGTTAAGATAGGGGGCGAGTTATTTTGAATCTCTATGAGTCAGACTTACCACATTACGCTGCTCCCTGGCGATGGCATTGGGCCAGAAATCATTGCGATCGCAACCACCGCCCTCAACACAGTGGGTGCACAGACCGATCTCACCTTTGAGTTCAAAGAAGCGCTAATCGGCGGAGCCGCCATCGATGCTACCGGTGGTCCCCTCCCAGAAGAAACATTGCAAGTTTGCCGGCACAGTGATGCAGTGCTGTTAGCGGCCATTGGCGGTTATAAGTGGGACTCTCTGCCGCGTGATCTGCGCCCTGAAACGGGTCTACTGGGCCTCCGGGCCGGACTCGAACTGTTTGCAAATCTACGCCCCGCACAGATTCTGCCCCAGCTCATTGATGCCTCTAGCCTGAAGCGAGAGCTGGTAGAAGGTGTCGATATTATGGTGGTGCGCGAACTCACCGGCGGCGTGTATTTCGGCAAGCCCAAGGGTGTGTTTGAAACCGAAACGGGCCTGAAGCGCGGCGTTAATACGATGGCCTACACCGAAGCCGAGATCGATCGCATTGGTCGAGTGGCGTTTGAGACGGCTCAAAAGCGTGGCGGCAAGCTCTGTTCTGTGGATAAAGCCAATGTGCTAGAAGTATCGCAGCTTTGGCGCGATCGCATCATCGCTCTTTCTGCAGACTACCCCGAGGTAGAGCTATCTCATCTCTATGTCGATAACGCCGCCATGCAGCTTGTGCGTGCGCCCAAGCAGTTTGACACCATTGTCACCAGCAACCTATTTGGCGATATTCTCTCTGATATTGCCGCTATGCTCACCGGCAGTATTGGCATGTTGCCCTCCGCTAGCCTCGGTGCTGCTGGTCCGGGCGTTTTTGAGCCGGTGCATGGGTCTGCCCCAGATATTGCTGGTCAAGATTTGGCGAACCCCCTGGCGCAGGTGCTGAGCGCAGCCATGATGCTTCGCTACGGCCTCAACCAACCCCACGCTGCTGACCTGCTTGAGAAAGCCGTGTTAGCGGTGCTAGAGCAGGGTTATCGTACGGTTGATATTCAATCACCGGGTACCACCTTAGTGGGCTGCAAAGAAATGGGTGAGGTCCTGATCAAGAACCTCACCCAGGCTTGAGAGAATAGATGAAGGTGCCCGATGAGACGTCAGTTGCTGTCTATAGCCCTGATTATTTTGGTGGTCATCGGGAGCGTAAGCCGCAGCCTGATTGCCTCTAATCAGCCAATTTCTCCAACGGCACTGTATGAACAAATTGAGGCTCAGTCTGCACCCACTATCTTAGATGTCCGTTCTAATAGTGAGTATGAGGCAGGACATGTGCCGGGGGCCATTCATATTGAGTATCGTCAGTTGCCCCAGCGCTTGAGTGAACTACCGGTGGCGAAGGGACAGCCTATCGTGGTGTATTGCGAGACGGGGGTAAGGGCTGCGATCGCCAACACCACCCTAACGACGGCTGGATACAAACCCATTTTGCAATTGACCGGCCACATGAAAGGGTGGCGAGCCAAGGGGTTACCTGTTGATAAGGGCATGCGATAGTTGCGAAGCACGACCGACGGGAGATATCACGGCAAAAATTTGCTATCTAGCGCCTGCTCCACTGTATAGGAGCACTCCACAGGAAACATCTCTAGCGGAAGCTCGGTTTCATCTGCAGCATCTTCAACTGCATCTTGGTAACAGAGGTCAAACGTCTTGATGAGGTGATTCTTAAGTGAGGGATAGTTCCGCAGCAGTCTTCTCATCTGTTTTCTGGCTTCTCGGATAGAACCACGCCAGCTACCAGAACGTTTATCTGGTTGATACTGCCATTTGAGCAGGTGCATCAGCAGTCGCGTCAGTTGGCTTTCCAGCGCGTCCCTGTGCCTATTTCCCAAATCCTCCACCTCTTCAATCAGGTTCTCAATATCCAGCTCACTAAAACGACCCTGTTTCAGTAGTGCTGTAGCCTGATCGGCCCACTCAACAAAGTCAGTCTCATACAGTTGCTGAGAGGCCTGACTGCCTGTTCTGGTTGCGGCTGTGGTGGTTATTGGTGTGCTAGTCATAACCTTTTAATCGGTTTTTGGTTGGTGCCCTTGGTGTTCCATTTTACGTTACAAGTCAGTTCTTCGTTTTGAGTGACTTAGCCGCTCATTCTCCGATGCTTGAGCAGTGGGATCCTAATCCAGTTTGGTCTGCATTTTTAGCGCTAGATCCGGGTGCTTTATTGATGTGATGGATGCCGAATAAGGCAGTTAGACTGCTGTAGCTCTGCCAATGTTCGGTTCCCTGTACATAAAAGTACCGTCTGCAGTTCTGCAAGCAAAATCTCTACCAGAGAATGTAGGGCTTCTTCTGAATCGTGGGCCGCTTTCAAAAAGGGATAGGCCATGCCTGCAAGATCAGCGCCCAGTGCGATCGCCTTGGCAATATCCAACCCATTCCGCAACCCACCCGACGCAATCAAAGGCACCGTTGCATGGATCTGACGAATATCTACAAGACAATCTGCTGTGGGCATGCCCCAATCGGAAAAGGTTTGCCCCAAGCGTCGCTGCCGCAAGTCTTCAGCCCGTTCGCCTTCAACCTTGGCCCAAGAGGTGCCCCCAGCACCTGCCACGTCAATGGCGGTGACGCCTGCCTCTAGTAGTCGAGTCGTCATGGCGGCAGAAATACCGTTCCCGACTTCTTTGGCAATCACGGGGACAGGTAAAGCCACACAAAGATCTGCAATCTTGGCAAACAAGCCTTTGAAGTTCGTATCGCCCCGGCTTTGGACGCATTCTTGGAGGGGGTTGATGTGCAGGATCAAAGCATCCGCTTGCAAAGCGTCAATGACCCGCTGGCATTCAGATAGGCCATAGCCATAGTTGAGCTGGACGACCCCTAAGTTTGCATAGAGAGGGATATCAGGGGCATGCGATCGCACCTCAAACGTCCCTGACAACTGGGGCTGCTCCACCGCGACCCGCTGCGACCCGACCCCCATTGCTAACCCATAGGTCTGTGCCACCGTTGCCAGTCGAGCATTGATGATGTGGGCTAGTTCAGTGCCCCCTGTCATCGAAGAGATCAGAAGCGGCGTCTTTAAGGATTGTCCTAAAAAGGAGGTGTTGAGTTGAATCTCTTGGGCATCAAGTTCGGGTAAACAGGTGTGAGTAAACCGATATCGCTCTAGCCCCGTTGTAATCTCTTGGCACTGCACCTTGTCATCTAAACAGATACGGAGGTGATCGGCCTTGCGGCTTTGGATGGTGCTATCCGGTGGGGTGGGTGCGATCGTCACAGTTTGCAGAAGAAATGAAAAGACCTTCAATCATGGTAATGAATATTGCAGCCCACCGTTTCTAGAACGGGTCTAAAGCGATTATTCTGACTCGTCTGGGAGATAGCCAGTTATCCACAGGGCACCATCCTTTAGGTAAGCAAGATAGCTTTCTGCGGTAGGGAACCACACCGAAGGCTTCCAGTTCTTGCGGTCTGACTCGGCCTGGGGGCGGAGAATACGTCGAGTCTGGGAAGACCTTAAACCAGCTTCGGTTGCGAGAGCGGTCCACTGCGTGGCAGATAAGCAGGTGATGTCAAAGCCCAGACCTTCGGGCCACGATGACGTACCACTCGAATCTTGGTAATAGTCGATGATTAGATCAAAACGCCCTCTAGGTCTTAAAACTCTAGTGACTTCTTGCAGAGCTTTGAGCGGCTGGGCGCAGTAGTAAAGCGCCTCTATGGTGATCACATGGCTGAAGCTCAATGCGGGCCATTGCAAATCAGCAAAGTTGCCGATCTGTAGTTCAGCATGGGGAGCGTTGGCTTGAGCGGTGGCAATCATTTTGGCAGCGGCGTCAATACCGCAGGTGCAGGTAAACCCTGCCGTCGCCGCTTGAGCCAGAAAAGCGCCAGTCCCGCAGCCCAGATCTAAAAGCGATGCTTGGGGATTGATCGTGGGGGCAAGGTCTGTCAAAAGAGCTTCGATCAGGGGTTGATGGCCGATCGCCATCTGCTGAGCGCGGTCAGTGCTGGCCCATTGATCAAAGAGGTCACTAATGTGAGCCGGGGCTTCAGTGACAGGTGATTGAGAGCGGTCCATGTTGTGAGTAATCTATGAGTTCAGACTCTCATGGTAGGCCGAATCGATGCGTGCCGAAATCACTGGATGGGAGATGCTGGTTTTGGTAGGGGTGCGATCTCATCCTTACTGATCTGACTGACAGCATAGAGCTGACAGAGTATAGGAACCACGAAGACGGGCCAGCCTTGTTGAAAAAAGCCGATGGCGATCTATAACTAGAGAATTAATAGTGTCTAGCGAAAAATCATGATTAGTCTGAGAGACTACACCACCACCGATGTCGAAAGGCTGCTAGAGCTAGCCAACAACAAAGAGGTTTCCCGATATCTTGTCGATACATTCCCCTATCCCTATACACGAGCAGATGCAGCCTGGTGGATCAATATTGGCTGTAAAGATAAGGGGGGCGTGACCAAAGTCATTGAAGATCAAGGTCTGTTTGTCGGCAGCATTGGCATCATGTCTCAAACTGGGTGGCGGCGACATGTTGCTACGATTGGCTACTGGGTCGGTGCAGCGTACTGGGGGAAAGGCATTGCGACTGCAGCGGTTCAAGAGATGACGGACTATGCCTTTTCTCTGGGCTATCGGAAGTTATATGCCCCAGTGTTATCCATGAATATTGCCTCCATGCGAGTTTTAGAAAAGTGCGCGTACCACCTAGAGGGTATTCATAAGGCGGAAGTGCTCAAGGATGATCAGTATTTTGATATTCATCGCTACGCGATTCATCAACCCAACCTATAATCAGCCTTCGGTTAGGGGGCTTGATAGACTGTAATCAGTGATACGGATTGCTCTCTGTACTAAGTAGATTCTTCAAACTAATCAACATCCCGATCACGACGCAGCATGGCTTTCTGGGCTTCAGGGCAACGTTTAATTATCTCCAACTACTTACACTGGACCAGCTTTTTCCAGGGCAAAATTATATTCCGGCGATTACCTCTGCACCGCTGTTGGCATCGAGTCCGATGGTGTTTATGACCTCAGCGGATCTCTCCCCTGTGGCAGCGCAGCGGATAAGGACAGTTATAGCGGGTGCTTAAACTGTCCTTGCTTGAGAAAGGTCAGGGTTTGCTCAAGAACGTCTGGGCGATTCACAATAAATGTATGGGAGGCATCCACTACCCAAAGATCGCTCATTCCTTCAACTTTGGTACTCTCTAGCGAGACTTTGCCATCGTTGGGTTTGGGTAATAGTTGCGAGAGCAGTAGGTTAACAGGCTTAACGCCAGCAATGCCCCCCACCTCATAGGTGACCGGCCCCAGACTGAGGGGCACACTGCTCGAATCGGTACCCAGTTCAAAGCCAGCAGCCCCATTCATAAGGCGAAATCCTGGAACCCCCTTGAGTTTATCCACCACTTCGCTGCCTTGATTGGGCGGCGCGATCATAACGGTGCGACCCACGTTGAGGTGAGGGTGGTGCTGCAGATAAGACCGTAACAAGATAGCCCCCATCGAGTGAGTGACAAAATGAACGGGTAGGCTGCTATCTATCTCATTGGCTGCCTGGAGCGCTTTAGGGATGTTCTCTTCTGCAAGTTGAGCGATCGGAGCGGATCTAGAGGGATAGTCAAGACCAATCACCGCAAAATTGTATTTGACTAAGGTTTTACGGAGTTTATGGAGCGATCTCGCTGAGCGCATCAGTCCATGAATCAAAATAACTACGGCATGACGATTGTCAGGGGGCAAATGAGTGGTCAGTGATTTCTGAAGTGCTTGAACCATTTTCAATTAAGTCCTTTCACGATTAAACGTCTCGATGCAGCGCAGAAAGATTTCAACCCCCATGCCCAGGGCGGTTTCATCGAAGTCAAAGCGAGGGTGATGGTGAGGATACGCTAGGCCCAGTTCTTTGTTGGCAGCTCCTAAAAAGAAATAGCAGCCCGGAACTTCTTGCAAGAAGTAAGACATATCTTCGCCCCCCATCGTCTGACACTCAGGAACCACGCCCGCTGGGGTTTCAATCACGGTCTGGGCCACTGACCGGACTAGCTCTGCCATATTGGCATCGTTAATCACCGCTGGGTATAGAGGATAATAATTAAGGTGATAGGTCGCACCATGACTCTGGCAGACCCCAGCAATAATATCTTCAACACGCTTACCAATCACAGCCTCTAGTTCAGGATTGAAATAACGCACCGTTCCGGTCATGCGGGCAGAGTCAGCGATCACGTTATTGGCAGACCCGGCATGGAGTTCGCCCACGGTGACGACGGCAGAATCGAGGGGGTTCAGGGTTCGGGACACGATGGTCTGCAGCGCGGTCACAATCTGAGCGGTTACCACCACTGAGTCGACGGTTTGATGGGGCATGGCTCCGTGACCGCCTTTGCCCTGAATGTGACATTCAAAGAGTTCCACCGCTGCCATTAAAGGGCCACTACGAACGCCGACGGTGCCGAGGGGCAGATTATTCCAGAGATGCAGGCCGATAATGGCATCTACGTCAGGATTTTGGAGCGCCCCGGCTGCAATCATGGGTTTGGCCCCGCCAGGTGATTCTTCGGCGGGTTGAAAGATGAGCTTAACGGTGCCCTTGAGCTGATGACGGTGTTGAGACAGGTGGTAGGCGGTGCCGAGTGCGATCGCAACATGTCCATCATGACCACAGGCGTGCATTTTGCCATCGTGTTGAGAACGATAGGGAACTTGATTAGCCTCCTGCACCGGCAGCGCATCCATATCGGCCCGAATCGCTAACACTGGCCCCGGATGATGCCCCTCAATAGTCGCCACAATTCCAGTTTTTGCAACACCCGTTTGATGCTCGATCCCCCATTCCGATAACTTTTGGGACACGACCTCTGCGGTGCGAAATTCTTCAAACCCCAGCTCAGGACGCTGATGGAGGTCGCGACGCCAGTTCACAAGATTAGCCTGTAAAGACTGAACCTCCGGGCGAATCTGTTGGGTAAAGGTGAAGGGAGTCGTAACCATATACGCTAGTGAGGAGGGATGTCTTCACTATAGCTTTCTCTATTTTGAAGGCCATCCCGACAAGTTTGACTGACTCTTAAACCTATGGCTGATTCACATCCACTGCAAGATCGCACTGCAGTCATCACCGGCAGTACCCGTGGAATCGGTCTAATCATGGCTCAGGCACTTGCAGCAGCAGGCGCTAATGTTGTTGTTTCGTCTCGATTAGAGACTAAGGAAACCTGTCAGCAGCTTTCAGAACTATCGACCGCTACAGTCATCGGTATAACCTGCGATGTTACTTCTCTAGAACAGGTAGAGCAGCTAGCGGCAAAAACCATCGAACGGTTTGGGCAGATTGATATCTGGATTAACAATGCCGGAATTGCGAGTCCCTATGCTCAGACCCTCGACATTCCGGTAGAGCGCTGGAAGTCAGTCGTTCAAACGAATCTCTACGGTACCTATCATGGAACGACGGTGGCGCTCAGGCACATGCTAGAGCGCAATCAGGGCAAAATCATCAATGTGTTTGGCGCAGGCGATCAGGATAGTTGGGTAGATAAATACGGCTATATGAGCGCCTATGCCACCTCAAAAGCTGCAGTGCGGCGGTTCACGCTAGTGATGGCAGAGGAATACAAGCACACCGGGATTTCTATTCTCGGCTTGCGGCCCGGTCTAGTGGCGACCGATCTTATGACGAAGATCGAGCCACTCACGGATGAAGCTGCTCAGCGTCTCAAGGGTTTAAATTTTGCATTGTCTTTGTTTACGACACCAATCGAGAAAATTCAATCTACCGTTATTGAAATGGTCTCTTCTGCTACGAATGACGTTAGCGGCAAAGTTTATCGCTGTCGGGTAACGCTACCGGCTATTGTGCAGCGCTGGTGGCAACGATCTCGATCAAGCCTTTGAGGTCTAACAAATCAGAGTCCTGGCGATGGCAGTTTTTTCACTACTTTCGTCATTTTTCGAGCAACCTAAATCTAAGTGCTATGCTCTGCTACGTTCTCGCCCCAAAGAATAGATTCCACCCTGCTTTTGTTCTGAGTGATATATCCTTATCACCAACGAGCTGCGACACATTCTTGATAATATTCATAAGCTCCTTCTCAGAAAGCAAAGCAAAGATGGCTAAGCAAAATGAATGATAGTCTATAAATTCAAAATGCTTGCCACGATAGACTACATGTGAGTTTGACAAGTTCCACTCCGTAACGTCTTCCGGTATTCTGCAGATAAATGTTACCGAGCAATTTAGATGCCCTGTTACTTCAATCGCGTCAATACTGTCGTCGAGCCTTTTGCGAGAAACTTCCTTGACAGTCACTTCGTAGAGATTGGTTGTTACATTCTGCTCTTCTAGCCATATATCAGCAGGTTTCTTCGATGTTGTGTTGGTACCAAAAACACTTTCGTCTCCTCCCATAACCCTAATATGAGAATTCTTAAAAAGAGCTTTAAGGAGTTGCGAGACAAGATATTGAGGCAATTGACCTGACTCTGGATACGCAAGCGTAAAGCGAATAAGTTGGTTCCCTAGGCCAAGTCTTGATTGTTGAATAGAGTCGATACGAACAAGTTCATACGCATTCACCTCCTGTGCATACTTCCACAATCGATAAAAAAAATAGTCAATGAGCCTTGCTCGCTTACTTTGGCTTGCACCCACTACCATCCGCAAAAAGCTCACAACAGCTATCGCAGCTCTGTGTGGTCTCCGACCCTGCGCCCAATCTTCGTTTAATTGATATGTATTTTTTGCTACGTTGAGTGGGTCCGACTTCCCGCAAGGAATGCCGTTTTCTTGGAGGGCATACCATATACCTTTCTCAAAGATCGCTCGTGGATTGGGGTACCAACTTAAGGCGGGACAGCTTGCCCCGCATGGATTTTAGCTTTTGCCTGATAGAGTAAGCGCTTCAGCCATTTTCGTTAGATAAGACCCACACTAAAGTGTCCCGCTTTA
>JBHJNL010000153.1:0-31248 GCA_050330855.1 Thermosynechococcaceae cyanobacterium | reverse complement strand
TAGATCTAGCGATGCTGGCTCAAAGGACAGCTTGCCCACCCCGACTCGACCCATTACTAAAATATCGTCCACCAGCGTAATCAGGCGGTGTAGCGACGTGCGGATATACTGAAAAAACGCCTGTTTTTCTCCGATGAGATGCGATCATTAGGATTCTCCAACAGTTGCAGATAGCCACTGATCGTCATCAGAGGATTACGAAACTCATGGGAGGCCATCGACACAAACTGCGACTTGAGACGGTTGATTTCGGTCAGTTCAGCATTGGCCACCTGAAGCTGAAGATTAGACTGCTTTAAATCTAGTGAATACTGGCGAGTCCGCAGCAAAATTTCAACCCGTGCCTGCAGCTCAGCCGTTTCAATGGGAGCGCTCACCACCTCTTCAATCACCTGCCACAACTGGCGATTAATCAAGCCCAGCTTCTCCCGAGCGACGATCAGTAAAAAAGGCAGCAGTACCGGTGCCTCAAGCTCTCTACGGTCTTGGATCGGCTGCCAAAGCTGCTCTAGGGTCTGTCCATCGACAATACAAAGGTCAAACGGTTGAGCGAGTTGCTGCAGCGCTAGTTCCAGATTTTCGGGTACACCAATGACAACATCATGGTGCTGAGACAAGCGATCCGACACGAAATCGCTATTGGCTGAGCGAGCAAACAACAGCAGAATGCGGGCCATACCTAGATCCCTTTTGGCGGACAGTTCCTACAATGTCATAGCACCATCAGAATAGCAGCAAACCCTTGGTATGCTCCTTATCAAGAGACAATTACCTTAACAGAGAGTTCAGAGTCAGCGTGGTAAAAGCAACCAAAGCTAAGCAGCAACCGGCTAAGTCTCGTATTTCAACCGGAATTGAGGGTTTAGATCATATTCTCAATGGGGGACTGATCACCAACCGGGCCTATCTGGTGCGCGGTGGTCCTGGTACGGGCAAAACGACGTTGGGTCTGCATTACTTGACCGCTGAGCCAACTGAGTCCTCACTGCTGATTACCTTTGGCGAACCCGGCGAACAGATTCTCGGCAGCGCGGAAGATATAGGGTTAGATCTAACGTCAGTCCAGTGCTTAGATCTTAGCCCTAACTCCACTTTCTTCACCGACATTCAAACCTATGATTTCTTCAGTCCCGCTGAAGTTGAGAAAGATCCGATTACCCAGCAGATTGTCGATCAGGTGCTGTCCCAAAAGCCAGATCGCATCTTTGTTGATTCCATGACCCAGTTTCGCTACATTACCGCCGACGCCTTTCAGTTTCGCAAACAGGTATTGGCCTTCAGCCGCTTTATGCTTGAGCAGGGTGCCACCGTTATTTTTACCTCTGAAAGTACCCCTGATATTCCTGATGATGATCTGCAGTTTATGAGCGATGGCGTCATTCATCTCGAAATTACCCCTACCCGCCGCACAGACAGCGTGACTAAATTTCGCAGCTCCGCCTTTCAGGCCGGGAAGCATTCTATTCGCCTGGGATCGATGGGAATGAACGTATTTCCGAAGCTACTCCCGGCAACCTATAAGCGTGACTTCGATCCTGAACCGATTCCATCGGGCATTCCCGCCTTTGACAAAATGCTGAGGGGCGGCATTGAGCGGGGCATGGTGACGCTGCTGAGGAGACCAAGCGGTGTGGGCAAAACCACCATTGGTCTGCAGTTTATGAAGGAAGCGGCCAGTCGAGCTGAGCGATCGGTGGTTTACACCTTTGAAGAAGAAGTTGAGATCATTCTGCGCCGCTCTGAGAACCTAAAAATTCCGGTCCGCGTGATGACAGAGCAGGGAGCGCTGGCGATCAAGAAAATTGAGCCGCTGCAGTACACCCCCGATGAGTTTTCTAGCCTTGTTCGCCATGAGGTCGAAGACAACGAAGTTCGCATCGTCATGATCGATAGCGTGGCGGGGTATAACCTATCAATGCAGGGAGAAGATTTTCTTAGCCATCTCCATGCGCTGTGCAAATACTTATCAAATATGGGCGTCGCTGTCATTCTAATCAACGAAACACCGCTGCTAGATGAAGATGAAAAAGGCACCGATGATAGCTTTACCTATTTGGCCGATAACCTTATTCTGCTGCGCTACCTTGATCGCCATGAAGATGGCAAAGTCGAGCTTCGTAAAAGCATAGGCGTCATTAAGAAGCGCCTTAGTGACTTTGAAAAATCACTCCGAGAACTGAAGATCACGCGCTATGGCGTTGAAGTAGGGCTGCCCATGACTGGGCTGCAGGGGATTTTAGAGGGTGATTTAGTTAAGGACGATGATGATTAAAGTCCCCGTTAAAATTGACGTGAAGAGCTACACCACTATGGCAATTATTTGCCCTACATACACCTTTTGCCGAAGCCGAGTAGGTGAATCGAACACCCTGTCCCTTAGTCGTCGAGACCACGATATAGGTCTACGATCGCAAATTCTAAACCGATACTTTTGAGAATAACACGATCACCCGTTTCATAGACAATGGTTTCCCAAGTAGTTGTAGAGGCACGACATCGGCATTCAACCCGCTGCGTTTCTTGAGAGATAAGAATATAGTCTTCTAATGCTGAAATCTGTTGATAGTCTGCAAACTTTTCCCCCATGTCAAAGGCTTTTGTGCTGGATGAAAGAACTTCAGCAATCAGCTTTGGAGAGTGCTTAATATAGCGGTTATTACGATCTAGCGGGTCACAGGTAACGAAGGCATCAGGATAGTAATAATACTCATCTCGATAGTTAACCTTGACGTTACCGGAGTAAAATCGGCAGCGGGTTGCATCGCCAAGATGATTATCAATTATTTTCAGAAAGTTGAAGATGATGCGATCGTGATTATCGGTACCACCAGCCATTGCATAGACCAGCCCCCGTCGATATTCATGGCGAATGTCACTGTGTCGTTCGATTTCGAGATATTCTTCTGGACTGATGTAGTTGGGAATGGCAATCATGGTTTTTGCCTATGGCAGATGACACTCTTGGGCTGAACGTTCCGGGTCAGGGATGCGAGGTTGTGGATTCATCACAGATTCCATTTGATTTTGACGTTCTGGATGCTGCGTTCTAAAGCAGGGACTCTGGCTTGAGTACGCACGATGGTCTGGTTAACTAGCTCCAGCATATCTGATGTGGCTTGAGGCGGGGCCTGCTGCAGAGTTGGTTGATAGGTGAAAACGAATGCTCCGCCTTACTCTAGAAACGCATACAGCCGCTCTTTCAGCACCCCAAAAATTTCAACCGCCAGCCCATTGCTTTTACTTTTATGGTCTAATAACTACCGCTATGATGAAAAGATAAAAGCGAGATCGCATTGATGGGTAAAGATGCCCTAAGGTCTATTCTCAACCAACATTTGAGCGATTCAACCAACGCCCCCACATAGATTAGATCACCATGGCTCTTACCTTAGAACGGCTAGACGAACCGATCCTCATTGATGACCTGACCTGGAGAGAATTCAAGCTCACAGAACAACTGCTGATGCGCCCAGGGATTCGGCTCTCTTACTTAGACGGGATCTTAGAAATCAGAAAAATGCCTGGAAGACAACATGAAACGATTAAAGGACGGATTGGTGCCCTTCTAGAAGCCTACCTAGAGCAGGCAGGAATCGACTTCACCCCCACTGAATCCATGACCCTTGAAAGTGAAGAGGGTCGGGTTAAACGCGAAGCCGATAAGTCCTACGAATTGGGTCGTGGGCGTGACCTCCCTGATCTTGCGATTGAGATTGTCGTCACCAGCGGCGGGATTGATAAACTGAAAGCCTATCAGCGTTTACAAATTCCTGAAGTGTGGTTCTGGGAAAAGCAAAAGCTGTCTATCTACGGGCTGAGAGAGCAGTGTTATGAAGAACTGACTCAATCAGAAACCTTACCCCACCTTAATATTGATCTGCTGGTTCATTGTATTGAGCTAGACAATCACGTCCAGGCCTTGAGAGAGTTTAGGCAGGGCCAACAGCACTAGTGGGCAACCTTCGCTTCAAGCTTGCTGAGATGAGCAGACGGGTAGACGAATCGTAAATGTGCTGCCCTGGCCGAGTTCTGAGGCGACGGTAACGTTTCCTTGGTGAGCTTCTATAATCTGACGAACCAAATTCAGGCCTAGGCCGCTACCTGAGTAACGATGACTTCCCTGAAATGCCCTTTCAAAGACAACTGGCTGTTGAAGTCGTGGGCGAGGCCGCAACGGGAGCCGAAGGACTAGAGCTACTCCTGACCCAACAGCCGGATGTTGCCATTATCGACATTGGGCTACCTGACTTTGATGGCATCAAGCTGGTGCGGAAGTTTCGCGAACAGCGGGCGTCGCCCCAAACCCACACTTTAATCTTGACGATGCACGATGAGGAGATAGAGGTATTAGCGGCATTCGCAGCGGGGGCTGATTCCTACTGTGTTAAAGATACGGGCATAGAGCTGCTGTTTGAGGTGGTGCTCACCACGGCTGAGGGCCATTCCTGGATTGATCCTGAAGATCGCAAGTATTGTCCTCGCACAGGTGCGACAGGGACAGCTTCTGGCTGCAGTTCCCCCCGAGCAGGATGTCAAAATTCAAGGCTTAGATTCAGACCAAGCTGAACTCCTGCAAGTCTCGCCTCTCACCGCCCGTGAACTTGAAGTGCTGGAGCTGATTGTGGGGGGGCACAGCAATACTGCGATCGCAGAAACCATGTTTCTCAGCCTCGGGACGGTGAAAACCCACGTGCGTAATATTTTGAGTAAGCTCTGCCCCAGCGATCTCACCGAAGCCGCAGTGAGGGCGCTGCGTTCGGGTTTAGTAAAGTAACAATGCAATCTTAAGTCCGAGGCTGCAAACTCCGGCGCTAACAGCATATCCCTATGTACGCTAGAGGTAATGCGATCGCACCCCTGAAATTCCCAACATGAGCACCTGGTATCAACTTAGCCCC
This sequence comes from Thermosynechococcaceae cyanobacterium, assembly GCA_050330855.1. Lineage (GTDB taxonomy): Bacteria > Cyanobacteriota > Cyanobacteriia > Thermosynechococcales > Thermosynechococcaceae > RCC1774. The sequence goes on along the minus strand of JBHJNL010000153.1, from coordinate 26,350 downwards.
ACAGACGTCTTAGACAAGTTTGGCACTGTTGCTGCAGGCTTGAGTCAAGACGAAGCGCAGCATCGCCTCGCTCGGCAGGGTGCCAATGAGTTAGTTGAGCAGGCCACCAAGAACCCCTGGGTGATTCTGCGAGAACAGCTCACAGCCACAATGGTGCTGATTTTGATTGTGGCGGCCATTTTATCGGCTTTTCTAGGTGATATTCAGGACTCGATTGCCATTTTTACCATTGTTGTTTTCAATGCGCTGCTGGGCTTTAAACAGGAGTATCAGGCGGAACAGGCGATCGCATCTCTCCGCAGACTGGCTGTGCCCACCGTGAGGGTCAGACGAGCGGGACAGGTGGCTGAGTTATCTTCTCGGGAGCTGGTTTCTGGAGACGTTGTGCTGCTAGAGTCTGGCAACTTAGTCCCCGCCGATGGCCGCATTTTAGAGAGCGCTAATCTTCGCATCCAAGAAGCCTCTCTCACGGGGGAATCTGCTGCCGTGGATAAAGTTGCCCATGCGCTAGCCGAAGGTGACTTGCCCCTCGGTGACCGGCTCAACATGGTCTACATGGGCACGATGGTCACCTACGGTCGCGGTGAAGTGCTGATCACCGCAACGGGCATGGCGACGGAATTGGGGCAAATCGCGTCTGCAATTCAGTCAGTCAAAGCTGAACCCACTCACCTGCAAAAACGGCTCGATCAGTTGGGGCGCAAACTTGCGATCGCAATTCTCATCACGGTCCTCATTGTCTTTGGCCTCGGCCTCCTGCGGGGCGAAGAAATTCAAGACATGTTTATGATTGCCGTCAGCTTGGGCGTAGCGGCAGTCCCCGAAGGTTTACCGGCAGTGGTCACCATCTCGTTGTCTCTGGGTGCCCAGCGCATGCTGAAGCAGCGGGCGCTCATTCGTAAACTACCCGCAGTCGAAACCCTCGGCTCGGTGACGGTGATCTGTACCGATAAGACCGGCACCCTCACCGAGAATCAAATGACCGTTAGGTCTTTCGTGGCAGCAGGGCAACGCACTGATTTAGGGCCAGATCAGCACCGTTCTCTGATCTCGCCCAGCGGAACGGCCTCCTACCTTCAAGATCAGCCTGCGCTGAAGCTCCTCCTCATGGGCGGGACGCTGTGTAACGATGCCGCCCTCAATCTAGATGACAATGCACCCCAAGGCTTGAGCATCATTGGTGATCCAACGGAAGGGGCGCTGGTGGTGGCGGCGGCTCAGGCGGGGTTCAGTAAAGCTGACTGTGAACAACTGCTGCCCCGCATCAAAGAAGTTCCCTTTGATTCAGAGCGAAAGTGCATGACCACTTTGCATCACATTGCAGCAGACCAGCCAATGGTGGGACCGTTGGCTGAAACATTGGCCTTTGCCCAAGTCCCGGATCATTGCCAGACCCTTGTTTTCTGTAAGGGCGCGGTGGATCAGCTGCTCAAGGTCTCAGATTGGGTTTGGGAGGCCGATCGCATTGAACCGATGACAGAGATGAGATCGCATCTCATCCTTAAAACCCATGATCAACTTGCTCAAGAAGGAATGCGGCTTTTAGGCGTAGCGTATCAATCTCTGAAAACAGTTCCAGAGGACCTCTCCACCGTTGAACAACATCTGATTTTTGTTGGATTGGTGGGCATGATCGATCCGATTCGTGCAGATGTCTATGCAGCCGTCCAAACCTGCAAAACTGCAGGAATCCGACCCGTTATGATTACCGGCGATCATCCTTTAACGGCTCAACATATTGCCTCAGATTTGGGCATTGACTCCAACGGCGAGCTGTTAACGGGGCAAGACTTAGATCGCTTAACCGACTCAGAGCTATGCGACGCTGTCACTCGGGTATCGGTTTATGCCCGGGTTGCCCCCCAACATAAGCTTGATATTGTCCATGCCCTCCAGTGTTCTGGGCACATTGCCGCGATGACCGGGGACGGGGTGAACGATGCCCCAGCCCTGAAACAAGCGGATATTGGTATCTCAATGGGCATCACGGGTACGGATGTTGCCAAGGATGCCTCAGACATTGTGCTACTCGATGACAACTTCAGTACGATTGTGGCTGCAACCCGCGAAGGCCGGGTTATCTATGACAATATTCGGAAGTTTATCCAATACACACTAACGGGGAATCTTGGCGAACTGTGGGTGATTCTGTTTGCCCCTTTTCTGGGGATGCCATTACCGCTGCTGCCGCTGCAGATCTTGTGGATAAACCTGTTAGCTGACGGTATTTTGGCCCTATCACTAAGTGTAGAACCGGCAGAGCGCAACATTATGCACCGTGCGCCCTATAAACCCCACGAGAGTATCTTTGGGCGCGGCGTGGGCAAGGGCATCATCTGGATCGGCCTATTCTTAGGTGTTGTCCTGTTGGCAGTGGGCTATCGCTATTGGACTTTGGGGCTAGAAAGCTGGCAAACGATGGTGTTTTGTACCTTGGCTTTTTCTCGTATTAGCATTGCCCAAGCCGTTCGCTCTGACCGAGATTCCCTATTCAAAATTGGCCTATTTTCCAATAAACCTGCGTTGTTGGCGGTTGTGGTCACCTTTGTCTGCCAACTTTTGGTCATCTATGTTCCTTCACTACAGCACATGTTTAAAACAGTGCCGCTATCCGCAACGGACTTAGGCGTTAGCCTAGGCTTAGGGGGACTCGTCTTTTTGAGTGTTGAAATGAAAAAGATAATATCTCACTGGCGCTCCAGCACTTATGTGAAGCGCAGCGGTCACTAAGACCATTAATCTCCCAAGTAAATCCCCAATCCCCTAGCGGTTTTGACCAGAGTGCCATAGGGATCCACAGCTCTATAATGTGAGATCGCATCGGAGATCGGCACGCTCATCACCTTACGATTCTGCCAAGTCACAATCCGGTCAAATTCTCCAGCCGCAATCAGATCAACCGCTCCCACGCCAAAGGCAGAACCAATTAACCGATCCAGCGGCGACGGCATTCCGCCGCGCTGAACGTGACCCAGCACCGTGACCCGAGTTTCAGCCACCTGACGACTGCAGATTTGCTCAGACAGATATTGGCCGACGCCACCCAAACGGCACTCCCCCATGCCATCGGTAATGGTAATCGTACTGCCACCGACAGACTTCACTGCCTCTGCCACCACAATTAGAGAGTAGGTTTGCCCCTTCTCTTGGCGCTCCTTGAGTTTGGCGCAGACTTTATCGATGTTATAGGGAATTTCAGGAATTAAAGCGATATTAGCCCCGCCAGCAATGGCCGAACTGATAGCAATGTGTCCCGCATCACGACCCATTACTTCTAAAATAATCACGCGACTGTGGCTGGCTGCTGTGAAATGTAAACGATCTAGGGCTTCAGTGGCAATATTGACCGCCGTATCAAAGCCCACTGATCGCTCTGTGACGCCCACATCGTTATCAATTGTTTTAGGAATGCCCACCAAATTCCAGTTGCCCTGCTGGGCTAGCTTGCGTAGAATCGCCATACTGCCGTCGCCACCCACACCAATGATGGCGTCTAGCCCTAACTGATGATAACCCCGAATAATCTCCTCAGAACGGTCCTCCAGTGACCCGTCTGGCATCGGGAACGCAAAGGGATTGCCTTTATTCGTAGTCCCCAGCATCGTCCCACCCGCCGTTAGCAAACGGCCCATATCCTTGGGATCTAAAACGACGGCTTGGGGCGGGTCTGACATTAACCCGTGGGTGGCCTGACGAATGCCTAAAACCTCCCAGCCATAAGTATCTGCGGCCCGGAGCACCACCGCCCGGATCACAGGGTTAAGCCCTGCACAATCGCCACCGCTGGTTAGGATGCCAATTCGCTTGCGCTCACCCATTCCGTTAGATCCTCAAAATTTCTGTCCGACCAATACTTTATCTTTGTGCGATCGCACTTTCTAACATTCTGGGATGAACTTAATCTTTGCTCAAAAAAATTAGGCTACTCGTTACAGCTCTTTGCGACGATCAAAAGGGGCACTCTATGTAAAAGCATCTCGCGCTCTTCATCAGAACAGTCGCAAGTCAACGCTGCACTCGTTGAGCAATAACGGCAAAATTAAATGTCACAATCCCTCGACCGGTTCTCTCCTCGGTATTTATCCCCAGCTTCAACAGAACAATTCAGGCCAGTACCCCAGTCGCGCATGGGTCTCCTTCGAGCAATTCTGCTGAGTCTTCCCCTATTGTGTAGCTCTGCATCCTCGCATCTACAGCCCACGATTGGTTCTACTGTTTCTCTCCCAACCCAGACTGAAGTTGCGCAAGTGAACCCAGATTTGCTTTCTCTGCCAGAGAGCCGAGATCAGTCTCAGCCGACTGCGCCCACGACCGTTATCTCCAATAGAGAATCGACCCCATCGACACCGGCACCTAAACCCAGCCCTAGCCTACCAGCGCCATCATCACCGGCTTCATCACCTCCACCAGCCTTGCCGGTCCCACCTAAATCCTTAGCAACGGTTCCTATTCGGATTGGCATTACCAACGCCACCACTCAAGTCCAACTCAGCAGCTCTACTGCTGCCGTCATCATGGATGCCCAAGGCAATCAAATCTCTGCATTGCCTGCACAAACCTCTACACTCATTCAACCTGGCTCCTCAAACCTCAACGTCGGCAATCTGTCATTCCCTAACGAGATTTGGATCAAACCCAGCGCAGAAGGGCTTGTTGCCGTGAATGGTCGCTGGTACCGAGGCAGCATCCAGATTGTTTTGGATCAACAGCGCCTTGTGACCGTCAATCACCTAGATTTAGAATCCTATCTCTACAGCGTGGTTGGAGCTGAGATGTCAGCCTCTTGGCCCCTCGAAGCCCTAAAGGCCCAAGCCATCGCCGCCCGCTCCTATGCCCTCGCACGGCTCTCTAGCAATCGCGCTAGCCCTTACTACGACCTCGGCGATACTCCCCGATGGCAAGCCTATCGAGGGGTTGAAACCGAAGCAAACACAACTCATCAAGCCGTCAACAGTACTCAGGGGCTACTGGTGTCTTATCAAGGTGGTGTTGTCGAAACGCTATACGCATCGACAGAACATCTCGTCAGCACGGTCCATAAAGGCTATGGCATGAGCCAGAATAGTGCGAGAGATCTAGCTTACAACCAGCTCAACTATCAACAGATTTTGAATCACTTTTATCCAGGTACGACCCTGGCTTGGTTACAGGCATCTTGACGATAGTGCTTAGCGTCACCTAAGTCTCACTCAAGATGTTTAAAAAATCATTGAGGAGAAACCTGTTATTGCTTTCTAGCCAGTGTTGACTGATCAAGTCGGCATCGCCCTAGATGTTGCTCTCGCTGCGCGATGACGGTGGCAAGGTTAGGCCGTCCTGTGAGGGCCAAACGCCAGTCAGCCCAGAGCGCGTAGACCTGATCAACAAGGGGGCCAATAATAGGCCACTGTGTGGCAGCATAAACCCATCCCATCCCCAGAATCGAGTAGATCGTTCGAAAAACTTCAACATTTCTAAGAACGGTACCGTCTGCGGCAATGGCGTGGATGCGTCCCATTGCCGTCTCGAAGTCAATATCGCCATTATCTTCAGGACGATAATCATCAGCAGCAATATCAACAAAGGCGACTAAACCGCGTCCCGCATCCCGTCGAGATAAAAAGTTCACTTCTCGCACGCATAGAGGACAAGCGCCATCATATAAAAGCTTGACTTTCCAGGAGGGAGTAGCGCGGCAGCTCCCCTGGCCCTGTGCGACCAAAGCGAGAGCAGAAGGCATCGACTTCAAATCATTCACGTCACTAGCAACCCTATCCATCCTGAAACAAAAAGAGAGGAAACATTCAATGCTCCCTCTCTCTTAATAACAGATATTTTAATGTGGCGTACCGTTAACCTCGATTAAGAAGCCCCATCGGATTCACCGCACCTTTACCAGCAGGACGAATCTCAAAGTGTGTATGGGAACCAGTACTGCGGCCTGTCGTACCCATCTCAGCGATCTTTTCGCCCTGTCTGACGACTTGGCCGGATCGGCTAGTGATGCGATTATTGTGGGCATACCGCGTGATACTACCGTCTGGATGGCGAACTTCAACAAGATTACCGTAGCCGCCACTATTCCAGCCAGCGCTTTTAATCACACCGGGCGCTGATGCAACGACGGTTGTGCCAATAGGGGCCGCAATATCAATGCCTCGGTGCATTCGACCCCAGCGAGGGCCATAGCCAGATGTTAAGACACCCTTGGCAGGCATGATATAGCTAAACTTGCCTGTCTGCATCTCATCAGGAAGATAGGTATCCACCGACGATAGAGGAGGAAGAACTAGAGTAGGAATCTGAGGAAACGTCGCTCGTGTCGCGATGGGAATACTCAGCTCAGGCCCATCAATCTTGGCCTCTGCTTCATCTTCAAGAAGTTTTGCCGTTAATTCTGGCTCATCAAGTTGAATATCATCTTCTATGTGATGACGTTCAGTCTTGAGGCTAATCTTTGGTGTATCCGTTTGATTTTGATGAGCCGGAATGCGAAGAACAGCATTATCACCAAGCTCATCGGCATCACCAATGCCATTCACCTTGAGGATATCTTCAGGAGCAACGTCATAGCGAGCAGAAATCTGATCGAGGGTTTCGCCAGACTGAACTTTATGGACGACGGCACCTGCACTGGCTAAAGCAGACTGATCGTGGTTAGGAATAACGGTTCGAGAAATGTCGATATCTAGTTCAGCCATTTTCTTGGCTTTTTTGAGCGGAGACATCTTCGCTGGCGTTGCAATGCTGCCGCCATCTAGGGCAACTAAGTCAGCAGGAGATAGCAACGGCGTCGGTGCAGATAAAGCTTCGGCCTGTGGTGATTCTACCCCATCAAAAGGGGCTACATTGACAACACTATTGCCTTGCAAGGGCTGAAAGGCAGCCTTTGCCTGACCTTGAACCGCCAAAACACCGGCAGTTGCCAGGGTCATCGCAAGGCCCAACGCTGTAGAACGAGTTCTACGACGAGAAGTTGAGTGGCTTTGACAACCGCTATCTAATTTAGACCCAATGCGGTCAGCATTTAAGTGCTGCATATCAGCCCTCTGCGGAATTTCTCGTTTCAATGAAGACCTCCTAAAAGCTCTTAGTAGTTCTATGTATCCTGGCTTCATGACTCTTAGACTTCTTTAATCAGAAGTTGACCCGAAATAGGACGAGTGAGCCAGTCAAGCACATAGAAGACTTATGTTAAGTTACCTTGCTTGATGCATTTAGACAAGTTTAAGGATAGGTAGTCCCTATTGTAAAATGCGATATTTGGCTGCGTTAAAAACGACCCTAACCTAACTTTCCCCGATATCATAAGGGTCTGATCCAGTGTATATACGGATTTTCTAAAGACTTTTATGGGTTAGCACTGCACTCTACTACGACTATGCCAGATAGATCAAACCGTGAATGGGGTGTTCTGTGACACTGACTCTGAAAGACTTTTTGTGCAATGCTCTCTTGATGATTAATGCTTCTCCATGTGTGATGGAGCCTCTGATTGATAAGACTTTGCTATCATTCTGATTATTTATTGTAATTTAGAATGCCGAACTCATTGCACTGTAAGGCTTTGCGCTAGATATTTCCTGCTTGGCTTAACCATTGTACTCACACTATCCACAGCGCTACTCTCCCTTTTTGCCTTCGCTAAAACTGGAACACACTTCTGAAACTTGACACAATAGGTCAGTATCCTAAGTAGTATTTGCTGCTTAGACTTATTCTTTAATCCTTGCCGCTGTAATATGACTAGCCCTTTTCTTGAATATCTGCATAGTCCTCAACGACCTGTGATTGTTTTTGATGGGGCGATGGGAACCTCTCTACAGGACCAAAATCTGACGGCGGCTGATTTTGGTGGGGCTGAGTATGAAGGCTGCAATGAGTACCTCGTTGAAACGAAACCTGAAGCGGTGGCAACGGTGCATCGCAACTTTTTCAAGGCCGGTGCCAATGTGGTTGAGACCGATACCTTTGGGGCCACATCGATAACGTTGGCAGAATACGATTTGGGCGATCGCGCCTATGAACTCAACAAAATGGCAGCAGAGCTAGCCAAGTCTGTTGCAGCCGAGTTCTCAACATCAGAAAAGCCTCGATTTGTGGCCGGTTCAATGGGGCCAGGGACCAAGCTGCCCAGTATTGGAGCAATTGATTTTGATACGCTCAGTGCCGCTTATGAAGAGCAAGCTAGCGGTCTTTACGATGGTGGGGTTGATCTGTTCTTGGTAGAGACCTGCATGGATGTGCTGCAAATCAAGGCGGCACTGATGGGTATTGAGGCGGTCTTTGCTCGCAATGGAGATCGTCGCCCTTTGATGGTGTCTGTGACAATGGAAGACTTTGGCACCATGCTGTCAGGGTCAGATATGGCTGCAGCTTTAACGATTCTTGAGCCTTTCCCCATCGACATTTTGGGACTCAACTGCGCTACGGGGCCAGAGTTGATGAAGGAGCACATTAAACATTTAGCTGAATATTCTCCATTCGTGGTGTCTTGTATTCCCAATGCGGGGTTGCCAGAGAATGTAGATGGGGTCGCTCACTATCGATTAACGCCGATGGAGTTGCGGATGGCGCTCATGCACTTTATCGAAGATCTCGGTGTGCAGGTGATTGGCGGGTGTTGTGGAACTCGCCCAGAGCATATCGCTCAGCTTGCTGAAATGGCCCAGGATCTCAAACCAAAAGTTCGTGAAATTGGCTCTCGATACGACTTTCCTCCTTATAGTCCGCTGCCTCATATCCCTGCTGCGGCCTCCATTATGAGTCCCCAGTCCTATGAGCAGGACAATTCATTTTTGATTGTGGGGGAGCGACTCAATGCCAGTGGGTCTAAGAAATGTCGGACGCTGCTCAATGATGAAGATTGGGATGGGTTAGTGGGGCTGGCGCGATCGCAAGTCAAAGAAGGCGCTCACATCCTCGACGTTAACGTAGACTACGTGGGTCGCGACGGCGAAAAAGACATGAAAGAGCTGGCTTCCCGGCTGGTCAACACCGTCTCACTGCCCCTAATGCTCGACTCAACCGAGTGGACCAAGATGGAAGCGGGGCTGAAGGTCGCAGGCGGCAAATGTATCCTCAACTCTACGAACTACGAAGATGGCGAAGAGCGCTTCTTTAAGGTGCTAGAACTTGCCAAGCAATACGGCGCAGGTGTCGTGATCGGTACCATTGACGAAGATGGGATGGCTCGAACCGCTGACAAGAAATTTGAGATTGCCCAACGGGCCTACAGAGCCGCCGTTGAATACGGCATTCCTGCTTACGAAATCTTTTTTGACCCTCTAGCGCTACCGGTTTCCACCGGAATTGAAGAAGATCGTGAGAACGGCAAGGCTTCCGTGGAGGCCATTCAGAAAATTCGAGAGAACTTACCGGGCTGTCACATTATCCTGGGGGTCTCCAATGTCTCCTTTGGCCTTAATCCAGCGGCACGGGTCACTTTGAACTCAGTGTTCCTTAATGAGGCGATGGCGGTGGGCATGGATGCGGCCATTGTCAGCGCCAGTAAGATTTTGCCCCTTGCCAAAATTGAGGAAGAACACAAACAGGTTTGCCTCGATCTAATCTATGACCGCCGTCAGTTTGATGGTGAGGTTTGTTCCTATGACCCACTCACGAAGCTAACGACCTTGTTTGAAGGGAAGACGACGAAACGCGATCGCAGCGTTGACGAAAGCCTCCCCATCGAAGAACGGCTCAAAAACCACATCATTGACGGCGAACGCATTGGGCTAGAGGACCAGCTCAAGAAAGCTCTAGAGCAGTATCCGCCCCTAGAGATTATCAACACTTTCTTGCTCAACGGCATGAAAGTGGTTGGTGAACTGTTTGGCTCCGGTCAAATGCAGCTTCCCTTCGTGCTTCAGTCGGCCCAAACTATGAAAGCAGCGGTGGCCTTTCTAGAACCGTTCATGGATAAAGAAGACACCGCCAGCACGAAAGGAACGGTAATCATTGCCACGGTGAAGGGCGACGTTCACGATATTGGCAAGAACCTTGTCGATATCATTCTGTCCAACAACGGCTATACCGTGATCAATCTCGGTATTAAGCAGTCTGTGGACAACATCATCGCCGCCTATCGAGAACATGGCGCAGACTGTATTGCAATGAGTGGGCTACTGGTGAAATCCACCGCCTTTATGAAGGACAACCTTGACACCTTTAATGAGAAAGGTATTGATGTGCCGATTATTTTGGGCGGCGCGGCCCTGACCCAGAAATTCGTCTATCAAGACTGCCAGGGAGCCTACAACGGTCGCGTTATCTACGGCAAAGATGCCTTTGCTGACCTGCACTTCATGGAAAAACTGATGCCTGCCAAAACCGCAGGTAACTGGGACAACCTCAAAGGATTCCTCGATGAAGAGGATGAGGTGCCTCTCGCAGCCCAGGCACTCCCGAAGGAGAAGCCTGCAAAGGCCAATGATGCACCAGTGGATACCCGCCGTTCGGAAGCCGTTGAAATTGACATTGAGCGCCCTACGCCGCCGTTCTGGGGCACTCGCGTCATCCAGCCGACAGATGTTTCCCTTGAAGAGTTATTTTGGTACCTCGATTTGCAGGCACTGATCGCAGGACAATGGCAGTTCCGTAAGCCCAAAGAGCAATCACGGGAAGACTATGACGCAATGTTAGCAGCAAAAGCCTATCCGATTCTAGAGAGCTGGAAGCAGAAGGTGGTGTCTGAGAATTTGCTCCATCCTCAAGCAGTCTACGGTTATTTCCCATGCCTATCAGAAGGGAACACGCTGCTCATTTACGATCCGCAGGTAGCTCAAGAAGGTGGCAGTCCTGATGGTCTTGAACCCGTTGCGACTATTGAATTTCCGCGTCAGGGATCTCTCCGTAGGTTGTGTATTGCGGACTTTTTCTTGCCCAAGGATCAGGCTCAAGGTCACTTTGATGTCTTCCCGATGCAGGCGGTGACGGTGGGCGAGATTGCCTCTGAATATGCTCAGAAGCTTTTTGCGGCTGATGAATATACCGATTATCTATATTTCAATGGCCTTGCAGTCCAAACGGCGGAGGCTTTGGCTGAGTGGACCCACGCTCGCATCCGGCAGGAGTTAGGGTTTGGTGAGTCTGAACCGGACAATATTCGAGATATGTTGGCCCAGCGTTACCAAGGTTCTCGCTATAGCTTTGGCTACCCGGCTTGCCCCAATATGCAGGATCAGATCACCCAGCTCAACTTACTAGAAACTGAGCGGATTAATCTGACGATGGACGAAAGTGAGCAGCTTCATCCTGAGCAATCGACAACGGCGATTATTACCTATCATCCCATTGCCAAATATTTCTCAGCGTAGGAGGAGCTTGCTTTTTCGCTTGGAGGTTGGCAACATCCTTAGAGTGACAAACGCCTAGAATGGAGAAGCGGTGTGATGGTTTTCTTATCCACCATCAGCCAAAGCACATCAATCCAACACCAATAAATTCGATGACTGCAATCAGTCTCAATCTAGAGCCTTTAACTGAGGAGCTGACCCACGAGCAGTTTTATAAGCTATGCATAGCGAATGCAGATGTAGCAATGGAGCGCAGCCCCGCAGGAGATCTAATCATTATGCCTCCAGTCGGTGGTGAGAGTGGCGAACGAGAGGCGGACTATATTACCGATTTGAATATCTGGAACCGTCAGACGCGATTGGGTAAAGTCTTTAGCTCCTCTACAGTTTTTAAGCTGCCTAGAGGGGGCGATCGCTCTCCCGATGCGGCTTGGATAAAGCTAGAACGCTGGAATGCGTTAACACCAGATCAGCGCAAAAGATTTCCGCCGATCTGCCCTGACTTCGTGATTGAGCTGCGATCAGAAAGCGATCGCCTCAGACCTATACAAAACAAGATGCAAGAATATTTAGACAGTGGCTTAAGGCTAGGTTGGCTGATTAACCCCCAAGATATGAACGTTGAAATTTATCGAGCAGGTCACGACGTCAATTCAATAGAGCTGCCAGCGACTCTATCGGGCGAGGGTATACTACCCGGTTTTACGCTGGAAATTAGCTGAGGCTCCGTTGTAAAGGCTGTATCTGTGCCATCAAAGTTAGGAGAAGGGGACTTTCTCAGGAACCTTGAGCATCTGTTCTAATAGGGGAGAGACATTATCTGATCAAGGCTTAGAACCGCTCTCACTCGGTCTATGCTCCAGTTCTCAATGGATGAATAATCAAGGCGACAGAGATTTTTAATGGGCAGTTTGTCTCCGAGTTGCAGGCCAACATCGAAGTTCTCTAGCTGCTTTGACGTTAGCCGATAGTCTATCGGGTACAGAAAACGAGCGGCTAGCTTGAATATCCATAGGTGCAGCCTGTTGAGGCGGATATCGTTCCCCATTGTGAAACCAATAATGAAGGCCTCGTCGTCTGGGGATTTCCCTCGATTGAGCAAGATATGCAGGTAGTCATGTTCTTTTAACGGAATGGCTCCAGCCAGGGCTAGGGGGCTATCTGGATTTTCTAAGAGCCACACCAGCCAAGGCACCTCAGACTGCTTCATACCGCCAAAGTGTTGGTAAGCCTGACGTAAAGATTCTGCCATGACAGCTACCCCCCGACTCGTCTGAGCTGTATCTCTGTGCGCTGTTGCGCGGGGCTAGCGGGATCAATGCCTGATAGAGGGGCCGAAAAGCCTTTGCCTTCTGCCACAAGATGAGGCTTTACACCGCTAGAACGGAGATAATTTGCCACGATCTGCGCCCGCTGCTGGCTCAAGACTTGATTTGTGGCGGTGGAACCTGTCTTGGAGGTGTGTCCCACAACGTTGACGGCAATGGTGACAGGATTAAATTCGTTGATCTCTTTGGCGAGGGCCGTGAGGGTGGATTGGCCTTCTTTTGTGAGCGAAGCAGAACCCGTCGCAAACTTGACCTCACCTCTGACTTTGAAGTTGCCCACCTTCGGTGCGGCCTGAATCTGTTGTGGGGTAACCTTTGCCTTAGTGGTTGAGGACTTCTGGCCCTGCAGCACCTTCGCCAGTTCTGGGTCAGTGGCTGAGATAGATGCGACAATCTGCTTGGTATTTTTCACGGCCTGAGCAATAAAATCACGGGTGTAAAGGGTTTGAGAACTCTCGATGATGCCGGTTACTTCTCCGGTGACCGAGAGGACAGCGGAAGTGGTCTCAATCCGCTGCTCTAATGTTCCAGAATTCATCCACTGGTTTGACTCTAGGGCGGTAAAAAAATCGATACCATTGGCAACTGAAGTGGCGTCATCGATGGAAAGATCTCCGTCTTTGCCGATCTGTTGGCTGAGGGCACCGGAATCACGAATGAGCTGGTCGGTGTGCTGATAGTAGAGCGTCAAGAACTGGCTCAGGTCTTCGGGGCGATTTTTGATGAGCTGATCGCTGGCGACAATCACGTCAATGATGGCGTTGGGGACGTCGCTGCTAGAAAGAACCACCGTGTTGCCCTGTTGGCGGGCTTTGGAAACGAAGGGTTCCCAGAGAATTGCGATCGCAACCCCATCATCTGACCTCAACAACTCATAAGCCTGAGTGGACTCCTCCACCTCTACAACCTCAAAGTCAGACAGACTCAACCCCTCAAACTTGAGGTCTAGCAACTTCGCTAGATACTCGCTGGGGGTTCCCGCAGCATAAACCAGCTTTAGCGGTGTAGTACTAGAGGCCTTCACCTTAGCAACATCATCTAAACCCTTTAGGCCTGGATATTGTCGGGTGTTGAGGACCACCGCATCAGCGCCCACTGTCTTGTCAATCAAGCCTACGATCCGGCCCTTAGGCTGGTGCTTGAGATACTGGTCTAGCGTCGTCACAATAATGTCAGCTCTACCGCCGAGCGCTTTTGCCCTGGCAGCTTGATCAAATTCATCTTGATATCGAATCCCCAAATCTGCTTTAGTGACCTTCGCAGCAAAGGGACTAGCCCTGAGCGTGCTATAACCGGAAAACGTATCGCCAAGCACCGTCAGTTGTCTTTTTTCATTGCCGTAGACCTGAACCTGAGCGAGGGGGGCACTTTCGCTCAGATTGATCAGATTAAGGCCAAAATATCCAGTTCCACTGACCACTAGCGCAGCACTGATATAGGCGATGGGAGGGAGTCCTTTTCTTTGGATTGTCATGACTATTCTTCTCCTCTGTCTAGATTGTCTGCAGCCTGTTTTGCCTTCAGCTTGGCTAAGCGATCTTGGGCATTGAGGGCTTTAATCGCTCTGGAGGTTCCCTTTAATTCCCCCTGAACCTCTGAGGTAGCCTGTGCTTTGACGTGGCGATGTTGAATGGCTGCTTGGGATTGTTCAAAGCGTCGCATTGCAGCTTGACTGTCAATGCCTGCAGCTTGGTTGGCTCGCTCTAAAGCCTGGGTAACCCGCATAGTTGAGGCTCCCATTTTCTGCTGAGCCTGCATCTTTCTCAGCTCTAGCTGGACTTCTTTCATTCGGGCTGTCCCTTCGGCAAGATTTTGTTTGGCATACTGCACCTGCTCTTCAAGCTGAGGCAAATACTCTTCGAGAACATCCTGTTCTGCTAAGATTTGAAGGGCTGCGTCATCTTCACCGGCAGCGACTAACTGTTCGGCTTGCTCACCTAGCGATTTCACGTGTTGAGCGGTCTCTTCATGTAGCCGAAAGGCCTCAGCTAAAGCTGCTTTTTGTAAGCCAACGGAATCAGCCAGTTTTTGAAAGGATGCGGCCAGATCATCAACGCTGTCTGCACCGATTTGAGCAGAAATTTCACCCCCTGCATCCATCGGCATACCCCATAGCCAATTCCAGGTCGCTCTAATCACTACTTGAGATCGATTCATTGAGATTTCTCCTGAATGCTGATGATATTTCGGTACCAAGAAAATAGCGGAATCCTTATCCCTGAGACTTTTGCGCGATAGGTTTTTCCGTCATCTATGTGCCCATGAATATCAGATGAATTGAACTTAAAAAATGGTATAGAGTCTGTGTTCTCAAAAACCTCATCTTTCGTAAGAACTAAATAACGAGAGGAATCCCTGGATAATATTCGCTCCGTCTTTTTAACGGTAAAAATAACGTCATCCTGGGTCGAATAATGAAGGATTGGATAAGCTACCATTGGTACAGCGAAGAAGCAAGCTATAATCAATGTCGAACGATTGTGCTCTCTTTTTCTGTTGTTCATCACTCAATCTCTCTGATAGATAGGCTTTGTGATCGGGAGTGGATCCAATGGTTGGGGGAGTAACGTTAGTGAGTTGGTTACTGGCACTATCCCCAGCTCAAACTTGGGCGAGGGGGGAGAACTGCTCGGAATACAAATACTCCGGCTCCCCTCTCCCAGCATTAGGAGAGGGGCTGGGGGTGAGGGCCGTTCCAGGTTCCTGAAAAAGTGGGCTACTCCCTTTTTTGTCTATTCTCTAACTTCTGTTTGGCTAAAAAAATAGAGGCTAGAGACAGGTCTTTTTCCTTGATTTACTAGCCTTATTTTCTATAAAATTCTTTTTGCCAGCAATGAGATTTCTTCTGCTAATTTAGTATTTCATAGAAAGATATTCTGGATTATTCAGGTTGTGTTTTTTGGCGCGGTACAATCGCTCTATGCTTAAGTTCCTTGTTCCAAATAGATCATGTTGAGAGTCAAATTTGTGCGTCGAACGCTTGTGGTCTGTCTGTTACTGGTCCTGATGGTCGCCTGTCGGCCACAGGTACCCCCTTCTGTAATCGCGCCTGTCGTAAGTCAGAGCCTGGAGCAGCCCAGAACCGATCATCTAAATTTGACGATGATTCAACATGCGTCCTGTCCCTGGGCTTACTTTTGGTGCGTCGTCGAGACTGGAATCCATGATGCCGCTCAAGATTTAGGCGTTGAGGTGACGATTCGCCGTCCCAATACGTTTAATCCAGATGAAGTGTTGCAATTGATAGAGTCCGCGGTCAATGCCCCAACGAAGCCGGACGCCATTGGTGTTGCTGTTATCGATCCAGACAAGTTCAGAGAGTCTCTGACCCAAGCAGTGACGGAATTTAAGATCCCGGTGATTGCGTATAACGCAGGTTCAGGACCAGAGCAGGACAACATCCCCTACCATGCCTATATTGGGGCAGATGAGAGACAAGGGGGATTCGAGGCCGGGAAACGGTTGCTGGCAGCATCTGAGTCTGCAGCAAAAGGGGCCTGTATTAATCACCAGCCCGGTGCGTTAAATCTTGAGGCTCGCTGTCAGGGGTTCTTTGAGGCACTGAGCGAATCCGGCGTGGGAGCGGAAATGGTCAAAATCACCCCCAATCCAGCCGAATCTAAGAAAATTCTGCAGCGCTATATGTCTGAGAATCCTGAGACAAACCTCTTTTTGACCCTAGGGCCAGAAGCCGCCGTGCCTTTTTATCAGGTTATCGCCGATCGAAAGGGGGCATTTAGCCACGGGACGTTTGATCTGAGTCGAACCATTCTCAACGAAATTGACAAGGGGACCACGCTATTTGCGATTGACCAGCAACCCTATCTAGAAGGCTATTTGGCGGTCCAGTGGCTGACCTGGATTAAGCGTCATGACTTCAGTCCACCCAATACAATCATTTCTACGGGGCCTAGCTTTGTAGATCGCAGTAATGTCGCTCTTATTCAGCAGCAGGTGGGTCAGTATCGTTAAAAGAATCCTGGTGGCTCTGTTGTGAGCAGATCTGCATAGCCCTTTTTACATCAAGGGTTATGAGCTTGCGACACCCTTCGTCTAGTAATTGAGCCAGATTCCAGATAGGCCATTGGTGAATGTCTCCCATGATGGTTCCGGCTAAGAGGGTTTGCTGATCGGGGGTAAAGCTGAGACTGGTGACGGGGCGATCGCTCTGCCATTGGGTAAAAATTCTGCCGTTGCGATCTCGAATCTGCACCGTTCCATCCCAGCCACTGATCGCGAGCCACTCACCATCGGGGCTGAAGCGAACTTGAGTGATTCGGCCTTGATTATGTCGCCACCGTTTGGGTTGACGGTTCGGCCTGTTGAGATCCCAGAATTGAATGATGTCGTCTTCCCCTGCAGAGGCGAGTACTTTACTGTCGGGACTCACATCAATACTCCAAATCCAGCCTCGGTGCCCTTGCCATTTCTTGTAGAGGCCCAGGGGTTGCGAGTCCTTGGACATCGGACATTGAGCGTCTAGGCATACTGTCCAGAGTCGAATCATGCCATCTTCTCCGGCGGTGACCAGCCATTTGCCATCAGCACTGAAGCGAATGTCTTTGACGGGGCCATTATGCTTTTTAGCGGTCTGAAATCGTTGCTTGCCATTAAGATCCCAAAGGCGCACGGTGCCATCCCAGCCAGCGGTGGCGAGATACTGGCCGTTGGGGCTAAAGCGAGTGGCCCAAACAGCGTCTTGTTGGGTATTCCAATGTTGGAGTGCCTGTCCTGAGATAGACCAAAGGCGGACGCTGCCACTCAGAGACGCCGTGGCGACATGCTTCCCTTGAGGGTCAAAGTCGGTGCTGATGATCATCTCTGAGTCGGGGTGAGTCAGTGGCTGCTGACGGCTGGCCTGTAGAACTTTGACTACGTTTCCCCAGCCTGAAACAGCAAGGCTTTTGCCATCGGGGCTGATATCTAAATCCCAAATCGCCTCTTCTTGGAGCGCTTTTATGTTCCAAGGAGGCTGCGCTTGGGGTGACCTGGGCTGGTGTTCGTTAGGGAGAAGCTGCTGTAGATCTAGTAAGGGGGCAGTGGTGGGATAGGCCGCGAGGGTTTCGTCCTGGACGATGTTGCTGAGTAGTTGACCGGATTGAATTGCGTAGGAAAGAGCATCGGCTGGACGATTTTGCCGATCTGCTTGGGCAACTTGCTCCTGTAAACCGGCCATCGTGGTCAGGGCCTGTTGGTTTTGATCGGTTTGCCAGCGATCGCTGCCCCACAGAATGCTGCCCATCAAGAGGCCACCTAACCCCACCGCCGTTAGCACGTTGCGGATCAAGGTGTTGCGCTGCAGCTTCTCCCGCTCTGCTCTGACCTGACTGAGCCGTATAAAGTCATAGTCGCGATCGCTGAGGCTTTTCCCCACCGCCCAATTTAGTGCTTGTCTAAGCGCCTGCCCTGCTAACAACTGGTCCCCTTGCCCCTGCGATTGCTCCCAAGCGTCAAAGGCCGCC
Source organism: Thermosynechococcaceae cyanobacterium (assembly GCA_050330855.1). Taxonomy (GTDB): domain Bacteria; phylum Cyanobacteriota; class Cyanobacteriia; order Thermosynechococcales; family Thermosynechococcaceae; genus RCC1774. The sequence continues at coordinate 8,284 of JBHJNL010000153.1, read as the reverse complement.
GCGTAGGGACGGAGTTCAGTGAGGGTTTTTTGGATCCATTGTGGATTAAAAATCTGACCGTAGATACGGTTATAGACCTCCAGAGTCCCTTGATGATCTTTGACTAAGCCCGATAATCGCAATTCAATTTGCTCAGGGCTACTTTTCGTCGCAACCTTGGTATCTAGAACCTTTTGATACAGGCCCAAAAGCTGAACGGATTTGCGTTTGTTAGAGAGGATGCGATCGCAAATCGTTCGTAAATGCACTGGCTCATCTTGAGATTCCCAATTCTCAAGAACCTGCGTTTTGACCATCTGCTCCACCGTTAGCTCTTGATTAGACGGGAGTAATGCCTCCATTCGCTGACAGAGCTTTTGCGTCAAAAATGGCTGTCCTCCCGTCCAATCTAGAATTTCTTCAAGGACCTGTTTGGGATTGTGGACCTTTCCGAAAAGGCCGTTGGCTAACGGCATCGCCTCCTCAAGCTGAAAGCCTTCTAAATAGATGGCTTGTCCAATATTGAACGGGGTCCGCTCTTGGTCTTGTATTAGAGCCGAAGGCGTTGCGACGCCCAGCAGCGCAAAGGTCAGTCGGTTATATTCAGGCCGATCAACACGCTGGTTATAAAAGAAACGAATCAGCGCAAAAAAGTCATCAGCGGAGACCTTTTGGCTCAATATCAGGTCAATTTCGTCCACAAAAATAACGATCTTTTCCTGAATTTCTTTCAGTAAAACCTGCTCGACAAACGCATGGAGTTGCTGAGCTGGCGTTGAGATATATCGCTGATCTTTGCACCAGGTCCGCCAATCAACCTCTAACCGGCAATCTTGAACTAATGCTCGAATAAAACCGCTATACCATTTATCGGGGGTAATGCCCTGAGTCCCAAATCCAGTGAGATCAACGGCTGCACACACCGTTCCCTCTCCACGGAGTTTCTGCATCGTCTGGACTCGCAAGCTGGATTTACCCATCTGCCGAGAATTAAGAACGTAACAGAAGTCTCCATTCTTTAAATAGTGATAAAAGCGGTCGTCCGTCGCTCGGGTGACGTAGCTGGGGGCATCAATGGGCAGACTGCCCCCAACCTGATACCGATAGTTAGACGGTCGCTCTCCCATCGCGGGATTACGTGAGCGCATCACGACTGAGTTCCCGCTGGAAGTACTCCTGATAGAGACTGCAGGAGGGTAGGACTAAACGTTCTTGAAGCGTTGCTAACCCTAGACTTTGTAGATGATAGATCTGCAAAGAATTGAGTTCAACGCCTGCCGGTGAATTAACAACGGCACCATAGGCCGCCGTTAAGTCCTGTGAGTGCAGCAGCTCTTCTCGCAATCGTAGAAGGTGATTGAAGTAAATTCCCGTTTCTAGATCGGATGTGTCGATTATTTTTTGAAACGGCATCTGTTCAACCGCACCTTTATAGAGTGCCAAATGCACCAGATAGGGATGTCCGCCAACCCGTTGCTGCAGACACTCTATCTCAGAGGCCTGCCACTGCAGATCGTATCGCTCAGTCAGTTCTTGAACTTGCTCTAACGTAAATGGCCCTAGAGAAATGGGTTCACCGACGTTGGTGAGGGGTGAGTGATTAATATCTAGAGAAACATAGTCTTCGGTGGCATGGGTGATCACCAGTCGCACCTGCTCCCAGACGGTCGAACTCTTTGATTTCTCATGCCAGTTTCGGAGCATCCTCAGCACATCGCCTGCAACCTCGGCGTAGGGGAAGATCTGCTCGACACTATCTAGCCCCAGTACCAGCGGAGCGTCAAGATTAGGAAGCAGATAGTCCTCAAAGTACTGACTGCAGTTGTCAATGCTCGTCAAGAGTTCTGAATCCCAGTAGCTATCTAGCTTGTTTTCTAGACCAAGCTGACGCCCGATCTGATTGCAGAACCATCGCAAAAATCGATCTAAGTCTTGGATTGACACCGTACTCGCCCCCTGAAAATCGAGGTAGGCCGTTTGATGTTGATGTGCCTCTGCATTTTTAAGAATCCGATTGACTAGTGAGGTTTTTCCCATCCCTTTAGCAGCTTTAATTCGGATTAGGGTGCCGGGGTGCGTGACGACTTGGCAGCAATGACTCTCAATCTCTGATCGCTTGATATAAAACGGAGAATTGATAGGCACAGGCCCGACTGGATAGGGTCTGTAGGAACACAGATCTTCTAGTGACTCGGTTTGATTGGGTTGGTGTTTACAAAGACGTTCTAGAACCACTCTGAGCTTGGATTTCGTGACTTTTTCGCCCGACGCTCTAGAAAGCTTAGTCCATAGAGTTGGGGCAACATCACCGGCAATATATCGATTGGAGTAGTCGAGAGCCTCTGCCATTTTTTCGTAGGTAAGGCCTGCGAGGCATTCGCCCAGCACATCTATCTCAATGGTTCTCAGATACTCTTGATCGCATTGAAAAACAGCTCTATCGGCTGCCTCGACGAGCTGTTCGAGCGTTAATACTGCGCTGGCACTCATGTAGACCTCTTGCTGTCACGCTAATCCCAGTTACAAGCTAAGTGCCCCTGAAAGTGGAGAATACTTAGCTGCTCTTAGTGTGGAGGACAAGCGCTACTGCTGCAATCGGATTTTTTCAGGTTTTTCTGCAGAAGGTTAGCAAGGCTCGGTTCTGGGGTCGCACATCGTAGACGGGTCTTCGCCGGGGCCACTGTATTTGAGATAAGCAGAGTCTCCTCTCACGAAGCAGTTGCGATCGGTCAACAGCCAAGGAGACTGTTTTTGGTCATAGACGACGCGCTGGGCAAGAATCTGTTTACCTTGCTGGATAGATGTGCGAACCCGAAAGTTAAGGCCCGGACCCGATCTGCAGTTGAGGCGGCTAGCAATCACTTCATAGGGACCTTTGTAGTTGATGTCGTAGGCAGAGACAGGCGCTAGGGTGCCCATGCTAGCCAAGACTGACAAAGATAGAGCGATGTGTAATTTCATGTTTTGATTCAACCTTTGACTGAAGGGTGCAGTCTGCAGTGTTCTGCAGTGAGACCTTGGCCTTAGCATAGGTACAGTCAGTTTTTAGAGCTGTGCTGCCGATCACTGGCGAGATGTGAGATAACGCCACTTCTGATGATGTATCGCTTATTCTCTCGTTCATTCGGAAAAAATTAGAATTTGATCGAAACATTGGCGCATTCTCTGGTGTTCTACCAGTATCCGAAGATAGGATACGCAAAACGTTATTTGGAATGATTCCCTTTTCTTATGTTTTGTTTGCAAAGGTTTCAGCGCATGACGTCGGCTTTGCATTGTTATGGATTCAAATACTCATCATTCGCAGGTCAGCCAAGCATTTGGCTTGATGATTTGTATGTAGTCAGCTTGAGGCTTAAAAAGGGGATCGTAAAGGGCAACACAGATTTTCGCGTCTGCTTAAAGCTTCAGTCCTCAGCTTTGAGCATCTTGGCAATGAAAAACCCATCCATAGCCTGCTGATGCGGCCATACCTTCACCCATCCTGCTTCTTGTTGCCAATCACTCTGGCCTGCAGGTAGAAAATCTCGCTCTAGTCGCCAGTCTGAATGCGTCTCTAAAAAGCCTTGGACTACAGTCTCATTCTCATCAGGATGCAAAGAACAGGTTGCATACACCAGCACTCCGCCCGGCTTGACCCGCTGGGCGCTCGCTTCTAGTAACTGGGCCTGCAGCAGACTTAACTCTTTGACCTTTTCAGGCGTTTGCTGCCAGCGGGCATCAGCATGGCGATGTAGAGTGCCCAAGCCAGAGCAGGGCGCATCAATCAGAATTGCGTCTGCGGGGGGGATCTCGTCTGAAAGCTGGCGGCTGTCGCCGGTCCACTGCTCAATGATGTCAAGGTCGAGCCGCTTCAGGTTTTGCTGGAGTCGACGGAGGCGGGAAGGGGTGCGATCGCACGCCCAAATTACGCCTCGTCCCTGCATCAACTCAGCTAAATGGGTTGCTTTGCCCCCCGGTGCCGCACAAACATCGACCACCACAAAACCGGGCTGAGGATTGAGGACATGACTCACCAACTGAGCACTGGCATCCTGCACGGTCCACAGCCCCTCTGTGAACCCCGGCATTTTGGGAATGGGACCAGCACTGTCTTGAATTCGCAGCGCCTGAGGCAAATAGGGCAGTGGCTCTACTAGAATGTCTGCGGCTTCGAGCTGGGCCTGCACGTCTGCACGCGTTGTTTTCAGCGTGTTAACCCGAATATCAAGGGCGGGTGGCTGATTTAAGTACTGACACAGCAGATCTGTTTCATCCGGGCCAATTTGAGAGAGCCACACCTCAATAATCCAGTCGGGGTAGCTGTGTTGCACCCCCAATCGCTGCACCACATCGGTAGGGAGAACCAGCGGATCGTTCCCCTCTGCCTGTCGGGCATAGCTGCGTAGGAGGCCATTGACGAAACCCGATAGCCCCGCCAGGCCATTGTGTTTAGCCAGATCCACCGTTGTATTCACGGCGGCAGAAACAGGAATTTGGCCCAGGTACCGGAGCTGATAAAGACCCAAGTGCAAGAGCGTTCGTAGCTCAGGGGGCTGCTCGATAGCGGGCTTTTTTGCAAATTGATCGATCAGAGCATCCAGAGTGCGCTGCCGCCGGGTGCAGCCATAGAGCAATTCAGTAGCAAGCCGACGTTCAACGTCTGAAATCGGCTGCTTGAGAAAGCGATTGAGGGCAACATCGGCGTAAGCTCCCTTATGAACGGTTTTCAGGGCTGAGAATGCCAATTGTCGAGAAGAAGCTTGATTCAAAGTTTAGAAAACCTGTAGATGAAGATAGACCTAAACCTAGCTTGGCGGGAAGAAGGACATTTTTGCTAAGAGGCTAAAAAGAGCTAAGAACACGGCGACAATTAGACTCCAAATGCGGTTGTCTTGGGCTTTGAGGCTACTTTCTAGGCTGCCTAATCGTTGGTCTACGTTATCAAATCGTTGATCTACGTTATCGAATCGCTGATTGATAGCGATAAATCGCTCATCAGTTTTTGCATTGAGGGTATTAAATCGCTCATCGGTTTTGGCGTCGAGGGTATTAAATCGCTCATTCACTGCAGATAATGAGACTTTCACCTCTACGACATCAGTGGAGATCTGATCGATTTTGTGATCAAGCTTTTCGATCAGTGTTCGAAGGTCGGTGTCAATTGCTTGGGTCATGGTACTGACTTTACTCACCTTAATTTGAAGACACAGCCCTGAGAGAGAATGCTGTGACTATCCTAGCAAGTGTAATCGATGCTCGACAGTCGCTAGAAAAAGTCGCAAAACCTATCGCTTCACCAGAATATAGGCCCCGGCATAGTCTGAGTGTTTGTTCAGGTAGGTCTGAAAATCAGCCTTATTTTGAAAAATACCGGCTAAGAAATCAAGCTGATGGAGGTTTGGTAAAAATGCGCCGCCGGTATCTGCAATCGCACCTAACTGTAGCTTCTTGTTTGCGCCTGTCCCCTGCTCAATCACAATGATTTTACCGAGACCAATATTGAGAATATCCCCCGCAAAAGTCACCCCTGGCTTCACGGGAATCTTCTCAACGTTTTCACCCCCGTAACCCTTGATGGCCTTTACCTCTTTGAAATACCAGTAGCGCTTTTGCGATCGCTGCTTCACGCCGCGCACATACTGCATCCCGTTATTGCGATCTACATTAAAAAAGGCAGACCCACCATCAGGGAATTTAATCAACACCGTTCCCTGCAGCAGCGCATCCTCTAGACCTTCTCGGCTCAAATAGGCAATGGGCTTGACCTTCCCGGCCTCAACCCCTCCCGCATTAAAGATACCGGAGAGTACCTGCTGCTTGGTGTAGCGGTTCTGAAACCCGTCGTTAGCAAACTGGTCATTGATTTGGTAAATCGGGGTTGTGAACTCGGCTGTCTTAGTGCGCGATCCCAAGTGACGGAACACCGCATACTTCGTAATTCTGAGCTGACTTTGCTCCGGACTTTTGGGGTTATAGGGCTTCCATTTAATGACCTTGAAGTTGTCATTAATAAATTTTGGATCTTTGAGGCGAGTGGGGCGATTACTGAGAATATCTTCGTAAAGGACCGAAATCATGAAATCGAGGGTTTTCATTGTATCGGCGACGGTGACGCCCTGAGTCCCCAGCAGCCCTTCCCGCAGGATATTGGGATCGGCCTGGGCTGCGGTCGAAAAGTAGCGCCGCACGTTATAGAGCACTGAGAATAAATCTCGCTCATTGAAATTAACGGCTGTATTGGGGAGTTGCCCCGGAGAAAATAGCTGCTGGCCCTTTACGTTAAAGCTGGGCTGATTCTTTTCATCAATGACGGAATAGGGTGCATTGGGCTGAGAGGCAGGCGCTGTGACCGCATTTTGAGGAGATACTGCAGACGGGTTACTCTCTCCTACGGGGGTGTTCTGAGGAGGTGGGGTTTGAGCCGCCGGAGCCTGAGTGGGCTGAACTTGAGGGGCAGGCATGGGAGGGGTAGGCGTTGGAGATGCTGCTGGAGTGATTGCAGGTGTCTCAGGAGGCTGTTGGGCGAGGATGGGACAACCGGCGACAAGACTGACCAAAACAATAGTCACAGCCTGGGGACAACGTCTAGTTAACACTCAAATACTCCTTAAATACGCCCAAAACTGGGATGGTTCAGCAGATGCCGACAGATGCTGAACAGATCATACCGAGTAAAGTCCCCCTCTGAAACCGTAGCATCGCCTTGAAATAGACTGCTCAATCTCTGAAAGAGAATGGCACAATGAGAGGGCATATCACTCAGGACAGCTATCGTGGGTTTCAAAGTTGGCTTACTCGGTTTAGGAACGGTCGGCACAGGGGTGGGGCAAATATTACAGTCGCCCCAAGGTCGCCACCCCCTTTTAAAGGCAGTGGAACTCTCACGAGTGGGAGTGCGATCCCTCGACAAGCCCCGCGACCTCGAGTTGCCATCCGATATCTTGACGACGGATCTCACCGCAATTGTTTCCGATCCTGAGATAGATATCGTGATTGAGGTGATTGGGGGGCTAGAGCCAGCCCGAACCCTTATTCTCGAAGCGATCGCAAATGGTAAGCATGTCGTCACCGCCAACAAAGCCGTCATTGCTCGCTTCGGAGATGAAATTTTCACCGCAGCTAATCAAGCCGGTGTCTATGTAATGCTAGAGGCTGCTGTGGCAGGGGGCATTCCCGTCATCCAACCCCTGAAAGAATCGCTGGGGGCCAACCGCATCCACACCATGATGGGGATTCTCAACGGCACCACGAACTACATCCTCACCAAAATGCAGTCGGGTGGCAACTTCGACGATATTCTGGCGGAGGCTCAGGCGCTGGGCTACGCCGAAGCCGATCCTACAGCCGATGTCGATGGCTTTGATGCCGGGGACAAAATTGCGATTCTGACCTCCCTCGCGTTCGGTGGACGCGTGAAGCTCGATCAGGTGCATCGAGAAGGAATTCGGCAGGTGAGTGCGGCGGATATTGCCTATGCCCAGAAACTGGGGTTTGTGATTAAGTTGCTTGCTATTGCAAAGCTTCCCCCCAATGCTGCCGCCAATCAGGTTGAGGTTAGAGTTCATCCCACTCTCGTGCCGACAGAGCATCCCTTAGCCAGCGTTAATGATGTCTTTAACGCCATTGTGATTGAGGCTGACCCTCTGGGGCAGGTGATGTTTTTTGGTCCCGGTGCCGGGGCTGGCCCCACCGCCAGTGCCGTTGTCTCTGACACGATCAATATTGTGGCCCTGCTGAAAACGGGCCTCACGGCCGCAAATCCTGACTCTGAGACGATTCATCCGTTGTTGGCTTGCTCCCACAATCGGTATTTTGAGGTGGCCCCCATGTCAGATCTCGTCACCCGGTTTTATACTCGAATCCGCACCAAAGACGATCCCGGCGTGATCGGTAAATTGGGCACTTGCTTTGGTGACCATAAAGTGAGCCTAGAGTCTCTGGTGCAAACCGATGTCAAGGATAATCTCGCTGAAATAGCAGTGGTGACCCACCATGTTCGAGAAGGCGATTTCCGTCAGGCGCTAGATGAAATCGAACGGTTAGAGGCTGTAGATAGTATTCCGAGTATGTTGCGGGTATTGTAGACCGCAAAAATCAGGCGCAGGTGATCTGAGTCACCCATCCACTCGATCTCGGTCACTGCTAGGGGAGAACGGGACTACTACGGTATAGAGGTTGCTATACAAGCCCACCTAAAGCCCTTCTGCCGACATTCCGCAGGTTCGCCTCAGCCCTAACCAATTTCCGTTATCCTGGCCTATTGAGGAATATTTTTTCGGCAGCAAATAGAAACTTATCTCAATAAGGTTCAAAAAATGAAATC
>JBHJNL010000152.1:0-4113 GCA_050330855.1 Thermosynechococcaceae cyanobacterium | reverse complement strand
CGTTCCCTTGTTTTAGTACATCAAGGTACGATACTTGGCCTTGTGCGAAAGCGCAGGGTTTTTCTTTGGCTTTTATACATTCCATCCCTCAAACTGTCCCGCTTAGAGCTGCTACCCTGCCTCAGCTTGATCGAGAGGAAATAGAGCGTATATTGGGCTTAAGTGAACTCAAAGAAGCCAAGGCATATCAAGAAGGTGAACAAGCAGATGTTCTCAAGGGTGAACGTTCCCTTGTCTTTCGCCTACTCACCCGCCGCCTTAAATATGATCTAAGTTACATCGAATCTAAACGATGTGAGCGCGTTTAGACTTCATTTTGAGTTGGGAACCTGAGTGATGCTTAACGCAACGGCCTCGGCGATCTTGATCCCATCAATCCCGGCAGACAGAATTCCTCCGGCATATCCGGCCCCTTCTCCGGCAGGGTAGAGGCCCACCGTATTGATGCTTTGATAATTCTCATCGCGTTTGATACGGATCGGAGATGAAGTACGGGTTTCAACGCCGGTTAACACAGCATCATCCATGGCAAACCCGTGGATCTTTTTGTCAAAGGCCGGAATCGCTTCGCGGAGAGCTGCGATCGCAAACTCAGGCAAACTCTCGCTTAAATCCCCTAGCTTCACCCCCGGCTGATAGGAGGGCAACACCTTGCCGAAGGCCGTGGAGGGCCGACCCGCCAAGAAATCCCCCACTAATTGCCCCGGTGCCTCGTAGGTGCCGCCGCCCAGCTCAAAGGCTTGTTTTTCAAGGGATCGCTGCAGGGCAATCCCAGCTAACGGCCCTTCGGGATAGTCTTCAGGAGCAATACCCACCACAATCGCGCTATTGGCATTGGATTCATCACGGGCATATTCGCTCATGCCATTGGTCACCAATCGCCCCGGCTCTGAGGCTGCAGCTACAACTTTCCCGCCGGGACACATGCAAAAGCTATACACAGACCGGCCATTTTGACAGTGGTGCACCAATTTATAGTCAGCCGAACCTAGGCGCTCGTGGCCGGCCTGGTCGCCAAAGCGACACTGGTCTATTAACGATTGGGGATGCTCAATCCGAAAGCCAATAGAAAAGGGTTTGGGTTCGATGTAAACCCCTCGTTTGTGCAGCATCTCAAAGGTGTCCCGTGCGCTGTGGCCGACGGCCAAGATGATGTGGTTGCAACCTATATATTCGCCACTCTCTAATCGGATGCCCCGCACCTGCCCCTGCTCAATCTCAATATCTGCAACCCGTGACTCAAAGCGAATCTCGCCCCCCAGTGACTCGATCGTGGCCCGTAGGTTCTGCACAATCTTGACGAGACGATAGGTACCAATGTGGGGTTTATTAATGTAGAGAATTTCTGGAGACGCGCCAGCATTAACCAGCTCGGTCAATACTTTACGACCGTAGTGTTTTCGGTCTCTAACTTGGCTGTAGAGCTTACCGTCAGAGAACGTCCCTGCGCCCCCTTCGCCGAACTGGGCATTCGATTCAGGGTTGAGACGTTTTTTGAGCCAGAACCCAAAGGTATCGACGCTGCGCTCTCGAACCGATTTACCGCGCTCTAGCAACAGTGGCCGGAAGCCCATTTGGGCCAGCAATAGACCCGCAAACATACCGCAGGGGCCGGTGCCAATCACAATCGGACGCCCTTGATAATCATCAGGAGCCTGCGCCACCGGGCGATAAGAGATATCTGGGGTCACAGTGACATGGGGATCTTTTTTAAACTGATTAAGTAATGCCTGTTCCTTTGGCGTCTCAAGATCAATGATATAAACCAGTCGAATGCGGTCTTTCTTACGAGCATCGTAGCTGCGCTTAAAGACGTTGTAATGACTCAGATCGGCTGGAGAAATAGCCAGCTTTTTGAGAATGGCATCGTGCAGCTCTGCTTCAGCGTGATCCAGCGGCAGCTTGATTTCATTGAGGCGTAGCATAGTCTCGGTGGGGGGCTGGGGGGCTAATGCAGCATGGCATGGGTTGCATACAGATTTATGCGTATACGGTAGCGGCGACTGAGATTAGAGTTGCGATCTCGCATCACGATACCGCTGCTTCAAAGGTCGTTAGCTTGCCGTGATCAAGCCGCCAACTATGATCTGCAAGGGCAATCAGCTCCTCTGGATCGTGGGTGACAATCAGCAAACTCCAGCGCTGCTTCAGCTTGGCGAGCAAACTCACCAACTGCCGCCGCATCGACCAGTCTAAACCTGCCGTCGGCTCATCCAGCAACAGCACCGAAGGCTGTCGAATCAGTTGCACCGCCAGCGCCAAGCGTCGCTGCTGTCCACCGCTGAGGGCTTGGGGCGAACTGTAGAGCGACAGATCCGATAGGCCGACTTCAGAGAGCGCCGTTTTGACCTGCTCAGAGCCTAATTCGGGGTGGCCGAGGCGCAGCTCTTCTAGAATGGTACCGCCACAAAAATGACGTTCAGGGAACTGAAACACCAGACCCGCAAGCTGCTGAAGCTGATTGGCCTTGAGTTCTTCATCACGCCAGTAGATTTGGCCCGCCGTCGGAGACGCTAAACCCGCCAAAATTTCTAATAATGTACTTTTGCCGGAACCACTGGGGCCAATGACCAGTCCCATTTGTTGGGGGGCAAGCTTAAAATGAACCTGCTGCAAGATCGGACTGGCAGCGGCTGTGGGATGGTAAACCACGTCTTTCAGGTAGAGCATGAATCTAGCCTAGTCCACTTATCGCTGATCTGGTTCTCAAACGTTGACGATTTAGAAGGATTCTTGAACATGAACAACTGGCGGCGCACAAAATGGCTTTCTCAATGTTTGCTCAGTGTCACCATTCTGCTGGCTGCACCGGCTCTCGCCCTAGTGGAATCAGCCTCCGCAGCCGATCCCTTTCGCACAGGGCAGTCAGCACGGACCATTGATAATTCCACCGCAGAGGCCTTTCAGGCGCTCTTCCAAAAAGGCGACTATCCCAAAGCCCGCCAGCTTCTCAAGCAAGTGCCCACTCAAAGTAACAAAGCCGATCCCCTCACCTACGCGCTCTTAGCAACCTTTGCCTACCTAGACCAAGACTGGAATGCCTTTAAAGTCTACGGTACCCGTACTGAGCAAACGGCGGCCACCCTCGCCACCGAGACCGATCCGCTGCGGGGCAATCTATATCAGGCAGTGGGGTATTTTTTGCAGGCTGCCTATGATGTTTCTGATGCTGGTGACGGTCTACCGGGCGGACTCCCCAATGCCCTAGGAAAGGTGCAGAGGGTCTTTGATCATTTAGGAAAAGCCACCAACATCAACCCCGCAGATCCTGAACTCAATCTCGTGACGGGCTATATTGAGCTGCTGCTTGCCAACGAAGTGGCCTTGGTTAGCCCCCAAAAGGCGATCAAAAAACTCAAAGACTACGCGGCCCCTAACTATTTGGCTTGGCGCGGTTTAGCCCTGGCCTACCGAGACCACGGCACCCCAGACCAAGCGATGAGCGCAGTGGATCAGGCCTTGACGGCGGCTCCTAATAATCCTGAGCTGCAGTATCTTAAGGCGCAAATTCTACAGAAGCAAGGTAAGCTAGCAGCCAGTCGTCAAATGTTTGATCAAGCGCTAGCGCAGAAGGCTCAGTTACCGGCTGGCTTGGTGAAGCAGATGGCAAAAGAACGTAGCAAAATTTAGCCGCTCTATGCAAGTAACTTTCCGGGAATTTAATGCCTTTGATCTATGGATCTGGGTCGAGTTTGAGACGGTACCCTCTGAGCAAGAAAAGCAATACGTTGAAGAGGTGTTTAATTCCTGGTTTTTCGTGGGCAAGCTGGGGGGCTTTGATGCTGAGAATCTGCAGGTGCAAGATGCTGGGGTTGACCTGAGCTACCTCTCTTACAACGAGACTTCGGCGGATACCCCTCTGATGGCCCTTATGCACAATATGGGAGAGTTTGAGTATGAAGGCTACTGGTGTCGCTGCTGGTTTGATCTGGGGACAAGCGATGCGATCGCACTTGATGTTCTCATCAATGCTCTGAAGCGGTTCAGTCAAGATTTTGTGAATCTGCAGCAGCTTATTATCGGCGGCGAAAACCCCGACTGGCCCGTCGAAGATCGCGCTAACCCCCTCAAAATGGTAGATGATGGTGACGACTGATAGGGTGCTGGATCGAC
>JBHJNL010000151.1:0-15947 GCA_050330855.1 Thermosynechococcaceae cyanobacterium | reverse complement strand
ATTTTAATGAACCGGTTCTTGGCTGAAAATATTGCCGGTGAGGTGACTGAGCTTGCCATTATTCAGGGCGTTACCGTTGCCCAAACCTCGATTCGGCAGGGCGTTATTCGTGAATGGCTCACCACTACAACACAGCCCAACGTCGAGATCAACGACGTTAACGAAATTGAAGAGCTAATCAATGAGGTGCTGACCCTTACGGTTCGCCGCGTATTGCCCAAGATTCAGCCAGATTTAGAGGCGATTCTTCGCCATTCCATTACGGAGGCTTTTGCAGGACTCCCTTTATATCGAGAATTTAGGACTCTGCCGGGTGTGGGCCAACGGCCTGCCGAGATTGCCAGTCAAATCGTTCATCAAGTCACTGATGCGGCCTACGGAGGCTTAAACCAGGCTTTGGCCGATCAAGAGGGGCGCAACCTCTTCAACCACTTAACGGAGCAATTTACGCAATCTCTACGGGAAGAGCTGCAAGATCGCCAAACCTTAGACTCCATTCAGGCGCTGCTGCTAGACTTCTTGGAAGAGACCAAGCTAACCATCATCAAACGTTTAGAAACAGAAGATATTGATCGCACCCTTGTTCAGGCGCAGCAACTGCGGCAGGTCGGTTCAGCGAGAAAGAAGCTCCCCACGGTTGAAGTGGTACGACCATCCAGGTAAACCTTCGTTACGCAATCGCCCCCCTATCCAAAACTGCAGCAGCCTGCGCTACACTAGTAAGCGTTAGTAAGATGTACCCTTGTGCATCTCTATCTCAAATCTCGCCAAAATAGAGCGTGGGAAGTGGGTCACAGCCCGCTTTTTTTATTGACTGTATAAATTCCAATGACTCATCCGGTGATCCCTCAAGTCCGAACCCTGGCCGAACCCGTTGCCATGACCCTCCAACTAGAGGTGATTGATGTTGTGTTTCATACCCATCAACGCCCACCTGTTTTGAGGATAGATGTTCGTAGCCAGCAAGCAGAAACAAATCTGGCTGACTGTGAACAGATGAGTCGGTCCTTAGAGGCGATTCTAGATGAGACAGACTTGATGCCAGAGGCCTATGTTCTAGAGATTTCTAGCCCAGGGGTTTCTCAAGTCCTGACTCAAGATCGAGACTTTATTTCCTTTCGCGGCTTTCTTGTTGCCGTACAGACAACAGAACCCTTCAAAGGGCACCAGAGCTGGACTGGAACCTTAAACCGCCGCGATCAAGACTGGGTTCACCTCAATCAAAAGGGACGTGCGATCGCAATTCCTAGGGCGTTGGTATTAGACGTTAAGCTTCAAGACCCTCCCTAGCCCAATACCGCAGAGATCGCCTTGTCTTTACTGCTGAGCATCATCTACTACATAGATTCATTTTTCAACGATTTAAATCACTTGCACGACGGAGATAGCCTATGTCAATGGTTCAACTACCCGGTTTAGGGGAGATGATTAACACAATTAGTCGTGAACGGAACCTTCCTAAACACGCAGTGGAAGCAGCACTACAGGAAGCGCTTCTCAAGGGATACGAGCGCTACCGACGCACCCTTTTGCTCGACACCTATATGCAGTTTGAAGAAGGCTACTTCGAAAACTTTGATGTTGAACTAGACATCGAAGAAGAAGGCTTCTTGGTCTTAGCTGCGAAAACCATTGTGGCAGAGGTCGAAAATCCTGACCATCAGATTGCCCTTTCAGAAGTGCTTGAAGTTGCTGCAGAGGCCCAGGCCGGTGACACCGTTGTCTTGGACGTCACCCCTGAGCAAGGCGATTTTGGCCGAATGGCGGCGATCCAAACGAAGCAGGTGTTGTCTCAGAAATTACGAGATCAGCAACGCAAGCTCATTCAAGAAGAATTCCAAGACCTAGAAAAAACAGTGATGCAGGCCCGGGTGCTTCGCTTTGAGCGTCGATCTGTCATTCTCGCGATTACCAGTGGTTTTGGTCAGCCGGAAGTCGAAGCCGAACTCTCGAAACGGGAGCAGTTGCCTAACGATAATTATCGGGCCAACGCCACCTTTAAGGTTTTTCTCAAGCGCGTTGCCGATGGTCCCCATCGAGGTCCGCAGCTTGTTGTCTCCAGGGCTGATGCGGGTCTAGTGGTGTACCTCTTTGCCAACGAAGTTCCTGAAATTGAAGATGAAGTGGTTCGCATCGTTGCCGTCGCCAGAGAAGCCAATCCCCCCTCTCGTCAAGTAGGTCCCCGCACTAAAATCGCGGTAGATACCCTAGAGCGAGATGTCGATCCGGTGGGTGCCTGCATCGGCGCTCGGGGATCGCGGATTCAAGCAGTGGTCAACGAACTACGCGGCGAAAAAATCGACGTCATTCGCTGGTCACCAGACCCTGCCACCTATATTTCTAATGCCCTTAGCCCTGCACGGGTTGACGGTGTCGTATTGGCGAATACTGAAGACCGCCAAGCCCATGTTCTGGTGCCCGAAGACCAGCTCAGTTTAGCGATTGGTAAAGAAGGTCAAAATGTCCGCCTCGCCGCTCGACTCACGGGTTGGAAAATTGATATCAAAGATAGTGCCAAGTATGAGCTGGAGGAGGTAGCAGAATTTGATGACACTGAGAATGCAGGCCTTGAAGAAGAAGAGATAGACGCTCTCGATCTAGAACAAGCAGGCGAGGTAGATGAAACCTCGACTGAGCTAGAAGACGAGGCCAATCTATCTGCAGCCAGTGATGATGCCGAGGAATCGGCGGAGGATGTGGCGTAACCCTTTGGGGATAAGGGATGCTGTTGGGCTATGTTATAGCTATGACGTTTGCAGAGGTACATGACCAGAAATGGTTGATAATGATTTAGGGTTAATCTAAACCAGGATCCTGTGTATTTCTGTTAAACCCACCCACAACGATCCGTCATCCTACGAAAAGTAACAGGTGGCACTATGTAGAATCAATTACAAGGCAAGAGGGGCAAGAGGATGAGTACCGATAAAGTTAGGATATATAAGCTGGCGCAGGAGTTAAATCTAGAAAACAAAGATATTTTAGATGCCTGTAAGCAACTAGACATTGCCGTCAAGAGTCATAGCAGCACCATTACCGAGGATGAAGCTGCAAAAATTCGTAAGACTGTTTCTTCTACAGAACCAAAAAGGCCCGCCTCTCCTCCTCGGCGAACGGCGGCGGCCACTCCGAAGAAACCAAGCGCACCGCCTAAGCCTGTGAAAAAGCCTCACAAGCAGCAGATTTTAGAGGTGCGAAAACGAACAGAGCAGCCTGAATCGGTTAGTTCTAGCGCGGTATCGACCGACTCGGCAGTGTCCTCTATAGAGGCTTCCCCTGCACCAAGGCTGGTCAAGCCACAGGTATCAAAACCCGTGCGGCCACAGTCGCCCTCAGCCTCTACCCCCGCTGCCCCCTCTAGACCGGCTGCTGAGGTACCCCAAAGAAAGATTGCAGTTCCTGGCCCTTCAAAGCCTGCCCCTCAATTACTTCGCAAGCCTGCGATAGCTGGGCCTCGGGTCTCTGAGTCTGAACCTGTTTCTGCCGCACCGCGACCGATTCAATCAGAGGTTGAAGCGCCCTCATTGCTGCGCCAGCCCCGACGGCCTCAGAAGCCTGCGCCGACAAAGGCTGCTGTAGCCACCACCAATGATCGCGATGATACAGATATCAATGAGATGTCTGAGTCTGATATCTCTGTTGTGCTTGATCCCAAGCCGATTCCTCGGTTACTCAATCGCAACAAACGCCCTAGGTCTAAGATCGATGACGATGACATTCTGGAGGAGAAAGTCAGTAAGGCCGCCAAGGCTGCTGCAAAACAAAAACGGCGCTCTAAACAAGTTGAAGAAGATGAAGAAGATCTCTTCAATGAGGATGACAATGCTGAAACGGTGGTTGATGTCAGCCGTTCACTCGTTCGTCCACCAAAGCCTAAAACAGCGACCAAACAGACTCGGCCGATGGTGACCGCCACCCGAAGTAGCGGTAAAAAAGGCCGTCGTCGCGGCAGTCGAAACCGCGATCGCCAACAGCAACAGCAACAACAGCTTGTGGATGATCGGCCTACATTGCTAACCTTGACCAACGATCTGACGGTTCAAGAACTAGCGGCACAGCTCAAGTTACCTGAGACAGAGATTATTAGAACGCTATTTATCAAGGGGATCGCTGCCAACATTAACCAGACCCTTGATATCGAAACGGCCAAGATGGTGGCTGAAGAGCTAGAGTATGAAGTCGAAACAGTGGCTGCAGAGTCGATGGCTCGAAAAGTCACCGAAATGCTGGATGTTGCTGACCTTGAGAACCTCCATCGTCGGCCCCCAGTCGTGACCATCATGGGACACGTTGACCATGGTAAAACCACGCTGCTGGACTCGATTCGAGAAACGAAAGTGGCTCAGGGTGAGGCTGGGGGCATTACCCAGCACATTGGTGCCTACCACGTTGATCTAGAGCATAACGGTAATAAGCAACAGGTCGTGTTCTTAGATACACCGGGCCACGAAGCTTTCACTGCAATGCGGGCCAGGGGAACTCGTGTGACCGATATTGCAATCTTGGTGGTTGCCGCCGATGATGGCGTCAGGCCACAAACCATTGAGGCCATTAGTCACGCCCGTGCTGCAGAGGTTCCCATCATTGTTGCGGTCAACAAGATTGACAAAGAAGGCGCTCAGATTGATCGGGTCCGTCAAGAGCTAACTGAATATGAGTTGGTTCCTGAAGAATGGGGCGGCGAAACGATTATGGTGCCCGTCAGCGCCTTGAAGGGAGAAAATCTCGATACACTCCTAGAAATGATTTTATTGGTGGCTGAGGTCGAAGATCTCCATGCCAACCCCAATCGTCCTGCGAAGGGTACCGTCATTGAAGCCCACTTAGATAAGGCTCGTGGCCCCGTTGCTAGCCTACTCATTCAGAATGGCACCCTGAAAGTGGGAGATACCTTGGTGGCGGGTTCTGTTCTCGGCAAGGTTAGAGCCATGATTGACGATCGCGGCGATCGCGTTGAGCAAGCCGGTCCGTCCTTCGCCGTAGAAGTTCTAGGCCTCGGCGATGTTCCTGCCGCTGGTGATGAGTTCGAGGTATTTGGGGACGATAAATCGGCCCGATCCATTGCCAATGATCGCTCTGATCAGCAGCGTCAATCGAGACTGCAGCAGGCGATGGCCTCGCGACGAGTTTCGCTTAATGCCTTCTCAGATCAAGCCCGTGAAGGTGAACTCAAAGAACTCAATTTGATTCTGAAGGCAGACGTTCAAGGTTCAGTGGAGGCCATCTTAGGATCTCTGGGCCAGCTACCTCAGGACGAGGTTCAGGTGAGAGTCTTGCTCTCAGCTCCCGGAGAGATTAGCGAAACGGATGTTGATTTGGCGTCGGCCAGTAGCGCTGTCATTATTGGCTTCAATACCAGCCTTGCTACAGGTGCAAGGCTAGCAGCCGATAAAGCAGGGGTAGATATTCGAGAGTATTCGATTATCTATAATCTGCTGGAGGACATTGAAGGCGCAATGGAGGGCTTGCTAGAGCCTGAGCTGGTGGAAGAGCCTTTGGGCGAGACAGAAGTGCGGGCTGTCTTCCCGGTTGGTCGTGGTGCTGTTGCGGGCTGCTATGTCCAGTCTGGCAAACTTGTCCGCAACTGCCGAATTCGCATCCATCGGAAGGATCAGGTGGTGTATGAAGGCATCCTAGATTCACTGAAGCGGATGAAGGAGGACTCTCGCGAAGTGAATGCTGGCTATGAGTGTGGCGTGGGTCTTGATGGGTTCAAAGACTGGGAAGAGGGCGACCGGATTGAATCCTTCCAGCTTTCGACTAAGCGCCGGACCCTCGCCTCTAATTAAGGGTATGCAGCTCAGCTTCTGAACCAACATTCAATAGCTGAGCTTATCATCCAGTATCTTTGGTCACTTTATTATCCTGAGAGACTGGGTATCTTTAAGATCAGGAGTTCAAGCTAAAGTGCCCGTCGATGTTGCAACTAGAAAGAACTCAGGAATCTAGTTGGCTTAAGATCAGGGTTAGATCCAGGTCTTAACGCTCTGCGCTATCCTAGGAATGAGCTTCTGAATTTTCTATTGCTCAATTACGAGTGATTTTTAACTATGATTCAATTGAAATCGAATTCAACCGAGCAGCGAACCGGCAAGAAATCAGAGGCTGTCTGGCCCCATTTGAAGCGAGTCATTGCAAAAAGCTCTGGTTTCAAACGCTGGGTTATTGAACGAGATTTAGACTCCAATGCCACCGGCAACCATCTTGATACACTGGTTCATGCCTATCTGCGCCAAACGCTAGAGACGTTGGCTTACTAGCCTAATCTCCTGAGCGGCTCCAGCCTCCTGACTCGCCGCAGAACCGTTATATATTAATCTGATTAATCTGACAAACCTGCACTCGTTAAGATGCTCTCTTAGCTGATGCAGGTTTTTTGCAAGGCGCTGACTTGTCCGATGGGTTAGTTGCTCGGCGTCAATAGCAATCATGCCGATGTGCTCAAGCGCTCGGCATGGGTCAAAACAGAAAAACGGAGAGGGAGGGATTCGAACCCTCGTTAAGTTGCCCTAAACAGCATTTCCAGTGCTGCGCCTTCAACCACTCGGCCACCTCTCCAGAGGTATACTGATAGCCTAGCTATGCTAGCAGAATCTGAGAGATGACGAAACCCGGATGACAACTTTTACCGTTCACGTACGCGATCGCAAAAATCAGAACGACTATCATATCAAAGCCGATAGCGATCGCTATATTCTTGAAAGCGCTGAATCACAAGGCTTTCGACTTCCCTTCGCCTGTCGCAACGGAGCCTGTACCACCTGTGCGGTCAAAGTTGTTTCGGGTGATCTCTATCAACCTGAAGCGATGGGCCTGTCTGAAGAGCTTCAAAAACAAGGCTATGCCTTGCTTTGTGTCAGCTATCCCCGTGCTGATCTGGTGGTGGAAACCCAAGACGAAGACGAAGTGTACGAACTCCAGTTTGGCCGCTACTTTGGTAAAGGTCCAATCCGTCGGGGTCTGCCACTAGATGAAGAATAGGTTAGATACTGTGCACAACCTGGCAACGCTCTTAGACATTGCAACAGAGGCCGCTCAGGCAGGGGGTGCAATCCTACAGTCCTATTGGGGCAAACTAGAAAATATACGAGAGAAAGGCCGACCGGGGGATCTCATTACTGAAGCCGATCAGGCTGCTGAGGAAGCTGTACTGGCAATTATTCGTCGTCATTGCCCTGACCACCAAATTTTGGCGGAAGAATCAGGGCGTCTCGGTAATTTAGATAGCCCCTATATATGGGCGATTGATCCCTTAGACGGCACCACGAATTTTGCCCACCAGTATCCTTTCTCTGCCACTTCTGTGGCATTGCTCATTGACGGGGCACCCCAGGTGGGAGCCATTTATGATCCGTTCCATCGAGAGCTGTTTCGTGCTGCCCAAGGCCTAGGAGCGACTTGCAATCGTCAACCCATCTATGTATCGAAGACGAACGCCTTGCCCCAAAGCCTATTGGTGACTGGATTTGCCTATGATCGCTGTGAAACAACAGACAACAACTATGCCGAATTTTGCCGGATGACACACCTGACTCAGGGGGTCCGTCGAGGGGGGGCCGCCTGTCTTGACTTAGCCTACGTTGCCTGTGGTCGTTTAGATGGCTACTGGGAACGAGGACTTTCCCCCTGGGATATTGCAGCGGGTATTATCCTAGTAGAAGAAGCGGGTGGACGGGTCACAGCCTATGATCAAAGTCCACAGCGTCTTGAAACCGGACGCCTCTTAGCGACGAATGGGCACATTCATGAGGCGCTCAGTCAAGAACTTTTACAGGTAAAACCGATGGTTTTTGACTTCGTATAGGGGCAAGGGTGATGACTCCCGTTTTTATTGAAGGATCCTAATTATTAAAGCGATCGTAAACCGCTCTATTCATGCGTTCCTATGTAAATCAGCGTACTTTTGACGTTTCTTACCCATAACATTCTGGTATTGGTTATATGTCTTTTGAACTTACTCGTGGACTTGCCGCCTATGACTGCCCAGATCACTATGCGATTTTGGGTATCGCCTTAGACGCCTCTGCCAGTGAAATTCGGAAGCGCTATTTAAAAATTGCTCGCAGCCTTCATCCTGATGTTCGAGGACAGGGCGCAGATGTCGCCCAAGCGAGTCAATTGCTCTCTAAATTGGTGAATCCGGCCTATGAGACCCTGTCTCAAGATAAGGATCGAGATGAGTATCGGTTGCTGATTCGTCTTGTCAGTCAACGGGTTTCCCTTGAGCATGACCAGCCCCTCCAAAATGAAAAGGCCCAGGAACTCCTCAAAGCTAGCGATTTTAAGGCGCTATATCAAGACGCGGTGGCTGAACTGGCCAACAAACAGTACCAGGCCTTAGATCATGTTCAGGCGATTGTGGAGCAGTTGAGCGAATTGAATCTGGCCTATCTTCTGCGTCAAGAGGCCGCTCCGAGTCCATCGACCAATCGGTTTGTACAATCGCAGTCGACGCAGTCTCAACCCGCTCCATCCGTTCAGTCTCCATCCGTTCAGTCCCAACCCGCCCCTTCTCCTAACGCCGCGCCGTCGCAGAGTTCGTCTCTACCGGTTACCCCTGCGACAGCGCCAGTGCCCCCTGCGGTGAACAAACCGCAAGCAGAAACCTTTGTGAGTCAATATGTACGCCGTGCTGAAGAACTGATCGGGAAGAACTGTTTTCCGCAGGCCATTCAAGAACTAAGAGAGGGTCTGAAGTTAGATCCTCAAAATAGCCAGTGTCAGAGCTTGATGGGCAGTATCTACCTCAAGCAAAATAAAACGACGATGGCTAAGGTTCATTTTCAGCAGGCATTGAAGCTTAACGCTGCAGATATTATCGCCATCAAGGGCATGGAAAAAATCACAAGGCTCGAAAAAACGATGCAAGGAGCTACTGCTCAAGGTGCCCAAGGTGCCAAGCAAGCGCCGGGCCGCAAAGGGCTATTTGGGCTGTTTGGCGGCAAAAAATAAACGGGCTGATTGACCCTGCCCCCGCATCAAAGCATAGAGTCGTTGAAGTCGTTGGGGGTGCTGCTGCCCAGAACGAACGATGCGTAGCTCACATTTTTGGAGGCGCTGTAGCATCGGCTTCAAGGTGCCATCGCTGAGAGCCATTTTGCGCGTGAGACAGACTCGCTGGCGCAGACAAGTATTACAAAGCATTCCGTCACTCCTTCATGGATGCAGGGAATTCAGCAGTTCCCCGCCAAATTAGTAAATCGATCAAAGAAAACGAGAAGTGATCTAGAATCGCATCAATTGTAGCTAACATCTTCAGAAAACGCACAACCAATTCGACTGTGCCCCGCAACCTATCGGTGTGGGCAAAACCATTGCGAATCATAGACTGAGACATCATGACAAGAACAGCCTGAAGGCGCTAGAGTAAGAATAGATTTACAATTCTCAATCTTTCATGGATTATCCTCGATCGACAATGACGCGAGCGGCCCGTGCGGTGGCCTGCAGTCCATTTAAGGTGGAGCTATTTGGTGAGATGCGATCGCACAGTATTTCTCTCCCCGCGATTGCAGGACAGTCTGGTGTTAGCCAGCACTATACGCAGCGGCCTCTCTCAGAGCAAAAGGCCGAAAGCAGTCTGCTCTGGCTCGTTGACGTGGGCCTGTTGCGCCGCGAGGTCGATGGGCAGGGGTTAACGGATAGCTTTCGATTAACCCCCTTGGGGCAGCAGCTTTTGCAGCGCTGGCAACAGCAGCACCTCCCTCATCCTTCCCTCGTCGATCGCTGGAAAAATCTTTGGAGCCGCTGGGGCCGGTGGCCGGTTTAGATGGGCGCAATTATGGTGGTGGGAACCACCTCCCATGCGGGTAAATCCTTAATCACCGCTGCGATTTGTCGATTGCTGAAGCGCCAGGGTAAGCAGGTAACGCCCTTTAAGGGGCAAAATATGGCCCTCAATGCCTACGTGACGGCCGCAGGGGATGAAATGGGCCATGCCCAAGCCGTCCAAGCCTGGGCCGCTGGGGTAGAACCGCAGGTGGATATGAACCCCATTTTGCTGAAGCCCCAAGGGGATATGACCTCTCAGGTGGTGCTACAGGGACAAGTGGTAGGTCAAGTCCAGGCGGCTGATTATTACCGGGACTACTTTGACCGCGGCTGGCAGGCCATTACAGAGGCACTGGAGCGGCTGCAGCAAACCTTTGACTGGATTGTCTGTGAAGGGGCCGGTAGCCCTGCTGAGATTAATCTCAAACACCGTGACTTGACGAATATGCGGGTAGCGAAGCATCTCAATGCGGCGACGTTGCTGGTGGCGGATATCGACCGAGGCGGTGTCTTCGCTCACATTGTCGGGACGCTGGAACTGCTAGAGCCAGAGGAGCGGGCCTTAATCAAGGGAATCGTCATTAATAAATTTCGAGGGCAGCGATCTCTTTTAGACTCTGGGGTGACGTGGTTAGAAGAGCGCACCGGCATCCCCGTAGTGGGCGTGATTCCTTGGTTGCCCCAAACGCTCCCTGCCGAAGATTCCCTCAGTCTCTTTGATCGCCGCACCACGAAACCCGATGCTGACATCACCATCGCGGTGATCAGGCTACCGCGAGTGGCAAATTTTACGGACTTTGACCCGTTAGAGGCGGAACCCAGCGTTAATCTTCGGTTGATCGACCCGTCTCAAGCCCTCGGCAATCCTGATGCCGTGATTTTGCCGGGATCTAAGACGACCATTGCAGATTTGCAGAGGCTCCAAGCGTCTGGAATGGCCGAGCAGATTCAGGCTTACAGCGCAGCAGGCGGCGTGGTGTTGGGCATCTGTGGCGGGTTGCAAATGCTGGGGCAGGTCTTAAGCGATTCGTTGGGCCAAGAAGGGATAGCCGGAGACTTTGAGGGACTGGGCCTATTGCCACTGCAGACCAAGATGACGGGGGCCAAGGTGACGCAACAGCGGCAGGCGATCGCAAATCCTTTGCCCGATCATTTCCCAATGCACTCAGGTCCACACCCTGTTCACGGCTATGAGATTCATCAGGGCCAGACCGAGATTTTAGATCGAGCAGCTATTCAGCCTTGGTTTGAGGATTCGACGTTGGGCGTCGCCAGTCTGGAGCACTTAACGATGGGAACCTATTTGCACGGTCTGTTTGATAATGGACCTTGGCGTCGATCTTGGCTCAATCAGATCCGGCACCAGCGGGGGCTAGACCTGCTCTCTGAAGATGTATCTGACTATGGAGAGCAGCGCGATCAGATGATCGATGAGGTTACCGATGCGATCGCAGAGCACCTAGATCTCACCCCTTTTCTGGCGCAGCCCTAACGCGAATACTAGACGAGCAGCACCGTAATGAATCAAGTAAGCCCTCCCACTCTGCCCGACTGGATCCTTCTGGACCCGATGCTGACGCGCTGGCTTCAAGAAGATATCGGTCGGGGGGATGTGACCACCCAGGCGCTCGGTTTATCAGAGCACCACCTAGGCAAGGCCGAACTAGTGTTCAAACAGGCAGGATGTGTTACCGGTCTTTCGCTGTTTGAGAGAGTTTTTGCCTTGCTCAGTGACCAAGTTCAGCTCACCTCTGCTGTGGCAGAGGGAGAGCGGTGTTCAGCAGGAACGGTGGTGGCGTCTTTGCAGGGACCGATGGCTCCGCTGTTAAAGGGAGAACGGGTCGCCCTCAACCTGATCATGCGCCTCAGTGGAATTGCGACGTTGACGCAGGAGTATGTGGATGCGATCGCAACCCTTCCCACACAACTAGTCGATACCCGTAAAACCACCCCTGGCCTCCGGTTACTAGAGAAATATGCAACACGGGTTGGAGGGGCCAAAAATCATCGATTGGGCCTAGACGATGCTGTCATGCTCAAAGACAACCACATTCAGGCTGCTGGAGGGGTCGGTGCTGCCATTGATCAGGTTCGTCACCAGATTCCGTTCCCGCTGGCTATTGAGGTCGAAACAGAGACGTTAGAGCAGGTGCAAGAAGCTCTAGCCCATGATGTTGATATCATCATGCTTGATAATATGGCCCCAGCTCAGATGCAAGCGGCCGTTCAGAACATTCGAGCGCATAATACCAAGATTAAAATTGAAGCCTCTGGGAATATTACGTTAGCGACGATTCGAGCCGTAGCTGACACTGGGGTGGATTACATTTCTACTAGCGCACCCATTACCCAATCGCCTTGGTTAGATATTAGTTTGCGAGTTATTTCATAGGGCAAGAAAATTTGCTCATGCTAACTTAGACATTAGGTTTCTTCGATCAATAGCTTGTGTTTTGCACTGGCCCCCTACATCCCCCATTCAGGGGAACTTTAAGATCTTGTTCTAAGGGGGCTAAAGCAGGACTTTCATCTGATTAGTACTAAAGGATAAGCCCGTGAGTCCAACCGATTTGGCCCCTGCACCTACCGCGATCGCATCTTTCAACACCACCCAATTCGACCAGCACGTCATGGGCACCTACGGTCGCTTCCCCATCGCGTTAGAGCGGGGTGAAGGCTGTCGCGTTTGGGACACCGAAGGCCGGGAATATCTAGACTTTGTTGCCGGGATTGCCACCTGCACTCTGGGCCACGCCCATCCCGCCTTAATAGAAACCGTCACCGCACAAATCAAAAAGCTCCATCACGTTTCTAATCTCTACTACATCCCTGGGCAGGGAGAGCTAGCGCAGTGGCTCACAGAGCATTCCTGCGCCGACCGTGCTTTCTTCTGTAATTCAGGGGCTGAGGCCAATGAAGCTGCGATTAAGCTGGCTCGAAAGTATGGTCATACGGTTCTCAATATTGAGAATCCGGTGATTGTGACGGCAAATGCAAGCTTTCACGGCCGGACTTTGGCGACGATTACAGCGACGGGACAGCCCAAATATCAAAAAAACTTTAATCCGCTGGTGCCCGGTTTTCATTACGTGCCCTTTAATGACTTTGAAGCGTTGGAAAGTGCGATCTCAACCCTCAACCAGACCCAACCCCAGGTTGCAGCCATCCTGTTAGAACCCCTGCAGGGAGAGGGCGGCGTTAACCCCGGTAATATTGAATATTTCCTAAAAGTTCGTCAGCTTTGCGACCAGCACGGCATTTTGCTCATGCTGGACGAAGTTCAGGTGGGCATGGGCCGCACTGGCAAACTCTGGGGCTATGAGAATCTGGGCATTGAGCCAGATGTCTTTACCCTGGCGAAAGGTTTGGCAGGTGGCATCCCCATTGGCGCGATGCTGTGCAAAGAGTCGTGCAATGTCTTTGAACCTGGGGACCACGCCAGCACCTTTGGCGGCAATCCCTTTGCGGCGGCGGCGGCACTCTGTGTCTGTCAAACGATAGAAGCAGAGTCGATTATTGAAAATGTGCTGGCGCGGGGTGAACAGCTTCGTTCCGAGTTAAAGCAGCTTGCAGCGCAATATCCTAATCACGTTTCTGAAGTCAGAGGTTGGGGACTGATTAATGGTCTGGTCTTGGCTCCATCACTGAAGTCTATTGATATTGTCAAAGCGGCCATGACCGAAGGACTGTTGCTGGTGCCAGCCGGTCCCCAAGTGGTTCGATTCGTGCCACCGCTGGTGGTGAGTGCTGCCGAAGTGGAGCGTGCGATCGCAACGGTCAATAACCTCTTGGCTCGATTGTCTGCATAAAAGCACGACTCCCTGAAGAGATAAGAACAACTCGTTATCATCAGTAATAGAGGGTCAGCTTGCCTTGGCTATCATTGCAAGATCATCGTCATTGACTCAGAGCTTGACCATCCTGCAGAGAAGGAACAATATGCACACTGTACCCACCCCTAAAACGCCGCTTCCCCTACAGATTGTCCGCTGGATTTTGGATCCGGTGGGCTATCTAAAGTCGAACTTTAAGCGCTACGGTGACGTTTTCAATACCAGAGTGCTCTGGGGTGGTACAGGGAGCGATGGAATCATTCTCGTCAACGAGCCGAAGGCGATTCAGTATATTCTGACCCACGATACAGCCAAAGCATTCACCGCCCCCGGAGAGGCCAATAAACTGTTAGAGCCGATGCTCGGTCGGCAAAACCTGATTATGCTGAGCGGTGACCAGCATAAGAGTCGCCGCCAGTTAGTGATGCCACCACTGCACGGGGAATATCTGAAGTCCTATGGGCAGATGATTCAGCAGATTACCGCAGATGCGATCGCAACCTGGTCCACCAACGAGACCATCAGCGTTCGTCCGGCGATGCAGAAAATCACGATGCGGGTGATTTTGCAGGTGGTGTTTGGCTTGCATGGCGGCGATCGCTATCAGCAGCTCGAAAAGCTGATCACTCAGCGGCTTGATATGACCGATACGCCCTTGGCCTCTGCCGTTCTTTTCCTTCCCTGGCTGCAAAAAGATTGGGGATCCTGGAGTCCCGGCGGTCGTCTTCGTAAGCTAGGCGCACACATTGACGAGCTTTTATTTGCCGAAATTAAAGAGCGACGGGCTAACCCAGATCCGGGCCGTATTGATATCTTGTCGCTGCTGCTAGCGGCGAAAGACGAAGACTGCAACGGTCTCACCGACCAAGATTTGCGGGATGAATTAATGACCCTGCTAGCGGCGGGGCATGAAACCACAGCGACGGCGTTGACCTGGGCAATGTATTGGGTTCACTCCCTGCCAGAGGTCAAAGAGAAGCTGCTAGCAGAGCTAGAGACGGTTTCTGACCCTAGCGATTCATCTCAGTTTTTGCAGTTGCCCTATCTTTCGGCGGTTTGTAACGAAACACTCCGCATTCATCCGGTGGCGATGCTGACCTTTCCGCGTCGGGTTGAGGAGCCAATGGAGCTGTGCGGCCATCAGTTTGAGCCAGGAGCATTGCTGATGGGCTGCATCTATCTACTGCACCAGCGCGAAGATCTTTATCCTGAGCCTGAGACCTTCAAGCCTGAGCGATTTCTAGAGCGCCAGTTTACGCCCTATGAGTTTATGCCCTTTGGTGGGGGCGTACGTCGCTGTGTGGGAGCGGCTTTAGCCCAGTATGAACTCAAGATTGCCTTGGCAACGATATTGACGCAGGTGGATTTGAATCTAGTGAATCAAAATCCTGTGAAGCCTGGACGTCGCGGAGTGACGCTGGGACCGACGACAGCAGTGCAGGTAGAGAAGTTGCGATCGCGGTCCATCTCGAAACCATTGGCGAAGGTTTAGGCCCTATAGTCCAGCTTCCGTCATTGCCTGAGTCAACGGGGCCGATAGCTGCAGCCGTTCTGCTTGCCCAGTGAGGTAGCCCAAGTCAAGATCTTGTTGCTGGACTTTCAAAATACCCACAACGTCTCGCCATTGCTTTTCAGATTGACTAACACTGCCCCACAGCAGCTTGTTGAGAATTAAATCTTCAGGGGAAACAAGATAGAGCGTTCCTTGACCCGGAATTTCAACAGCTAGTCGCCGGGTGAACTGCTCTTGGTCAAACGAACTGGCACCTGACACCATCAGGTCAGCGCGAGCGATTGTCTCTTGATGGGTAATACTGAGCGTCTTGAGCCGACCTGAACGAATATCTTCAACACCAGGGACATAAAATCCTTCGGATTCTAGACGCTGAACCAGCCTATCAAGCTGCGCCAGGGGCAGAGAAATCACCATATCTAAGTCGCGAGTGGTTCGCGGCTCTCCGTAGGTGGCAGCAGCAACACCCCCGGTAATGTAGTGAGAAATCGTTAGCTCCGTCAGGACTGCCTGCAACTGAAGGGCAAGGGAAATCGAACCTCGACTCCAGGTCAGTTCGTTACCGGCGGGAATAAAGTGAGGCGGGAGGTCTTCTCCTAAAAAGGCTTGAGCCAATGTCTGAGCAAATTCTGGCGGTGAAAGTGAGGCGCGAGTGTGCCGCAGTCCGCAGAGACAAAGCAGTCTCGCGTTCTTGGTGAGGCTGGCACTCATGACTCACGGTTCGCTCATTTTTGAGCGAGGTGGTCACATTGGGCTAGAGTCTATGAATGAAGCAGCCTGTAGCCATTACGACCGAACGAGTTGATGATATTCCACTACTTTTAGCGCAG
>JBHJNL010000150.1:0-4198 GCA_050330855.1 Thermosynechococcaceae cyanobacterium | reverse complement strand
CAGTACGGTTTTGGTAGGTTTGCTTTACACTCATGGCTTACTTGCCTCGCTCATAGTGACTGAAGTATAAGCTTTTCAGCCCTGTATAGCTCTAGACACCATTTCCTGATCTATCTGGTGCAAGCGTCTAGGCGTTCGTGCTCTTCAGGTGTCATGGCTAGCTATCTCTTGGGCTACCTCTGCATTATCGCCTTTGACTCTATTTTGTCGAAAGTGGGATGCTCCCTGGGCAATGTTTAATTATCTCCACCCACGTACAATAACTTAGAATCCTGCTAATTCTCGAAATACCGATTGTCTTAGATCGATTGGGAAGAGTTGTGTTTCCAGACGTTTAAATCAGGATAAGTCTTCATTTTAGGCGGGCATAAAATTCCCTAATCTACATCAAATTTCGTGCAAATTTTGACTCTGAATTAAAGCGTAAAGGTAAAATTTTGCACTAACATTCCGGGGGCTTTTGCGCCGCCCAAAGATCTCGCTTCATAGGTATCCACTTCAGGCACTAGCTCTTGAAAGTCAGTAATCGCTTCTAGATTTTCGCCCCAGAAAGAATACAGACTCTCATCAAAGCGTAAATCCTTAATGGGCTGCTTGATTTCACCTCGTTCAACCCAAAAGCAGGCAAAGCGAGTCATGCCCGTGATGCGGCCACCGTTGCGATCGCTCCAGTTCAAATAATGCAAATTCGACAGATACAGCCCTGTGTCTAGCTGCTTCACAATATCCTCTGAAGCCAACTGCCCCGGCAACATCTCCGCCGCTCGCATTCCTTCCAAGCCATCTGCGGCATTACTAGACACCTCATACTCCTTCGCCGTGCGGGAGCTAACCAAAGTATTCGTAAGCTGCCCTTCCGTAATAATCGGCACCTCAACCGGAGCAACTTCGCCTAGATCGTTAAACCGAGGCACCGTCCCTAGATGAAAGTTTTCCCTAACAGAGAGCATGGGCGAGAGTGTTTTACCCTCCCGCAGCTTTGCCAAGGCGCTGCCACCTTGACGCATGGATGCCTCACTGACGCCGCCCCAAGACAGCATCGCAATCAGTTCTGCCACAGCTTCAGGGGCAAAGTAAGTTCGATATTTCCCCGGCGGCACCGTTTTAACCGGACGTTCCATCACCGTGAGCTGCTTTTTAGACTGAGCAATATGCTCCTCGTATTCCTCTTGTTGCCACTGAGCGCCAGCATAAATTGATTTCACCGCCTTCTCTGTGGGGGTAATCATCGAGTAGTCGAGCACAAAAGTTTCGGTGGCAAACCAGTGCTTTTGCCCTGCAGAATTGCGATTGGCCCGTACGACTGGCCCAGAAGTATACAGCCCCGTGAAATCGACGTTCCCCATTCTTCCTAGAATGGCGGCTGCGGTCTGTTCTGGGGGCAAAAGCTGTCCGGAATAAACCTCGTGGCTAGACCCTTGATTCTGCGGCTCAATCACATAAGGATCTTCCGGTAGTTGAGGAATGATTTCGCGCAGATAGTTGAGGTTGCCCAACCCTGCAGCACTATCGATGGCGAGATCACCCGTAAACGGGAACGACGCATAGGCGGTGCGCGGTGGGGTAATTAAGCGGATCTTAACGGTGGCATCGGTAACGATTCCCGATTGGCGAACTTGGGCTTTATTGAAGCGCATAAAATGACTTTGTTCGCCACCCAGCTCAATCACCAATTGTTCATCACCCTTTAGATTCTCTAACAAGATATCGCCGAGCTGATTAAAGGTAGATTCCCAAATCTCTAGTAAATTCACGCCACACCTCCAAATACCTCAATTTCTTTAAAGGCGCAGACCGGCGACGCATGACCGACGCGGATCACCTGATTGGGTTCGCCCTTTCCGCAGTATGGAGTGCCGTAGGTCTGGAGAGTGCTGCGATCGCCCACCTGATCTAGATTGCCCCAAAAATCATTGGTAATTCCCCGATAGTTCGGGTTGCGTAGTGTTTTGGTGAACTTGCCGTTTTCAATCAGACGACCGTACTCACAGCCGAACTGAAACTTATTGCGGTAGTCATCAATCGACCAAGAGCGATTGGACTCCATATAGACCCCGTGATCAATCGATGCAATCATTTCATCAAAGGTGCTGTGTCCCGGCTCTAGATTTAGATTCGCCATCCGGTCAATGGGGGGGCGGTTCCAGGACGAAGCTCTGAAGTTAGCAACGCCAGGGGTATCGGTACGTACCTGACTCTCTAGACTGCCCAACCCGCGAATCAACTTGCCATTGCGAATCAAATACTCACGCTTTGCCTCTAGCCCACTATCGTCGAAGGCATAGCTGCCCAGCTCTTCTGAGATGGTGGGGTCAAAGGTAATATTCATGAGCGGCGAACCGTAAACCAGATCGCCAAAATCCGCCAAATTGACGAAGCTAGATCCGGCATAATTGCGCTCATCCCCAAGAATCCGGTCCAGCTCTAGCGGATGCCCGACGCTTTCGTGAATCTGCAGCATCATTTGGTCGGGCGCAAGCACTAGCGTAGTGGTCGTGGTGGGGCATTCCTGTGCTGTGAGAAGTTCAACCGCCTGCTCACCAATGGTCTGGCAGCGGTTCAAAATCGATTGGGGGTCCATCATTTCAACCCCTCCTTGATAGCAGCGGGCAAACCAGCCATTGTCGGTTCGTTTCTGGGTGACGCCACCTGACTGAGCCGTGACGCCGTAATCTGTAATCACAATCCAAATGGTTTGCTCAATATCAGCGCCATTGCTGCTAACGAATTTTTGCTCTGTCTCTAGAACCTGAGCAAAGGCGCTAGTGCGGACAATTTTGTCAGAGACCTTTAGGGTTTCACAGACTTGAGTGAGTAGATCAGTGAGATCGGCAACCTTGAGGTGATCGTAGGGTTTTTGGATGGGCGATCGATATTGCCCCTTTGTGGCAGGCCGCACCTCTGGTGTGAATTCATGCACGCCCCACTTTGCCGTAGTAATAGCCTGCTGATAGGCTTTATCGGCTGCAGCCTGAATGCTGGCTGCATCAAGGTGGTTCGTTGCAGCGTAACCAAACTGTCCCTGCGCTAAGACCTCGACCATGACTCCTTTGGTCTGGCTGCGGCCATTGGCCTGGGGCTTGGCATCGCGGACAACATGGGTATGGGTGGTTTCAGAGACTTGTCGCAACCCGACCCAATCGGCATCAAGATCGAGGGTGCCGAGGGCTTTATATAAATCAAACTCCATAGCTGCGGCCTTAAGACGTGACGTTCGGCTAGTTTAGCGTGTCTCAAGGTGCAGTGTGTCACAGACGCCTATGCCTGATCGGGGACCACATTAATTGTGATTTTTTTGGACAACACGGGCTGATTGTGGGGAACATGAGCATAGTTCCCGAGGACAAGCTGCAGCGTATGCTTACCAGGGGGAAGGGTCAATTCTGTTTCCGTCTGCCCACCGCCGAAATGCTTAATCTGCTCGGTAGACGCAAGGGGCTGATTGAGATTGGGCAGTTTGTTGAGATCGATGAGCAGATGATGATGACCGGTATTTTCTTTCTCAATGCCTGCGGGGGCAACCCCCATGCCAGAGAGTCCAAACTGCGCTGTGAAATGACTAGGAACGGTGGCTCCATCTACAGGTTCAATCAGATAAACGGCAGCATTGGTCGGTGCTGGGGTAGAGGCTACGGCCAATAGTGGCTGAGGGCCGAGCATAAAGGTCAGCAGCAGTGAACAGACCCAAACTGCGGCTTGGAAATAGCGTTTCATGTTGAAATTCTCGACAAGATACCTTACCTCTCATCATAGGGAAGTTTGACGCTTGGTCAAAGCTATATTTTGCAAGTTGTCACGCGCATACCGGCGCATAATACAGGGGACCAATATTCATGATTTGCGATCGCATCAAAACTGCTGTTTAGACTAAAAGTTGGCTATTAGTCAGGTTAAGGGAGCAAGATCTCAGTCAGTCCCCTTGATAGTGGAAGCTGGAAATTGGTAATCCTATCAGCTCCATTATGACCAGCCTGAATATCCTTGAGCAATTTCACTATGACATATACCTGCTTCTAAATTAGTTTGTGTCCAGAAAATTTGCCCATGCCTCTGCCATTGAGAGAGGAAGCAATGAGGAGATTTTTAAGCCAGTGGTTGTCATAAGCAAAGCCATTAAGGTCTCTAAAGGGAGAGCAGGTAAAAGCGCAGTCCCCTTGAATCTTTTGGCAATAGGGATGAAAATTCCACAACAGAGCCA
>JBHJNL010000149.1:0-7023 GCA_050330855.1 Thermosynechococcaceae cyanobacterium | reverse complement strand
AATAAGGCTCAAAAAATGAAATCAAGCTTGAATTCCTAAGTCTCATTTAAGACAAGAGTTTCAGGCTCTTTTTTTTCATAAAATATTGAGAATGAAGATCTACCTGCGGAATGTCGGTTTAACGAATCAAGTAATGGGGATTCTGAATCATTTTTTTGAAGCTTTAACCTGTAAAGGGTGATGTCATTATCACTGGCTGGCTGCAGATTAGCCTCACCACCCCCATTGTGGTGTCTTCTTAGCCATGAAAAAGCCTTCTATGAGTTCATTCATAGAAGGCTTGATGAATATTGTTCTGCCTGCCGGTCAGATGAAATAAGACCGACCTTGCAGCACCTGTCTAAGAGGCTGTATACAAAGCCACAGCAGCAACCAGAACAATCAAGGCAGAAATAATCAGCACAGGAGCCAATAATTCTGTAAATTTGATCTCGCCTCCACCCGAAGAAGAAGAGGTCACCTTGCTAGTACGAGCTGGGACTGGACCGGCGGGTCGAATAAAGGTACCCGATGAACGCTGGATGCGAGTTCTCGAATTAGAGCGATTGGATTTGCTAGAGAATCGACCAGAACTATTCGACTGGACCCTATAACCGGCACCATAGCGAGGTACATGGGCAAAGGTCACCTCACTGGCAGAAGAGGTAACCCGACGCCGTTGGTAGGGAACCGTATACTCACCAAAGTTATCAGAATATTCGTCAGTCGCGAGCAGGGCGTCGATAAAACCATTTAGGCCCTTGGTCATCACCACAGCAGACCAGGCAATGGTTTCAAGATCGCTGTACACTTGCCGACCTAAAATCCGTTGAACACAGAGTTCAGAGAATCGGTAGTTGTTGTTGACATCAAAAGTAAGACGCCGAAAAGAATCAGATGTCGCTAATCCTCGGATAAAATCTTTGACAGTGATCTGTCCTGTCTTCAGTTGTGACTCAAGAGTAGTCTGACGATTGAAAGCCAGCATCTGCTGCTCGTGAAAAATCTGCAGATAGGCAGCTTCAATCAAACTCTCTATATCACCAGGTGCAAATAAGTTGTCGCTGGTAAAGACTCTTGGTTGCTCTTCGCCAGGAACATCGAAACCAGAAGGTACACGAGTATTCTGAGACGTAGGAGCATATTCCAGAAAAGGCAACGGCATATTCAAAACACCTCAAAGATTAATAAGCTGAATGAAGAAACCCAACGTTAATACAAAGCATCAGTGCTAGGCTGCGGTAAATCTTGACTATTAAGGATCTTAATATCGAAATTGGATTCGTAAATAGAGAGTGCTTATGGTTGTTTTGCCATAGGCTGCCATTTAATCATCCCTATTGTCGTTTGATGCAGTATTAGCATGTAAAGGGGATCTCTAGTGCCCATCATACGCTAGTGCCCATACATTAATTTACAAAGTTATTTAAAGAAACCATTAAGGCGCAACATAAGCTGCTGTAACTCACGTTAGGGGGACTTTTAGAGCGCAGATTCAGACAGAGATTTAGATTGTTGTCCCTCAGTCGATTTCGCGGTACCTGAACTCTCGCCCACGCGGAGTTCGGTACAGAATGTTGCAGTCGTAAAAGATTCAAACCGTTTCACGGTGCTAGTTCGCATCCGTAGGGTTGGGCTAGCGAACCAAAATCGCTCGACTGAACTCATGACTTCGTACTCGGTTGTAAGAACGAGGGCATCTTGATCGTCTATATAGTATTCTCCAGCCACGGGTACGGTTTCTGCGTAACCTTGTTCTCTCAGTAATTTGCCTCGTCGAGAATAATCTGCATCTGGAATCAGGGCAAAGACGGTAGATGCATCATGACTTTCATTTTCTTTATCCCAAGCCATTGAACCTTTCCAGCTCACATAGGCACCACCGACCGCTAAGCCTGAATCAACGCTATGCAGTTGGCAAAGCTCTGCGACGCGTGGATCGCTTGCCGGAAGTGCATCCACATGAATCTCAAATTGACCCGATTCAGCCTTTTTGAAAGCAAGGTGGTGAGTGGTCCGGTGGGAGAGCCATTTACCAGAGCTTTTCTCAAAGAACTCCATTACGTCCATGGTTTATAACCTGCTAAAGCCACAATAATTTTAGGTACGATGCCAAGGGCACCCAAGGCAATAAGTCGCTTGTGCGATACCTCTTGCCAATTCTGGAGATTTAAATCCTGGGGACCAGAGATGTTGTTACTCAACATAGTACCAATCAGCGCTACGAACCGATTCACGAGCTGATGTATATCTTACCCAGATCCCGATAGATCGATCATGAGCTACTGCAGGTTTCAGGATGGTGTTAAGAGGATAAGCTGCTGCTGGTGGAGCGATCGCACTGCTTCTATGCAACTCTCCGTCACCTGTAATAGCTCGGCCACCTTTTTTTGCTGGCTTTCATTGCCGTCACAGCTCCGCAAAAAATTCCACTCTAGCGGCTCTAAGTTGACAGGTTCGTAATTAGAGTTAAAAAACTGGGGGCTGTCACGCCAGTGCTCTAGACAGGGGCTGGGTTCAGGGATAGCTCTCAAAAGCAGCTCATCCTCTGCCCATGTGGCCTGTAATAGAGGCGGTTTGGCGAGGAAAAACTCATAGTGTGACACCGATGATGGATCTAACACTTCTATAAGTCGATATTTTTCGCGCTTACTCAAGCGTTGAGATCGCTCCAGCAATTCTGGGTTTTTACCGATCAGGCGTTGTACATCCCAAACCTTAGGATTAGAAAAACCCACAAACTCAAGTCCTGATGCATCAATCAACTCAAAGAGAGTATTAATGTTGTAGTCAATCTCTTGGGGATGAACATACATATCGGCAAAATAGCCATCGCGATGATTCTCGAAGGACCAGCGCTCTTGCTCCCGCTGGCGCAGTCGATTGTTCTCAGGCAATGCCTCAAATAACTGTCGTCCGACCTGGACGCCGTCTTGGTAGTCACCGCGCTGATCGCCCTGGAGAAGTGCGATCGCTTCCTGCATCAACTGAATTTCCCAGCGGCCTAGTTCGCCATAGACAAAAATGTGCATCAGGCCACTAGGGGCAAGCTTTTTAGCCAGTTCCTGCAGCCCGCGCACTGGGTCTGCGGTGTGGTGGAGGACGCCAACACAATTAATCAGGTCAAATTGTCCTGGCAATTGCTGGGCATCAAACAAACTAAGGTGGTGAAACGTTGCTCGCGTTGCCCCCGACTTTTGGCAGCGCTCCCTTGCCACCGTTAGCGCCCCCTCGCTCAAATCAATACCCACCACCTCAGCCTCTGGGTTGAGATGAACCAGATATTCTGTCCCTACCCCTGTGCCACATCCGGCATCAAGAATCCGAATGTTTTGCTTTACAGGCTTTTGCCCTGTGCAAAAGTGATAAGCCGTAAGCCAATTCCAGCGCCAGTTATAGCCTGGAGGCGGCTTGTCTAACAAAGGCTCCGGTGGGAAAGGGTAGGTGTTATAGAGTTGAGCGACAGCGGCGCTAACAGACGGGACATCAGACATTAGGCAGGAGACACATCTACGATCCGATTGCCACGCTGAGTGAGTCGTTGCAGGGTGGACGAAAGTTGTCCCTTACCTACAACACATTCGCTCATGCTACGCCGGACCTGAGGCGAACCGTTACGAGCCGATTGCGAAAATCGAACTCGATACAGTTGCTCTTGATTAGAAGCAAAAGAGCGCAGTGCCTTTTTCCGTGTTTTATCTTGGGTCGTACAGGTTCCATCCATCGGTCGGATGCTCACAACCTTGCCGCCTAAACGATTAATGCGCTGCATCTCTTCATTCATGCGACTATAGGGAACCTTCAGCAGAACTGAACTATCCCGAATCTCGTAACTATTGCCTTCTGTCTGGTCACTTTGTCGCAGCCCCTCGACTTCGTAGACGAAGACTCGATTGCTGACAGATGAATTAGCACCCTGTGATTTTCCTAACATAGTTACCTTATTCTCCTGTGCTGCAAGCAAGGGTCACACTGGCAACCTTACCGCCTCTCTTTTTGATTTGCTGCAGGGTGCTATAGAGCTGCTCATAAGGAACCACAAACTCTTGGTTACTGCGCCGCACCTTGGGATATCTCTGGAGCGCAAAGCCAGTGACCTCAATGCGATACATCCGTGAGGATGAAGCTGTGGGCTGGAAGATTTTACAAGGGGTTGTACCTTTCTCTGCAGGGACGTAAGACCAGCCAGCCGCGCCCGCACTCGCAGGAGGAATAACGTTGGAAGCACTATTCGTTGCTAGACCTGTAGCTAAACAAGACTTAGAACCAGATGCCTGAGCGCGATCGCTGTTAGCATAACCACGATAAAGCTGGAAGAAACGAGTAAAACCAACCGTTCTCTGCCCTACACCCGTCGTCACCAAATCACTGTAGTAAGGGACGATGGAGTCGCCAAACTTCTTGTCGTACTCAGCAGAATCAATATAGGAATCGATATCTGCACTAAACCCCTTGTTTTGATAGCGATCGAGGTGTTCAACCACTTCAGACTCATTGTAGGGTGCCCGTCCCAGGAGATGCTTGCAGTTTAGCTCAATCACCCTGGTATGGAAGTGGGAGCATAAAAACTTGGTCCTGTAGATTTCTGATTTAGCCAACGCACGAACAAAATCTCGAACACTAATTTGCCCTGCTACTAATAGTGACTCAAGGTCAGTCTGGCGATCTGATTCCATCAAATAATCGTTACCAAGAACCTGTCGATAGATTGCTCGGATAACGGTCTGGGTCTCTTTTTGGGTCGGGCTTGGACGAAGCTCCACTGGCCCCGAATCATTGAATGCCGTAGTCCCTAGACGAGACGCTGTTGCTGTAATTGCCACGAATAACTCTACCTTTGGAGCAAAGAAAATTTTCTTAAAATAGCCCGATTGCGAGAAAAACCCATGCCCACATAGAAAGCAATAGGATCTAAGAGAAGCAAGCAATCAAGGCCAATGTGAATAACTGAATTGGCAAAGCCTGACACTCATTAAAACAACTCAGTTGTGCAAAATTTGTGCAAATCTAATTTTAATATGTATTTCTGCTGGTTCATTAGATACTTGTTGCAGCCTGCACTCTATCGAGCCAAGTCCCCATGGCAGAACTTTCTGGCTCCTCTAGCGCATTCTAATGGTGCAGACGAGGCTCTCATGCCTTAATCGCAAGTCAATCTAGGGGAGGGGGTGTAAGAAGTTTTGTTGCATCTAGTTAAAAAGAATTCTTGTTTAGTGAACTTCTTGGTAACGTTAGGTCTATACACCTAACAGGTGGTGCCCCAATCCAAATATTAATATTCCCTTGAGGAGCTTGCTGCCTCTGCCTAGGAGCTGTTGGTAGGGATACTGCTTTATTCTGCACGTACCACTCGGCCTCAAGTAGAATCTGAAGCTGTATCCACGAGAACAGTGAATATGGAGATTAACAGCCTCTACCGAAGTCTAGAATGGACATTTTGAAATGGTCGGACTATTCGCTGTATGCACAGAGATTCCCTTTGGTCTTGGTCCATTACACTCTCTAGGTTTTATGTAGGATTTCGCTTTCCCTAGACCCATTATTCGTAGTTTAGACAGTCACCATTAAATATGAGTATCAATTTGTCAGCTAGATTGCGTGAAGGCACTAAAAAAGCCCACACCATGGCAGAGAACGTAGGGTTCGTCAAGTGCTTCTTAAAAGGCACCGTAGAGAAAAAATCCTATCGAACACTGGTCTCGAATTTATACTTTGTATACTCCGCTTTAGAAGAAGAAATCGAGCGTCATAGCAAGCATGACGTTGTTTCTAAGATCTACTTTCCTGAGCTAAATCGCAAAAGTAGTCTTGAGAGTGATCTTATTTACTACTATGGGGCAAATTGGGAAGGTCAGATTTCCCCTTCCCCGGCTGCTCAGGCCTATGTTCAGAGAATTCATGAACTAGGTGATCAATCGCCTGAGCTGCTTGTTGCACATTGCTATACCCGATACCTCGGAGACTTGTCAGGCGGTCAAATTCTGAAGAACATTGCTCAGACAGCGATGCGATTATCAGATGGAAATGGCACAGCATTTTATGAATTTGAACAGATAGCAGATGAGAAAGAATTTAAGGTCAACTATCGACGTTGTTTAGATTCTCTGCCTATTACTGAAGCGGATGCTGTTCAGATCGTTGATGAAGCTAATGCTGCGTTTGGTATGAATATGGCACTATTTAATGAGTTGGAAGGGAATCTAATCGCAGCGATTGGGAAAATGCTCTTTAACTCATTAACGCAGCGCAAGCCGTCTAAAAACACGACTCTAGCGACTGCTGATTGAGCTTGAATTCTAAGACTCAACCATCTATCTCTTTAATGCACAGGGGGTAGGTGGTTTGGTCGTATTTAATTGCCCTGGCAGACGGCTGTTGTTCGCTCTCGTCTTTGTTCGGTGAAGATGTTTAGTGCCTAATGCTGTTGTGATGGATATGCTACCGAGGCTGTGTGCTTTAGATTATGACTCACAAGACAGATGTATTGACGTTAGCGCGATGGATGGCAGGAGATTTTAGTAACCAAGCGCAGGCGTTTGAAAATCCTCCTTTCTTTGCACATATCCGAGTGTGTATGCGACCTCTCAACGAGTCGATAGGTCCAGGTATTAGTCTGTATCTGGAGCAAGCCTATGATTATCTGCTTCAGAAGCCCTACCGAATCAGAGTGTTGAGTTTGATCTCTGGGCAGGATGGGATTGTGATTAAAAACTATACTTTGCGAGACGCTGAAAAGTTTATCGGTGCTGCTCGTAATCCCACTCTGCTCAGTAACCTCAATAGCAATGATTTAGAAATCATGGAGGGCTGCAATATGATTGTGGACTGGACGGGCGATCGCTTTGTTGGCAAAGTAGAACCTGGCAAGGCTTGTCTCGTCAATCGTGGTGGGCAGATGACCTATCTAGATAGTGAATTTGAAATTAATGCTGAGCGTTTGATCAGTTTCGACCGAGGGCGCGACCCTGCAACAGATGAGCAACGTTGGGGTTCGGTGGCAGGGCCATTTACCTTCGATCGCTGGGAAAGCTTTGAAGGTGAGGT
>JBHJNL010000148.1:0-15848 GCA_050330855.1 Thermosynechococcaceae cyanobacterium | reverse complement strand
GTTCCCTTGTTTTAGTACATCAAGGTACGATACTTGGCCTTGTGCGAAAGCGCAGGGTTTTTCTTTGGCTTTTATACATTCCATCCCTCAAACTGTCCCGCTTAGAGCTGCTACCCCTTATGGGTAAGGCATAGATCTAGAAGTATAGGTTTTATCAGGAAAATTTTATGCCGCCAACCAAGCCACAGAAGATACTTGACCAAGTTCGTGATGTGATGCGAACAAAGCATTATGCCTATCGAATTGAAGAGACTTACATGCAGTGGATATGCCGTTTTATTCTCTTCCATAATAAACGTCATCCCAAAGAAATAGCTGAACCTGAAGTCGAGGCATTTCTCACTCACCTACCTAAGAGAAAGCCACTATTCCAAAATAGCAGTTTTATTCAGTGCAATTAACCTTTTAAATGCTTCATTATCCAGCTCCGTCAGCCAAGACTCATCCGAACCCACGATCGCACCCGCTAACTTCTTTTTATCCTCAATCATCTCGTCAATCCGCTCCTCTAGGGTGCCAATGGCGACAAACTTATGGACAAATACATTCTTCTTCTGACCAATACGAAAGGCGCGATCGGTGGCTTGGTCCTCCACCGCCGGGTTCCACCAGCGATCAAAATGAAAGACATGATTGGCCTTGGTGAGGGTGATCCCAACGCCGCCTGCTTTTAAGGACAGAATAAACACCGATGGCTCTGTTTCTGGGTCTTGAAACTCGGCAATCATCTTTTCTCGCTTGTTGCGGTTGGTGCCACCGTGAATGTAATAGGTTTTATAGCCTTGGGTCTGGCGAATATATTTTTCTAAGGCATCCCCTAGCTCAGTGAACTGGGTGAACACGAGTAGACTCTCCCCTTCGTCAACCGCTTCGGTAATCATCTCGGTGAGGCGACTCAGCTTGTGCGATCGCACCGGATCAAAATCACTATCATCTTGCAAAAACTGGCGGGGATGGTTGCAGATTTGCTTGAGCTTCATCAGCGTTGATAGGATCATGCCCTTGCGCTGAATCCCTTCGGCCTCATCGAGTTCTCCTGCCACTTCTTTGACCACCGCTTCGTAGAGCGAGGCTTGTTCTTTTGTGAGATTGCAGTACAGCTTTTGCTCTACCTTATCGGGCAAATCTTTAATGATCGATTTATCGGTTTTCATGCGACGGAGAATGAAGGGTTCCACTAGCTTCTTCAGGGTGGCAGACTGAACCCGGTCGTTTTGTTTCTGAATCGGCACCTCAAAGCTTTTGCGAAACTGGGCTTGCTTACCCAGATAGCCCGGATTGAGGAAGTTGAAGATAGACCATAAATCCAGTAATCGGTTTTCCACGGGCGTACCCGTCAAGGCAAGGCGATGCTGGGCATTGAGCTTCAGAATGGCTTTAGTCTGGGCCGCTTTAGGATTTTTGATATTTTGAGCTTCGTCTAAGACAATGCGCTGCCAGTTGATCGCAGACAGCAGCTTGCTGTCTTTACGGGCCAGAGTAAAGGAGGTAATCACCAGATCGTTCTGACGGACCATTGCCTTGAAGCCTTTGCTATCTTGAGCGCGTTCGCCGCCGTGGTGAACAATGGCGTTTAAGTGGGGCGCAAACTTCTGCATCTCTCGTCGCCAGTTACCGACCACTGAGGTAGGAGCAATTAGCAGCGTGGGAGGCACAGCTTCTTTCACTTCGGCGGCGAGTTCTCGTTCTTGCACCAGCCGCGCAATCACCTGGACCGTTTTGCCGAGGCCCATGTCGTCTGCTAGACAGCCGTTGAGGCCAAGCTGTTCAAGGTAATGGAGCCAGGAAACGCCGCGTTTTTGGTAGTCCCGAAGGGTGCCCTGGAGATTTTTGGGGTTTGCGATCGCATCCAACTGACTCTTATCACTCAACTTCGCCATCATTTCAGCGAGGGTTTGATCGCGGTTGAAATCAAGCTCGACATCTTCGCCACCATCCGCCGCCATTCGCATGATCTCTAGTAGCGATAGATCGGGGTTTTCAGCCTGCTGCGTCTTCCAGAATTCCAGCATCTGCTGCATTTTGTTGGGGTCCAGATGCATCCACTGGCCGCGAAACTGAACCAGCGGAGACTTGGCGTTGACCAGCTCTAGCCATTCGGCTTCTGAAACGGTCTGGCCTCCAATCGCCAGCTCATACTTGTACTGCACCAGCTTCTCAACCGAGAAATAGCTTTTAGCTTTCTCATCACTAACTGATCGCGATTTTCCTTTCGCTTTCAGCTTCACCTTGGCTCGTTGATGCCCCTTGGGTGTCCACCAAGCAGGCACGATCACTTTATAGCCAGCATCTTCTAAAACCCAAGCCGCTTCTTGCAAAAACTCCAGCGCTGCATCTATCTCAAGGGGAATACCGATGGGCTGATCCGTTTCTAAGCCCTGCCAAAGTTTGGGGTAAATGCGAGCTGCGTAGCCTAGATTTAGCAGTAAATACTGCTCAAAACTCTCTCCAAAGTGCTTGAGCAGCTTTGCCTGACGGTCGGGCTTCAGCCGCCAATAGTCTAAAAGTGAGATCTGCAGCGAAGGATCTTGCTTGGGTGCCACCAGGAACTTCAGTTGCCAAGCCTCTTCAGGTTTGCTGGGGTCTTGGAGCTGAAAGCAAAGATGGAACGGAACCGAGGTTTGGGTGTGGCGGATGCGATCGCGCCACCCTTTCCATTGCTCGTAAAGATCCCCGCCAATATTTTTAGGGTAGTAGCGATCCGCCCCTGCCGCCATGCAGTCTTCGATGAGCGTATCGGCATACTTTTTCTCAAAACCAGCAGTAGAGGGGGTGTGAGTTATAATCTCCGTCAGCAGAGATTCAGAAAAGTGGCGCAGTAGTGTTTCACCGTTATAGAGTGCTGGCTGCTGCAGAGGCTCGGCAAAACCAGCCGTACAGATCAACGGCATATAGCCCAAATATTGCTGCAGCGATGATTCATACTGTTCGCTGACAATTTCCCAAGCTGGATAAAGTTCAAAATCAGGCTGGCTTGTGGTCGCCCCTTTATTCTCCTTGGTTGGCTGAGATCGACGGGTGTTGCGCTTTTTGGCAGTACTCTTGGGCTGTGAACCCTGGCGATACTTGAATGCCGGAATATATTGATCTTTTAAGATCACAGATCGGAACGCTTGGGTGTAGTGGTACCAAAACAGCAGGTCAGCTCCTAGCTGAATATCTGCAAGGTTATGGAGAGCGATAAAGTGCAGCTCATTGAGCAGCTTAATCACATGACTAACCGGCTTCCCAGATTTGTCATCGATATGGGCGGTATAGCAATCCACTTGCCAGAACGTCCACCCATAGGCTTCAGGGATGTCTTGTTCTAGGTAACGAGCCAGCTCTAATGAAGGTAATGGAGCCGTATCAGAGCTGGGCAACAAGAAA
Organism: Thermosynechococcaceae cyanobacterium; assembly: GCA_050330855.1. Classification (GTDB taxonomy): domain Bacteria; phylum Cyanobacteriota; class Cyanobacteriia; order Thermosynechococcales; family Thermosynechococcaceae; genus RCC1774. The sequence continues at coordinate 12,479 of JBHJNL010000148.1, read as the reverse complement.
TGGCGCGCAATAATATTGTCTTCTAGGGGTTTATAGGTGGGCTGAAGACCCAACTCATTTCTGAGAAAGTCCGCTAACGGCGCGGTCAATAACTGCCGGGGGTGTTGAAATCCCTTCGTTTGTTTTGCAGAAAAAACCTCCGTTGTTTCTACCCAAAGATAAAACGCACCACGCTGAACGAAATTAGCGTCCGCTTCTGGAATCCAGGTGCCATGCAGAATGTTCATGCTGCCCGTTTGCTCACTCAATTATGATCCATCATAGAAGACTGGATGAGATCGAAAGAGCCTGGATATGAATAGCCTTCGCCTCGACTTGATTTTTAGTTTTTAGTTCGATGTGCGCTGACGCGATCTCGCAATTTGCCAACTCAACACCAATACGGGTAACAGGCCAACAACAATGATGGCTAAAGCTGGGGCTGCAGCTTCAAGGAGTCGTTCATCCTCAGCATACTGATAGACCCGCACTGCAAGAGTTTCAAAGTTAGAGGGCTGCATGACGATGGTGGCAGGCAGCTCTTTCATCACATCGACAAACACTAACATGACGGCGGTGAATAAACTGCTTTCCAGAATAGGCACATGAATTTTAGTGAGGGTATTTAAGGTGCCCTGACCTAAGCTGCGAGAGGCATCATCGTAGGTGGGGCGAATCTTCCCTAACCCCGTTTCGACAGTACTCAAAGATACGGCCAAAAATCGGACGAGGTAGGCCATGATCAGGCTGGCAATGCTGCCACTCAACAGCAAACCGGTCGATAGACCCAGGGTAGACCGTAGCCAAGCATCGACGGAGTTATCTAGCCAAGCAATGGGGATCAAAATACCGACGGCGATCACAGAGCCAGGGACAGCATAGCCCATAGACGAAATGCGAACTCCCAAGCGGAGCAGGGGATTGCCCTGTAGCCTGACACCATAGGCAAGAAAGAAGGACAGAATAACTGCAATACCTGCGGTTACAGAGGCCAACAGAAAACTATGATTTGCCAAGACGAAAAAGCTGCTTTTAAATCGGGCGGTGCGCTCGGTAAGGGTCATCTGCAGCAGTAGCCCCCCAGGAATGAGCAACCCCAAAATAATGGGAGTGATGCAGGCAAACCAAGCTCCGATGGATCGATGGCCTTGCAGAGAATAGGTTGAGAGCTGCTGTTGACGACTGCTGGTTTGGTAGTAGCGAGCCTGCCGCCGTGACCACCGCTCTATCAGAATGAGTCCTAAAATAAACATCATCAAAACAGCCGCAAGCTGGGCTGCAGCCTGTCGCTCGCCGCTGCCGAACCATGCCCGATAAATGCCGGTGGTAAAGGTCGAAACCCCGAAGTACTGTACAGTACCGAAGTCGTTGAGCGTTTCCATCAGAACGAGGGCTAGCCCTGCTGTGATGGCGGGACGAGCTAGGGGTAAAGCCACTTTGCGAAAGCTTTGCCAGGGATTGCAGCCCAGGGCACGACTGGCTTCTAGCGTACAGTTGGCCTGCTCTAAGAAAGCCACCCTTGCCAGTAGATAAACATAGGGATAGAGCACTAGACTCAGCATTGCGATCGCACCCCACAGCGACCGAATGTTGGGGAACCAGTAGTCAGCAGCGTTTTGCCAGCCAAATAGCTCCCTTAGCAGGGTTTGAATAGGGCCGTAGTAGTCTAGAACTTCGGTATAGGTGTAGGCCAATAGGTAGGCAGGCGCGGCCAACGGTAGCAATAATGCCCATTCAAAGATGCGACTGCCAGGGAAGGTACACATCGTCACCAGCCAAGCGGTCCCCACCCCCAACAGCAGCACCCCTGCGCCAACGCCAAGCATCAGCGCCAATGAGTTGAGGATGTATTGAGGCAGCACCGTCGCTGCCAAGTGCTCCCAAATGCTGCTTTGGTTCGTAAAAATACTGGCTAACACCACAAAAATCGGTGTGGCGATCAGGGTTGCGATCGCCATTACCCCCAGCGTCCAACCATCCAGCCATCGATGCTGGAGCCAGCCGATGCTGAGATTTGCCTGTCTCTTCACCGAACGTTTAAGTCTCGGTTGCTCAATCTCTTTACCCACCTGTCAAAATCACCAGGTTCTCCCCTTAGCTAAAGTCTCGCAACATTTTCTTGATTTCGAGATTGTGCATTTCCTCTTGCCCAATCTTGGTGCGAGTGTATTCTTCCAAGTAAATGCTGGCGTTTTCCACGACTCCGAGCAGTTCTTTGTATAGATTTAGTGCGGTTTGTTCATGGTTGAAACTTTCCCGGAGCAGATCCTGCACCGAATGCTGATTGGTTTCTTCAATACCAGAAATGCGCTGGCTAGGATGTCCCTCTAGCCCCGTGATGATTTCCCCAGCTTCTTGGGCATGGAGTAGGGATTCATTGGCTTGGGCTTTAAAGAAGTCAACAATGGGAATTCGATTTGGCCCCGTCACCATTAGCGCATAGTGGGTATAGCGCACCACGCCGGCTAGCTCAAATTCCATGATGCTGTTGAGGAGAGCAATGGTGTTAGGGGTATCGAGGTCTTTCATGGGCAAAGGGTTCTAATTATTTTGATGGACGCGCCGTTGGCGTGCCGAGACTGCGGAAATACTGAGTCCCCACAAGGGTTAAGAACAGACTATAGCTCAAAATCTGTACCCAGTAGAGGTGATCGCGATAGCCCAAGAGTGCCTTCAAAACAATCCCTGGGAAGCGTTGCTCGGGCAGAATGGCGCTTGTATCCCAGGCTAAGCCCCCGAGAATACAGGACTGGGTCGAAAAGCAAAGTGGAGCCTCGGGGTGAAGCTGACTGAAGGCATAGGCGGCGGCATCAAAATTCTTAAAGGCCGACAGGACTAGCCCTGCCACAATCAGTAGCAAACAGATCCCCATTACCTGAAAAAAGCGACGCAGGTTAATCTTGATGCCCCATTTGAAAAGAGCAAAACCGATGGCCGTGGCACCGGCAAGACCTGCGACGGCACCAATTACAGAACCCTGCCGAGCATTGGCAAAGATAAATAGCACGGTCTCAAACCCTTCTCGCAGCACTGCGATACTCACGAGGGTAAAGACGCCCCATCCGGCGCTCTCGGTTTGCAAGGTAGAAGCAAGGGATCCTTCGATTTCTCCCTTGAGAGATTTAGACTGCCGGGTCATCCAGATCAGCATCCAGCTCAGCATTGCGATCGCAACCACACACAGCCCGCTTTTCAGGACTGGCTCAATCACCGTCTCAAACTGAGGATTGCTCTGTGCTGCGGCCTGCAGCCCCCAATTCAGAATTAGCCCCGCTAGAACGCTGCCCACCATCCCCACCAGAATGCCCCAGTAGGCCCACCGGTTCAGCGCACTCTGCTGCGCCTTTTCTAGACAGGCCAGCACGATACCCACCACCAACGCGGCCTCCACCCCTTCACGGAGCGTGATCACAAAGACGGGGAGCGCAGCGGCTAGATCCATAATCATGTAACAAAGGGAGTAAACAGAGTGCAAGGGAATCGTCCCATGACTCATTGTAAAGGGTCATCTTTCTGATTAGATAAGTTTGGGAACCATGACAAAAATGACATCCCCCATCCATTCCGAGCCAATTCCCTTAAAGAAAGATTATGCTTTTGCAGGTCTTGGTCTAAAGTAGGTCTGAAATTTCAATACAGATCCATGAAATCGGATAGAATGCGGACTGATGAGTCTTTTTGGCTTTTCAACTTCCTTTTATTTTCAGGACTACGATCTATGTCAATTTACATCGGCAATCTATCCTACGATGCAGCCGAAGCAGACTTAAGCACGGTCTTTGCTGAATACGGCACAGTTAAAAGTGTCAAGGTACCGACCGATCGCGAAACCGGACGCCCTCGCGGATTTGCGTTTGTTGAAATGAGCAGCGATGCTGAAGAAGAAGCCGCCATTGAAGCCCTAGATGGTGCTGAGTGGATGGGACGTGACCTCAAGGTCAATAAAGCAAAGCCTAGAGAAAGCCGTGGCGGTGGCAATCGCGGCGGTGGCTCCAGTTGGTAAATTCTCTGTTCTCAGTCACCCGTTAGTGGCTAAGAGCATTCGCATCGGGGCTGCGCCAGCGCAGCCCCTTTTTGATCTTTAAACTTCATGCCGAGCCAAGATAAATAAACTACCATCGCCGCCTCTGCCCAGTCTCAAGTCTTGATCTAGGTACGTGATATCTAAGCTAGGGATGCGGCTCCCCTCCGGTAGGCGAGCCGAGAATTCTTTCAGGGGTTCTAGGCCAGGGGTTTTAATTCCCATCACCGCCTGCACGTTTAGATATCGCTTCTGAAAATAAACATTAATGCCCCGATCTCGAACGGTATCGCTCTCAGGAGGTTTCGGCTCAAAAGTTGCCGTAATTCTCACATACCCTGTCACGATGCCCCACGGATGGCGAACGTAGGCTTTATTTTCAAAGGATAGGTTTGCCACATCAATGATTTGCAAGACTTTCCCTACGACCAGTCCTAACGGCAGCGATGCTAACGATCTGATTTCTCTGGCATCGGAATAGAGCAGTAACCAAGCGCCATTGAGGCATTGAGTTGCATCCTGATCGGCAAGGGGATAGGGATAGGGTGTAAGAGACTCTAATGATGCTGCCAGCGCCTCGATCGACTGAACCTGCTGTTTGTTGATATCGAGATCGGTAATCGGAGCATCTGGCTTAGATGCTGTCTGCAGTCCTTTGATGGTTATCACCAGCGTTTGCTTTAGTTCAGTTCGAGGATCCAATCGTTGACTCCTGGGTAAGTAGTGGAGCCTAATTACTGACTCACAATGACTTCTATTATCGTTGGGATGGGGCAGCCAAGGAAAAGCAAGGTGCTTCGAGTGTGTTTGGTTGGCCTAACCCACTACTGAAATTCACTCACAAAAGCCTTAAAACCTTCGATATCTTTGCCTTTGTTGTGGGTTAAGATCCACTCGACGCCAATTTCGGCATGGTGGTCTTCAATTTCGTTCTGAAACTCTTGACAGAACGCTTTAGCGGCTTTGCGATGAACTCGAAACACACTCTCTAATAGTCCTGGACTAAAGGCTAAGGTTTCTGTTGGGGTTTTTCCGTTCCAGGCACGGAGGGCATCAAAGATGACTTGAGCGCGCTGGGCAGCTTTACCCGGTGCTCGTCCTCTTTTTCTGGGGGGTACTGGCTTTGGGCTGTCAGTTATGGGGCGGTCAGCCTGTGCTTTAGAAGAGGCTGAGACCTTAGAGGGGATAGTCGCTGGAGAGGGGCTGGGGTCATCATTACCGAGTAAAAGCTGCCGAAAACGATCTAGTTTGGCTTGGGCTTCTTTGAGGTGAGTGGCGAGGGCTTCGGTTTTGGCTTGGGTCTGCTGTAGTTCTGCTTTGAGTTGGTCACGCTCAGCCGTAAGGCTTTGATTCTCAGCTTCTAGCGCTTCAATTTGCTCTAAAAGGTGCCCTGGGCCGGTCGATTGGACCTGCCGCCGCAGTGTGGAAAGCTCTGTGTCGGTTTCTTGCTTAAAGGTGGCAAGCTGTTCGGCAAATTCAGAGCGCAGATCATTTTGCACCTGCTCCATTTGCTGAAGCCAGTCCTGTTGAGCGGCAGACTGTTTTCCCATGGCTGCTTTCCTTGCTGTAGTAGTTTTAGAGGGGTGGGTCTGAGAGGGGTCGACATCTGGTTCTGGCTCGTCTGCCATTGCAAATTCTAGCTGTTCCCCCTCGTCTTCGGACTCTGCAGACTGGTCTAATAGCGGTAGTTCTGGTACGTCCTGAAGCTTGATACCTTTGTCTCGCAATAGATTATCTTGGTCATCGACGAGCATGTACCGGAAGTAGTGACCCGTGGCCGAAGATTCTAGGATATGGCCGAGATAGTGCTGCAAAAAGGCATATTCATGGTGGCTGGGGGGGCAAAAAAAGAAGGTTGCGATCGCACCCCATAGACTCCGCAAATTATGAATGGTCACGTGCGCCTTGCCCTGCAGCGGCGGCATCACCCCCGTTTTCATGAGGTATTTATCACATTCTCGATTCACCTGAACATCAAATTGATTGACTGCTCTTTTGAGATCTGCCCCCTCTAGGGCCATCAGCGGCTTAACCTCTGGCATCTCTCGCAGTTGTTCGAGGTGTTGAAGCACGCTCTCTGCAGGCATGAGGGTGATGATGTCGTACCCCTGGTGCTCTCTTTTTTGTTTTTGCTGCCCTTCAAAATGCAGGAGGTAGGGATGGGGGGTGAGTGAAAACTGACCGCGTGCAACCACTTCGCCAAACCGTCGACCGGTGAAGCCCACAATGGCAATGGTGTGATGTCGAGCTGCAAATTTCTCTGTCGATGACAGCAGCTCATTGAGGGTATCGAGGTACCGCCACGGATTAACCTTCTGTAAGTTTAAAAGGCGATTACGATTGGTCTGAGCCTGCCGGTGATCAAGCTGTTCGTACTCTGCTGGTGAGTATTTAAAGAACGTCAGTGCCCAGTGTTCATCTCTCTGCTGAGGCAATCCCGTGAGACGTTCATGGTGAAGATATTGATGTTTTGAAGGTGGGAGCTGTTGAGTGGCAACGGCCTGTGAGATCGCCTTACGGTAGCGTGGAATATAGTCACTGGCGAGGGTGAGTTGGGGGTAGCCCTCTTCTAAAAGCGTCATTTCATCGCGACAGACTTTTTGGATTGCATCCGGTTGCTCTAGGTGACTGAGCGTATCAATAAACCCATCGACAAGCACTTCAAACTCTGTTTTATAGAGTCGGATTCTTTTACCTAGGGCAATCCGTTCTCGATACTGTTCAATGACATCTTGCCGGGACGCATCACGAATATCCATTAATGCCAGTCATTAACTTGCGTTGCTGTAGATCTATCCCCCTTTATACAGTGCAGGGTGACTAACGTCACTATTAATAATTTGAAGTAATGATGACCTCCTTGATTTTTCCTCTCTGATCGCCGTTTGAATTAATCGAGCGCGTTGCATCGACCCGGTCAATCTGAAAGTCCTTATAAAGCTCAAAAATAAGCGGTGCAGAAGAGTTAGAGACCATCAATTTTGTGCCTCGCTCGTTTAAGGCAAGACAAACGTCTCTGAGCTTGACTTGCATATCCATGTCAAAGCCGGACTTGCTATAACCTGTAAAGCTGGCTGTGTTACTGAGTGGGATATAGGGAGGGTCAAAATATACAAAGTCTTCTGCTTGAGCGTCTTCAAGAATCAGTTCAAAGGAACGAAGCCTAATCTGGGTTGTCTGCAGCGCTGCGCTGCAGGCTCTCAAGTTGGCTTCATCAACAATCGTCGGATTCTTGTAGGAGCCAAATGGAGTATTAAATTGGCCTTTAGAGTTGACTCGAAATAGGCCGTTAAAGCAGGTTTTATTCAGATAGATGAGCCGACTCGCTTTGCTGACGGGACTCCAGCTTTTATAGGCTTTGGTGCGATCTATGCTGCGGAGCTTATAAAAATAGTCCTTCTCATGTCGATGCTGTTTGAGATCTTGAATAAGCGATTCTACATCAGCCTTGATGACTTGATAGAGGTTGATCAAGTCTGGATTGATGTCGGAAAGAATCGCCTGCTGAGGCTGAAGGGCAAAGAATAGCGCGCCCCCTCCAATGAACGGTTCAAAGTAGCGATCGAATGTCTTTGGAATTCGGGGAAGAAGTTCTGGCAGAAGCTGTTTTTTGCCCCCTGCCCATTTTAGAAAGGGGCGAGCCTGGGCTTGTTTTATCCGTTTTGAGACTTGACCCATTTTTTAGTGCGCTTGTTGACCACCTGCAAGATCACCTACGGCAGGCTGAATGCAATTAGGTACCTGTTTTTGGTAGTTCATGTAGAGCGTCAGCCAGTCCTCAAGCATTTCTATACGTACAGATCCATTCAAAAGTGCGTGTCTCATATCGGCTTCACTCCAACCGAAGCCTCCTACAACAATGATTGAGGGAGTCCCTATCCTCTTATCTCGATTGGCTTCTTCGACCGCTTTGAACAGCTTATCTTCAGTGGTACCTGCCACATTCTGGTTTTTACATTCGATGTGCATAAGGACGTTACCCTCACTATCAAGAATTGCAACATCTACTCGTCGGCGTTTGCCGATAATCGAGCTATTGTGGGCTGAGTACCTCTCGGTTTGATAGTGTAATCCAAGCATATCAAGGATGCGGCAAACCTCGTGTTTGAGATCTTCACTCTTGAGCTTTGGGAAGATTTTCATTAGAATCGACTATTGTTGCGTAGCTCCACGGCTGAGAGGCGGGTATAGCCGATCAATTCCGACTCAATACCCAGCCACCAGCATCGCTTGTCTCCCCCTTTTGAGCAACCGTCAACTCACCTGTGTTCTGCGATTGACTCTAAAATGTTTGATGATCCATACATCTGCTTGAAGAGCTTGCTATATGTCACTACCTTTGCTGAAGTACACTCCTGCCTCTCAGAACACCCGAGTTGCAAGCTTTGAGCTTCCTGGCGATGAACAGTCAAGCGTCTATTCAACTCAGTACATCCTCTCAGCAAGTGAAATGGACCAGTTGATCGAAGCGGCCTATCGGCAGATCTATCATGAGCAGCAGAACTTAAAATTCTGCCGAGAACCTTTTCTAGAATCACAACTGAGAATCGGACAAATCACCGTTAAAGCGTTTATCCAAGGCTTAGCCACCTCTGATACCTTTCGTCGACTCAATTATGAGGTCAACAACAACTACCGATTTGTTGAACTCTGTATTCAACGGCTCCTAGGCCGCCCTATCTATAACGAGCGGGAGACACTGGCTTGGTCCATTGTTGTCGCCACCAAAGGTCTGCGGGGCTTCGTTGCTGAGTTGCTGGATAGTGAAGAATATATGAACTGCTTTGGCGACGATATCGTCCCTTACCAGAGACGTCGAATTTTATCGCAACGCTCTAAGGGTGCATTAACCTTTGCCCATACCGCACGTTATGGAACTGACTATCGCGATAAGCTACCGAAACCAAGCCGCTATACCCTTTACAAAGAGAAGGAACTCAGCGGCCAAAAGTTTCACTTTGATATGGGGCCTGAAGAAAAGCGTTTACTATTCCTTGCCGCTTTGACGTTTATCGCGGCGGCTTTGTGGTTGGTGCTAGACCCGCCCTTCTCGGATAGCCCGATGGCCGCTGCTCTAGATTCGCTGCTTGATTTTCTAGATTCTATGGAGTCTCTAGACTTTCTAGATCCTCTGCTTGATTTTCTCGATACAGTTTTAAACTTTGTTGTCAGGCATATTTAGAGATCAGTCTCTTTTTCAAGCCAAATCAAATCATTGCAGCGAATTATTCCTCCTTGCAGCACAGACATACGAATACCTGCAATCACTTTGTTATGTTTAGCGGTGGTACGCAGAATATTCAGGTCTTCTGGTAATCCTGCTTGGGCTAGGGTCGTCACCACACAGCGAGGACATTCTGTATCGATACTCAGACGGACCTGATCGCCGATCGCCAACGTTCCTCCAACCCAGGCATCTTCTAAAAACGTGACTTCAGCAGAAGTTGGCTCAATCACAAAATTCGGACGAAATCGCTTCGGCTCAAACTGCCCTTCTGGGTAAAGCTCCTGCAGTCGAGCCAGGGTTGCCGTCGTAATCGCGTGAATTGAACAGGAATCAAAAAATGTTCCCGGTGGCATCAGCAGTTCTGTTACGGTGTCTTGGTGGGCTGTCCCTTCAACCGCAGGCCAATACTGGTCTAAGGTGGAAGTCTCTGGAACAGAAGAAAGAAGCTGCACCTCTTGACCCAGTAGCTTTGAAAGAACGGTACTGGCATCTGATGCTTCGCTGGTAATCGAATTCCCGTCAGGCAGTATAACCTTGACCGCTGGAACAGACTCATGGGCCTGTGGTGTTGCTTCAAGAGCAGCTTGAAAATCCAGTAACTTTGCCCACTTTTTAGGATTCTTGGCGCTGGCAATTCTACCCGTCTGCACATCTCGGAGGGCATAGGCGCGATCGCCCAGTAATCCGTGAGCTGTCACCTCTGAAGACTCTAGCGCCTCCCCCAACATCGACTTGACTGGATAACGCCACAGGGAAGCGATTGAACCGACCTGTTCCCGCACCATAGAAAGTCTCTATACCACAATGCCGGGATGCTACCACAGCCCAGTGAGCGCAAAAGTATCAGGAAATGCGAAGCGGATCAGACCTTATCTGCGGAGAATGACTCAAAGGTAGGCAAGAACAGGGCAATATTACCAGATGGACTATTTTTTCGTACTCAACGAATAGCAAAAGCGATCGCCCCTCGAAATCGTCTCACCATGCAAGATAGGTCGATCATTGGTGGAATAAATGCTCGGTCATTGATTTATCTCTCCCCTATCCATACACCATGATTTCAGATCGTATTGATGAGCCTGTTGGCTCTATGATTCTTCCCTCAGCTAATCTAAATTCTCCAGCAAATCCAAAACAGATTCTAGTGCCCCATGAGCTGATTTTATTGAATCAGCGCTCTGATCTCGCCGGTGGCATTCGATTAATGATGCACTTCGCAATGATGGGCTTGAGTGGATATCTATGGATCACGGCGTCGCTCTCTCTAGCTCTGCCAGCCTTGTTTTTCTATGGCATCAGCTTGGCCTTTATGTTCTGTCCTACTCATGAATGCGTGCATCGCACTGCTTTTAAAAGCCAGTGGCTCAATGACGGAGTGGCTTGGATTACCGGATTACTGTCTTTCTATAACAGCACCTTTTACCGGCGGTACCACAAATGGCACCACCGCTATACCAAAATCGCCGGAAAAGACCCAGAGTTGAGTGATCCAATTCCTGAAAATTGGGGACAGTATCTGTGGTTGTTGAGCGGTATTCCCTGGTGGTGGGGCAAGGTCACCGGACATTTCAAGGTGGCATTGGGACAGTTAGAGGACTGTTTCTTTTTGCCAGCAGCCTCTCATCAAGCAGTGGTCCGTTCAACTCGGCTCCAGTTAGGGGGGTATGTTGCGATCTCACTCCTCTCGACCATCCTCGGTCATCCCTGGTTCCTATTCACCTACTGGATCTTGCCCCTAACGGTGGGCCAGCCCTTTCTGCGTTTTGTGCTCTTAGCAGAACATACCGGCTGCAGCAGTGACGATAATCCCCTCACCAATACCCGTACAACATTGACCCTGTGGCCCCTGCAGTTCTTGATGTGGAATATGCCGTACCATACCGAGCATCATGCATACCCGTCTATTCCTTTTCATGCCTTGCCTACAGCCCACCAGCAGCTCAAAGAGCATTTTGTCTATATTGATGCAGGATATTTGAGGGTGAATCAGAAGATTGTGAAGGCGTTTGAATAATGTGGGTCATCGCTAATAGGTTCTGCACAGCACTTTTCGCTTCGGGACTTTCCGCTGCAGTGTGGAGTCGTTCTCCCAGAGGTTAAGCTTGTTTATCAAACCTACGGAGAGTTAAACGCTGAGCGATCCAACGCGATTCTGTATCCGACCTCCTATGGAGCGCAGCATACCGACGTGGACTGGCTCGTGCGTCCAGATGGGATTTTAGACCCAATGGACTGGTTCGTGATCATGCCCAATATGTTTGGCAATGGGCTTTCCACGTCGCCGAGCAACTGTGAAGCAGCCCAAAAAAAGACCTTTTATTTCACGCATTATGACAATGTGCGCGCCCAGTCTGAACTCTTAAACCAGTTAGGGGTTGAGCAGCTAGCGCTAATCTACGGCTGGTCGATGGGCGCGCAGCAGGGCTATCACTGGGGTGCACTTTATCCTGAGCGGGTGCAGCGGATTGCCGCTATTTGTGGAACGGCTAAAACCACTGACCACAACCGTATTTTTCTGTATAGTTTACGGGCGGCTCTCACCAATGACCCCGCCTGGAATGGTGAACGGTTTGAGGGTGTTCCAGAGCGAGGATTTCATACCTTTACTCAAATCTATGCCAGTTGGGCGGCATCCCCAGCCTATTATCGAGCCAAGCCTTATTTGCAGTGGGGGTATGACTCTTTAGATGATTATCTGCTGCGGAGTTGGGAAGCAGGCTATAGAAGACGCGATCCCCATAATCTTTTGGCAATGATCGACACCTGGCTACACTGCGATGTCGCCGATAACCCGCTCTATCAAGGGGATTATGAGCAGGCGATCTCCTCTATTACGGCCAAAACCCTCGTGATGCCTGCAACGACAGATCTGTACTTCCCGCCCGCAGATTGTCAGGCAGAGGCAGAGCGAATCCCGGATAGCCTTTATCTACCTATTCCATCTATTTGGGGGCATCGAGCTGGCAATCCCTACCAAAACCCTGAAGACGAATCGTTTATTAAACAAGCGGTGGATCAGTTACTGAGCAACTAGATATTGATGTAGTGGTCCATTTCCCAGTCTGTGACCTGGGCGCAAAAGGAATGCCATTCCTTCTCTTTCGCATCGCTAAAGCCCCAATTCAGCTCAAACTATGCGGTGACAATTGCATAGACCGCTCTGACAATAACGTAGTCCTTTAAGCGAATTATCTCCCCACTGCGTTTATCGCAGTGGTAGCGACCGAGCGTGTCAGTGTCGTCAAAGAAAGA
>JBHJNL010000147.1:0-72007 GCA_050330855.1 Thermosynechococcaceae cyanobacterium | reverse complement strand
CTTAAAGCGGGACACCTTGGTCTGGGTCTTATCTAACGAAAATGGCTGAAGCGCTTACTCTATCAGGCAAAAGCTAAAATCTATGCGGGGCAAGCTGTCCCGCCTTAAGTTGGTACCCTTCACGCGCTTCTCGGTATACCCTTGTTTGCTTTAGTTCACTGGTCGTAAACATTTGCTCAATGACCTCCCGGTTCAAATCAGGAAACTTATACACCATAAAAAATGGAATCTGTTTTCAAAAGCAGTCACAATTCAACAGAATCTCTGCCATTGTAGAGGTCCACCTGCCAATGTTGAAGGTTAAACCTTGAGCACTCGGTTTTTCGTTTCACAGCCAAGCTCAATCAAGCCTAAGATTCTGTACAATCCTTACGCAGACTGTTGGCACAGGCATTTTTGATCCATTCTTTGCGATGGCCTGCGGCCTACCTTCGGTAATCGCATCCCAGCCGTTCACACTCAGCATCAATCTGCCTTAGCAACTCCAACGGAAAATCGATATCAACGTGTTGCTTCCCTTGAAAGTTACCCGTGAAATGTCCAGAGACATCCTCCCCTGCATGAGCTTTGCGAGCAATCTCTTCAATAGTTTGAGTTTTACGTAAGTTCCTTGTTCATAATCCTTGCAGGTCGTGCCTCAAACAATTGTGGGATAGCATCTAAGCGTTGAGTTTGGTCTTTACCGATGTAATGGAGTATTTCTGGTGGCAAGATGCGCTCATAGCCACCCCAATCATCACGATTCCAGTGCTTACAGTCCGTTTTACCTTCAGTGCTACTGATGAGTTCATCTAATAATGAGTCGGTATACTTGCTTGCCTACACGACAGGCCAATATTAAGCCACCCACACTTGATTGAGGCATAACCAAAACCGCTGTATCCCCCCTGTTTTATAGTGGTCTAAGTTTTCCTCTAAGCCCTCCGCTCATCATTCACCGATCTAGAACGGCCTGACACAATAGTAAGCCAAACCATTGTTTGGGGTCTGTCCAAACTTGGACCGATATAAATCCTTTGCTCCCTGAATGTGGCTCTAAAAGAGCAGATAGTTGCTCTAAATTAAATTTTCGAGAGATTTCAGTACGAATCGTTTCCCCCTCCATGAAAGGAATCGTTTGATGCAAAGTACCCAGATCGACTGTTTGATTGCAAAGGCTACGCAGGTGCATTTCTATCTGCTGCTGTTGGTCGTTATAAAACGACCAATGCTCAAATTGGTTGAGGTTGAAGTTTGCCTGAAATCGCCAATTGAGATGCTGTAGCATATTTAAGTTAAAGGCCGCTGTGACTCCCTGGGCGTCGTTATAGGCTGCCTCTAAAATAGGTATTGATTTCTGGAGATCTACCCCTAACAAAAAGTAATCCCCCGGCTGCAATGCCCCTCGCACTTGAGCAAAAAACTGCTCGCACTCTGTGGGGCTGAGATTGCCGAGGGTGCTGCCTAAAAAACAAATCATCCGCTTGGCAGCAATGGCCTTGGGCAACTGCTGCAGCCCTTGGGCGTAGGTGCCAATTAGCCCTCGAATATGTAGAGATGGATACTGTCTCAATAGCTCAGTTGCGCTTTCTTTAAGAATGCCGCCACTCACGTCAATGGGCGTGTAATGGAAAGACTCAGGGGCATCTAAAGAGACTTGTAAATCGCGATAGGCATCTAATAGAAGCCGCGTTTTGGTGGAACTGCCGCTGCCTAGCTCGACTAATTCACAGGAACCCGTCATCTGTGCCATATCTGCTGCAGCGGTCTGCAGAATCTGAGTTTCAGTGCGGGTGACGTAATACTCGGTGAGATCACAAATTTTCTCAAAGAGTTCAGAGCCGCGATCATCATAAAAATATTTAGGCGGCAATGTTTTAGGGGTCTGGCTTAGACCTGCAATGACATCAGCCCCGTCAACAGTGAGATCGCCCTCTGCTGGCGCAAGATGTTGAAGCGATAGACGAGCGTCGAGGGATTGAGGAGAAGAGGGACTGCTCTGGCTATCGACAGGCTGAGATATTGACATGAACTGCGCTCCAAAGCATCTGTAGGCAGCGATAGGGTTATATCGCTGCCCTGGAACACTTTATCCGATCTTTAATCCCACAACCTCTGTCTACCGATAAATCGACTCGGCTAGCACCTGCTCACAAAATTGGGTGAGATTGGGGCATAGGTCTTTTAGCGGTTACCGCAGAGTCAATCTATTGAGGCGCACCCGGCATTGCCGGGTCTAGAGCATAGACATCTCGACCCCCCCTGAGAGCAAAGGCCAAGGAATGATTAAGATCTTTGCTATTGCAGGTCGTAAATAGCAACAGCGCCAGCCCCGCAAAGCCACAGGCAAGGCCAAACATCGGTCGAATACCCACCAAGGTTGCGACAGTTCCTAGACAGGGGCCAGCCAACGCAATCCCAACGTCAAAGCCGCTAATACACAGGCTTAGCACCCGCGCTCGCTCATGGGATTCAGAGCGGTCTGCCATCAGGGCTGCAATCATTGGGATCAAGGTACCGCTCCCCAACCCCTGAAAAATGCCAGCCAGCAGGAAAGTCAGCTCGGTGTGGGCTAACCACAGGCCTACCATTGCGAGGCCGTAACAGCAGAGACTCACCGAAATAAATCGGCCTCGACCGAGCCGGTCTGAGGCCTTGCCGGTTAAGACTCGAATGCCAAAACTTGAGATCGCAGCCACTGAATAAAACAGCCCTGCATTCAAATCGACCTGCGTTTGACGAATCAACAGGGGCACAAAGGTCGATAGCGTCCCAAAGGTGAGGCCAATCAACAGCATCACTAAGGCTGGCACCTTGAGTCGAGGGGCACGCAGCAAGCCCCAAAACGCCTGTTTCCCTTGTTTCGGCTTACTCATGTGTTCCTGAGCGATTGTCTCGTTCACGGCTGAAGTCGCGACCAGCCCCATCAGTGCTAACCCTGACGCCAACAAAAATAGCGGTGAATACCCTGCCCACTCCTGTAGATAGCCACCGATAGCGGGGCCGAGCATGACCCCAATGGGATTCACCAAGCTCATATAGCCAATCAGTTCTCCCCGCTGTTTTCTAGGGGACAGATCAACCACCAAGGCGGTATAGGCGGTCGTAAAGGCCGCAAGGCTAATGCCATGAAAAGCCCGCACCATAAATAAAAGCGGTAGTGTGGTCACCCATAGGTACAACAGAGGTGCGATCGCAGCCACCAATAGCCCAATCTGGAGCACGGCTTTACGACTGCGCTGGTCTGCGATCTTTCCGAGCCAGGCGCGCGAGAACAAGAGACCCAGGGCAAAGGCTCCCATGACCACCCCAAGCTGCTGCTCAGATGCCCCTAGATCGCCAATGTACAGCGGCAATGTGGGGAGCTGGGCACCTAGACTGGCCCAAAAGCACAACCCCGATACCAACAGGGCCAGCAAATTCCGCCTAGCCTGGGGCGCTAGGGTCCAAAAAATCTTCACAGTTAAAGCCTTAAAAGAACGGACAACGCCAGGAGCGCTTTATCGCCCCACAGGTTATTGCTGACCTATAAACAGTCTAACGAAACTCTTCACTTTTCGTTACATTTAGAAACGTACAGCAAGTAGGAGTCCCCCCTCAATGGCCGTCAAAGTAGGAGATTCTGCCCCCGATTTCACGCTGAAATCGAACAAAGGCAAGTCAGTGAAGCTGCAGAGTTTATACAAGCGTAAGCCCGTTGTCCTCTATTTTTATCCCAAGGATAATACCCCTGGATGCACGAAAGAGGCCTGTGGCTTCCGTGACAGTTATGAAGAATTTAAAACACTAGGAGCCGAGGTGGTTGGGATTAGCTCCGATTCAGTGGATTCCCACAAAGCATTTGCGGCCTCTCACAGCCTCCCCTTCGAGTTGCTCAGCGATGAAGGCGATCAGGTACGCAAACTCTACGGCGTCCCCTCAACCCTCGGGCTTTTGCCCGGTCGCGTCACATACATCATTGATAAAAAGGGGATTGTCCAAAAAATCTTTAATTCACAGCTCAACGTGGGTGGTCACATCAAAACGGCCATTAAAACGCTGGAAAAACTCAAGTAACAGTCTGGTAAATTGCGGTCTGGGTCTGTTCTTCTAGAGCGTTATCAGAAATCTCTGATAAGATAAACAAGCTTTGGGCTTGTAGCTCAGTGGACTAGAGCACGTGGCTTCGGACCACGGTGTCGGGGGTTCGAATCCCTCCTGGCCCGTTTACTGTTGTATTCCCCGGTCTTAAGATTGGGGAATTCTTATTTATGGGTTGAATTAATGACTCTGGTTCGAGTGCGGCAGCACGTTAATCCCCTCAGTCAGAAATATTTAGTGGCAACTGCGCCCCCGAACTGGCAAGAGATTTTTGCGAAGCCAGAGCAGCCGTTGCACCTTGATATTGGCTGCGCTCGAGGTCTATTTTTGCTAGAGATGGCGGCCCACCAATCGGACTGGAATTTTCTAGGGGTAGAAATCCGTCAGCCGCTGGTGGATCGTGCCAATCAAGACCGCGATCAGCAGCAGCTTACGAATCTGCACTATCTGTTTTGCAATATCAATACGTCGTTAAAAACGTTACTCTCGCCCCAGTCGGTTCAAGCGGTCACCATCCAGTTCCCTGACCCTTGGTTCAAGCGTCGCCACCAAAAGCGACGAGTGGTGCAGCCAGAGTTAGTGGAAGCCTTAGCAGATTGCCTCAAGCCCGGCGGCTGGATTTTGGTGCAGTCTGATGTGTTGGAGGTTGCGGAGGAGATGTGCGATCGCATCTCCGAAAACCCTGCCTTTACGCGACAGAGCCAGGAATGGCTCTCAGAGAACCCACTGCCCATCCCCACCGAGCGAGAGCAAACCACCCTAGAGCAGGGAATGCCCGTTTACCGCAGCCAATTTCAGCGGCAGTAAAGACAAAGACATAAATCACTTTTGACAACAGTCCGGACTGTTGCTAAAGCCGAGTTTGATTAAATCCCACCCCAACTACCAAAAGCTACTGAACTGCGGCTCTCTGGTCGCATAAACTGTCTGGAGTGTTGACAGTAAAGATCGATCTGAAAATAATGAAAGAGAGTATGGCGTACTGGAATTGGCGGGAATCAATAAAATTTTTAAGTACTCTCCCCCCAGAATTGGAAGCCACTGCGTATTCCTGGCGGAACGCTCCGCGACGGGGTGGGTTCCCCTCTCTTGGTCGGCATTCCCTTGCGTCTTGCGCCGACGCGGGGTCCGACTGCGACTTGTTGGCGAAGCCTGTCCACAGGACATAGCAAGTGGCGGGTGGCCGGGGGGCAAATGCAGAGGTGTGAGCAGATTCATGCAAAAGGTCTATAGGAAAGATGCGTGCTAATTCCTATCGTTCCTATTTAAATCGCTACGCCGAACCGATGGTGGTTGAGTTAAAGCCGAGCTTGTTTTTGCAGTCCTATGAATTTGTCCTGGTTATTCCTATTTATGACGAAGCACTGGACTGCCTAAAGCAGGTGCTACCTGCTGACCTGCAAAATACGCTGGTGATTGTGGTGGTTAATGCGGCTGAAGTAGATGGAGCACCAACGTCTGACTATGCGGCTTCGCTGCAGAATACACGAGCTTTTCTTGAGCAATTTTATCCTGGCGGCTCTCTGCTGACGGTGGTTCCCTACCAAAATCAATCTGCTTTGCTAATCGTAGACTGCTGCAGTGAAGGGCGCTTGCTGCCGAAAAAGCAGGGGGTAGGGTTAGCACGAAAAATTGGAGGGGATCTTGCCGTTGCTTGTATCATTCACCACCTCGTCGCTTCCCCTTGGATTCACTGCACAGATGCAGATGTTGAACTCCCCTGCAGCTATTTTGGGGTAGCAGATCCAGACGTTGCCGCTACAATTTATCCCTTTCGGCATCAGCCAATTCACCGCAATATTTTGCAGTATGAGATTTCACTGCGCTATTACGTCCTTCAGTTGGCGGCGGCGGGGTCTCCCTATGCATTTCAAAACATTGGTAGCTTAATGAGCATCAATGCCCGCAACTATGTGATGGTGCGCGGCTTCCCGAAACGGCGGGCAGCGGAAGATTTCTACATGCTTAATAAGTTGGCGAAAACGGGCAAAGTAGCTCGTCTAAAAACACCCATTGTTTCTCTGTCTTCGAGAGTGTCGCAGCGAGTTCCCTTTGGTACAGGGGCGGCGATGGGGAAACTTTTGGCAGAGCCGGACCTGCAGCTTTATCACCCTGAGATTTTTGGGCAGCTTCAGGTATGGCTGGGGTTGGTGGAGAAGTTGTGGTGCGATCGCACTCTCATCCAAACCAAAGGACTCTTACAATGGTGGCCTGCAGATGCTCTCTTGCTGGATATTCTGCAGAGCATGGAGCTAGAGACTCGGCTGCAGCAAGCCTATCGCCAATGCAGTGACCTGCCGCATTTTCAACTGTTTCTATGGAGCTGGTTTGATGCTTTCAAAACCCTAAAGCTAGTTCATGGGTTTCGCGATCAGGGGTATCCATCGCAATCAATGCAGAAGGCGCTTGCTTCGCTCAATTTAAAGATAGATCTTGAATCCCTTGAATCCGAGCTGACAACTGACGGTTTAGCGTACATCAATCAACACCTAATCGAGCGAGAAAGTCAGTTGCCTATGCTGATAGGTCCGACAAAAAACTAACCCCAAGCCCGGAAAAAGGTATTTTCTTCCCAGACATTTGCGGTCAGTGTCTCGATATCTTTCATCACTGATTCAGCCAGGGGTTGATATTGGCTGGCAACGGCAACATTATCGGCCAGTTGTTGCGAAGACTCCGCCGCAATGATGCAGCAGTGGACCCCTGTCAGCGAGAGCGAATACCCCATTGCTTGCCGCATGGTCAGAATACCGGGTTTGAGTAATCTACCGTAGGCCGGGACTTTCATCGCGATCACGCCGACGTTTAGCTTTTGAGCCACGGGCAGCACCGTAGGCGCAAAGGGCCGGGGATGGTGACGGTCGGCAGCATTAATAGAGACCAGAGTCGTGTCAAAGGGATGGCGATTTAAACCTTCAGCAATAATTTGAGGTTCGTGGTGTCCGGTAATACCGCTGAAGCGAATGATCTTTTGTTGTTTAGCTTCTTCAATGGCGCGAATGGCACCGTCTTTGGCAAAGATCGCTTCAAGATGCTCTGGGTAAGACACATGGTGCAATTGCCATAGATCAAGCTGGTCGGTGTTGAGGCGTTGGAGCGATCGCTCTAGTTCTTGCCAAGCACCATCGCGATCCCGTGCAGCAGTTTTACTGGCGAGAAATATCTGCTGGCGATACTGGGGCAAGACTTTACCGAGGTAGTCTTCACTGGGGCCGTAACTAGCGGCGGTGTCGAAGTAGCGAATGCCGAGCTGGAGGGCTTTTTCGATCAGTGCGATCGCATCTGCTTCTCGTCCCTGTTTTGACAGTGGCGTTTGTCCAGCACCGCCTAAGCCCAGAATAGGGAGCGTTATCCCTGTTTTACCCAGCACTCGCTCCGGCATTTTTGAAGTTGTAGACAATGTTAATGGGACGACGTTGGGTTTAGTCTGCGTCAGGGCTTTGCAGCTCACGACGCCTCCTGCTGCAGCTAAACTTGCAATCAAGAAGTTTCGTCTGGTTTTGCGTGCCATCTTAGACCCTCTCTATCTTTTGCTAGTTTGATGAAGCGGTGTCCCTTCAGGGGATTCAGCATCGAAGGCTTGTGTTGCTTACTCAAAAATTAAAAATATGCTGGTTGCGGTTAGCTTCATTCTCTTTCTACTTCTATTTACAGGTGTTGGGCTATATTCTGCCACCCAGCAGCAAAACACCACCGTCGACTATTTGCTTGCGAGTCGAAGTGTCGGTCCCTGGCTCACGGGGCTATCGGCCTTTGCCACAGCCCACAGTGGCGGCATGTTTATTAGCACCATTGGCTATACCTATACCGCTGGAATTTCTTCGGTGTGGCTGTTGGTGGGCTGGTTCCTTGGGGATTATCTGACTTGGTTCTTTGTGCATAAACGGCTGCGGCTGCGGTCGGCTGAAGCAGGGACCGATACCTTCGGGTCTTTTTTAGGTGCGATCGCAAAAGGTGAACGGCCCAATCGTGCAATCGCATCTATTTCTGCCCTTATTACTTTGGCTTTTCTCGGCTGCTACGCCGCAGCCCAACTCTTGGCTGGCAGCAAAGCGCTACACGTCGTTTTCGGCTGGGATTACTCCATCGGAATTATTTTGGGTGCCTTGATTGTAGTGCTGTACTGCTTCTCCGGCGGCATTCGCGCCTCGATCTGGACCGATGCGGTTCAAGCGATTGTGATGATGGGAGCCATGTTTTTACTAACGGGTATTGCCTTATCGGCCTGCGGTGGCTTCACAGGGATGTGGACTCAGCTCCAGGGACTTGATCCAGCATTAATTGATCCGGTCCCTAAAGATCTAAAGTTTGGCTTTGCTTTATTTTTGCTGAGCTGGCTGATGGGGGGCGTTGGCGTCGTGGGACAGCCGCACATCATGGTGCGGGCCATGGTGCTTAAGTCTAGCGAACAGATGAATATCTCCCGCAATATCTATGCGGGGCTATACGTGATCTTTTCGACAGCGGCGGTGATTGCCGGGTTAACGGCCCGTGTTTTAGTGCCGGGGTTATTAGAGGGTGGCGATCCTGAGTTGGCATTGCCGCTGATGGCGACAGAGCTGTTACCGGGCCTGCTAGTGGGGCTGATTTTGGCAGGCATTTTTGCAGCGGTAATCTCTACGGCAGATTCTCAGATTCTGTCTTGTTCAGCGGCGCTAACCCAAGATCTGTGCCCCCAGTGGGCTGATTCCTATCGGTGGGCAAAACGGGCGACGCTGATTTCGACCGGGATAATTGTTGCGATCGCACTCACCAGCAACAAAAATATGTTTGCCCTGGGCGTCTTTGCCTGGTCGGCCCTCTCCTGTGGTTTGGGACCGCTGCTGGTAGTGCGCGTGTTTTCGCTGCCTTTACGTCCGGTAGTGGGAGTCGCCATGATGATCACTGGCGTCGCTGTTGCAGCTTTTTGGAATATGACGCTGCAGTTCTCAGCCTCTATCTATGAAGTTCTGCCAGGAATGCTAGCTGGATTTGCCGTCTACCTCATGGCTTGGCTTTGGGAAAGTCAGCAGGGAAAAGATGTCCTGCTCTAGCCCCTGATCATGCTTGCCTAAGCATGATCAGGGTTTGACCTGCTTTGTTAAGAACCGATCAAGCTGATTGGCAAAGGCTTGCAGATCGCGTTGATGTAGCGCAGGTGGTCCGCCCGTATCGACACCGCCACTGCGGAGTTCATCCATAAAGTTTCGCAGTGCCAGCCGTTCGCGAATATTGTTTTTATCATAGAATTCGCCCCTAGGGTTGAGGGCATGGGCTTGGCTAGCAATTACATCCGCCGCCAACGGAATATCGGCTGTAATCACAAGGTCGCCTGGATCTAAATTGTCAACGATATGTTGGTCTGCCCCATCAAATCCTTTGGGCACTTGAATCGCTGTGATGAGATCAGAAGCGGGCGGGCGCAGATAGTGGTTGGCAACCAAAATCAGCGGAATTTTGACTCGACTAGATGCCCGATAGAGAATTTCTTTAATGGCCTTAGGGCAGGCATCGGCATCCACCCAGATTTTCATTGTGGGTGCTCCTGGGGTTGAAACAGCTCTACTAGACCTACCATTCCAGTGAAGAAAGTATAGATGCCATAGAATACAGGCTGCTTCTGTTTAGACGGTGCATAGGCTGCAGCGATGACGCCTTCAATTGCATGGACCGTAAGGAGAATGCGATCAAAGCTTAATGCTGTGGGTAAGACTTCAGGAAACTGACTCTGTGTGGTGTGCGTCCACCAGAGATTCCATAGCTCTAGACCTAATGCAGTGGAAATCAGCAGAATAGAGATACTCTTGATGAGGCTTAAGGACAGCTTCTGCATAGGTGTAGAGAGTGCATTTTCTCTATCTTAAAGGAATACCAATTACGAACGATTTGTAAATTGGGATGTCTGCGCTCTGAGTAGATTAGTACTTCTTGACCGTCGGGAGACTTCGCCGCCGAAAATTCTTTTATCTCAAAAATTTGTCCCGCCTAGAAGGGATTGATCCTGAGATTCCGGCTTTGCCCCCTAACCTTGTGGTTGAGGTCGATGTCACTAGCCTTTCAATGCGGCGCATCGATATGCTACTGCTGCAGTCTGAGTCGTTACTTATATTTGTTTATAGCGGATTTCATAATTACAGAGAGCAGTATAATCTCTGAAAGCTATAACTGGCATGTCTCATTCTATACTCCATAGATCTGAAATCCGCTATATCAAATGATTTAGAGGATAATATTTCTCACTTTTTGAGAGACAAGCAGGCTTGAGCTGCATATATTTACGTCAAATCCCTTTGCTTCTCATATTAGTCAAATGCTGAGAGACAAAGGGATGTTGGGATGCTACGAAGTCTGCTTCTTGGTGATGGGCAAAAAGCAGACCACGATGTTCTATATGGGCGTAACTCGATCTACCGTTGGTTTGCGCTCAGGTCAAACTTGAGCTTTTTGCTGTTTTTTCGGAGACTTCCCTGACTTTCGACTAGCCTTAGCACGAGGTGTTTTCGAGTCCTTGCTCTTAAAGGCTTCTTCTTGACTGATTCTGAGCTGTTGACCACAGACTCGGACTGTTTTCAGATGCTTGATCGCTTCCTTGGGCATGTTTTCGGGAAGGTAGACCGTACTAAAGGTGTCAAAGAACTTGATCTGCCCAATGTATTTGGGCGCTAGATTGATCTCGTTTGCGATCGCACCCACCACATTCTTCGGCTGCACCCCATGTTCGCGCCCTACCTCAATGCGAAACTGCTGCATCGCAAGATCTGACGGCTTCCCTAGATCTGCGGCCCATCCACTGGTACCAGAGGCTGCATCTTTTCTGGCTTCTTTTTCTGAGGGCACGAGCGGACGCTCCCGCTGGACCAGATGGGCAAGCGCGGCTGCAATTTCGCCCAAACTCAAGTCTTGCTCCTGTTGATAGTTGCTAATCAGATCTTCAAAAAAGCCCAGCTCTTGGTCTTCAATCGTATCGGTGATCATTCGCTTAAACTGCACGATGCGGCGATCGGCAATATCGGCGTGGCTCGGAATCTTCATTGGCTCAATGGGCTGCCGGGTTGCCTTTTCAATGGACCGCAGCATTCGCTTTTCACGGGGGGATACAAACAAAATGGCATCTCCCTTGCGCCCTGCCCGACCGGTGCGACCAATCCGGTGAACGTAGGTTTCAGTGTCGTAGGGAATATCGTAGTTAATGACGTGACTAATCCGTTCGACATCTAAACCACGGGCTGCAACATCAGTGGCGACAATAATGTCGAGACGGCCACTCTTGATCCGCTCCACGGTTTTTTCACGGAGAACTTGACTGACATCGCCGCTCAGGACTGCGGTGGAGTAGCCCCGTGCCTCTAGCTTTTCGGTCAGTTCGGCTGCCATCACCTTAGTACGGACAAACACCAGCATGGCTTCAAAATCTTCTACTTCCAAGATGCGGGTAAGGGCATCGAGCTTTTGCAGCCCCTGCACCTGCCAGTAGCGCTGAGTAATGCTCGCCACCGTAGTGGTCTTGGACTTAATCTTGATTTCGACGGGATTGTTGAGATGAGTCTGAGCCACGCGACGGATCGCCGAGGGCATTGTGGCCGAAAACAGAGCTACCTGCCGTCCGGCGGGTGTTTTTTCAAGGATTAGTTCAACATCTTCAATGAAGCCCATACGCAGCATTTCGTCGGCTTCGTCCAGAACTACCGTGGCAAGGTTATCGAGCTTCAGGGTGCCCCGCTTGAGGTGATCGATGAGCCGTCCAGGTGTACCAACAACGACATGAACGCCGCGTCGAAGCTGGCGTAGTTGGGTGCTAATGTTTTGGCCCCCATAGAGAGTAGCAATTTGAAAGCCGTCTAGATGTCGGGCGTATGCTTGCATGGCTTCGGCCACCTGAATTGCTAGCTCACGGGTGGGGGTAAGCACTAAGATTTGGGGATGCTTCAGCGATAAATCAATCCGGCTGAGCAGCGGCAGGGCAAAGGCGGCGGTTTTGCCGGTGCCGGTTTGGGCTTGACCGAGTAGATCTCGCCCTTCGAGCAGGGGAGGAATGCTTTTTTCTTGGATCGGGGACGGGGATTCATAGCCCGCTTCTTCGACGGCTTGCAGCAGGGGAGGTGCGATCGCAAGATCGGCAAACTTCATGGGAGTATCAGACATATTTACAGAGATAAAAGAACTATCCAAGCGCTGTCACCGTCGCATTGGACAAAAAAGCGAGGGCCATAGACCCTTAAGAATCAAAGTTTTACAAGCCTGGGCCAGTTTGTGGCGATGTAATAGCCCAGCTAACCAGCAACAGAGAACCTAACAATCATAGACGATGCTTCGATTCTTTGCATCCCAGCTTGAATCAGAGGTTCTTTACGACTTCAATTAATAGTGCAATCGCAATCTTTAATATTTATGGCTTGAGGCGGGTTCGAGGGCATTAGTAGTGAAATCTTTCCCCTTGCAATTGCCTTCATCAGTTGAGCGGGGCTTCCTGCACCGCCATAGACGTAGCCTGTACATTCTGCCAGTATCTTCAGGGCTTGGTGATCTTCTGGGGAAATGCGATAGCTCGCTCGTTTGGGTGCGGACATCAGTTGCCAGGGATGAAGTAAGCGAACAGGATAGGTTTCAGCGCAGAGAGTACGGCAGTGATGGCGATGCCAATCGCCAGCGTTTTGGCTGCGGAAGCGTAACCAGCTTGAGGGTTGGTCAGATTGTCTAGGCGGGTGAGAATGCTGCCCTGCTGTGTGTCCATATCGGATTGACGAGTTGCGATAGCATCAACCTTGTTTACCATCGTGACTTGATGCTCAGCTATCGCATTGACGGTGCTGTCAATAGCGTCTAGCTTTTGATCAAGTTTTGCCTCTAGCCTGGTTTCTAGATCTGTCTCTGACACAATAGGCTCCGACAGTTTCTATTTATTTTACCCGATTCAATCTTTTTCTGTCACGTCACTTTTGAAGAATACTAATGCTGTTTATCTCTAGCGTCTCGGTTTTTTCTTGAGTCGAGGAGGGGCTTTGCCGCTAACATCAATCTGGCCTTCTACTGCTGCTTGAATGGCGGGGGGTATCTTGTCGAGAAAGTCATAGCCGGTTTTGCGTTCAAGACTATCGACTGAAACGAGATAGCTTCTCCAGGAGGCAGTGGCTTCACTATTTTGGTTGGGCATATCGACTGCAATGACGCGGGTTTGGGCTGTGATGGATCTTATATCGGGCTGATCAAGCACCACCACAATTTTCCAGACCTGAGCTGGGGGAATGACTTTGCCCCCTGAGATCGCATTTCGTTTTCCATGCCCCCCGGCAATGATGTATAAAGTTTTGCCCCGCCGAACTAATTCACGGCAGTATTCCTCTAAATCAACCCAAGGTCCACGATTGATATCTGCCGCCTGTGGAATAATATTTGTCATCAAAAAGGTGGCGGAATTATTGATCGCTGTATTGGTGCGATCTCCAGAGGGCGTTAGATGGCCGCGATCATAGCCACTGCGGCGATAGTCTGTGGGCGTGACGTGATCCCACTGGTTTGGTAGCGCGTCATCGGGGCGGAAGTCATTTTTGCGATCAATGTCACCGAGCCAACCCTGATCGAGCTGCCAACTTACCCAATTCGGGATACCACGACTGCGGTTGTAGGACAGCGCAAACTGAGGCTTCGTCATCAAATAATTATTGGGCGTCAGTCCTGTCGGCGTTGCGTTACTGGGGTTGCCGAGGGCTAAATGGTCAATACTCGTTGGGTTGAAAAGGCCCGTCAGCAAACTGCAGCCCACCAGCAGCGGAACTAAGCAAAAGCAGACTATCAAAGCAAATTTCCGTTTAGACAACGATCAGTCTCGCACGGCATCAGCCGCAACTTTATCATCAATCGATTGTGCGCTAGCCGTTAAAGATCGAAATAGTAACGGACTGCTCCAGAGTCGGGATCGTTGCCGACATGAGCTAATCCCCGACGGGTGGCTTCTATTAAGAGCGCTTCGGTTTCGTCAGCAGTAAGGCCTGTTTCTAGGATGGCTCTGCCGAGGGACAGTTCATTTTGATTTGCGATCGCAACATTCAGCAGCACCTGCATCTGATCGGTTCTCTTCTGACGCACCTGTTGCCATACCTGTTGAAGCAAACCGCTATAGTTCTCTTGAGACTGTGGGTTTAGCGTTTTCCGTCGCTCATTGGCAATGGAAGGGATTAACGCCAAGTCAATCCATTGACCAATGCCAAAGAAACCAAAGGTTAAGAGCCAAATGGTGCCGCTAACGGGCTTTCCTAGATAGAAACGATGGAGGCCGCAAGGACCCAAGACACCTAAACCACATAGGGCATAGGCCGTCTGCAAACTTACGTCTTGTTTTTCAATCGCCATGGGCCAACACTCCATAAAGGCCGCTCTGCATTGGCCCTAAGAATATGGTAGCAAAACGATTCAGCTCTTTAGGTCATGCTTCGGGACAAGGTGCTATGCCTCCGTCGATGAGGGGGTATGCACGACAAATCGATTGTGGCCCTGCTGCTGCGCTGCTGACAATGCAGAGGTGGCTCGATTGAGAAGCTGATCCGAGTCGCGGTGGGCACTTGGGATCAATGTGGCGACGCCCATGCTTATCGTGACCCGCGCATTCACAGGGGACGGTCGATGCTCAATCTTAAGGCCATAGATGGCATCAGATAGTTTGGCAACAATCTGGACTGCTTGCAGTTCATTCGTGTGGGGTAAAAGGATCGCAAATGATGATTGATCATAGCGAGCGACTAAGTCGCCGATGCGGTGAACATGGCTGCTCAGGGATTGAGCAATGATACGGAGACAGACTTCAGCGGCTTGCTCACCGTAGGTGGATTGAAACTCACCAAAAAAATCGACTTGGCAAAGGATCAGCGACAAATCTTGGGTGCGTCGCCGCATTCGCCGCCATTCTTCTTCGAGGGCAACATGAAACTGGCGGCGGGTTGCCACTTGCGTTAACCCATCAATGGGCGCAACCTTGCTATGCTCCTGGCGCTGGAGTTGAATTTGGGTCTTCAGGTTCTGGTTTAGCTGACGCAAACCCCGCAACATGAAGGTGACGCTACCGAGAATTAAGCTCGAAACTCCCATCAGAGCAAGTCCTATCCACCACAACCCTCTTTGAGTGGTTCGCAATGCCTGCTCAATGGACTGGTTGATTTCTAAAACCTGTCGAGAGCCATCGGCATTTTCGACGGTGGAGGCGTAGCGAAAGTAACGATGACCTGCAATCTCATCTTGGCGAGTATAGGCCTGCTGCGGATGCTTCTCTAGATAGGTTTGGGCTTGTTGACCGAAACTATCACTGGGTCTGCCCCGTCTTGAGTCTGCCGACGCACTGTAGGCTCGAAAGAAATTATCCTGCTGTCCCTGGAGTCTTTGGCTGAGGGCAACCCAGTAGCTAGACCCTGCGTCTTTGGACCCTGCTAGGCTCTCTGATGTATTGGACTGGGCCTGTCGATGAATCTGCTCGGCCTGCTGTACGGTGCGTGTGGTGGCTTGAGCTTGCTGAAGAGCCTGGGACTCGACCAGTTGATTCGATAGGTAAGCGGTTCCGGCTAAAGCAATGCTGGCCCCTAGGCACAGACAACCCAACAGGATAAAAACAATATATTGATAGAAGATTCGCGTCAGAATCTGACCGATAGGGTTGGATCGAACTGGGGCTGATGCCATGACAGGTCCATAATCGAGGAGCTATGCTTAGTCTTCCCCAAACGAAGGCTATTCTAGAACAGATCGTGATGATTTCCCTCCAAAGGTGGGGCTTCGATGGGTTTGATTCGGTTTCAAACAGGCGGGGACGTAATGTTGCCTCAATTTCAACGACTGCAGCAATGGCCGAACACCTCAGTGGTGCCTGAGCTGCAACCTCAGTCTGTACATCTGTGGCGGCTTCAGTTGGGGGCTTCAACAGATGTCCAGCAGATGCTGTGGCCGAGCCTATCGATAGAAGAACAGATGAGATCGCAACGCTTCATTCGCCCCATCGATCAGCAACGGTTTATCGTGACGCGGGGCCACCTCCGGTGGTTACTGGGGCAATATCTCAACCTTGATGCTGCCGCTGTTCAGTTTAGTTATGGCGAGAAAGGCAAACCGATGGTCGCCGGAGCTAGTGATTCAGGGCTAGCGTTTAATCTATCTCATTCCCATGACATCGCATTGATTGCGGTCAGGATGGGAGCCGCACTGGGCATTGATCTAGAGCAGATGAACCCCGACGTGGACTATGCCGGGATTACCAACCGTTTTCTGACCCACCGCGAACAGCAGGCCGTCTTCACTCAGCCAGTGGCAGACCGCTGTCGAACATTTTTTCAGCTTTGGACTCGAAAAGAAGCCTGCATCAAAGCACTGGGGGGCAGTATTGGTGAGCATCTAGATCAGATTGATGTTTCCAGCAATCTAGAGCAGTCTGCCACATCGGTTCAATTTACCCCTGCAGCAGACACTGAGCAGACCTTGTTTGTTTTCGATCTCCAGCCAGCCACAGGCTATGCCGGAGCATGGGCAACCGTTTCTAAGCCGTCAATGCTTTCTCAATATTCCCTAGATGTCTTTCTAGATCAGTGACGGTTGAGCGTGGGGCGCTAAACGTATACAAAGGAGTCACTGTCCAAGTTTAGATTGTTCACGAAGGCTACAATCGCCACTAGCTCATCAGTACCCGGTGTCTTCAAATAGATACCGCTCCCGTTTTGTGAGTCAAGTCCCTGGGGGATAGCGCCGAGGCTGTAGTCAGAGGCCTGACCGTGGAGCTGAATTTGATCGGTCGTCTCGCCTCTACCAGAGCGGCTCTTGACCGGCGGGTGGTCCCCAGAGTGGTTTTTGAGGGGCTGCTTTGGGCTTAGATTGACGAGGTGCTGATGATGATGACGTTGAGCGTTGCGGGGTCGATGAAGATGACGTGCTTCTTCGAGGGGTTGATGACGTGGAGCGACTGGGCGTTGAGGCTTGCGATGCAGTGGATCGCGTGGCTGTAGAGCGTGTTGTTGCAGTCTGTCGCTGGGTTGCTGCTGCTGCCTGCTGCTGCCGTCGTGCCGCTGCTGCTGCTGCCTGCTGCCGCTGTTGCTCAGCCGCGACGAGCTTGTCGATTTTGCTTTGCAGAGTTTTGACTTTTTCTTCTTGACTTTGCTGTTTAGCTTGGGCTTCGGTCGCCATAAACGACCCTTGAGGAATATTTTTTAGATTGGCCTGAGAGGCTTGCCACTGCTTCTTGGCATCTTCCATTGTGGTGATGGTGGCAGATTTTTCCACGGCCTTCATCTTCTCTTCTGCCGTTTTGGCGTTGGTCTCAGCCTGCTGGAACTGTTCTTGAGCTTTCTGCTCGGCGACGACGCGAGTTTTAAGGGCCTGCAGCTTTTTGTCATACTCAGGCAGCTCTTTCTGAGCAGTCGGATAAATTTTGATGGTTTCGGGGATAGATTTTAGATCTGCGATCGCATCTTCCATCGCCATCTGTGCCGCCTGTAATGCCTCAACATTTTTGGCATCTGTGGCTGCCGTTTGAGCTGACTTTACCGCCGCCGTCGAATCTTCGTACAGTGCCTGGAAGCGAATCGTGGGTGAACAGTTATTGAATATCTGACAGAGCGGTTCAAAATGGGGCGAAGCGAGACCGACAGCGCCTCCACCCAATAACAGCACAAAGAGGCCTAGAGCTGCAGCCTTCAACTTTTTAGCACCTGGGCGGGGAGCCGATCCTGCGGGGGCAGCGGCGGGGGTTACAACCGTTGCAACGGCCTTACTTGGCTCCGCCGTTGCAGCACTGCCCTGGTATCGGGTCGCAGAATTCTGTGACGCCGTTGCGGGTGGTGTTTCTAAAGAAGCTGAAGCTTTGGACGGTATTGTTTCTTCAACAGGAGCGGCAATGGGAGCCGGTATTGCGATCGCAGGTGCAACCTCACCAACACTGGCAGCGATCTGCGGCTCTGAGGATGGAGCGTTCACAATCGTTGCGGGGACTTCGTCTGCGGCACCGATATCGGTCTCCGCCCAGGCAAGGTCTATCTGAGCAGCCTTGCGGGTATCAATTAATGCCTGCAGTGTCTCAAGAGCGGCAATAGCAGAGCTATAGCGCTGTCGATAATCATAGAGCACCATCTTTTCGAGAATGGTGGCAAATTCTGGTGAGACCTGGGCGCGATCTTGCCACACCAGCTCCCCGGTCTCTTCGTCTTCAGGGAGTTGTCCCATGGCCGGGTTCAGCCCCGTGAGTGCCTGAATGCCGATCATGCCCACGGCATAAATATCGCTGCTGAGCTTGGGGTTGCCGCGAAACTGCTCACTGGGGACGTAGCCCGGACTGCCAATTAACACTGTCTGGGGCGTGCGGCTGTGATTATTGATGAGCTGCGTCGTCATCTGTTTAACGGCCCCGAAGTCGATCAGAACCACCCGGTTATCCACCTGCCGCCGAATTAAGTTTGAGGGCTTGATATCGCGATGAATGACCTGATTTTGATGCACAAAGGCTAGGCCAGTGAGAATATCACGCAGCATCGCGATCACGGCTTCTTCTGCTAGAGGCTGCTCGGGAACCAGTTCTTCATCAAGACTGTGACCCGCAACATACTCTTCAACCAGATAAAACCCCTCTGCTTCTTCGAAGTGCGCCAGCAGCCGAGGAATCTGGTCATGATGCCCCAGCTTATGGAGCATCTTGGCTTCGGAGTCAAAGAGACGTCGAGCCACTTTCAGCGTTGCGGCCTCGTGGTGGTCCGTTTTTAGCTTTTTGACGACGCAGCACTGGGCATCTGGCAGATGCTGATCTTCAGCAAGATAGGCTTCACCAAATCCGCCCTCCCCTAGGATTTTGATGATCTTGTAGCGTCCGGCCAGTACTGTTCCTAACATGGTTTTTAAGAATGATGGGGCATCTTCAATCGCTGTATCTTTTACGGTCAGAGGGCTGCATGGAACAATGGGACCTCTTTCAAAACCTAGCGCACCGCCCCCCGGTCAGTGCTAGGAGGTTATCTAAAGGAGGAGCCAGCAACCCTCAGAAACGCTTCACGGCACTATTCCACTGCTTTAGCGCGATCGCCCACCTTGAAGCCTTGCCCGGTCAAGACCGTTGCCACAGAAGAGGTCGGATCGACCTGGGTTAACTGGAGACGTCCGACGGTTTGGGTTTGACGCCGCAGCAATTTGCCGGTTTCAGGATCTTTAATTTCTTTGATGACGCGCTCCACTGAGAGCACCATCCCTGGCCTAAACCCATCGGAGCCTCCTTTGTTCAAGGTCACTGCCTTGCCGGTGATGTCGGCAATCACAGGTTCAGCCGTGGGTAAGGTTTCCGGGAGAGCTGCTAGCTTCGGTGCGACAGAGACAAGCTGAGACACAATTTGCTCAACGGCTTTTTTAGAGGCTTCACCAAGCAGCCGATTAGAACTATCCCCTCCCGTGCTGGCAGAAACACCAAAGATACTACCGCCGCCGCCGCTCTTGTCGGCCTGACCTGTGCCCTCTGCGGCGGTTAAGATTTCGCCGGTGGCGGTGGCAACCAGGCGAGTTGAAATTTGAACGTTGGCAAGCTGTTTTTTCTGTTTACCCCCTAGACCAAAAAATCCACCAACCGACACATCATTGGACTGATCTTCGACGGTGAATTGGGTAACCGAACCCATCAGGACTGCATCGACGCCCAAGAGGCGTCCAATTTGAGCCGCTGTTGTGGGTTCAAGCCGATCCGATTTCCCTAGATTTTGCTCCGCTAAGATGGCATCAATTTTGCTGCGCTCCACAAGCACATACGTCCCATCTTTAACTAGTTGATTTGTGATCAGATTACTGATGCCTCGGGAGGGGCCATTCTCGCCGTATAAATTCCCGTAAGACTGTTCCGCACTGACATTGGAAAAGTCTAGGTCTAAAACCGCGATCCGCTTGCTAGGATTTTTCCGAATCTGCTCAATACCTGCAATTTTGATGCTGTTGGGGTTGGCGACGGCTGGCCCTGAATAGGCTGCGGCGACAGTGATCGCTAAGCCTGCAATAGATAACGCACGATATTTCATTAACCAATACCCCATGACTCTCATTTTCCCTCACAAATCTTGGACCCCTGCTAACCCTGGTGGGTTCCCCTGCCTGAGCGGGTTAGACAAAAGCTCAGGCTCCCACCAACACCATTGTAGTCGCTCCGATTCCATCCGCCAGGGGCGATGGACTGGGATAAGATCGCACCTAGAAAAGCTGCGCTAGCGATCGCAAATCGACCGAATCGACTGTCGGCAAGATTTTGAGGCAATCTTGATGGCATCCACGGCGCGTTGATATTCAGCTTGATTATCTTCCTGTAAAGAAATATCAGCGGCAGCTCTTAAATCAGCGAGTGCATCCTGCTGTTGGCCGTCGTTCAGGTGTAAAACACCTCGGTTGTAATAGGCTCTGGCATGGCGACTGTTGCGACTAATGACCTGCGAATAATCAGCCACTGCACTTTGGGTATCGCCCAGAGAAGACTCGATTAAGGCTCGCCCTAAGTAGGCTGAAACCAGATCATTGTTGAGCCGTAAGGCGCGATTGAAATCATCTAAGGCTCCCCTTCGATCTTCTTGGAGATAGCGAATGCTACCGCGCAACGAATAGGCCGGTGCAAAGTTGGCATCAAGACGAATGGCCTGAGTTGAGTTGCTGAGCGCCTGAGATATATCGCCGCGCTCATACTGATCGAGCGCCTGCAGATAGACATCATCAACGCTGGGGGCTGCGCTAACCGCCGCCGGAGCCTGAAAGCCTAGGTTGACACCCGTTTTAGAAACCAAGCTCAAAAAGGTGTTCACAGGGATGCCGAGATTAAATCCGGTCTTAATGAAAATATCGGGATTAATACTTTGATTCTGGATGCGATCGGTGGTGTCTGCCCGACCATGAATACCGAGCAAGTAGCCCTTTGAGTCGAGGACGGGACCACCACTCATCCCTGGTAGAGTGTTGTTGGAATAGACCAGTGAATAACCATCTTTAAGGGCGCGGTTGGCGTTGGCGGTAATTTTTCCTTCGGTGAAGTTATAAATGGTTTCGGTCAACGCTTGGCTCTTGAGCGGGAAGCCTGCAACGTAGCTAGCAGACCCCTCTGGCATCTGTTGGGAGTTGCCGAGCTTGGCGATTTTATAGTTGCGATCGCTTGAAAACTCCACAATGGCTAAATCGACCCCCGGTAGAGTCTTAATCTTCTCAGAATTTACGAGATAGCGATTGTTATCTGGGGTAACGACTTCATAGTCGTCTACAGTGCCGACGACGTGGGCGGCGGTGAGTAAGGTATAGGTGCTACCGTCGCGCTTGATCAGTACCCCTGATCCTGGGGTTTGACTATCAATCTGAACGGTAATGTCTTTGGCAATCTGGTTGACTTCGGTGGCGCTGAGGGCAAAGGTGGCCGGTGCGATCGCAACAACTGTGACGGGGGCAGTCAGCGCTGCCATCAGTCCGTAAGAAATTTTCATGGTGGAACCGTTTTAGGCGAGGGGAAGTGGGGTAACGTTGTGGACATTCAAGTGGACATTCAAACTATAGATTGAGAGGGGCTGCGATCGTGTGAGCTGCGTCACAGGCGATATCTAAGCTTCCTATCCGATGGGGGATGCCCCTGCTTTAAGTAGGATGTAAGCTATAGCTGCAACGGCGAGATCGAAAATTCTATGGATCGTTCTCAGTTTACCGATATCTCTAGCTTCACTTTGCAAGGTCGCCTGCTGCGCCGATACGGGAAGCAGCCTCAAAAGCCAAAAGCGCTGCAGATAGAAACATCAAAGGGGAAGTATCGCGTTGAAATCCCTGTAAGACTTCGTAAACAAGGGTGCCAAAATTTAGTGCTTGGCGACTGGGTTTGGGTCACAGGTACTCTCCAGCCGAAGTCGAAGTGCTGTCGGTTAGAGGCTGTTGAAATTCGAGTCATTTTGCCAGAAGTCTCACCCTCTGTTTTATACCCTACTGAGCAGACTTACCCAGCAGTTGTTCTTCCTCACAAAATCTTGATCTGTCAGGAATCTGACTGCATGAAGCGGGGCGCAAAGGCTGTGGAAAAAGTATTGGAAACAGTGCTGTGCGATCGCAACCTCACGGGCACCATCAAAATCAAAAAGACCGGATGCATGGGGGGCTGCAAGAAAGGCCCCAATATTGTCGTCATGCCCGGTAAACATCGCTACCAAAACGTTAAACCGAGCGATATTCCTCGTCTACTCTCCCTGACTTAGAGACTCGCTTTAGTCTCTCTTAGAACCAGCCATCTAAAGCGTATTGATAAAGCTCAGCAAATCAGCCATCTCTTCGGGACTAGCCTGAAATTTAGGCATCGGCGGTGTCTCTCCGCTCGTGATTTGGTGCATGAGACTGATTTGCGATCGCCGCCCAGATACATTACGCAAACTTGGCCCGACTCTGCCGTTGGCGTCTACACCATGACATCCGGCACAGTTGAGCTGAAAAATAGCGTTTCCTCGCAGCACCTGCCCCTCCCGCGCCAATACATCTCGAACGTAGGGGTCTGAAAGTCTCATGCTGTAGACCGCTGTGGCGGTAATTGCGATCGCAACCACTGTCGCCACCAGCACAGCTAAAATTCTCCAAACCTTGGGTTCAGATCTAGAAAGAGGTTCGACTAGCGCCGGCTTATCCAAAACAGTGTGCTGCAGTCAGGTTCATCTTTCGTTATATAACATATCTTTACGTGACATCTAAAGGGATACCCCTTCAGGCAAGGCTGCAGACCTTTATGTAGCAAAGGCTACAGCCCTAGTTCACAATTTTACGCATATACTGTCCCCACAGCGTTGCGGCTAGACCGCTGCCGCCTGCCGTGGGCTTGTTGTCATCATTGCCGAGCCAAATCCCGGTGAGGAGACTTCGGCGAGGTACGTAGCCGATAAACCAAAGATCGCGCCCCAAATCGGTGGTGCCGGTTTTGCCCGCTTCTCCAAATCCCAATTGAGCCGACCGGGCTGTTCCAGAGCTGATCACCCCCTGCAGCATTCGGTTCATCGTGCGGGCAATGCGGGGTTCTAGCACCTGCTGAGCCGGGTCTTGCCCCCGGTCGAAAATGACGCGGCAGGTTTGAATTTTTTGAGCATCTTCGCAGTCTCCGGCATCTAAAACTTTGCGAATCGCCAAGGGCGTTGCCTTGAGGCCTCCGTTCGCCACCACCGCGTAGGCTCGGCTCATTTCTAACACCGTGGACTCATTTTGCCCCAGAACAATGGCGGGTACCGGATCAAGTTTGGACTCAATGCCAAAATCGCGGGCGGTTTGAATAACGTTATTAATCCCGGCATCTTGGGCTACCCGCAGGGCCACTACATTTTCTGACTGGGCCATGCCAGTAAACATATTGATGCTGCCGTCACTGCCGGATCGGCAGGGCTTATAGGTAAACCCATTGATGGTCAAGGGAGAACAGGCATAGACTTTATTGGGAGAAATCCCCCGCTTTAAAGCTGCAGTGTAGCCCAATAACTTAAAGGTAGAACCGGGCTGACGCTTTGCTTGTGTGGCTCGATTAAACTGACTTTTTGCATAGTCAACCCCCCCTACCAGTGCCAAAATCTCGCCCGTTTTGTAATCGAGGGTCACCATCGCGCCCTGATCAAATCGAAATCGAGGCCCCACGGTGGTCACGGTTTCTCGTAGAGATGCCTCAGCTTGCTCTTGAATGTCTAAATCTAGCCCCGTTTCAATGATGAAGTTCCCTTCCTGCGCCAGCGTCGGTCCTAGCAGCGTGTTGAGTTCATCAAACACGTAGCTGTAGTAGTAAGGGGCACGACTGCTCTGCAGTGCCTTCTTGGCTTTGGGACTGATCTCAATGCGCGATCGCCTCGCTCGATTCCCTTCTTCTTGGGTAATCCGGCCCTGGGCTGCCATGCGAGTAATGACGCGATTGCGATACGACAGCGCCGCATCATAGTCTTGCACCGGGTTAAAGGCGTTGGGGGCAGGCAAGATCCCAACCAGTGTTGCTGCTTCTGAAATGTCTAATTCACTGGCAGATTTGTCAAAATAAAAGCGGGCGGCATCTTCAAATCCGTTGGCATTAACGCCTAAATAAACCTTATTGAGATAGGTGAGCAGAATAAAGTCTTTGCTATAGAACGTTTCCAGCTTCAGCGACACCATTGCCTCTCGATATTTCCGAGCAATGGAATCCTCCCTGCCCACATAGGGAACAAATAGGCTGCGAGCTAACTGTTGAGTGATACCGCTTCCCCCCTGCTGAACACTGCCCCCAGTCAAGTTTGTGACCAAAGCACGAAAGGTACCAATGGGATCAACGCCGAGGTGCCAATAATATCGGCTATCTTCAGAGGCGAGCAGCGCATCAATCACGAAGGGAGAGAATTCAGATAGGCTTTTAAGCTCTCCGTGGGCGCTGGTGCGCTGGGGGGTGAGAGAGGTTTGATCGCGAGCCAAGACAATAACGGGACCCTGGGTTGAGGTGGGTAAGGGCAGCACCTCAAACTTTTGCCATTCAAAGGCGACAACAGCAGTGGCAAGGGCAATCACCCCGGTAACGCCATAGATTGCGTAGCGCAGCCCTCTGATATACCAAGGGGGTGGGTCAATAAATTTAATCTTGACGGCTTCCTGTAGAGCCGGTGGCCCCAGGGTGAGCTGATCGTTATCGCGTAGCCAATATTGCTTGACCCGTTGCTTTTTATAAAAGGTGCCGTTGGTGGAGCCTTCATCTAAAAAGACAAAGCGATTAGGGCGTTTTTGGTCCCGCTGCAGCGAGGCGTGCACCTGGCTGACAATGGGGTTGCGAATGACAATGTCGCTGGTTTTAGAGCTGCGTCCTAAAACGTATCGATCGCCAATGAGTTTATGTTCCTTGGGCGGGCCTCCCTCTGCATAAATGAGAAGTCGTGGCACTCTGGCATTGCGTTTGAGTGCCAGTTTGGTGACGTTAGCGGGGGCGAAGATTGTTTTTACAATCTGCGTCACGTTGCCCAAGGTTGTACGAGAAGGAGGCGGATCAGGAGATGGCATTTAATCAAGCGTTGAACAGAGGCAACGAAGTGATTGGAACGAAGATAAACCTGAAACTTAAAAGACGCCCAATGTTGGCGGCAGGTTTCTGACTCCGATCATACAGGCAGATCTCGTAGGACGGCGAAGTTCAGTCCATGAGCAGGTTAAAGTAGGTCTGCTGGGTATGGATGATATACATGTGGAAAGTGATAATCTATTGTTCTGCAGAGGCTTGGCAGCAGCAGGCCAATGCCTTTCTTGAGATTGCAGGTAAATACCCTGGGACGCTCTTGGCTTCACGGAAAATCAAAGGGGATGAGCGCCGCGAGATGGAGTACGAGTTTGAAGATGCCAATGATGCCGAATCTCTGGTGCAAGAAGCAATGACGCTAGAGGGCTTCACAGCAATCTTTGAATCAGCTTAGCGCTAGGGTAAACGGCCATAACGTTATAGCCCTGCCGCTAATATTTCTTTCGCCGTGAGCTAAAGAGTCGGGAAGCTAGGTGAAATCAATCGCTCACTACTCATGAATCGTGGCTCTTGATATCTTTATTTGTCTAACGTCAAGACTAAAAACACGGCTGCAATCGGGTCTACGATCCAATACTCTGTAATTCCACGCTGGGCACATTCTTGGCGCTTATCGATAAGACAGCCTGAGATCTGCTGAACAATTTTGTTGATCCGCTGCAGATCTTGCAGCAGCAGGGTTGGGTTTAGTAATGTTGAAAGCGCACCCATAGGCCAGCAGATTCACGCCTATCTGGTTCAGCGTGCGGCATGAATCTGCCATTGTCAGAAGCCTACAGCGGTTTTAACGATGTGAGTGTTGCGATTCTCAACACTGTTCTGGCCCTGCCTTCAGGCATAACTTTAGTCGTCGTTCTCGTCATCATTTCCTTCATTTGCCTGGGCTTCCTTCTGATCGGCAATCCGCATCAGCGCTTCAGCGACACGAGCTTCGGCATTTTTTTGCTTCCACTGCTCGCACGTCTCATCAATGTTATGGGTCGCGGGAAGTGAAAATTTCTTGCGACTAGACTTCCCTTGGGTTGAATTGGCTCTCATTTTTATACCTCCGTTAAGAATAATCAATCAATTTTTTCTGAATATAGGGCGATGTCATCGCCGATAAAATGCCGCCGTAATCTAGATTGAAGGTCACTTCGCTTCCAATTTTCAAATCACAGCCCCTGCTATCGAGGACAAGATGATCGCTACTAGAACCGAGAATCTCGACATCGCTCTCAGCCCTTAAGCCAGAGATCAAGACATCTTGCCTGCCCAAAGCAATAATGGCTCTGTGCTGAAGGCCTCGATCTATGAACGTCGACACATTGCCAAAGGCATCCTGACCGATGGCACCGAAGGGTAAAGAGGGCTTTTCCTTCGCTTCGATCACTTCCGCGATTAGCTGAAAGGCATGGCGATATAAGCCTGGAATTTCTTTGCCATTGACCGTCTCACAGCCTAACAGAATCGATTCCCCCACCCGAAGATTATTGACTCTTCCCGTGGTTGGGGCCGATTGATACCACTCGTAGTTAGCTGAGTTGCCACCCGAAATGAGGGGGAGTTTAATCTGGAATTCTGTTTCGACCGCCATCGCTAATGCAGATAACGTATCCATGTTTTGTACCTCTGGCTTGATGCCACCTAAACAAGCCAAATTAGAGCCAATGCCGATGATTTTGATATGGGGCAGTCCCAACGTTTTGAAAATAAAAGGAGACAGATCTTCCGGGAGGATGCCCTCCCGCAGGTCGCCTAACTCTACCATAAGAATGATTTGGTGCGTCTGACCCTGTGTCTTTGCAGAGTGAGACAGGGCTTTGATGGTCTCCAGCTCCGTATTTAGGCTGATATCTACGGTACGAACCACCGCTTCTGCCTGACTTAAGGCGGTACGCAGCAGCACAAACTGAGCAGATATCCCCGCCGCTTTCATTCTTTGAATATTTTCGAGACGCGAATCGGCAATATATTGGACGCCACCTCGTAGCATGGCCGTTGCGATCGCAGGCTCCCCTAGCGTCGCCTTAGTGACGCCCATCAAAGACAGACCTTGTTGACCATACAGCTCTGACAGCATCTGGGCATTATGCTGTATTTTCGACAGTGAAATTTCTATCCTGGGCAGAGCGGCCTGCATCTCTATCAACCTAGATATCTTGCCCCTACCCCATTGCCAGCGACAGGACTTTTTCTAAACTCTCCTGCTTGAGTCTTTGATTGAGTTTCGGGAAATGCTGACCTAAAGCTCGAATCAGTTTTTGACACCCATCATTGAGAACATCGGTGGTTGGCATTTGAAATTGGGTCTCATACTCTTCGATAATAGTTTGGGTTTCTAGATCGGTCATATTCTCATGGCTCAGGGTGATTGCAATGACCTGAGTCTGGGAAATCGATTCAATCAGTTGAATCTCGCTCTCTATGGTCGGCATCGCCAAATGAGGGAAATCGCATCGGAATTTTCGAGCGGGTGGATGCTGGAGAATAATGCCATCGGGCATACTGCCCTTGAGAATGCCCAAAGAACTCATAAAAGCAGGGTGACCGATGGCACTTTGGCCTTCTACTAAAATGATGTCAGGATTTTCGTTGTCAAACGCCTGCACCACCGCATTTTCGATTTCGCCAATCACAAATTGAGAGACGAGTGCATCAATAGACGCGCCATATTTTGCTCCCTGCATTAAGCCCGTTTGCCCGGTTGCTACCATCACCGACTTGAGGCCGAGGCTGTTTAAGGCTTGATTCAACTCCACTGCAGTTGTCATTTTCCCGCAGGCGCAGTCTGTACCGAGGACCGCAATGACCGGGACATTGACTCTAGAGATTTGCCCCGAAAAGACATGTAGTTCTTTGAGCTTGGGGGGTTTTCTAATGTCTTTAATCTGAATACCGTGTTGTGCGGCCATCCGGACAAACTCTGGGTCTTCCGTGAAAAACTGATGTAAACCATTGATGATGTTCATGCCCTTTGACATTGCTTCAAAGACCAAGAATCTCTCGACCATGGAGAGGCAGGCATCCAAGGGCGCTTTCCCGTAGATATAGCAATTGGGAACATCTTTGAGTTGGCCTAAAGCCTCTTCTAAATTGGTAAAAATGGGGATGCCGTTTCTGGGGTCTCCTAACGCCTCTCCGGCATCTTTGCCTGCTAAGGTACTATCAATAATGCCGACAATGGCATAGGTTTCAGAGTGTCGGACTAACCCTGAAGCGGTTTTGCCGTCTACTAAGCCAAATTGATTCTCGCAATACACTAAAGCCGTCTCTTTCAAGAATGGCATGCGATTAAACCTTTATATATTCCCTTAAATTCTCAGGAAGCTTTTTGAGATTGTTGTGCTGCAAGCAGATTTAGGGTTGATTCATTCTTTTGACACAAAAACCTTTCAGACTTTGCCTCGTCTGGAAGTCAATTGCTTTCGTGTTTTCCCAAAATTTACGCAGTCAAGCCTGCACAATCGAGTAAATTTTTGGTTAGCGTAAGTGATGTGTATGTCGATGCGGGAAGCTCAGAACCTCGTTGAGTCCCTATTTAGACCTATGCTGTTAGTAACTGTAACATACATTACTTTTTTGGGTTATTCGATAAATTGAATGGCGTGGACTTTGGGGTCAGGTAGGTCGAGGTCGCGATAGTGTGTTGCGGCGGCTTCAATCTGCTGCAGTTGACTCACCGCTAGGCTGCAGGGAAAACCATATTTGGCCTGAATGCGATCGCTAGCAATTTTCAAGGCTTCCTGCGATTTGCTCACAAAATCATCAAGGCTAGCGGAGCACTGCAGCGACTAGAATTGAAGGCACCTGCCCGAACATGAGGGAACCCTGAAATGGCGACGACTCTGCTCATCCAAACCGAGGCTATGCCAATGACTGTCTCGCTACCCGCGATCGCACCGATGACGCGGGACGAGTTCTATACTTTTTGCCTTGCCAATCGAGATCTACGCATTGAACGAGCCGCCACTGGAGACGTTGAGATTATGCCACCGGCCTTTTCAGATACAGGCAATCGCAATTTCAACCTTGCGGTTCAGCTTGGCTCTTGGGCCGAGAAAGAAGTCACCGGCCTTGGCTTTGACTCTAGCTCAGGTTTCACGCTTCCGAATGGGGCGATGCGATCGCCGGATGCCGCCTGGATTAAAACATCACGGTGGGAAGCACTCACAGAAGCAGAACAAGCATCTTTTGCCCCCATCTGCCCTGATTTTGTAATCGAACTACGTTCTATGGGCGATCGACTCAGTAAACTGCAGGCCAAGATGCAGGAGTACATTGACAATGGCGTTGTAATGGGGTGGTTGATTGACCGTCAAAGTCGAACGGTTCATGTTTACCGTCCCCATCAAGATCCGCAAATACTTGAGAATCCTGATCAGGTCAACGGCGAGCCAGAACTACCAGGCTTCAGCCTACCCATCGCTAAAATTTGGTGAGGCTAGCTGGCGGCATTAGCTCTGGTAATTACGACGGAATATGCGTTGTCCCCAGCGGGTTACGAATTGATCGCTTGTGCCAATCCTGAGCGCCGTGCAGGACTCGCACAATGACAATGCGGATGTCTTCAACCCAGTACACGATACAGTTCAGTCCATTTCAATGGACTTTTCTCGGTAGCCTGCAATTTATTCACGGGCGATGCTGCGGCGCAAATAGAGAACCTCTCCCCCAATCGCTGGATACGCCCGGCCAAATCCCGACAGCAAAAAACTTTGACGCTGCTTGTTGCCATGCAAACATTCTTGATGAAGACCTATAGAAATGGAGTTCAGACCAGATCTTGCGCTACGATCTTTAACTGTTCGTTTTAACCGCAAGGGAATTTCCATGGGCACACCGCAAAGCCTCGAAACTCAATGTCTACACGCGGGTCAAGTCCCTGATCCCACTACGCTATCCCGCGCTGTGCCGCTGTATCGCACCAGTTCCTACGTGTTTCGCGATACCGAACATGCTGCCAATCTATTTGCCCTTAAAGAATTGGGCAACATCTATACCCGCCTGGGCAACCCCACCCAAGATGTGCTCGAAAAGCGAGTGGCCGCCATGGAGGGCGGAGCCGCTGCCCTTGCTGTTGCCTCCGGCACCAGCGGAATTCTCTACAGCGTCATCAACATCTGCCAGATGGGGGACGAGATTGTGGCCGCCAATAATCTCTATGGCGGCACCTACACGATGTTCAATGACATCTTGCCCCAGTTTGGAATTAAAACTCACTTTGTTGATCCCAGTGATCCGGCGAACTTTCGCAAAGCGATCACCGATCAAACCAAGTTAGTGTTCTGCGAAACGATGGGGAATCCAGCCCTAGAGGTTGCCGATCTAGATGCCATCTCTGCGATCGCCCACGAAAACGGCCTACCGCTGATTGTCGATAGCACCTTCACTACCCCCTACCTGCTGCGCCCCATTGAGCATGGCGCTGACATTGTGGTTCATTCCCTGACAAAATGGCTGGGTGGTCACGGGACCGGCATTGGCGGCATTGTGGTGGATGCTGGTAAGTTTGACTGGACTTCGGGCAAGTTCCCACTCATGAGTGAGCCAGACCCTAGCTATCACGGTCTTCGCTATGCCCACGATTTAGGGGATTTATCTGCGATCGCCTATATCCTCCGCATGAGAGTGGTGCCCCTGCGGAACCTGGGTGCCTGCATCTCCCCTGACAATGCCTGGATGTTTTTGCAGGGCATCGAAACGCTCCACTTAAGAATGCAGCGCCATTCTGAAAATGCCCTCGAAGTTGCCAAATTTCTCTCTCAACACAAGGCCGTTGAGTGGGTTCGCTATCCCGGCCTAGAGTCAGATCCAGGGCACGCCACTGCTAAGAAATATCTCAA
Organism: Thermosynechococcaceae cyanobacterium; assembly: GCA_050330855.1. Taxonomy (GTDB): domain Bacteria; phylum Cyanobacteriota; class Cyanobacteriia; order Thermosynechococcales; family Thermosynechococcaceae; genus RCC1774. Next base: position 41,152 of record JBHJNL010000147.1, on the reverse strand, counting down.
AAACGGCTTCGGCGCGATGGTCATTTTTGGCATTTCGGGCGGACAGGCTGCTGGGCAAAAATTCATTGAAAAATTGGGTTTATTCTCTCACCTTGCTAACGTGGGTGATGCTAAAAGCCTAGCGATTCATCCTGCGACCACCACCCATTCTCAGCTCACCGCAGAGCAGCAAAAGGCGGGCGGCATTTCTCCTGAACTGGTGCGTCTATCGATCGGGATTGAGAACGTCAACGATATTATTGCCGATCTAGAGCAAGCCCTGTCCTAGATGAGTATTGGCCTCGTTTCGACTCAGTTCCTTCAGCTCAATACTCCCTTTGTCCTGGAGTCGGGGGATCGGCTGGAGGAAGTTGCGATCGCCTACGAAACCTACGGCACCCTCAACGCCGAGGCCAGCAACGCCGTGCTGCTCTTTCATGCCTTAACCGGGAGTCAGCACGCCGCCGGCATCAACCCCCACGTTCGCGGCGTCCAACCCCTATGGACCGCAGACTGTGAGCAGGGCTGGTGGGATGACTTCATTGGTCCGGGGCTAGCCCTTGATACGGACCTATATTTCGTCATCTGTGCTAATTACATTGGGAGCTGCTACGGCTCCACCGGTCCCCATTCCATTAATCCTGCCACCGGCACATCCTACGGGAGTGCCTTTCCTCCAGTGACCGCTTGGGATGTGGTTAAAAGTCAGTTGCTCCTCCTAGATGCCCTCGGCATTGATTGCCTGCATGCTGTCGTTGGCGGGTCTCTCGGCGGAATGCTGGCGCTGCTGTTAGCCACCCGAACACCTCAGCGCGTCCATAACGTCATCCCTATGGCTACCGGGATGCAGACCACTGTGCTGCATCGGATTTTGAACTTTGAACAGGCAGTGGCGATTTGTAATGACCCAGACTTTAAGCAGGGTGACTACTACGATATCCATCGACCCAAGACCGGACTCGCCCTCGCGCGGATGATTTCGCACAAGACCTTTGTCTCTCTAGAAGTATTAGAAGACCGAGCCAGGCAAGACATCATGCCCCGTGAGCAACGGTCACAGAACTACCCGCTCTCTCACCCCATTGAGTCTTATATGCTCCACCAAGGCCAAAAGTTCGCAGATCGCTTTGATGCCAACAGCTATCTGTGCGTTATGGATATGTGGCAGCATTTTGAACTGGGTGACCTTGGCCCCGACTGCTTTTCAGGGTGTGACCATCAGACCTATCTTGTCTTTAGTGTTGATTCAGACGTTTGTTTTTATCCCGAAGAGCAACTTGCGATTGTTCAAGCTCTGAAGAGTAGCAACATTGAAGTTACATACATTACCGTTCACTCAGATAAAGGCCATGACTCATTCTTACTCGAACCAGAACTGTACACGCCTTACATTCAGTTTGTGCTGGGCGGCAGCGAATTTGGTACCTAATGTCTTTCGTTAATCATGCATCTTGCAGTACTGCCGCGACCTTCACCACACTCTAGAACCTGACCCACATCGCTTCTGAACACAATGTCTTCACGACTTCTTCTCCATTGAGGCATACCCTTGGAGTACTTGGTAGTGTTTCCTAAAGCGTTACCGTATTTCACCTTGACTGAACCCAATCCTCGGCGAGTTGCTGGGGATTTTTTGTTGCGTATCTCTTTCTCAATCAGCGCCTCATGCTATCGATTCATATTACTTCAGGGGCTTGACCTTCCCTCAAGTAATCTCAGCAGAGTAGACTGATTTTTAAGGTCAAAATCTGAGCTGTTATTTTTGTAGGCCCCTATGACTCTAAATCACTCCCTTTCGCCCCTCTGGGCTGGCGCACTGCTGATCATGGGGGCTACAACGGTGAAAGCTGCTAATCCTGAGCATGTTCAGCAGCTTTTGCAAACCAATGAATGTATTAATTGCGACCTTTCAGATGTTGACCTTAAGGGCAAGAACTTGCGGGGAGCAAACCTGATTGGTTCATCTCTACTTCGGGCAAATTTGTCGGGTGCCAATCTAGATGATGCCAACTTAGCTAATACCGTGTTGCATCAGGCGAATTTAGAAAATGCGACCCTGCGCCGAGCCAGTCTTGTCACCTACCTGACTCGACAAACAGATCTGCGTCAGGTGAATCTCAAGGGTGCCATTCTGAGCTACGCCAAAATGAATGGCGTCAATTTAGAAGATGCCAACTTGACGGGTGCCAATCTAGAAGGTACTAACCTAGACAGCGCGATTGTGACAACACCGAAACAAGAACGCTATGTTGTCCCCACTATTTTGCGGCGGGTGAACCTAACCAACAGTATTTTGCGACGGGCTAAACTTGATCAGGCCGTGATTGAAGATGCCAACTTGACGGGGGCCAATCTACAGGGAGCCAGTCTGCGAGAAAGTCAAATTTCTCGCACTGACCTGCGAAAAACAGACTTTAAAAGCGCTGACCTCCGCAAAGCATCGTTAACAGAGACCAACTTAACAGGCGCGAATCTTAGCACCGCCTATCTCGTCAAAAGTCGTCTCCAAAATGTTGATCTGCGCGAGGCAAATCTGAGCAATATTGATTTGCGCGGGGCATGGCTCTGTGGCGTGATGCTACCGACCGGAAGTCGGTCTGATAAAGGTTGTAAGCAGTAGCGCTAGGATTAGTTGGTGGGTGCTGGCATTGTCGCCCCAGACAATTTAGCGCCGGTTAAGTTCGCGCCCTTGAGGTCAGCACCTGTGAGGTTCGCTTGACTTAGGTCTGCGCCGGATAAGTCACTACCTCTGAGATTTGCGCCACTAAGGTTCGCAGCGAATAAATCTGCCTTCTGGAGCTTAGCGCCCGCTAGATTCGCGCCCCTGAGGTTCACACCCCTCAGATTGGCTTCCGTGAGCCGAGCGCCTCGAAAATCAGCTTTTGGGGCGCGGGCACTGCGGAGGTCTGCACCAATGAGATTGACATCTCGCAGGTCTGCTTCACTCAGGTCTGCAACATTAAGACGAGCCGTTTGAAGATTCCCTTTCTTCAAATTGGCCCGAATCAGCTTGGCATCAATGAGGTTAGAGGCGCTCAAGTCTACTTTTTGTAGATTCGCTTGAATGAGATTAGTGCCCCGCAGGTTGACGCTGCTCAGATCGGCTCCACTGAATCTGGCCCCTGCGAGATCACAGCGAACGCAAGATCTCGTATTGAGTAATGTTTGTACATGTGCGGGCAGTTCAGCCTGTGCCACACCTGCTGTCGTCGCTAAGAGGACTACTAGAGTAGAGATTGAATGCTTCATATGGATGCCTTAGAGACTACGGGGCTTATCTTCTGCAATGCCTTTGCCAGGACCAAGATCGAGTCGCTTTCGTCCTGGAGACGTTGTGAGCCAGTAGCCGTAGCGATCTCGCACGACACCAAAGGAGTAAATTAGACAGCTCGTGGTGGGGCAATTAAAGCGATAGACGCCTTTCTTGCCCGTTTTGATTGATTTATAGCCCGGTTTATCCAACAGCATGGGTAAAAGCTGTTGATCGAGTTGAGAAAAAACGCTCCACGCCTCAGCAGGTTGCTCTAGAGAGAGCCGAGCTTGTTTCATCTCTGATTGAGCCTTGGCCAACTCTGACTGCATTGCCTCTTGAACTTGCTGGCAATCCTTATTGGTGGGATAGCAGGGGATGTAGTGAATTACATTATCTTCTAGCGGGGCATCACCATCGGCAAAGGTGACGTACTGGTAGCCGACGATTTTACCCGGCCTACCTGCTGCCTCAGCGGTTCCGATAGAGCCGAGCGTGGCTAACAGCAGCAGTATCAAACCATGCTTGAGCTTCATAGATCTTTCCTTGAATGCTGACTTGGTTAATATTCTTTACGGTGGCTGTATATTATTGGAGCTTCTTTGGGGTACTTATGCAAGTGCAGCGGTTCTAGCACTTCCTCTCAGAACCTTGGGAATAGCCTGGTATCAAGAATTTATATCGATTAATGCTGATCTCTATTTTGGCGACTGAAGCTGAGGCTCTGTCACGCTTCTCTACAGGTCAGATCAAAACTCCATGAGATTTCTGTAACTTTTGTGTCATCTTCTTCAACAAGACCTCTGCTATTGATGAGAGCGTGTAAGCTAGAAAAATAAAGAAAACATTAAATTTAGATTTTCCCCGTAGCATCCTTTGGAAAGCTCACCTTGAAAAGGTCAAGTCTATGACTCCCGATACCATTCATGAATTTTGGTCTTTGATTGAAGATACCCAAACCAACGTTCTCCTGAGTTTGGATGATACAAGCTTGGTACAGTGGTTGATTCAGTGCCTTAAGAAGAAGGGGATTGACGATACAACGGTCTGCAGCGCTTACATTAGTAGTCGCTTGCCCTTGATCCGCGATTTAGCGAGTGAGCGACAGTTCCTGTATCAATAAAGGGTTCAGAAACCGATTCTGGCATGGTCTAATAGAGGCTGACTTGAATTAATGCTGCGATTGTAGAGATTCTGTCATACCTATTGAGAGTTACATTGCCCCTATGGATGATCGGTTTACGGTAGAGGTCATTTCCCAGACCCCTAATCCTCAACAAGTTGCCTATGCTGCAATGCATCAAGATTATGCGGAGCAGCTTGTTTGGACAGAACGTGAGAGTTGGCCCGATGAAGAGAAATGTGGCGAGCTGATCGTTAAGAATTTACTGCAGGGGAATCGAGGTCACTATGGGCCTTTAGAGCATCCTCAGATAGTGCTCAACTTTGGATATTTCCCCCACAGCACAATGCAGCAAATGCGGACTCATCGGAATGTCTCTTTCGATGTTCAATCATTTCGGTACACGGGGCAGCGTATTTTGGATGTTGTGGCAGGGACTCAAGCGTTAGAAGACGTGTTCTACCTGCGCCCTATCGGTAGCTATAGCGATCGCCAAGGTAAAAAATATAACTACACCGCCGAGCAGCGTCAGCAAGATTTAGATTGGTGCCTTCAGGGATGCCAGCGCTATGCTGAACGAATCGATCAGGGTTTAGCGGAAGAACATGCGCGGGGTCTGATTCCCTTTGATGTGCGGCAACATTGGGTGATGTCGGCGAACGCGCGATCGCTGATGCATCTGCTCGATATTCGCGGCAAATATGATGTACAGCTCGAAACCCGTGTGATGACGGAGCTAATGCTGGAGTGCTTCAAGCAATGGATGCCGACTCTGGCAGACTGGTACGAGACGACACGCTGGCGGAAGGGGCCATTATCTCCTTAACCTGCTTTCGATTTATTGTACTAGCGGTAGCCTGGACCTCTTTAACAAAAGAGTAGCTACCTCGTGGGGATGCACAAGGAATTGTCATACTCTATCAGTGTTTCATGCCCTTGAAATCTCTAGACGCTCAAGATTGGTTACCTAAATTGTGCTGAATACAGTGCAGTCCATGGGAAGCAGCATAGTATTGGACAAAGCGCCGGTTTGCTTTTTTAGATAGCAGGGTGTGCTGATCGATGCCAGTTTTTGCAGCAGAGCTAGAACGAAAAGTAGCAAGAGCTACATTCAGGAATTTTACTGAGGCACTAGCCCCTTGGAAGCAGCTAGATTTGCTCATATAGAGACATTGTTCTCAATGTAGAAGGCTTATAACCAACTGTTCTCAGAAATCTCACTATGGATTCACTTTTTCCCAATAGTCACATTCTCCTACTGAAAACATCACCTGAGACCTACTTTGTTGAACTTACATCTGCAGTATATACGTTAGGTAGAAGTACTAGTAACGATATCGTTCTTCCAGAATTAGCCATCTCGCGTAGACACGCGATGCTGATACGAATTCCGTTACCTGGACGCAACCAGTATTCTTATCAGCTTGTAAATGGAGACAACTTAGGTAAACCTAGCCTGAATGGCGTTAAGGTCAATCAGAAAGACTTCACAGAAAAAGTCCTTAATCATATGGATGAAATCTTGTTCGGTGGTGCTATTCACGCCTACTATTATATGCGCCAAGACATGGATTATTTCAAGAAGAAACATGGTTTTTCTATATCTAAATCTAGCCAGAAGGATGCCATACAAGTAGATGCAAAGCAGACGATAGTATTAGCCTAGTTAATTCGACAACACTTGCTGCTTTTTATTCCATCTAAATCCTGATAAAACTAAAAAACATTGATAGCTTTGGTCGCCTGTATTTTTTTAGGCTGCAATGCTTAGTTTTTGCATTCATTTCAATGTCTTTTATTCATCTAAATCCATTGCCTCCCTTGACTGAATTTGAGATTGACTTCTTTCAAGCTTTAGGTGTTTTTACTGATTTCTTCGATTTTTTCTTGTGTAAGAATAAAAACAAGAATGCTAGGCAATATAGAGTCTATGCAAAAATTATGATAAATCTGAATCGTATGCCGACCTAGTCTGAAATGATTATCTGACGTGGATCTCCGTATGTTTCTGTGATCTTTGTAGCCCTGTGTCCTTTCTCTAGAAAACGAGTTTTATTGACTTTCGGTGTTGCTATTTAATATTCGATTTCAGGCTGTTTTGATGAGGTCGTGTAGAGATTTTTCTGGGAGTAATGATTAATTTATTCGTATGTATATGTTGATGAGATTGAATTATGCTGACATCTGAAACATCAAAAAGTACTTCTTTGCCTACCTCTGCTGCATTAGATGAAGTCAAGCAGATTATTCAGGAGTTTGCATCTGAGCAAAAACAGGAGTTTGCATCTGAGCAAAAGGATGATGAACCTCTTGTTAATATTGAGTCTCTTCTTGACAAGGCTACCCCCTCGCGGAAACCATCTGCTACGGCTAAGTATTTAAAGTTGTCCAGTAGTTTTTTCGCTATTCTAGGTGGCACATTGCTGGCTTCTAATACCTCGATCAGTGGTTATGGTTTTTTATTCCTCTCGCTCAGTTCTAGTCAGCTAGCTCTAGCTAGCCTGAATGAGCAAGATAAGGTGATGCTGTTGTACTCTAGTTCTCTTTTTTTCTTTGTCGACTGTATGGGGATCTACCGATGGTTGCTCAACTAATTGCACCACCACTACATCAAAAAACGGGCCTCACTCTTGGTACGGCCTATCGAGTCTTTTCAGGGGATCCTCAGCACAGTATTCCTTTCCCGGTTTGGCTACTTGAAAATCCTGATAGCCCATTATCCTTTCCGGGGCAGATTTATCTGCGTGAACACGATTACCTTCATATCCTTTTAGATCGAGGTGTTTCAGCCGAAGATGAGGCGTTTGTGGTTGGCTTTACAATGGGTAATGATCCAGGCACGACGAGTCACCATATCTCTGCACTCAAGTTTGCAGCTCGGTTTATTTATCCCAGTCTTTACCGATTTAGTATGGCGCATCTTATGATTTTTGACCGTGGGTTTAGTTTCGGTCGGCAAACAAAGGTTAAATATCTCCATTCATTGGATTATTCTCAGTATCTTGATGATGATGTTGCTGAGCTTAGAGTGAATTTTGGCATTGATGTAAAGTCGATCCAAGATCTTCTAGGTATTTCTAAAAACAGGCCCTGGCTATCATAGGTGGGAGAACCCATCTGTGTCACACTGCTGGAGACCAAGATCTGATTATTGAGGGCTGTCAAATTCGCGGTCAATTGGGGAATTGATTGAGTTGTCGATTCTAGTTCTGTCGCACTCAAAATGGTGCTGCGGGTTACCGATTACAGCTATATCAAACTTACCCACCGCAAAAGTCGGTTCGGATTCAATGGATGGGTTTGCGCGAATAGAAGTCTGGCCTGAAAAAGCATCGGTATCTTTACTTGGTCGCTTTGGTGTTAACGATCTTAGAAGACGCTCTAGAGCTATCGGCATAAGCATTGTTTGTCGTCAGCAGAGCGGCTATTGAAATAATGAGGCCAACAGACGACGCGATCTGTTTTGGAGAAACACTCATAAAAAGTGAGCTTGAATCTTTTGTTGTTTCTAGTGTTCCTAAACACAAAATTTTCTGGTTTCATGTCGTTTCTTGAGCGCATTGAGGTGATAATCGCTAAAAAAGGTGAAGTTCCTCTGCTACAATCAATCGCCTCCTCAACGCTACAATCAGTAAAAGGTTTGTAAAGACTCAGGACTCTGTAGGCAACCGTGACTAACCCCGAGGAAAATCAGCGCCAGCGTTTTCGCCATCTCTTTATTGTCGATGATGCCGAAGGACGACGCACCATTTCCCTGGAGGCGGCGACCTATTCCATTGGCAGAGATGTTACCAATTCCATTGTGCTGCATTCTAAAATGGTGTCGCGGCAACACGCTATTTTGCTACGGGTGACGGCACCCGATACCGCCAACTATCTATTTCGCATTATTGATGGCGATCTGCAGGGCAAACGAAGCACCAATGGCCTTATAGTCAATAGCCGCCGTCTTTTTTCCCATGACCTCAAGCACGGTGATGTGGTGGTCTTTGGTGGTGATGTCAAAGCAAAGTATTACGTGGTGGCAAACCTCTCAGATGCGGCCTTTGATGAATTCTGCGACACCAGCGATCTGTCCAGTATTCTGTCTAACTCGGTGAATCCCTTCCAAACCCTAGTGCCGACAGACGCTGATTTCCAAGACATGAGCGAGGCGGCTTTGGTTCGGCTGGCGTCTTTCCCTGAGCTGACGCCGAATCCCATTCTTGAAATTGATTTATCGGGTACCGTCACCTACATGAATCCCTCTGCCGTGATGCAGTTTGTCGATTTATCCGAGGCAGGTTTGGCTCACCCCCTGTTGGAAGGGCTATTGACGATGGTGAAGGTGGATCATCCGACCCAGGGCAACTTTTTTGTCCGTGAGGTTGCCATTGATGATCAGGTCTTTGAGCAGTCCGTCCACTACATCTCTGAAAGCGATCTAATCCGTAGCTACATCACCGACATTACTGAACGAAAGCGGGCAGAAGAGCAGTTGCGCCATCAGGCCCAGCGCGAGGCCATTATTAACCGCATTGTTCAGGCTATGCGAGTGACGATGGTTAGCTCTGAGGTGCTGAACATCACCGTTGGTCTGCTGCTAGAGGCGTTGGGGGCAAGTCACTGCTTAATTGTGCCCATTGAGCTAGAGGGTGATTTATCTGAATTCTATGTTAGAGATCGCTCCGTCGAGCGACCGGACCTCGTACAGGCCAATGAGCGCTTTTTGCGGCATTCTCAAGAGTCGCTGGCTCAGGGGCAGCAGGTGGTCTTTGAGCAGGGTGATAGCTCCTTGGCGCTGGAGCTGCAGGCTATTTGCGAACAGTGCCAGATTCAAACGCTGCTACTGACCCCGCTGATTTACATGCAAACCTATTTAGGCTGCATTAGCCTTTATCAGTGTGGTCCCTACAGCGAAGAGGCCCGTGTCTGGAACCTGGATGAGCTGAATCTAGTAGAAACGATCGCCGATCAATGTGCAATAGCCATTCATCAAGCCCAGCTCTATCGGCAGGTCCAAGATCTCAATGCCGATTTAGAGTGCCAGGTCCAGGAACGCACCGCTCAACTGCGCCAAAAAATGCAGGAACTAGAGCGCATGAACCTGCTCAAGGACGATTTCCTCAGTACCGTCTCCCATGAGCTACGGACGCCGATGTCTAACATCAAAATGGCGATCCACATGCTCAACCAGTTCCCCCTCGAAGAGCGTCAGACGCGCTACGTCAAAATTTTAGAGGCTGAGTGTAGTCGTGAAACAGATCTGATCAACGATCTCCTTGATCTGCAGCGCTTAGAGGCCGATACCGAGCCAATGCCCACTGAAACCCTGAACATCGCGGCATGGCTTCCTGGTGTCCTTGAACCCTTTCAGTCTAGGACGTGTGATCGCAAGCAAATCCTGACGCTAGACTGCCAGCCAGACTTAACGACCGTGCAGTCTAATCGAATTAGCCTAGAGCGCATCTTAGCGGAGCTTTTGAATAATGCGTGCAAATATACCCCCAATGGTGGCGAAGTCTACTTCAAGATTGCTTTATTCCAGACCACAAAACCATCGGTGCGGCTCCAGGTTACCAACCAAGCCGAAATCCCCGCCTCTGAACTACCTCGCATCTTCGATAAATTTTATCGAGTCCCCAACGCCGATCCCTGGAAGCAGGGGGGGACGGGGTTAGGATTGGCTCTGGTGCAGAAACTGGTCGAGCAGCTCCAGGGTGAGATTGCCGTCACCAGCATCAACGGACGCACCACATTCACTGTTGATCTGCCCCAACCCGTCACGGAATCCGAAATTTGCCCATAGGTTCAGGCCCGTCTTATGCAAAGATAGGACAGTTGCTTACTCAGCCCAATAGGGCTTGGGCAGCGCTGTCCGTTATACAAGACAACCGCTAAAGTTATGCAAGTTGGTGATCAGGTTCGAGTCAAAACATCCGTCATTGTTTATACGCACCCTGAGCATCGGAATCAGCCCTTTGATATCTGCGGCACCGAAGGCGAGATTGCCACTATCCTAACGGATTGGAATGGGCGTGTAATCAGCCCTAACTTTCCCTGTGTTGTCCAATTCAGCAAAAAATTTAAGGTGCACTTGCACGAGTCTGAACTAGAAAAAATCTAAGGCGCTATTCAGGCGAAGCTCTTGCTCTAATAGAACACCAACATCAATCACGATGAGGCGGTGACGGTTGTCGATAACGGTCGTACCCCGATAGTATGCGGGACGGTTTTCCTGGAATGAACTGACCTGTAGCTCTATGGTGGAGGCTGTAATCAATCGCTCAATCTCGACCTGAATCGCGCAAAGTTGGTTGCTCTGGTTGATGACCAGCAGGGTGGGTTGCGGGTTAACCCCCTGCGGATCAATCCTACCTTGGACAAAATAGGGGGCGCTCTCAAACTTTGCCAAGGGATAGACGGGAATGATTTGCGATCGCCATGCTAAGGTCCATGGTGTTTGGGTCTTATCCACCTGTTGAGCGCGAGGAATTAAGATCTCAAGCATGTTTTGAGAGGGCAGCATCAACATGTTGCCCCCCGTTCGCCAGACAAACGCATCTGCAAGGGGCAGCGTCTTGGTGGTTAAAGAGAGCTGCTCAATGGGCAGCTCAAGTGGAGACAGTGCCACGGGGACTAAAGGAGACGGGGCGAATACATTCTCGATTTGCATCTGATCGTAGATCGAACGGTACCCAGTCAGTGTAATTTGACCAATCGTAGAAGCACTATTAGGGCTAGCGTTGAGGCTGGTTAGGGCCGTTTGAGAAATAGCGACAAACTCTGAAAGATCCGACATTTCACCGAGATCCCGTAATCCCTCAATCTGGACTTTCAGATCTATGGCCAGGGTGGGCGTAGGCGGCGATGCGGCCAATAGGTTTTCAATCTGACCTAAGGTCGCCTCAACCTCAGCCCTTAAGGCGAGGGCAGTGAGTTGAGTCGCAGAGGATGGGTGCGGTACCCCTCCTTGGGGTGAGGGCTGCCGTCGCAATGCTTCAAGCTGATCTAGAACCGCTTGTGCTGCGGTGCAATTAATGTCGCCCGTCAACGGGATCCGTTGTGCATGGGCTAGCAAAGAAAGCTTTAGAGTCTGGTTGGCTTGGCGGAGCAGATCCAGTGCAGCAATATCCTTGAGATGCAGTGTCAGACAGAACGTTTCCAATCGATAGATCGCGTTACGGAAGTCTGTCAGCTCAAGCTGCTCGGCCCCACTTCTCACAATCTGGAGTGCCTTAATCAGCGACGGTAGCAGTTCAGCATTCTGAGATGGGTTCAGCCCATGGAGATCGGTTTCGATCTGCTCAAACAGCTCCACAGCCTCTTGAATGAAAAGCTGATAGGCTGAGTTCCTCAACTCAGGAGCGAGAGTCGACGAGGATAGCGCGTCTAACTCAGTCATGGCGCAAGTTCACAGTGTGCACAGCGGTTGCCAAATGCTGGAAAGACTCGACCACCGTCGCAGATGTCTCAGCCGTTTGATGGGTTTGGTTGGCGACCTCGACAATGGATTGGCTGGCGGCGGCTGATTGCTGCGCTTGATCGGTCGCTGTTTGCGTCATCTGCTCTACTAGCGTTAAGAGTTGATAGCTGGAGGCTGCAATTTGTCCGAGCTGCTGCTGCATATCGGTAACGGACTGTCTGCTGCTGAGAGCCTGTCGTTGCCCCTCCGTAAACAGGCTGGTTGCATTCTGAGCGTTTGTACTGATGGATGCCACTAAGGGCTTGATATCGGTGATGCCGCCATCAAGCTGGCGAGTAAGAGAATGGATGGCTTCACCAATGTCTGCAAACCCTTGACCGGCGTTCCCCATGCGAGCTGACTCTAGGGTGACATTCATCGCCTGTAGTTTCACCTGGGCGGCAAGGGTGCTGACCTGATCCAAGAGAGTATTCAGTTGCTCAGCGGGTTGTTCAATACTCTCTACCTGTGCAGCGGCATGGGTAAAAGCACCCTGCAGTGCTGTAATACTGCCTCGAATCTGTTCAACGGCGTCCTGATTTGCCTGCATGGTTTGACTCACCTGTTGGCTATACTGCTCGCCTCGTTCGAGGGCTTGCACCATCCCTGCGGTGGAGTCGGCAAAGGCTTTGATGTGATTGTAGAGAGTGCTCACAGATGTCATCTGCTGGCGGGTCTGGCTGGCTAATTCTTGAATCGAGCTTTGGGCCAAAAAGGTGTTGACCTGCTGCTGCAGGGCTTCTTTCTGATGCTGATTCTGGGTGGAGCTACCCTGGGCGATCGCATAGACTTGTTCCACTTGCGCTAACAGACGGGCGTGATCGAGGGCATACCCGACCTGCTGTGCAATCTGGCTCATTAACGTGATTTCTGTGGGCTGCCAATAGCGGGGGCTAGAGCACTGGTGGGCGATCAGGAGACCAAAGAGATGATTGTCTTTCAAAATCGGCGTGACTAAATTGGCACGAATATCGAACTGCTCTAGCTGCTGCCGGTAGCATTCGCCCATATCAGCCGACTGAACATCCGGAATGCTGTGGACGCGGCCCGCCTGATATTCTTTCACAAACCCTTCGGCAAAACAGGGGTCTTTAATCTCTGCCCATAACGCTTTAGGGAGGCCGGGAAGAACCGCTTCGGCGACGACGGTGCCGTACCAGTCAGCATCAAAGCTATAGATAATAACGCGATCTGCTTTGAGGGCTTTACGCATCTCCGTCACGGTGGTGCTGATAATGTCATCTTCAATCAGTGATGACCGGATGCTCTGGGTCAGACTCTTAATGAGGCGCATCTTCTGGTCTTCGGCATCCAGACGGGCCGTGAGTTGAGCATGGTCGAGGGCAAAACCGACCTGTAGCGCAATCTGCCCCATAAAGTCTCGGTCGCTTTGCTGCCATGGCCGAGGGCCAGAGCATTGATGGGCGATCAGTAAGCCCGAGAGCTGCTTGTCTTTTAGAATAGGAGCCACAAGGTTGGCTTTAACGTTGAAGGCGGCGAGCTGCTGTTGATAACAGTCACCCAGCCCTGCCGCCTCAATATCATCAATCGAATGAACGCGACCGGCTTGATACTGTTCGATAAAGCCTTCTGCAAAGCAGGGGTCATGAATTTCAGCCCATAACGCCTTGGGGAATCCGGGCAGCACGGACTCGGCCACCACCGTGCCGTACCAGTCCTGATCGAAGGTATAAACAACGACCCGGTCGGCCTTTAGGGTTTTGCGAACTTCGGTGACGGCGGTATTTAAGACATCATCTCGGTCAAGGGACGCACGAATGCTACGAGAAACGGTCAAGACCTGGTGGGTATGCTCAGCCTGCTCATTCAACTGCTGCATCCGCCGGACGCTATCGAGGGCACCGCTAACTTGATCGGCAATCTGCGCCATCAGATCCACCTCAGCGGGCAACCATACCCTAGGATTGGAGCATTGGTGGGCAATCAGGAGTCCAAAGAGCTGTCCGTCCTTGAGGACAGGGGCAATTAGATTGGCCCTGACGCCAAACTGCTCCAGCAAGCCAATATGGCAATCGGAGAGGTTGGCGGTGTAAATATTGTCAATGGCACGAACGCGACCTTCTTGGTAGAGGGCGCTATAGCCGCTGTTGAAACAGGGATCTTCCACCGTTGACCACAGCAGTTTGGCCCAGCCAGGGGCGACGTCTTCGGCGACAAAGATGCCTTCTCCATCTGCGTTGAACCGGAATAAACTGACGCGATCTGTGTTAAGGATTTTGCGGGTTTCAGTGACGGTGGTGCTCAGCAAATCTTCTTCGGTACGGCAGTTTTGTAACTGCTGGGTAATGTCCTTAAAGATGTGCTGCTTTTGAGCTTCTTCTTGCTGGCTGGAGAGCAGACCGGGAAGCTGCTGGTGGATAACGCGCAGGTTGTCGTTGAGAACCTGCAGCTCATCTTGGGGATCGACGTTGGGCGCGTCGTCTCGCTGCAGGCGATTTACGAGTTTGCTTGATGAGAAAGAGGCTTGCAGGGCTGGACGTAGCGTGCGCCGGCTTAATAGGGTTGCGATCGCACCGGCCACCAGAGCCGTCAGTCCCGTTCCCAGCGCCAGCGGGGGCAGCGTCTCGTGAAGCTGTTCTTGAAGGTCTTCAAGCTGTGCCGCCTCAAGCCGCTGCTGCAGAGATTGATAGGTGCCATAGGCACCGAGGCCCACCAATAGGGTCGGCAAAACACTCACCCCTAACGCCCACAGCGTCACCTTTGTTTTGATGCTGGTGTGGGGCAAGGGCACCGGCTGTGACCCGTTAGGAGTTTGTTGAGGCCCAGAGCTGGAAGGCTCCCGTGGATTAGACATCGTCGATTTAGAATTGGGAGGCGACGGAATCTGCTGCATGGATAAAGCCCTGAGTTGACGATACTGCAGTTGAGGAAGAGGAAGCTTAGCCATTGGAACATTTTGATGCTTTCTGTTCAACCCTCACTCTCCCAATGGTACAGACTTAAATTGCTTGCAGGGGAAATAGAGGCTCAAGCCCAAAAATCTGAGTCGAGGACTGGATCTTCGAGTCTTTCTAATAGCGTGTTGAAGCCAAGCCGCCACCATCCGCAGACCCCTCTGGCAAAACCGTTCCGATTTAAAGGATCGGCACAGTAGGCAGGAAAGCTCCCCCGGGGAGCTTGAGGGCTAAAATTTAAGTCACCATAGTGGAGCCATTGACCTGCGCTCAACCAGCCCATCTGCTGACCAAATGCAGCCCAAACGGGGTAATTAAAGATCGCTTTCCCCCCCAGACTTTGATAAATCTGCTTTTGCACCGTGAAGCCAAATCGGCCCTGACTTAGCCCTTGCCAGAGCTGATCGATGGTGGTTAAGTCAACCTGCGGGAACTGACGAAGCGATCGCAAGTCTAAGCAGCCCTCTGCCTGTCGCTCGGTAGCCTGCAGCATCAGATGCCACGTTTCTTGATCCGCCTCTCTGTAGTTTTGATCCATCAAGAGATCCTGCAATCGTTGATAGTCGAGGCCCACTTCACTGTGCAGCAATATTTGAGGCTTGACGGGCACCGCAACAGGCGAGTACAACGCTTCAATGGGTTCTGATGGGGCGTCTATCACAGCCAATGCCTCTAACACCTCGGTGGCTGAGGCGTAACGCTCCTTCACCTGAGGCTGCAGCAATTTCACCAAAATCTGGCGAAGCTCAGGGCTAACGAAATCAGGGATCTGCCATTGCTGGCGCTGTTGATCGAAGAGAGGATCAGATCCATCATCCTGGGGCAACTCTGCGGTTAGCAACCGCAAGCTGGCAACCCCCAGGCTATAGAGATCGCTGGCGGGAACAACCTGTCCTCGCAACTGTTCTGGGGGGGCATACCCCGGCGTACCGGTAATTGAACGAAAGCTTGTGTTGGTCTGTATCGAACCACCAAAGTCGATCAAGACCAGCTTCTGATTAGGTTGTCGGATAATGTTGCTGAGTTTAATATCTCGATGAATGACCTGTTTTTGATGCACAAACTGCAAAATAGGCAAAAGCTGGCCGAAGATATCACGTACCTGCTCCTCACTGACTGCTCCCTGCTGGGTCAAACTCTCGAAGAGGCTCTGACCCTCAATAAAGTCTTGGACCAAATAAAAGCGATTCTCTTGCTCAAAAAAGGCCAGCAGTGATGGAATTTGTCGATGACTGCCCAATGCTTTGAGAATATGGGCTTCCTGTCGAAAGAGATTGATAGAGGTCTGCAGAATTTCGTGGTTTTGCTGGCGAGGCAGAAATTGTTTAATCACGCAGGGGGTTTGCAATCGATGCTCATCTACGGCGGCAAAGGTACAGGCAAAACCACCCGAACCAATCGATCTAATCGCTCGATAGCGATCGCCCAGTAGCAACTTAGCGCCACAGCGCTGACAAAGATCTGTATTGTCGGGGTTGGAATGCAGGCAGTCAGGGTTGAGACATTGAGTCATCTTCCAAGACACCACCCGCTCATCAGTAGAGAGACAAGGCTGCGGATCGGTCGAAGAGCTGGCCTGAGATTGCGGCATTGTTTTAAATTATGGCGATAAAGCGACCAGCAGCAAGATAAGGTGACCCCACACCGGCAGAAACTGCTCCGTATAACTACCGAGTGTACTGGCCCCACCGTAAAATACTATCCGTAAAACTACCGAAATCCCGAACTTTCGCCAATATAACGTCAGGTCATCCACAGATAACCACGCTTGAGAATATCTCTGGATGACTGTTAGCTAGGCCTAATCCAGCGGCATTTCCGGCATTGTCAAGGGATCCGGATCAGACGGATCGCTTGCCTTAAGGGTGTCTACCGCTGCTGAAGGGGGGATGCCTCTATTCCGTCTTGAGCTGGGGACGCAGGATCTGAGACAGAGAGATTTCCTTTAAGTGGTTCTAGGGTCTCTGGAGTGAGTTGGGTGCCTTGAGCTGCCCTTGACTCCCTTTCTTGGTTCTCTGGCAAGGCCTGGGATGCTTCCTGCTGTGCGGGCGCGATTGCAGTGGATTTGGTTTCAGTGGAGATGTCTTCAGTGGAGTCGCCAGTGGGGTCGGTAATGGGTTCAAGAGCCGGAACAACCGGCAAGACTGCTGGCTCAGGGACATAGTTGGGATCAACAATGCCTCGGACCTTTGCCGCTGTTAGACTCCCTTGATTAATTTGCGCTAGAGGGGCCGGGGCATTGTCTCGAAGATCAACCAGTCGAACGGGTGCGTTATAGATGTTGTCAACGGCACGGCCTTGATCGTCTAATAATTCTAGGCGTACCCAGTTTTTACCGGGTTTAAAACCGCTGAGGTAGAGCGTTTTCTCACCGTTAACTAGAAAGCTGGTGTCATTAATCGTCACCCTGACCTGTGCTGATGTGGGCTTCTGGGCTGCAGGCTCACCACTAATGAAAAAATCTAACATCACTGGCTCTGCGTCATAGACATCCTGCGGCTGGTTGTAGGTTAGGAGCCGTTGGGTGGTATTCGGGTGATTATCGTTGGTTTTTGTAAATACATGGAAGGTCACATGCGCGTAGGCGTTTTGATTCTTAAAGCTTTCGAACCAAGGATAGGCTGCTAATACCCGTAATGTGTGGGTTCCTGGCTCTAAATCTTCAAGGAGCCAAGGCTCGTCGATGTCGTAAATCGCGCTGTAGGGCTGATCGTCAACAAAAAGATGCAGGTGGGGGCCAAGCCCGAAATCTTCATCCTTAAAAATCGGGAGGTCTTCAACTTGAAGCTTCACTTTGACGCGATTATCTTGCACCACTTCCTCAGATCGTGGACTAAGGATTTTGACGTGGGGTTGACGTGAATCTAGGGCAGAACGCAGGGCTTGGATGGTTTCAGAGGGTGAAACTTCAACAATCTTGGTGCTTGGGTTGGCCTGAAATTTAGAGAATAGCCCCGCGTCTGGGGTGCCAGAGATCGCATTGCCTGATGCGATCGCAAGCAATCCCACCGCACACATGAGCATCAATCGTTTGAGCCACATCACCCCAGTCCACCGCTTGCCGTTATCACCCACGTCGCGCACACTCCCGAGACAAATAAACCTAAAGCTACCGCCCTAGGGGCACTATACCGGAAAATCCTACACCGCCAGCCCCGACAAAGCAGGAACTCTCTCACCGCCAACCGATAATCATCAACCGCCCCTCCACAAAAGCAGATAGACCATCATCGCGATTCACAACAAAGCCCAGCAAGCAAAAACTAGCGTTTTGCAACACTAAATTTGAATACGTTTGTTTGCTTTATATGAAGATTGCTCGACCTTTCGTAAACCTTTGTTCCTAACGAGTAATCAGGCTTTCATCGCCCCAGCACCTTAATTAATGTTAATTCCCTAGAAAAACACGGCTTGACTCCTGTAATTTCATAGAGAGAACCCCTTTCGTGCGGTTCCTAGACCTGTACCCAGTGCTCTGCACTTCACAGTAATCATTCCGTCACTAACGGAATGTAAAGCCAAAATGACGTTATATATGGATACATTCATGCGCTTGAACTTTCTATCTATGTCATTGGCTCTCTGTGTCGCAGAGGCTGAGTCTAGTCCCAGAATCGTTCAGGAAGGCATGTCTTCGTTCCTTGCTTGTCTAAAGAGAGGAGAGTCTCAATGACAACTAGCCCAGGGGGGCGAGAGACTAGAGCGGCGGTGAAAGCAGATCTTGACGTCATGTCAAAAGCTGGTCATTTTCACAAGACTCTAGAAAAGGGGCCTAAAACCACCACGTGGATTTGGAACCTCCATGCTCTCGCTCACGACTTTGATACACATAAAAATACCAATCTAGAAGATATTTCACGCAAAGTTTTTAGTGCCCATTTCGGCCACTTGGCGGTGATCTTCGTTTGGTTAAGCGGCTCCTTCTACCATGGGGCCCGCTTTTCAAACTACGAGGCTTGGCTGGCTAATCCTACTGGTATTAAGCCAGGTGCCCAGGTCGTTTGGCCCATCGTGGGTCAAGATATTTTAAACGCTGATTTGGGTGGTGGTTACCACGGAATTCAGATTACCTCTGGCTTCTTCCAAATCTGGCGTGCATGGGGGATTACAACCTCCTATGAGCTGACCTGCCTCGCCATTGGGGCACTCGTGATGGCTGGATTAGTCTTTCACGGCGGCTTTTTTCACTACCATAAAGCAGCTCCCTCTCTGGAATGGTTCCAGAATGTAGAGGCCATGATGAATCATCACCTAGCGGTTTTGCTGGGCTGTGGTTCATTAGGTTGGGCCGGTCACCTGATTCACGTGTCGTTGCCTGTCAACACCATGCTCGATTCAGGGATAACGGATATTCCGTTGGCTCGTTCCTACGTCATGGATAAAGCCTTTATGGCAGATCTGTTCCCCAGCTTTGCTCAGGGAATAGGCCCCTTCTTCACGCTTAACTGGGGTGTTTACTCCGACTTCCTCACTTTCAAGGGTGGTCTTAACCCGACAACAGGAAGTCTTTGGTTAACCGATGTGGCCCACCACCACCTAGCGTTAGGTGTGCTTTTAATTGTTGCCGGTCATATGTACCGCACCAATTGGGGCATCGGCCACAGCATGAAGGAAATTCTGGAAGGCCACAAGGGTCCCTTCACCGGCAGCGGTCATAAGGGTCTTTACGAAGTCATGACGACTTCTTGGCACGCGCAACTGGCTGTAAACCTGGCTCTGCTCGGTTCTCTCAGCATTGTTGTGGCACAGCATATGTACTCTATGCCGCCCTACCCTTATCTGGCGACAGATTACGCAACACAGCTATCTATCTACACGCACCACATGTGGATTGGTGGATTGATTATCTGTGGCGCGGGTGCCCACGCGGGCATCTTCATGGTTCGTGACTACGATCCTGCTGTTAACCAAAACAACCTGCTTGATAGGGTTCTCAGACATCGGGATGCCATCATCTCTCATCTGAACTGGGTTTGTATCTGGCTGGGCTTTCATAGCTTTGGTCTGTACATTCACAATGACACCATGAGAGCGCTGGGTCGTCCCCAGGATATGTTCTCTGACACCGCGATTCAGATTCAACCTGTGTTCGCTCAGTGGGTTCAGTCCATTAATGCATCTGCGGCAGGTTCTGCTCGTGCACCATTGGCTGAGGCTGCCACCAGCGTTGTTTGGGGCGGTGACACAGTTGCCGTTGGCGGTAAGGTTGCCATGAGCGCAATTCCTTTGGGAACTGCCGATTTCATGGTTCACCATATCCATGCCTTCACCATCCACGTGACGGTGCTCATTCTGCTGAAGGGTGTTTTATATGCCCGTAGCTCTCGCCTCATTCCAGACAAGGGTAGTCTTGGCTTTAGATTCCCTTGCGATGGTCCGGGTCGGGGCGGCACCTGCCAGGTTTCTGCTTGGGACCATGTGTTCCTCGGTCTGTTCTGGATGTATAACTCCATCTCGGTTGCGATTTTTCACTTTAGTTGGAAAATGCAGTCCGATGTGTGGGGTACGGTCTCAGACAGCGGCACGGTCTCGCATATTACCGGTGGGAACTTTGCCCAGAGTGCAATTTGCATCAACGGTTGGCTGAGAGATTTCCTATGGGCGCAAACGCCTCAGGTGATCAACTCCTATGGGACAGCTCTGTCGGCCTATGGTCTGATGTTCTTGGCTGCTCACTTCCTATGGGCCTTCAGTCTCATGTTCTTGTTTAGTGGCCGTGGTTATTGGCAAGAGCTGATTGAATCAATCGTTTGGGCTCATAACAAGCTCAAGGTTGCTCCCGCCATTCAGCCTCGCGCTTTGAGTATTATTCAAGGCCGTGCGGTTGGGGTCACCCACTATCTTGTAGGCGGAATTGCCACAACCTGGGCATTCTTCCTGGCTCGAATGATTTCAGTAGGATAGGAGCGAGAAGGACTCTAAACAGTTATGGCAACTAAATTTCCTAAATTTAGCCAAGATCTCGCTCAAGATCCGACTACACGTCGGATCTGGTACGGGATTGCCACAGCCCACGACTTTGAAACCCATGATGGGATGACAGAGGAAAATCTTTATCAAAAGATTTTCGCAACTCACTTTGGTCATCTCGCCATTATTTTCCTGTGGGCCTCCGGCACTATCTTCCATGTAGCTTGGCAAGGCAACTTTGAGCAGTGGATCCAAGATCCTCTGAACGTACGTCCCATCGCTCATGCGATCTGGGATCCTCACTTTGGTCAGCCCGCCATTGATGCGTTTACGCAGGCGGGAGCCTCTGGCCCTGTTGATGTCGCTTACTCCGGTGTCTACCACTGGTGGTACACCATCGGTATGCGAACCAATGCAGACCTATATATGGGATGCATCTTCTTAATGGTGCTTTCCTGCTTCTATCTGTTTGCCGGTTGGCTGCATTTGCAGCCCAAGTATCGCCCAAGCTTGGCTTGGTTCAGAAATGCTGAATCACAGATGAACCACCACCTAGCAGGTCTGTTTGGTGTTAGCTCATTGGCTTGGACCGGTCACTTAGTTCACGTTGCAATTCCTGAAGCTCGGGGACAGCATGTCGGTTGGGATAACTTCTTGACTACAATGCCTCACCCTGCGGGCTTAGCGCCTTTCTTCACTGGACGATGGGGCGTTTACGCCCAGAATCCAGATACTGCGGGCCAGATTTTTGGCACCAGTGAAGGAGCCGGAACTGCAATTTTGACTTTCTTGGGTGGTTTCCATCCTCAGACTGAGTCGATGTGGTTAACGGATATTGCGCATCACCATTTGGCGATCGCAGTTCTGTTCATCATTGCTGGTCATATGTACAAGACCCAGTTTGGGATTGGCCACAGCATGAAGGACATCCTGGAGACGCACAATCCTCCTAAAGGTTTGCTGGGTAATGCTCACAAAGGTATCTACGATACCTACAATGAGTCCCTGCACTTTCAGTTGGGTTGGCACCTAGCTTGTCTAGGGGTGATCACCTCCGTTGTGGCTCAGCATATGTATGCGTTGCCGTCCTATGCATTTATTGCTAAGGACTATACGACTCAAGCTGCGTTGTTTACGCATCATGAGTACATTGCTGGCTTTTTGATGGTGGGTGCTTTTGCCCACGGTGCGATTTTCTTCGTCCGTGATTATGATCCAGAAGCGAACAAAGACAATGTCTTAGCTCGCGCTCTTGAACATAAAGAGGCCATCATCTCCCACTTGAGCTGGGTTTCCCTTCTTTTAGGTTTTCATACCCTCGGCATCTACTGTCATAACGACGTGGTTGTTGCCTTTGGTACACCTGAGAAGCAAATCTTAGTAGAGCCAGTGTTTGCTCAGTGGATTCAGGCTGCTCACGGTAAGCTTCTGTATGGATTCAGTTCCCTTCTCTCTAATGCAGATGGGATTGCCTTTAATGCTCCTGGTCCCGGTGCCGTTTGGCTACCCGGTTGGCTAGAGGCTGTTAATGGTGGCGGTAGCGCTCTGTCTCCATTCTTGACCATCGGTCCTGGTGACTTTTTGGTTCACCACGCCATTGCTCTGGGTCTTCATACCACTACTTTGATCTTGGTCAAAGGTGCGTTGGATGCCAGAGGTTCTAAGCTGATGCCGGACAAAAAAGACTTCGGCTATGCTTTCCCTTGCGACGGTCCGGGTCGGGGCGGCACTTGCGATATCTCTGGTTGGGATTCCTTCTACCTTGCTATGTTTTGGATGCTCAACACCCTTGGGTGGACGACATTCTACTGGCACTGGAAGCATCTCGCCATTTGGCAAGGCAACGTGGCTCAGTTCAACGAGAGTTCAACCTATTTGATGGGTTGGCTTCGAGATTATCTGTGGGCGAATTCCTCGCAGTTAATTAATGGCTACAACCCCTTCGGCATGAATAGCCTTGCGGTTTGGGCTTGGATGTTCCTGTTTGGTCACTTGGTGTGGGCCACAGGCTTCATGTTCTTGATCTCTTGGCGTGGTTACTGGCAAGAGCTGATTGAAACCCTAGTTTGGGCACATCAGCGTACACCGCTAGCGAACCTTATTCAGTGGAAGGATAAGCCGGTTGCACTGTCCATCGTTCAAGCTCGTCTTGTGGGCTTAACGCACTTCTCTGTCGGCTATGTGCTGACCTATGCTGCTTTCATTATTGCTTCAACCTCTAGCCAATTTGGCTAGCTTGAAGCCTACTTTGAAGTAGCTTAGGCTGCACCTGATACCCCTCTGTGTCTCTACATAGAGGGGTATTTTTTATGGATTTATATCCCAAAGGTGAGTGTCATTGCAGCGCTAACTCTACTCCCATTAACGCTCTAGCATCTCGGCTCAAAAAGGATCTCATGGCTGTTTGTTGTCTACTCTAAAGCCTGCCAAGTCGAAACGGCCCGCAATACATCAGGAATGTCTGTGGCATCTGGGGCAAATTCAAGCTGAGTCTCAGATAAGCCTAAATAACCCGATTCTTGAAAAGCAAGCAAAACCCGCTTCAAAGCAAGCCAGACCTCGATTTCATACTCCCAATCCCCATGACGGGGGGCATAGCCAGCGATCGCTCGCATCGCCCAAAAATAGTTATTGCGAACCACCGATCCCCCCTTCTTGAACTGGGGTAAATCGTCTTGGGCCACAATCAATAGTTCATCGTCGAGTCTAACTTTCATGACCCAGTGTCTGTAGGCTCGTTGCTAAGATTGCGGCTTGGGTGCGATCTCGTAAATTCAGCCGTCTCAAAATGCTGTTGACGTGATTTTTCACCGTCCGCTCTGAAATATATAACGTGTCGGCAATCTCACGGTTGCTCTTCCCTGTGGCAATGAGCTGCAACACCTCTAGCTCACGAGGCGTTAGCTCCTGAATCTCAGGGGGCAGTGCTGGCGTCTCGGTCGTGGCGGTCATAACCTTGTCAAATAACCCTGGCCCCAAGTGGGTATAGCCCTTCTGGACGGCTCGAATGGCCTCTGCTAGTTCATTGGAGGGCGTATCCTTGAGCAGATAGCCCTTGGCCCCCTGACGCATTGCACGGGCTACATAATCATCTTCATCAAAAGTAGTCAGCACCAACACCTTTAGATGAGGAGCCTGTTCCTGGAGGGTTCGAGTGGCTGCAACGCCATCCATGATGGGCATCCGCACATCCATTAAAATCACGTCGGGCTGGAGGGCAAGAGCTTGTTCAACCGCCTGCTGACCGTTTTCTGCCTCTCCGACGACCTCTAAATCGGGCTTCGCATCTAATAGGCTCCGCAGGCCTTCTCGAACAATACCCTGATCGTCCACCAGTAGTAACCGAATCATAGAAGTCCTCGCGGAATAGTGGCCTGAATTTGGCATCCTTGCTGGGGTTGGCTACTCAAGGTAAAGCTGCCTCCTAAAGCTTCTGTGCGCTCTCGCATACTCTGCAAACCAAAGCCTACCGTGTGCTGGGTCGGGTCAAAGCCTCGTCCATTATCAATAATTTCTAAAACATGGTCGGTGGCAGATCCATTGAAGCGGATCTGCACTTCGGTTGCTTGGCTATGCTTTGAGATGTTGGTCAAACTTTCTTGGGCGAGACGAAAAAAGGCGTTGGCGATTTCTTTTGGTAACGTTGTTGTGGACGAAATCTCAGACCTTACCGTCATGCCTGTGTTCTGCTCAAAGGTCTGGGCTAATTCTTGCAGTGCTTGGGCTAGCGTTTTGCCTTGAAGCGGATCGGTCCGCAGAGATGCTACGGATTGACGCACATCCTGGAGGGCTGCTCTCCCCAACTGTCGGGCCTTTTGCAAATGATCGAGGGCTTTGGTCGGATTCTGTGCCATCCATAGATCAACATTCTCAAGCTGGATGCTTTGAGCTGTCAGGGAATGTCCCACCGAGTCATGCATTTCACGGGCAATGCGCTGTCGTTCTTGCAGCGTAGCTTGATTTTCAATCAGGAGTGCATAGCGACGGAGCCGATCGTTGGCCTGGGTGAGATTCTCTTGACTCTGCTTGGTTGCCAGAAGTGCCCCCACCAATAAAATAACGAAGCTGAGCACAAATCCAAACAGGAGGGAGGAGTTCAGAACGATGGCGTTTAAGACGTCTGGCTGAGCTTGAAACCGATCTCGATGAAGAAACTGCGTCAGGGGAACCCCCAAAAACTCAAATTTAGACACAGCTAAGCCCAGCATTGCCAGAAAAGAGAGAAAAGCCAGAATGGCCACCCCGATTCGTTCTCGCCAGGGAAATAGTAGGCTAGCGCGAATGACGACCACCAGCAGTAGCGGTGGAAAGACGGTTTGAGCGCTGCTACCGAGTAAAACAGCGACCCAGCTTAGTTTTAACCCCAGCAGTGTGTAGAGCGTTTGAGTGATGCGGCTGGCATTGATGGGCAACCAGAAGCCCAATAGCCCCAACAGGCCAATACTCGAAATAGCAACCGGAATAAAGCGGCGAGTTTGTTGTTGTTGCTCCCATCGTTGCTGGCGTCTTTGGCCTCGTCCCCAATTTGGCGGTGAGATACTGTCAGTGCGAGGAGCGAGAATTGTCCTGACTTCGGGGGGGCGTTCAACCCGAGGGGGGGGACGACTGGGGAATGGGGAGAGAATGACGAGGGTTGCGATCGCAAGCAAAATCCACTCTAGATAGAGTAGCAGCCGAAAGGGATGGGGAGACCTATGGAACCGGCGCAGCATGATCGCAGTCCGTGCAATTGCGCCTTCTACTATAGAGCAAGTGCTTGAACATCTGGCATCGTAGCGGAGCCACTCCAGGAATTTAGTACCAAAGGACTAGCAACACATTAGTACTCCCGATGCACACAAGTTGGGAGCTTTGATCCTAGAAGACTAACGGTTCTGTTTCATAGGATAAAGATGTTCACATAAAAGATCGACTTCCTAATTAAGCTTTTAGGGTTTAGTCATTATTCTATTCAGGAGAATTAACGATGAAATTCAACCAAGTCACAGCTCTTGCAGCGGCGGCCATTATTATTCCCCTCACCGGCACAGTGGCTTACCTCACCACGCCTCAGTCTGCCCTTGCCGAATCAGGCCAACCGACCTTACTGGCCCAAAGTGCTACACCACCGACCCAAGAGAAGGGTGACAAGCGCTGGGGTAAGGGCAAGGGGCGTGAGCAAATGTTTGAGCAACTCAATCTTACCGACACCCAAAAAGCAGAGATTGAACAAATTCGCCAAGCTGCCCGTTCAAGTCGGGAAGGCAAGCGCGAAGAAATGCGTGCAGCCCGTGACAAAATGCAAGAACTATACGCTAGCAATGCCAGCGCTGAGGACTTGCGTGCCCAATACCAAACAACCCAAAGTCTGCGTGAAGCCTCTTCTGCAGAGCGCTTCGAGACCAAACTTAAGATTCGTGACGTTCTCACGCCAGAGCAACGCACACAGTTAGTCGAACTGATGAAGCAAAAGCGTGGCAAAGGTGGTCGTCGGGGTGGCGGCGGTCCTCAAAGCTTTAATTTCTAGTAACGGGGTAAGCGAAGCTAGCTTCAGTAAAGCTAGCTTCGTAGGAGATCAAGGGTCAATTCTGTGAGCCTAGGCGTACAATATGGAAGCTCTATTCATTACTGTTCACTGCCGTGGCCAATGTTGTCCTAGAGGATATTTATAAAAGTTTCCCTGCCCGCAGCCGGAAACAAAAGCCGGAGGCAAGTGAGCATGCCGATGCTTCGCCCACGGAAGAGCAGGTAACCAGTGTGCTGCGACGCATCAATCTCACCGTAAAAGATAGTGAATTTATGGTGCTGGTGGGTCCATCCGGTTGCGGTAAAAGTACCCTGTTGCGCCTCATTGCAGGTCTAGAGGATGTAACAGCAGGCAATATTTGGATTGGCGATCGCAAAATTAACACCCTCCCCCCCAAAGACCGCGACATTGCGATGGTGTTTCAGAGCTATGCGCTCTACCCGCACATGACGGTCTACAACAACTTGGCTTTTGGCCTGCGCCGGACCCGCTTCAAAAAGGCTAAAAACGTCGATCGCAAAGTACGTGAAGTGGCTGAAAGTCTCCAAATTGAAGCGCTTTTAGATCGTAAGCCGAAGCAGCTTTCGGGTGGGCAAAAGCAGCGGGTGGCTCTGGGGCGAGCGATGGCCCGTGACCCCCAGGTCTTTCTGATGGATGAGCCTTTATCTAATTTAGATGCCAAGCTACGGGCGCAAACCCGCGCTCAGATTGTGAAGCTGCAGCGGCAGCTCAAGACCACCACTATCTACGTCACCCACGATCAAACCGAAGCGATGACGATGGGCGATCGCATCGCCGTTATGGATGGTGGCATTATTCAACAGATTGCACCGCCCCTAGAACTTTATCGTTCTCCTGCCAATCGCTTTGTCGCCGGATTTATTGGCTCTCCCCCCATGAATTTTTTGCCGGTGCAGGTCAGTGGTCCCCTCTCTTTGCACCATCCTTTATTCCAGCTCAAGCTACCGGAAGATTGGAGACCCGTTTTAGAGCAATACAAAGGGGAGTCGCTAACATTGGGGATTCGCCCAGAGCATCTCACACCCGTCACTGAGGGAGGGATTCCTGTAGAGATAGAGCTAGTGGAGGCGTTGGGCGCAGAAACGTATCTTTCTTGTGCGATCGTAGGTGATACCTCACTGTTTCAAGCAAAGATTCCACCGGAGCAGCGGGTTGAAATAGGCGACACCTTATTCTTAGCTCCCCAACTGGAACATATTCATCTGTTTGATAGTGAGACAGGAATGTCTCTATGATAAGCCTACACAATATTTGTTTTCTGCAGTTGGCTCAGGCATCCAAAATAATGCCATTGTCGCTGCACATAGAACCATAGAAGTCTTGGAAGTTGCTGCAATCTACGGCTAAGTCACCGCCTCGTTCTTTGATCAATTGCTTAACGCTCTGCAAGAAACGGTTAAGTCGAGGTGTATGACGTTGTGCTAGCTCTGTATTGTCGAACATATAATCGTCCCCATATTCTGTAGAACTCTCCATTCTCTCCAGAAAACCTTTGACTCTAGGAAACCAGATATCAGTGTACAAATGAATTCCCAAGTATGCAGCGCTGACATATGGTTGATCGTCTGGCTCACGAATGCTCTCTGGCAAATTTTCCCAAGCTCTAAACATAGCCCATGTTTCTTTAGAAGTACCCAGTTTACCGCTAAAGAGAATTGCGCTACCAGTAGCTTTGTAGTAAGGGTAGTCTTCATGGTTTCCCCATTCTTCCTCTGAATCCCTTTCAAGAACTTCGTTTGGATATAAGCGTTGTAACAATGAACCCATATTCTCAACTTCGGTTTCTACTACTTGCCCATCGGTTTCGTAGTAGCTCAGCCGCGTCGTTCCATAGGGCCTGGAGCCGCCTGATGCTTCTAACTGCCCTAATGCAATGATTTTTCCTGTGTCAGCAAATGCTTGCTCTGTATATTCGATATAGGATAGCTCTGTTGACTGAGCACAGTAATCCCAATATTTTTCCGGGTAGTCTTGGCGTTCACTTGAGTCCAAAGAGACTTGAATCACGCGTAATACTTCTTCTCTCTCAGCCTCAACCAGTACTTCATTGAGAAAAGTAAGATAATCTCGTGGTTCGACTGGTCCATCTGGGAACGAGGCATACCACGATGCCAAAGGGTATTCATCTCTTGAAACCCAGTAGTTTCTGTTCGCTGGGTTGATTGCCGTTGAACCTAGAGGATTGTTTAGGGAAGGGTCTATTTTAGACATAGTAATAATTCTCTTGAGTAAACCATAGAGTCTGTGTTGTAATTTGATTGCGGCCCCTCATGATTATGAAGTTTTGGGGGTATCTTGAGCGCTTGATAGGCCCGTTGGACTGGCAGAAATTATGCAAACCATTGATTTTTGTTCGGCAACCTGGATGGGTTCAGTCTCAGCTTAAGAAACTTGACGTGGCTGTTCAATTTTCCCTGGAGAGATGAATTGGAACCTACCAGTACGATCTGAACGGATAACCCTAAATTCGTGCATACCCTTTTGATTAGTAATGCGAACAGAGTCAATATTCTCTTGAAGCTTTCTGTCTTTGAATTGTTGCTCAAGAAAATTAGTGAGCTGATTGGGGCTTTGATCATAAAGGGGATTCTTCGGATTATTGATGATGAGTTCAGTTGCGCGGTGATAGAGTTTGCCATCTGCTGTGGTGGGGACAATTTCGGGTTTGCTTCTTTTGCCCTTAAACTGTGCTGCGGAGTTAAGCAACTCCTCCTCAACATTCTGAAGGTTAGGAGAAAGCATATTCTTAGAGTGGATCGCTTCTTCTGTTGTATGGTCCACAATGTCTGCGCCGACGTTGCCTACTCCTTTCTTGTGAATCGTTCCTAGTTGCACGTTGTGTCCCTTCCGAACGCGCGTAGCAGCAATTTCTAACTCTCTCAAAATGCCTGACTCACCGCCGCTAGTGGCTCGTTTGACAAGCTCCACCAGCTCTTGCGGATTTTCCAGGTTGCCTTGTCCATTTAGCAGCCCATCGATGGCCTGAAGCACTTTAGGTTGTCCAGTCGCCAGTTTTGTTGCCTTATGGGCGCTTTTGGCGAAGACACCACGACTGACTAACTGCCTCTCTAATCGCTGTGCTTGCGCTGCAATCGTCTCGGCTCCGTTGGCAGCGATCCCTCCCCCGCTTCCTGGCGACTTCTCTATCCGCATGGATAGGGTGTTAAGTGGTCCACCTTCCGTTACAACCCAAGGAGAGCGAATACCAATCTTGTCGCCAGCCTGAGTGACCAGATTGTCGAGTTGATCCAACCCTTGATTAAATAAACGCTGACCATCAGTCAATGCATCATCAAGATGGGGCGCGAATTCACCCAGTACCTGGCGACCCGATTTCAGCAACGCTCCCGCAGACTGCTGGACATTGGCCCCTAACTCAGCAACCTTGCCCCAATTGTTCTTCATCACCTGCGCGAGGTCATCGGTGACTTTCCCTAGCTTTGCACCCACCAAAACACCAAGGACATTCACCCCCACCAAATTGACAAACTCAGCAAAGGAATCCGCTGACTGCTCAAGCTGTTCCGGTGTTTGGGCTTGCTGCGCTTGGTCAAAGTAATTCCATAGAAGGCTCACAGCAAGACCAATATCAGCCCCCAGTGCCAAGGTTCCCGCCCCCAACAAAGCGGCATCTGCAGCTTGGCCGATCCCGACAAGATGAGCCGCCCCCCAAACGGAAAGCACCCCGCCAATAATGGTTAAGGTCTCTGGCTGCACAAACGCCTGCAGCGACTCGACAAACTTGTCATCGACTTTGTTGACTGACAGCTTGATCGCCTCAGTCAGCTTGTCAGGGGTGTCAAGCTCTCTAATCGCCTCCTCGTCCAACGGCTGTGGCGTGCCGACCGGCTCATGTCCCTGAGTCAAATAAATGGGATCTCTTAGTTGTGTATCCTGTTCTGTTTCTGGAGCATTAAGCGATAGTCCGGCTAAAAGGTTACCGGAGCGATGGGCTGGTTTCTCACGTTCAGCCCGCTCTGAAGTAGACATCTGGCGAGGACGGGGTCTTTCTGGCCTGGATAAGTTTGTCCGCTTGATCTTGCCGCCATCTGTCCTGTCCCTTGGCTTCATAAGACTTTGATCATGGGTGACACTCTTTAGTAGACCGAAGTTACTGAATAATGTAATTCGTGTCTCGCTGTGTTCACCACCTCCAAAGGTCTAGTTTGGGAGGATGCTTAAGAAAGATTGAATGCCCTGAATTCGCTCTCTAAATCGTCCATTCTGGGGGACTTAGAGGGAAGGCGAGTGTAAATAAATTAACGACCTGCACCCACAGCCTGACCATTCATCGAGGCTCCTTCTGCTTCGTCAACTAAGCCAAAAACCTGATTGAAGACCTTTGAGACTTTGTAGCCAGAATCAATTGACTCTAATGGGTCTTTCCGCAGACGGTGGCGCAGACACAGCGTAATTACGCGCTTAATATCGTCTACCGTGACTTCTGTGCGGCCTTCTAGGGCTGCAAGGGCTTTGGCAGCTCGGTTGGTAACGATATCACCCCGGAGGCCGTCTACATCTAGCTCAGAACAGACCTGAGAAATCTGCACTCTCAAATCATGATCGATCTTGACTTGTGGCAACAACTCTTGGGCTTTGACGATCTCTTGCTGCTGGGCCTCTTGTTCAGATTGGTGATCCGTTAAAAAACTGTAGGGATCTTGATCGAATTGCGATCGCTGTTCTACAATTTCAACCCGCAGAGCAGGTTCTTTGACGGTGCGAATTTCAGCGTGCATCCCAAAGCGATCTAAAAGCTGAGGGCGTAGCTCGCCTTCTTCGGGGTTGCCTGAACCTACTAATACAAACCGAGCGGGGTGGCGGATTGAGATCCCTTCCCGTTCGACGGTGTTCCAACCCGACGCTGCAGAATCAAGGAGTACGTCGACGAGGTGATCGTCTAGTAGATTGACCTCATCCACATACAAAATGCCGCGATTGGCCTTGGCAAGCAGCCCCGGTTCAAAGGCTTTGACACCTTCTGACAGTGCTTTTTCAATATCAATGGTGCCGCAAACACGATCTTCAGTGGCTCCCAAGGGCAGGTCCACCATGGGCACCTGCATGGTGCTCATCTCTAGAGATTCTCCGGCATTAACTGCGGCCTTGACCTCATCGCTCATTAACTCTGGATCGGTGGGGTCACTGTTGAAGGGATCACCGGCCACGACTTTAACCTGGGGCAGCAAATCGGCCAAGGCCCGGATGGTTGTAGATTTTCCGGTGCCGCGATCGCCCATAATCATCACCCCACCAATGCGAGGGTCGATGACATTTAATAGAAGGGCCAACTTCATTTCGTCTTGGCCCACGATTGCCGTGAAGGGATAGACCGCACGAGCGGTAGATGCAGTAGAACTCACAAAATTACCTGACAAATCGAAGGGGGCGATAGATTTCTATTGTGCCACACGAGCGGTTTTCTACAATGCGTCAGCCAGCAGCAGCTCCAGTCTAGCCTCGATAATCATCTAGGGTTCGAATCTGGGCTGTGGTGGGCGAGAGCAATGCCTCTTCAATATCAAGGGTGGCGCTCAGTTGATGGGACACGTAAGCTCTCAGAAAATGTGGGGAAACAAAAGCCTGCCCCTCTTTCTCGATAAAGGAGCGATGATAAAGGGATTCTAGCGCTTCAAGTAACAGGGGTTGATAGTGCTCTAGCGAAGGCTCCTGCTCTAGGGCTTCAATGCTGATGGAATTAGGGTGCCGGGCAATACAGGCCATCACCTGTTTTTCTAGCTTTGATAATCGACAGACTTGCTGCTCTAATAGACTCCGAATCTCACCATAGATCAGAGTATGTCGCATCATAAAAGTCGCAACGCGCCCTCCCAGCAAATCGATGATAGTTTGTGCCGCGACTCGTAGCGCATAGAGATTACCCGCATAGTAGGCGATCAATTGATTCACTACTTTGAGGTTAGGATCTGATACTCCAAAGGCTCGTAAGGCTTCCTGTCCCGCTTGCCTTTTTAGCCCTTTAAGATGGAGCGATCTGACTGGAAAAGCAGAGTCATTTTTGAAGGCCAAGCCGATGGGCTGTTCACGGCTCGTAATCAACACACAGCTCTGATGGCGAGATTCACTAATGCGTCTCAGAAAAAGACCATAGGGTTCACAATTGATCTGGTACAGCCCTGCAATGGTAAGGCTCCGAAGAATACTAGACCAATCGTCAATGACTAATAGACAGCGGTGTTGACTAAGGGACTGTAACAGTAGAGACACCTGGGCATCTGGATCGTCTGGAAGGTTAGTGACAGGCTCTTCCAACAGAGAATCTAGAAGACTACTCACAAATTGTTGAAAGGTGGGGGTATTGCGTAGCGATCGCCAAAACACATAGTCAAACTGTTGAGAGACCTGTTCTACACTCTTGATGGCTAAAGCGGTTTTCCCGACACCACCGAGGCCAAAGATACCCACGAGGCAACTGCGATGATCAACAATCCATTCCTTGAGTTGCATGAGTTCTGCCTCTCGACCCATAAACACAGGGACCGTTACCGCATCTCCGCAATCACATACTGTACTAGCAACTGCTGCAACAGCAGGGGGATAGGCGGCGACCTTATTAAGCATCTGTAGGTCTTGAAAACGATGCTCTAAAACAGTGTAGAGATTATGCTTACTGACAGGTTCCTTCAATAGATCTGATAGCTGACGCCAAAGTTTGTGGCCGACATCTTTGAGATAGCTAGGGTCGTAACGTGTATTGCTAGCAATTTGTGAGTAGGTTTTCCCTTGCCAAGATTGCTGGAACACAATAGCTTGGATATCATTCAATACCAGATCGGGACAAATTTTTTGGAGCAGCCATAAAGAGCGTTGAGAGCGTAATTGCTCTACTGTAATACCCATGAAACGATTGTCATTTGATCTAGGACTAGATGGATAACGTTCTAGTTCTACAGTCTGATTCAACATAGTTTCACCTAGACATTTTGATTGAATTGGTAGATGCGCTTCGCCAAGCGCTTGCTCAGCGACAAATTGAGTAGGAATCAACTAAATATTGTTCTGCCCCCGCTATGGCTGAGGACAGAATTAGTTTCCACTATATGAGCGACCTATACCCTCTAGGTCGTCATGAAACACTGCCCCATAAAATCTATCTGCACTATTCAACAATTTTATGAAAACCGATAGAAATGCATTAACCTCACTGTTCTCACAGCATGACGCAGGTAGAAATTGATAAGTAGGCAGATCAATAGCCTTAAGAGTACAGGAGCAATTTGAGGAAGTTGTGAGGATTTCCATGTTTGATAAACAGAATCTATCGAGGCATTGCAATCCCATTCTTAGTACGGGCATCAGAGTCTCATTCTTTCAATGAAAAATGACTCTACGAGCTGAGTTAATTCAGTTAATCATGCCGCAATATTTTTATTTTTTAGGATAAAAATACGGTTTGGTCAGAAAAAGTCAGCCTAGTCAGAAAAGGTCACTTATACACTCAGAAAAGATAGTCTCCACGTTGTTATGTTACTCCCTATTAGATTTCAGCCCTGGCTCCTTGACGATGGGGTTTGACTTCACTGATGCGGTAGAAGAGGCTAGTTTCAAGCTTGAAATTCGGTCTATCGTAGATCTTTCAAAATAAAAGTGAATGCTTGATTCGATTGATTTCGTAGTTTCTTTTGTAAAGCAAAATAGATGGAAAAGTCAGAACAAGTCGCTAATACCCTGAATTCTATTGCCTTTTTTAGATCCAGAAAATATGATTTTGTTAAGTTGATTCTCAGGCAGGTATTTTGTTCCCTGTTCGGTATAGACAGGTGCTTGTTATTTTGTCTGGCAGGACTTGGGTCAATTCTTGAGTAGGCATCTCCATGCTATTCAAGGATTCAAAATAGATTTTCCATTGATTGGAAGCTGATGATTTAGCTTAAATCTTGTGCAAACATCATTCGATTTATTTCGAAGGGAGACCACCCATGAAACTTCAAAAACTGCTGCCTATCTCTGCGACTATTTTTCTTGGATTAGCCTCTATGCCTGCCTTCGCTGGCACATCTAGTGTGACCAATAGTTGGAACACTCGAGACATCAAGAATGGCTATTCAAAAACCAGCATTAATGTCCATGAAAATTATAACTTCTGGCGTGATGCTTACTCAGACGCAAACAAGCAGGAGTATGGCATCACTGTTGTCACTGACAACCTTGATTCTAGTGACCAGGGTTCCTACGATAGCCGGACAAAGCCTCCAGTAAAACCCAATGACGATAGCTCGAAATTTTTTGAGGTTGATGTCTATAAAGCGGATGCTTCTAGTTGGGCCAGAGAGTGGGGAGATGGTTATCGAACAACGGATGTCAACGTTTATGAGTCCTACGAGTTTAGCGGCTTCGATAAGACTCATACGGTCAGCTCTGGATTTAGCTTCTAGCTAAAACAGATAGATCGCCTCAAGTCTCAGATGCAGTTTCTAGCTGGGGCAGCTTCACCACACTGCCCCTTTTATTTCGCTCGGGAGAATGACCATGCGTTATCATCTAGGGCTGACAGTAATGTTAATTAGCCTTGTGCCTGGAGTAGTAATTATTTCTGACCCACCTTCAGCGATCGCACAAACGACGAATAACATTACTGTTCCCAATAATGCTGAATCTACAGCAAATCCCCAATCGAGTCTCGATCAACAGGGTTCCTTAATCAATACTCAAGTGAATACCCATCCCTTGGGTCGAAGTATTGTCGGCAATGGGCTGGCTGACTGCACCAGTAGTGGCATTAGTGCCTCTGCATTTGGGAGCGGCATAGGCCCATTTGATAGCGGCACGATCGGGGGAGCCGTCACCTATACTCATTCCTTTGGTATGGGCACCTGTAAACAATATGCCAAAACTCAGTTAGGACGAGCAAAATTAGAAACCTGTCTGCTCTTAATTAGCAACTACTCTAAGATGCTCAAGGCTGGGGTTGAAGTTAGCTATACAGAGTTGATGGGTCTCGCCAATGTTGAGTGTCCTAGTGTGACGGTACGCCGACCGACTTTTTCGTCATCGCGCGACAATCAGCCAGGGGAAATCCCTGCCCAGTCTGAATCACGGAAATCTCAGCCTGTCGAATCATCGCCGACTTCTCTTACTCCCACTCAGCCACCGCAGGCCCGCCGTCAGACTATAGAGACAGCAGAACCTCCACTCAGGTCTGAGTACACGAGTAATGAGGCAGACTCGCGAACTGCTCCACAGGTGCAGCCGCAACCTCCTCGTTTGCCAATAACATCAGGATCTCCCGTTGAAGCGCCAATAGGAGCGGTTCCATGAAGGCTTTACTGTTCTCTTTGTGTTGCAGTTTGACAACTGTGACTCCGGCCATTGCCCAGATTACCCACACCATTACGTTTCAGAGTGGGTCAACCGGACGGCACCAGAGTGTAATCAATATCTCTGAAATGCATGAAGAGCAAGAGATAGGGGTTGCTATATCTACTGATTCAGATTTAACGTCAACCCAAACTTCTGACAGTCAATCGGGGAAAACTGAAACCTATCAATACGAAACCCAAGCCACAAGTATTGCGATTGAAACGGGGGAGCGCAGGGGGACCATCGATGCTCGGATCTATGAAGGATACGATTACTCTGATTCTGGGATGCTTCACGAAGTTAATTTTGAATTCTAAAAAATGATCAAGGCGAATCTCATCGGGGTCTGAGGGCACTGGCAGACGTCTAACTGACACAGGGTAGAAATCAAGACACGCTATCTTCCCTCAGAGAGATTCAGTCCCGCAATGGCTAGGGCTTTATAGAGATGGGGCCATCGCCACTGACTTTAATGAAATATGTATTGAGACATATATTTTGATTGGTATTGCTAGGAGGTGCGGTCAATGAAAACTGCTTTATTTGTGTTGACGCCTCTGGTTATGGGTTTGACTGTAATGCCTCCAGCACCAGCGCAGGTATTGTTTGGACAGCCAACCTCTGGACAAGCTATTCCGTTCAATGCCCTGTTTGTACCCACAACCTCATCCAGCTTTTTCCCGCCCACAGGTTTTTATCATTACTTCTGGCTGCCGCAATATAGTACGGCCTATGGACGACTGTACACAGATTTTGAGTACAGTCTGCCGCCAGGAGAAGTCACCTATGAATTCACGGTGATTCAGTCCTTTCAGTATTGAGAAGTGAGCAACTTTACAACTTTATGTTTGTGCTCAAGCGAAGGGGTTTCTAAAAAGCTGTAGGTGCTGCAGCGGCCAGAATCGGAAGTTGGCGCGCCCAATCAAATTCTCTTGAGGGACAAATCCCCAAATATGTGAATCGTTGCTATTGTTGCGGTTATCACCCATCACAAACAGCATGTCAGGGGGCACTCTGACCGTCGGCATTTCATAGGCTGGCGCTTCGGCAATATAGTCCTCTGGCACTATCTGCTCATTGACATAAACTTTGCCGTCGTGCACTGCTACCAATTGCCCCGGCGTCGCAATGACTCGTTTAATGAACGCCTGAGTGGGATCGTACCCAATGGCCTGCAACGCCAGCGGCGGATGAAACACTACGATATCTCCGTCAACGGGGGGATGAAATCGATAGGACACTTTTTCGACGACGAGCCGATCTCCTGGAAATAGGGTGGGCACCATTGACTCTGACGGAATGTAGCGGGATTCAGCGATAAAGCCTCGAACCAATAGCGCTAAAAGTAGAGCCAGTGCGACGGTTAGTAGATTGCCCTTTTGCGATCGCAACACCTGTCGCCACTTCGGTATTTCATTTTGCTGGTCTAGTTGAGGCTCAGTCATTCTCTCTCGAAGAAACGCTCAGCCTTAACAATAGCGTGTTGCCTATCAGTACAGGCGCTTCAGCGTATAGTCTGCCACTTCAAGCAATGCCTGCCGTGCTTCAGATTGAGGCACCCCAGCCAAATGCTCTACGGCCTGTTGAGAATACTGCTCGGCAAGCTGGCGAGATCGCACAATTCCTTGGCTGTTGTGAACCAACATCAACGCCTCCTCTAAGTCCCCTGACTCTTGAAGCTGTCGCTCAAGAAGAACGCGCAAATAGGGCGTTTCCTCCATTGCGAATAAAACAGGGGCGGTCAAATTGCCGCTCTTGAGATCCGACCCCGCAGGCTTACCCAGCTCATCTGATGAAGCCGTGAAATCTAAAATGTCATCGACAATCTGAAACGCTAAGCCAATACAGCGACCGTAGGTGTATAGCTCCTGATTCTGCTGAGCAGATTCACCACTTAAAACACCCACCGCTTTAGCACTGTTCGCCATCAGTGAGGCCGTCTTATAGTAAGACTTCGACAAATAGGTCTCTAAAGACTGATGGGTGTCAAAACAGTTCAGCCCTTGTTGAATCTCGCCCTCAGCGAAATCTTTAATCACTTCAGAGAGCAGCTTCACCACCTCTAAATTATCGAGATTCGCCAAGTACCAAGAGGCTTGGGCGAATAAAAAATCGCCCGCCTGAATCGCAATGCGATTGCCAAACAAACTATGAACCGTGGGCACCCCCCGGCGGACATCAGAAGAATCCACTACATCGTCATGCAATAGACTAGCTGTATGAATCATCTCAGTGATTTCAGCCAGCCGCCGGTGCCGTGCGGTGGGTTCCTGCTGCAGCGCTCGCGCCAACAATAGAACAATCGCTGGGCGCATCCGCTTTCCCCCAGCTTGAAACAGGTGCTCTGCTGCTGCATACAGAACGGGATGACGAGCACTGACAAGATTCTTAAGATTCTCGACCAGTATCACCAGATCCGCATCAACCGGGGCAAAAAGGGATGTCACTGAGGTCATGATTTATCTATGCTTCACCAACATGGAACGGATGATTACAAAATTTTACATATTGTTCTCATATTGTAACCTTCTTCGCTAACGAGGGGTTTTCAGGTTTTCGATTGCATCGATATAAAGCTAGAGCTGACCGAAAGGATGCTCATGGACCACGCCGATACCACCATTGAAATGCGTAACCATATTCGCGATCGCAACATTCAGCTCAGCCTCGACGACTTTGGTACCGGCTACTCTTCCCTAAGCTATCTCCATCGCTTCCCGCTCGATATCCTCAAAATTGATCGATCCTTCGTCCGTCGCATGCAGACCAGCCACCGCCCTCTTGACGCAGAGGCTATGACAAAATACTTGGTCGAGAAATTACCTAATGTTTTGGCATAAGGGATCCCCCGCCGGACCTTCATAGTGAGCAGCGATCTATTACAGTGGAACAAACTGCTTGCCCCTACTCCCATCATGCCTGAACCTCCGATTGATGCTTCTAAAAACGTAGCGGCCTCCGTTTCCGTTAGCCCGCTCCAGTGCGTAACCGGCTCCATGATTGCTGGCATCCTCGCAATGCTGCTGTATCGTCTCACTCGCTCCATTGCCGTTTCCTTCGCAGCCCATCCCCTCAGTATTAGCAATCAAACCGCAGTCAGCCTTTCAGTCGCAGTGCGAACGTTGGTGGTGGGCATGAGCACCCTCGCCACCGCTATTTTTGCCTTTGCGGCACTGGGTTTACTCGGACTTGC
This sequence comes from Thermosynechococcaceae cyanobacterium, assembly GCA_050330855.1. Taxonomy (GTDB): domain Bacteria; phylum Cyanobacteriota; class Cyanobacteriia; order Thermosynechococcales; family Thermosynechococcaceae; genus RCC1774. The sequence goes on along the minus strand of JBHJNL010000147.1, from coordinate 2,490 downwards.
CGTTCAGTTGGTTTGGCAGCGATTCTTTGCTGCAAATTGAGTCTTCACCCTATCCAGAGGGGGCCAACCCCTAGTAATATCATTAAGGGGCAGGTCGTTTGAGCTTACAAACGATTAGGTTTTATGCCTGGAGCCACTTGTAGCGATATTGAGCAGAAGGAAGTCATCGATATGATCAGCAAGCCAGACCGTGTGGTTCTAATCGGCGTTGCCGGAGATTCAGGATGTGGCAAGTCCACCTTTCTACAGCGGCTTGAAGATCTGTTTGGTGCAGAGTTCATGACGGTCATTTGCTTGGACGACTATCACAGCTTGGATCGCAAAGGGAGAAAAGAGACGGGCATTACAGCCCTCGACCCCCGAGCCAACAATTTTGACCTCATGTATGAGCAAATTAAGGCGCTTAAGAATAAGCAAGCCATTGATAAGCCGATCTACAACCACGAAACCGGTGAACTCGATCCGCCAGAGCGCATTGAGCCGAATCATATTATCGTCATTGAGGGACTCCATCCCCTCTACGATGAGCGCGTGCGTGACCTCATTGACTTCAGCGTTTACCTCGACATTAGCGACGAAGTTAAAATCGCCTGGAAGATTCAGCGTGACATGGCCGAGCGGGGCCACACCTATGAAGATATTCTGGCCTCGATCAATGCGCGCCGACCGGACTTCGATGCCTACATTGATCCTCAAAAGCAGCATGCCGATGTCGTCATTCAAATTTTGCCCACGAAGCTGCTTAAAGAAGAGAAGCCGGGCCAGATTCTACGGGTGCGCTTAATTCAGAAAGAAGAGGTGAAGGGCTTCGAACCCGTCTATCTGTTTGATGAAGGCTCCACTATTAATTGGGTGCCCTGTGGTCGCAAGTTAACCTGCTCATACCCTGGCATTCGCATGTTCTACGGTCCTGACGACTACTACGGGAACGCTGTCTCAGTCTTAGAGGTTGACGGTCAGTTTGAGAAGCTCGAAGAAGTGATTTATATCGAAAGTCACCTCAGCAACACCTCGGCGAAGCACTACGGTGAAATGACTGAGTTGCTCATGAAGCACCGTGACTATCCTGGTTCTAATAACGGTTCAGGACTCTTCCAGGTGTTGACGGGGCTGAAGATGCGAGCAACCTATGAGCGCCTTATTGCGGCAGAACCTGCGGTGGTTTAAGCAAGGCTTTGAAAGGCTCTGAAGTGCTGGGGCTAGCAAGCTGCTCTGCTGTAGTCGTGATCTAGCCGATGATAAAAGCAGCTCTGGCAAATGGTCGGGGCTGCTTGGTTGGTGTTAGGGAGAAATCCTGGAAGAAAGCATTGGGCAGACCTTGTATGCTTAAAAATACGAGGGTTCATCAAAACATACAGCACAAGGAGAGATTTATGACGGCTACCACATTAACGGCTCAAGACCTGTTCCGTACCTGTTACGAAAACCGCTACACCTGGGATCAGAATTTTCCGGGTTATACAGCAGATGTGCTCTATAAGGCTGGTGATCAAGACATAACCGGACAGGTTCAGATCGGCGCAGATCTGAAGTTAGAGGTAAATGGGGTTGACGATGAGGACGCCAAGAAAGCGATTCATGGTCAACTCTTTGAAATGTCAATTCATCGGGTCCGCCGGAGCTTTGAAGATACCCATGGTAAGAATTCATTTACCTTTGGCGAAACGAAGGCCAACGGAGCTGTTGAGATATTGATGGGTGGCAAGGCTGAAGGCGATAAGTATGAGGTTAAGGACAAGGAGGTGACGATGGTTCATCGCCACATTCATGGTGTCGTCGTGACGATTCATACCTACAGCAGCCATAACACCGGAGAAGGATATCTTTCTCATCAATATGACTCTGTTTACCATGACCCTAAATCTGGTGACCAGAAAGGCGGCAAAAGCAACTTTGTTGATGAGTATCAGCAGGTCGGTCAATACTTTGTCCTGTCTCGTCGTGTGATTGAGACTGAGATCGAGGGGCAAACAACGTCGCAAGAATTTTGCTTTACCAATATTAAGCTCCTTGATGCCACGGCGAATTAACCGCAGATTAGCTTAAGTAGTTTGAAATATATGGGGTAAAACAAACAACCCTCTGGAAGTTCATCCAGAGGGTTGTTTTAAAGAGCCAACCTATAAAGAGGTGGTCGGCGGTATTCACAAAGAAATTCAAATACCAGCCTTATATATAGGTGACCAGCAGTATTAGTTTCAGTACCCCTATCTTGACGTAGAAGGAATCAAAACAGTGAGGGTAGATATACCCGACAATTACCCTACTAGCATGCGTATTTGCATAGCACCTAAATCGTTATTTCTTACGGGGTCTCACTTTGTCAGGACTTTGGACATTTTTAGTCTTTTTGCATCTCAAACTTACTCACTTGGGGATACAGCTTAAAGCGGGACACTTTAGTGTGGGTCTTATCTAACGAAAATGGCTGAAGCGCTTACTCTATCAGGCAAAAGCTAAAATCCATGCGGGGCAAGCTGTCCCGCCTTA
>JBHJNL010000146.1:0-9198 GCA_050330855.1 Thermosynechococcaceae cyanobacterium | reverse complement strand
ACTTATTTGAGTGGGTTGTTCTGAATATGGGTGACTTGCCCAGGGCACGACGTACATTAAAACCCAAAATGTCCAGAAAGCCCTCTATACAACTTGTCCCGTCTTAAGTTGATACCCTTATTAAGAATAGCTATCAATATACAGGATCTGAGGTGCCTGATGACATGGGGCATCCTCTCGTCTCGCTGAGTTCTTGCATTTTATTTTTTAGAGTGCTAGCTTCTAGCCAAGGTTCAAGCAATATTCAATCATAATAGGGGTCTTGCATGCTGACCATAGATGCAAAATCAAGGGGTATTCCTCGCCTACCCGTAGCTGCTCTATCGCCGGATGTGTTTAATCAGCGATACCAGAGGCCGGGACAGCCCGTGATCTTGAAGGGCTTACTTGATGCAGACGTTGACTGGTCTCTAGACTATCTCTGTCAGCGGTTGGGGTCTCATTCCTTTCCGGTCAGGTGCTATGGACAGAGGCGGTATCACCAAGATAAGCGGCGGTGGTCCAATATTGGCAGTGGGGCCGATCTCAAGCCCATGCTGTTTAACGATTACGCCGAATGTTTGCGCAATGGTCAAGCCCATGACCAGGATATGTATTTAGCAAAGTGTCCCCTTGGCACAACGCCCCTGAGTCTTTCTAAGGCGTTGAGAACTATTCGCGATCGCATCCCTTTAAATATGCCCGTGAGCGAATTTAACCTTTGGGTCGGGCCACCCGGACATCTTGAATGCCTACACTACGACCCCATGGATGGAACCTTGATTCAGCTTCATGGGGCTAAAAAGATTGTATTGTTTCCCCCTGATCAGTGGGCTAATCTCTACCCCTTCCCAACCTCCGTTCATCTGCGCTATGGCAGACGGCTCCGGTGTTGGTTCAGTCAGGTCACGTTACAATCGCCTGATTTTGATGCTTTCCCTCAACTGCGAGAGGCACTGCCGCATCGCATTGAAGTGATCCTCAATGCCGGGGAAGCCCTTTATATTCCTGCCGGTTGGTGGCATGAAGTCACGACGATGGGCACTGATATGGCTTGCTCGATTAACCGCTTTTGGCTTGTTTCTCCTAGCCGCGCGTTGCGATCGTGGCAGTGGTGGCGAACCCATCTTGGCGCTGTTTATGCAGTTCTCTATACCGCAATGGGAGTGGGGGGACTTACTGCTCGCGATCAGTGCTGATCAGGCCAGCGATCTTGTGAAGTTTTTGATACTCCTTGCTTAACCTAGGGAAGATTTCTCTGACTTGTATGGAGACCCTAGTCGCAAGAAAATGGTAAAAGAACTAACAATCAATCGCATTCAGCACATCCAGGATGTCCACTGGTCCAAGGATAAACGGACTCGACGCCAGCCCAACCATCCCGTCGTCCAAGCTGTCTTTGGGCCACTGGCAGATATTGTTGCTGCCAGCGTAGAGAACCCGCAAACCGCCAGCGTTCTAGATGTTGGATGTGGCAACGGTTTTCTGCAATGGGCGCTGGAACAGCGATTTGGAGTGGTCGAAGGACTGGACTATTCCGCGCAGATGCTGGCAATCAATCCGTGCCAGGTGAAGCATCAGGGGACTTGTACGAGTCTCCCCTTTGCCGATCAGAGTTTTGATTTGGTCGTCGCCTCCAATTTGCTGCACCATCTGCCTCCGAAGAATCGAACTCAAGCCTTAGCTGAAATGTGCTGGGTGACGCGATCGAAGATCATTTCCTTTGAACCGAACCGAAATAACCCCTTTGTGTTTGCCTTATCGCTGTTTATTCCAGAGGAGCGGATGGTCTTGGCGTTCTCTCGATCCTACATGCACCAGTTATTTGCAGATGCAGGCTGCTCTAATATCAGTACCCAGGTCGAAAGCTGGATGATACCGAATACGCTGCCTGCTGCGTGGATACCGATGGGGGATGAGATCGCAAGTACGCCCCTCAAAAGATGGGGCTTTGATATCTGCACCATTGGGCAAGTGCATGATTAACATTGATGATTAGCATCATGGCACCGATTGCTGCACCAATTCGATCAGCTCTCCATTGATTTCTTCAATGATTTCCAAACCGGCCAAGAACTGTCGATCTTCAGTGACATGGGGGATCTTCAGTTGGGCCTCAATGGCTCCATCTTGAATCATCCGTTGACGAACCTGCTCAAAACTGCCAGGAGCCAAGATTCGCAGGTGGGGAGGCTGAACTTGATCACGGCGTTTAATCGCATACATGGTGTGTAACTCCTGTAGGGTGGCATCAAATTGCCGTAAAAATGCAGCCGGATCGGTTAGGCCATGATCAGGGTCGAGTTCAATATTGACCAAATATCGGGCGGGCACCTCTTCGGTGAGCGTAAAGCAAAAGTTCACGAGGGACAGCTCAAAGTCTTTTTGTAACTTTTGCATCACCTGCAGTGCGTGAAACTCTGTGATTTTCTCGCCCACAGAGGTCATTACCCCACCGTGTCGATAACGAAAAATCAGGAGCGGAGTTTGCTGATAAAATCCTTCAACTTCTACGATATCGCCGAGATCATAGCGATAGAAACCACTGAAATTACTAAAAATAATCCGATAGCGTTGACCCACCTCTAGCTGCCAGGGTAAAAGCGTCTGGGGTTGCTCAATCTGCCACTGATCTGCAGGGATAAACTCATAGAACCCCGTTTCAATGGCGAGAATGACGCCATCGGTATTGAAGTCTCGATGCACACCATAGGTCGCCTCGGCAGAGGAATAGACGCCGCCATAAATCTTAGGGTTACCAAAATAGTCAGGAAAGCGCTGGAAATAAAAGTTAGAGGTGCCGCCCCGTGCAGTCACCATAAAGGATAGCTCCGGCCAAGCGAATTGTGGCGTTAGCCGTTTATGGGCTGTAAAAACTTGGCGAAGTTGGGCCGCCCTGATGGGGAGCGCCGTGCACTGTGGCTCTAGCTTGGCGCGGAGGGCTGGATCGAGGTCTAGCCACGGAGCAAGGCCACCGGTTTCTAAGTCTTGAATGAGGCTCTCTGAGAACTGGTTGAGGTACTCACCCATAAGTAGAGCCAGAGCTGGGAAGGTGGCACAAATGACGCGAATCTTAGGATCTCGCAGCGCAAAGAGCAGACAAACGTAGTAGCGAGTTGCAATATCTTTAATCTTGAAGACATCGTAGGGATAGACAAAGAGTTGGCGGTAGAAGAAGTCACCCAGCTTCAGATCGCTGGTACTCACGGGGGAGTATGTAATGCCTGCCTTCGTTTTGCCAAGCGCATTGATCGAGCCTGGAAACAGCATTTTACCGAGGGGAAGCTGCCCTCTGCGGGCTGCAGCCGTGAGGAACCCCATCGCCACCCGGTTGGCCTTTGAGATAGCTTGGCGCGATCGCTTCGTGACCGGAATGAGTTTTTTCTGCCCGGTAGAACCACTGGTAATGTTGAAGTGAACTACGGGGGCAGCGGTGAGAATATTGGCTTCTCCGTCGGCCATCCGCTGAATATAGGGGTCAAACGTGCTGTAGGGCTGAATCGGCACCTGACGCTGAAAGTCTTCAATGGTTTCGATCTCGGCAAATTTGTACTGACGGCCAAACTCAGTGTCTTGATGGGCCTTCAGGAGCGATCGCAAAAATCGAGTCTGGGTTTCGACGATGCGCCCGGTCTTACGAACAAACCTATGTTTTGCTTGCTGGGCAATTAGGCTCAGGGTGGTGAGGGCAAAACTTGCCATAGCTCTCCTCTTGACTCTAGATTAGTGCGATTCAACCTCTACGCCTGCTTCAGCGTCCCTCTATCTTAATCGGGACAGAATTTATCTCGCTGTAGCGCGACGAAATTTGGGCTAATCTCTTTGCGATCGATGCCAACAGACGGCTGCAGATAGTGCAGCCCTCGGTCCTGCTGCAGGCGTTCAAAACCGCCACTGGTAATGTTAAGCAGCACCGTCTCTGTCTTTTGAATTTTGTTTGCCTGCACCGCCTGTTGTAACGCCGCCGTGGCAACCCCCGAAGCAGGGCTAATATCAATGCCCTCTAAGTCTGCAAACAGTTTCCTAGCCTGCAGTGCCTCTGCATTGGTGACCGCATACATGCTCCCTTGAGAGGCGGTCAGGGCATCGAAAACACCGCCTGCAATGCTGTAGGCCGGTTGACGGTTGGTGAGTACCTTGGCTGAGGCTTCGCTAATACAGGCTTTGGCATCGGCTTCCGTCATTTCTTTGATGTGCGGATCACTAGCCTGCCAAGCATTAACCATGGGTGTAAAGGGTGCATTCTGTGCCAGATGGAGCCTCATGGTGCGATTGCCAAATCGGCCATCTTCTAACAGCCGTAAATTGGCTTCCCAAGCGGCAATGCCCCCAGTACCAGAGCCAACGGCCTGAACATAATGGTCGGGAATCTGCCCCAGCGTCACGGCCGCGTCGAGCACGGTGAGGCCCATGCCATCGCGACGCGCAATATTTGCTGCGCCTCCTTCAGGGAAGAAACCGTCGAGTTTACTAATCAGGCGACCGAGCTGAATCGCATCAAAGTAATCTTGGCTTTGGTTCACCACCACTAAACAAATCTTAGAAGAGAAGTCTTGGGTAGACCAGATTGCAGGCAGGCTGTTTTCAGGAATAACAAGGCATAGGGGAATTTGATAGCGGGAATAAATGTGAGCAAAGGCCCGACCCGTATTACCCGCTGAAGAAAGGGCTAACACCTTTGAGTTGTCTTTGGGGGTTCGGGCTAAAACGGTAATGGCTTCGAGTTCTTTAAACGAACAGGTTAGCAGTTGCCCACCACGCTCCGGCCAGTACCCGCTAAAGCTAATCCAAAGCTGCTCTAAACCAAGCTGCTGAGCAAGGCCAGTGCTTTGATAGGTAATCGGCTTGCCAACATCGGTTAGATACTGCTCAACCGGTAGCCAATCAATGAACCGAAAGAGGCCCGGCAGGTCAGGCTTGACGGTGAGCTGTTTGCTGGCATAGACCGCCCGAAGTAGGGAAGGGGCATGGTTGCGATCGCAATGGAGGCGAAAGGGGTCCGGCGGATAGGTGGCCCCACAATGAAGGCAACGAAATATATATTTAGGCTCACCTGCCGTATGGGGAAAGTGCTCAAAGACGGAATCAATCATTCAATAGAGGCTTAGAGTTCCTGTGCACTGTTTGATTTTGGTCGTTGGCTAGGCTGTAAGGCCTGCAATCTCAGCATCGTAATGCAAATACTGAGCCAAAGGAACCCAATGCCATAGCCACCCATAATATCTGTGGGCCAATGCACCCCAAGATAGAGACGACTAAAGCCAATGGTCAGAATTAAGACACTGGCGAATCCATAGAAGATCAGCGCCCGTCTTGGATAGTGCTGCGCCAAGACATAGGCTAAAAAGCCGTAGAACACCGTTGACCCCAGGGCGTGACCACTGGGATAGCTAAAAGTTGTCTCGGTAATCAGTTGCGGCCACAGTTGAGGGCGGGTTTTGTTAAAGACAAGCTTGAGTCCCGTTGCTAAGACTGCGCCGCCGATGCAGTTCAAGGCAAAGACGTAGGCTTCTTGTCGATGGCGTTTCCACCACAGGAGTGCAAAGCTAATCATGACGAGGGGGACAACGACACCCGGATTCCCGAAGCGGGTCACGGTCAGCATCACAGCATCGAGGGTCGGGTTTGCAAACTGATGAAGCCAAAGCAGAATGGTTTTATCAAAGGCAAAGGCATCTTGCTCGAAAACTTCAGTAGAGAGCTTTGCCGTCACAAACAGAATCAGAAAACAAACTCCCAGCCCGACGGTTCCCATCGTGACAATCAGCATACTGATCTGAGGATGAAGCTTCTGCACCCAAAAACGGGCTAATCTTCGCAGGGGGCGGTCAGGCATAGAAGATCTGATGTCCTATCGCGGTGGCACCTGTATAGATACAGCACTGATGTCGCCTAGACAATAGGTGTGATTGCATCAGCCTCATTGAGCATGAGGACGCCGCCGAAAGATGCCGGTCATCTGCACTCCGGTCACCACCAAAGTAACTAGTCCCAATCCGAGCAAGAGGATGTATACCGCGCGGAAGGAAGAACCTAAATAACTACCTTGGTGGATACTCAGCAATACTTTCGATTGTTCACTAGATAGACCAAGCCAAGCTTTACCCAGACGGTAGGCCATACCTGTTATTGCGCTGACCGCTAAAGGCAGAAAGAAAATCGGAGCTAAAACTCTGTGCAACAGACGTATGCTGAATTTCGCAGACTTTGATGGCTCTGGCTTAGCGTTGCTGCGTGGCTTCAGCATCGTGAGTCCTGAAACGATCATACCCACTAAACCTAAACCAACCAACAGCACATAAACAGGGACCAGAGGCTTGCCTAAAAATCGACCCTTATGAATCGTCATCACAAAGCGACCAAAGTCATCTGATAGACCCAACCAGCTTTTCCCAATTCGATACGCTAGGCCCGTCAAGGCACTCAGCAGTAGCGGCAGAAAAATGATGGGGGCGCTCTTGCGGTGTAATTTGCGAACGTTCAACTTTAAGTCATTCCTTTCAAACGGACGTAATTATGCTTCCTGTCATCAAGAAAAAAAGCGTCTGCAGAAATCGTTACAGACGCTATTTTACAAGCGAAGAGGAATCATTGATTGATTCCTGGGAATGTCAGTGTGATGCGATCGGTCAAAGCTCAACTCGCTGCATCTTGAGTTCCTTTGTGATTTCGATCATGCCGACCTTTCATCTGCGCTTTCATTGTGTCTAGTTTCTGGACCTGCTCTGGCGTCAGCTCAGCTTTTATTTCTTCATACATCTTGGTCCGCAGCGCTTGCTTCTGGGTCCAGAGCGGCTTCATCTCTTCGCGACTTGCACCTTTCTCTTTCATGGCCTTGGCCTGCTGCCATAGACTCTTCATTTGTGGCTTATATGATGCACGAATGGCTTGGATATCTTGAGATTGCTGGTCACTTAACCCCAACGCAGTTTTAAACTTGGCTTCTCGCTCAGCCCGCTTGGCTTCTCGTTGCTCTGGCGTCTTTTCAGAGCGCTGAGCCACTCGCTCAGACGGTTGGCTGTAAGCGCGCTCTGCATAGGCTGGATTGAAGCTAAGAGCGCTAATGGTAGGGATAGCCACAGCAGCAGCGACAAGGAACATAGAACGAATTTTCATGGGATGGATCGTCTCCAGTTGTGGGGTAATGTATGCGGATAACTTAACTTTAGAGAATGAGTCGGTGGAACGGTAGGATCTATAGACCCAAATTGCTTAAAACACTAGTCCTTATCTCTGGGAGCATCCCACTTTCGCAGATATACTCTTTTAGGCAACAGCGGAATCAATGGTTTCAGATCATCTTGAGAATGTTTTGTCGAAAGTGGGATGCTCCCTTATCTCTCAGTACCTTGGGACTATATAGCCGTCGCTAGCTGAGTGAGGACAGCATTGTATTGACAGGCATCGTTTTCAATCACTCTGGTGTCCTAATCAATCTGTTGAAGGCGATAAACGTGGGTTCTGGCAAACTCGATATTATTCTGCGTCGATTATTAGAATGGCAGGGGCATCTAGAGTTGAGCCTGACAGATGGCCCTGCCGAGGCAAGAGATATCTAGCGAGTTTCGTAGTGTCCAGGGACCCAAACTCGCTGGACAGGTTTATTATTGTCTCGTTGGTTTCGCCATTGTCCTGCGACCCACTGACGGCGACGTTGTTCAGGCGATTTACCTGAACTGGGGCAGGGGTTCGCTTCCTCCAGGTTTTTACGGGGCGGTGATTGGATGGAGTCTGAAAGATAGATCGATGAGTGCTGTTTGGCGACGGTAGCTTGATAATCACATCGGCTGCTGCAGGTTTTGCGAACAGCGGTGTGCCTAAAAAGGGAAGTGTAGCGAGGGCGACAAGGATAAGTTTTTTCATTGATATTGCTCCTTAAGTTCCATGATCTGATCGCCATCATTTCCCTGACCCTACAAAGGATGTCTCTGTACTATTTCTCAGGAAAAGGTCAGGACTAAGTTGAGAAAAAATCTTAATGTGACTGAAGTGATTCAGGAAGATATCTCTACTCCTAAAGCAAGACGGTCTCAACTTAGACAACGATGAAATCGATTGCTCGATATGAATCAATACTATAAATTTTTGCTTGAGTGCTACTAGGATCCGCCAATTCAAATTTGAAGTGCAACAAGTGCTGATGTGTGAGGGTACATTACTTCGTAAGGCGTTCGATAGTCAAGAGATTTTCTAGGTCTGTGATTGATCAAACCAACCACACATTTTAATGTCTCTGGCTTCACAATCTTGAAGTTCGTCCCTTTAGGAAAAAACTGCCTCAGTAATCCATTGGTATGCTCATTTAATCCCCGCTCCCAGGAATGATAGGGATTGGCAAAGAAACACGATAGCCCCAAGGCCTCAGCGAGTGTCTGATGACCACAGAATTCTCTGCCATTATCAAAGGTCATCGTCTTACGAAATGTGGCTCCAACAGACTCAAATAAATCCATCGTAACCTGGTTGATTTGTTGAACGGTCTTATTCTTAGCAAGTCCTGCCAGTAAGAACTTGGAGGCTTTGTCAACATGGGTGACGATGATTCCAGTATGATTTGCACCAATGACAGTGTCGCTCTCCCAATGACCGATTTGTGTCTTGAGGTCTGCTACAGCAGGACGATGTTCAATACCCACACGGCCTGGGATGCGACCGCGTTTGTGGTTGATGTCTTTGCGTCGTCGTCGCTTCTTCTGACCTTGCCTGAGGTACTGTCGATACGCTCCTAACCCTTGATGGTTGGCATAAATCATTTGATAAATGGTTTCATAGCTGATGTCTGCGAGGCCTTCGTATCTCAGGCGTCCAGCAATTTGTTCTGGGCTATGATATTGCCCTAATCGTTGTTTGAGCTGTTCGATGCTCGTTTCACTGATGCTCATGAATCTTTGTTTAGATTGCTGGCGTCGGGTTCTCATCTTCATCTGGGCTGTATCCGGTAAGTAGAACTTTCCTCGAATCGTGTTGCGTCTTAGTTCTCGTGAGATCGTACTCTTGGAGCGTTGCATCTTCGAGGCGATCTCATCCAGCGTTAATTGCTCTATCGTCCGGTATTGATACAGCTCAAATCGCTCTGTCGTACTAAGCTGGGTGTAGCTCATGGGGCTACGGTGTACACACAAGTCCTCCCAGAGCGGTTTTCCACCCGATAAAAATGGATTCAAACCGCCTCAGCCCATGAACTAAGGTGGGCATTCCAGGCGGTCTTTGAGAGCGATA
>JBHJNL010000145.1:0-10648 GCA_050330855.1 Thermosynechococcaceae cyanobacterium | reverse complement strand
TAAGGCGGGACAGCTTGCCCCGCATGGATTTTAGCTTTTGCCTGATAGAGTAAGCGCTTCAGCCATTTTCGTTAGATAAGACCCACACTAAAGTGTCCCGCTTTAAGCTGTATCCCAATAGTTCCAGGGCGATTTTTAAGTCATTTGCGACTTGAGGACGCTTTTTAACAAATCGTTTAGCTGCCCTCATAAATGTATTGGAGTAGACAAGAATCGTTTTCAAGCCAGGATTTCTGTCATTAGTTCATCAACAGTTGTTGTTTTACAGAGTCCTTGGGCAAACTCTCGCTGGGCAGACTGAACTTCGGCTGCTAATTGCTTACGCCCTTCTGCTGCCAACCGATTCTGCACAATATTCATCAACGTTGCTTGCTCATCCAAGGATAACTGGTCAATGGCTTCCAAGATATCTGCAAACGGCATTGCTCACTCCCATGACGATTTAAGAGGTAGACCCTTGCTATACTAACAAAATCTTCCCTTCATAATATCAAGCGAGGTGGCTCAGTCATTGAGTCAGAGGCAAGATGAATTCAATACTTAAAAAGTCTCATATCCGTTGCGATGAAACAACCTTCATCTAAAGCTGGACAGCTTGATCAACAACACCCGCAATGGAGCCGCGATCGCCAAGTGGCAAACCAACTGATGCGCGAAGAACCCACCAACCTCAACCTCGCTGAGTTAGCCCGTCTACGGATTCGCTACAATGGCTTTCCCGGTGGCTGGGATATTCAAACAGATTTAGATACAGTACTGAAGAAATGGGAACTCACTGAAGCAGACCTGTTCGAGAAAACTCGCCTCATTCACGAAACAGAGCAGCTCTATGCTATCAAGACCAGTAAAAAAGAAGACTGGACCTAGAATTCTCAACACCTTAAGAATCGCTATGTCAGGCACAGACTGGACTTGAAGTGGACTGGTATTATGGTTGTGACATCATCGGCTCAAGTCTAGTCATTCCCAACGCCATAGGAGTCTCGTTCCATGTGCTTTGGCATTGGTGAAGAGACTAACGCGATGACACCCTTCAATACTGAGTTGCCCTATGACAGCCTGTGAATATCAAGTCGGCTTAGAAGGTATTCCTGCCGCCCAATCAAAAATCAGCTTCGTCGATGGAAAAGTTGGCCGTCTTGAATATCGCGGCGTCCCCATTGAACAGCTTGCAGAGCAGGGCAGCTTTCTTGAAACAGCCTACCTGTTGATTTGGGGAGAATTCCCGAAGGCAGACGAGCTTGCTGCCTTTGAGTATGAAATCACCCACCACCGCCGGGTCAAATATCGCATCCGCGACATGATGAAATGCTTCCCTGAAAGCGGTCATCCGATGGATGCGTTGCAGGCCTCGGCAGCAGCTCTGGGCCTGTTTTACTCCAAACGAGAACTCAAAGACCCAAACTATATTCGACGGGCTGTGGTCCGTCTGCTGGCGAAGATTCCCACCATGGTGGCGGCGTTCGAGCATATCCGCAAGGGCAATGATCCCATTCAGCCCCGCGATGATTTGGACTACGCCGCCAATTTTCTGTACATGCTCAATGAACAGGAACCTGATCCCATCCAATCCCGTATTTTTGACACCTGCTTGACCCTCCATGCCGAGCACACCATGAATGCTTCTACCTTTTCGGCCCGTGTCACAGCCTCAACTCTGACCGACCCCTACGCCATTGTGGCGTCAGCGGTGGGCACGTTGGGTGGGCCGCTGCATGGGGGCGCAAACGAGGAAGTGATTGAAATGCTAGAGCAGATTGGCTCGGTGGAAAATGTGCGACCGTTTCTAGAGGAAAAGTTTGCCGCCAAGTCAAAGATCATGGGCTTTGGGCATCGTGTCTACAAGGTCAAGGATCCCCGTGCCAAGATTTTGCAAAAGCTGGTGGAGCAGATCTTTGAGGAGTTGGGGAGCGATAAATATTACGAGATTGCCCTAGAGCTAGAGAAAATTGTCACCGACAAGCTGGGCGATAAAGGGATTCACCCCAATGTCGATTTTTATTCTGGGCTAGTGTATAAGCGGCTTGGGATTCCGACCGATTTGTTTACGCCGATATTTGCGATCGCACGCGTTGCGGGCTGGCTGGCCCACTGGCGAGAACAGCTTGATGCAAACCGCATCTATCGACCCACCCAGATTTATATTGGTGAGCACAATCAGCCCTATGTTCCAATTGCGGCTCGCTAGATCCCTTAAATCTTAACTAGCACCCTATACTAAGTAAGGCTGGAACAAACCTTACAAAGACTAGAGTCAGACATGAACTCAGGCATTGATCTGCAGCAACGCTTCATCGAAACCTTAATGGACTTTGGCCTCTCCCCAGGTGCAGCCAAAGCCGTTTGGCTCCCGCTTCCCCTTTTGCTCATGCTAATTGGGGCCACCGTCGGGGTTTTAGTCGCTGTGTGGCTAGAGCGGAAAATTTCTGCTGCAGCCCAACAGCGGATTGGCCCTGAATTTATTGGCCCCCTCGGTATCTTGGCCCCGGTCGCCGATGGGATCAAGCTGGTTTTCAAAGAAGATATTGTCCCCGCTAACGCCGATCCTTGGCTGTTCACCCTAGGGCCGGTGATTGTCGTCATCCCCGTTTTCTTGTCCTATCTGATCGTGCCCTTCGGTCAGAATCTAATGATTACAGACCTCGGCATCGGCATTTTTCTTTGGATTGCTCTTTCGAGCATTGTCCCCATTGGCCTCTTAATGGCAGGCTATGCCTCCAACAATAAGTACGCCCTATTAGGGGGGCTTCGAGCTGCAGCCCAGTCGATTAGCTACGAAATACCTCTGGCTCTGGCGGTCTTAGCCGTTGTAATGATGTCCAACAGCCTCAGCACCGTGGATATCGTTAATCAGCAATCTGGCTACGGCATTGCGACTTGGAATCTTTGGAGACAACCAGCGGGTCTCTTTCTATTTTGGATCTCTGCACTCGCCGAGTGCGAGAGAATCCCATTCGATTTACCTGAAGCAGAAGAAGAAATTGTTGCAGGTTACCAAACCGAATATTCAGGCATGAAATTTGCTCTCTTCTATCTAGGTTCCTACGTCAATCTCGTCCTTTCAGCTCTCTTGGTCTCAGTGCTTTATCTCGGTGGTTGGAACTTCATCATCCCCACTGATTTGCTTGCCAGCTGGCTTCATGTCAGCGCTGACAATTCCATTCTGCAGATCGTGACTGGTTCTCTGGGAATTGTGATGATGCTTTTGAAGGCTTATCTATTTGTATTCCTTGCTATTCTGCTCCGCTGGACGGTTCCCCGAGTTCGCATTGATCAGCTTCTTGATCTAGGTTGGAAGTTTCTACTCCCAATTGGTTTAGTCAATTTGCTGTTAACAGCCGGTCTAAAACTGGCCTTACCATCTTTCTTTGGCGGATAGCAGCCCATGCTAACTCAAACCGACGAACGCTAATCTGCTCTATCTTAAACTTTTCTAGAGAACGACCTAAACCATGCTGAAATTTCTGAAGCAAGTCACCGGCTACGCCAAGGAAACCTTTCAGTCTGCTCGCTATATCGGGCAGGGCCTGTCAGTGACCTTTGACCACATGAGCCGCCGTCCGATTACGGTTCAATACCCCTACGAGAAGCTGATCCCGTCTGAGCGCTTTCGAGGTCGGATTCACTTTGAGTTTGATAAGTGCATCTCTTGCGAGGTCTGTGTTCGCGTTTGTCCCATCAACCTGCCGGTGGTGGACTGGGAATTTAATAAAGCAATCAAGAAGAAAGAACTTAAGCACTACAGCATTGACTTCGGCGTCTGTATCTTCTGCGCTAATTGTGTGGAGTACTGTCCGACGAACTGCCTCTCTGTCACAGAAGAATATGAGCTATCCACCTTCGATCGCCATGAGCTGAACTACGATAGCGTGGCAATGGGGCGTTTACCCTACAAGGTGACCGAAGATCCGATGGTGAAACCCATTCGAGAGTTTGCCTATCTGCCCGAAAAGGTCATGGATGGTCATGATATACCTGAAAAGGTTGCCCGTGCTGGACAGCGACCGGAAGCGATTGTGGCCGCCGCGCCGCCGAAACAGGAAGAACCAAAGGAGACTGACGCCAAGTGAATCTAGCAGAAGGTATTCAATTTATTTGCTTAATCCTGCTGTCGGTCATGATGATTGGCGCGGCATTGGGCGTTGTTCTCTTTGACAATATTGTCTACTCAGCGTTTATGTTGGCGGGCGTCTTCATTAGCATTTCGGGCTTCTACATTTTGCTCAATGCTGATTTTGTCTCTGCGGCCCAAATCTTGATTTACGTGGGCGCAGTCAATGTCTTGATTCTATTCGCGATTATGCTCGTCAACAAACGAGAAGATTTCACCCCTGTACCCAGACGCTGGTTACGTAAAGGGGCCGCAGCATTTGTTTGTGCCGGTGTATTTGCGTTGCTGGCGACGATGGTACTCACCACAACCTGGGGTATCAATCTAGCCTTGGTTCCCCCTGAATCGACCGCTCTATTGATGGGTGAACACTTTTTTAGTGACTTTTTGCTTCCCTTTGAGCTGGCTTCGGTTTTGCTGTTGATGGCCTTGGTCGGTGCGATCGTGATTGCCCGTCGAGAATCGATTGTGGGCGAAGAGACGGCGATTGTCGGTGAAGCGCCCCCGCCGGTTCTAGAGCTACCCGAACGTCCTCGTGAGCCTGTGGCTTAATGTTCAAGTCTTCTTGAAGTCCCCTTTCTTGAAGTCCCCTTTACCGAGAAATCTAGGGGGCAAGTGCAGAAGCCTCCGTCATTCTTTAGACCTTTTCTAAACCTGCTGAAACCTATGCCGTTAGAATTTTTCTTACTCCTTGCTGCAGCGCTCTTCTGTATTGGCATCTACGGCTTAGTTACCAGCCGCAATGCTGTTCGAGTTCTGATGTCGATTGAGCTGCTGCTCAATGCTGTGAACTTGAATTTGGTGTCGTTCTCTAACTATCTAGATGGTCACAGTATTCGCGGTCAGGTTTTCACCGTCTTCGTGATTACGGTGGCAGCGGCTGAAGCGGCTGTGGGCCTCGCGATTATCCTGGCAATTTACCGCAGCCGTGACACCATTGATATGGAGCAATTTAATCTGCTCAAGTGGTAGAGCCAACGCGAGAAGATGAATCAAGCTCTTAGACTACAGATCCAAATTCTGGGGAGCATGGTGACCCTAATGTGGGCATCTGCTTTGCTCAATCTCGTTCTATTTCGCGGGCAACTGCTTCAGTTCGGGATTGTGCCTCGGACCATTGTGGGCCTTCGGGGTATTTTATTTGCCCCTTTTCTCCATGCTGGCCTGGGGCATTTGATGGCAAATACGGTGCCGTTTATTATTTTAGGCTGGCTCGTCTTGATCCGAGCCACTGAAGATTTCTTTGTGGTGACTGCTATTGCAATGGGCGTTGGCGGTCTAGGGACATGGCTGTTTGCAGGTTCTAGAACCGTCCATGTTGGCGCAAGTGGTTTGGTTTTTGGCTATTTGGGTTACTTACTTCTGCGCGGGTACTTTGAGCGGAGCTTTGCCGCCAGTTTTTTATCGTTAGTGGTAGCGGTTGTTTACGGTGGCTTAATCTTCGGCGTCTTGCCAACAGTCACTGGTGTATCTTGGCAGGGCCATTTATTTGGATTTTTGGGTGGAGGGCTAGCGGCTCGATTTTTGGCGAAGCCCTGAACTTTTTTGCCAGAATAGAGTCAGAAGTCTACTGTGACTGCCACTAAAATATTACTCCGATTGCTAATGCCTGCATTTGCTTCTTACTGCTATCGTATTTCGGTCCTTGGCTTGTTCGCTGGCCTAGGATTGTTGCCCAATGATGCGATCGCACAATCATCCTGTCGTCCCTCAGTGGTGAATAGCCTGAAGCAACACACCATCGCACCGGGCGAAACCCTCAGCAGCCTGTCAGAGCAATATCAGCTTTTGCCCACAACCTTGATGGGCATGAACCCGATTCTGCGGCAGGGAAAGGCTCCGGCCGGAGCAAAAATTGCGGTACCGCCTTATAACGGTCTACTGGTCGCGGTCCCCAACGGAAAAACCATTCACGATCTTGCTAAAGCGTACCGCGTTCGTGCTGATGTTCTGTTTGAACTCAATGGTTGTCAAAAAGCACCGCGTGTCGCCTTTGTCCCCGGTGTTAATTGGTCGCCCCTTCTTCACAATCAACCCACGGGAATTGCTCCCTTTCAGGACTTATCGAAAACGCAGCAGGTTGCGACACAGCAGCAGCGCGATCTCTATCCCTTGCCTCAACCCGCTAAAGTGTTAGGAGCCTATGGATGGCGCGTCAACCCCGACACCAACGCCACGGAGTTTTATACCAGCATTGACCTCGCCGCAGCCTCCGGCATCCCTGTTTCTGCCGTAGCAGACGGGACAGTAGCCTTTGCCGGTGAGCAGGACGGCAGTTCTCTGGTGGTCATCAACCACAGCCAAGGGCGACAGACGCGCTATTTACAACTGTCGAACCTCTCGGTGCAAACCGGACAAGTGATCCAACGAGGAACCCAGATCGGTGAAGTGGGTGCAGCCGTCGGCACAGAGGCTTTTCTGAGTTTTGAGGTGCGCTCCCGCTCAACGCTGGGCTGGGTTGCCCAAGATCCGCAGCGGTATTTAGACGGCCTCAGTCAACAGCCCTAGTGCCTAAATGCTAGAATTTGGTCGTTAACCCTTGCAATTCATGGATCGTAGCGCCCCTTAGATCCGTACCCACCATGACCTTCGACCCCTATCCCCAGCGCCTACCGCCGCCGCCGCCCTCTAAGGCTCAGATGTGGCCACGCCTTGCCGCATCCGCCATTGACTTTTTGTTTGCTTGGCTGCTGAGTACCGTCGCTATTACGGGAGATGCCAAACTCCAAATCGGGCAGTGGATTATCTTCGCCGTTTTATGGATGCTGTTTAGGGTCGTAATAGTGGTTAACAATCAGGGCCAAAGCCCTGGCCACTGGGCCATGGACATGAAGGTGATCAATGCTCGGTCAATTCAACTGCCCCGCATTGAAGATTTAATTAAACGAGAAGCTATAGCAGGGGGCTGTTGTTTACTCGCTTTAATCGGCTTCAATCTTGGTGGCTTTGCGGTCTTGGCTTGCATCGCTCCTCTTATCATCAATACCGGGATAGGCCTCTCAGACCCCGTTCGACTGCAGACCCTCCATGATCGATGGGTGAATACTGCCGTGGTTTACACCACTCGCGGCTACTCATTAGACCTGAAAGTAAAGAAGATTCTGACACAAGCTCAACAACGTGTGCGATAATTAGACCTTGTGTTTACTTTTATCGTTAGCGTCTAAAGACCATGGCTAAAGGCGTCCGTGTCATTATTACCCTTGAGTGCACCGAGTGTCGCTCAAACTCAACTCCTCGTTCACCCGGCGTGTCGAGGTACACCACGACGAAGAACCGTCGCAACACCACAGGGCGATTAGAACTCAAGAAGTTCTGTACCCACTGCAACAAGCACACGACTCACAAAGAAATCAAGTAATTTCTGAGGGGTAGTGCCCGATTGTCCACAGTTTCAATTTAAATAGAGCAACGTTATGGCATATTTTCGCCGCCGCATTTCTCCCATCAAACCCGGCGACCCTATTGATTACAAAGATGTAGACTTACTGCGCCGTTTTATTACAGAGCGCGGCAAGATTCTTCCTCAGCGAATTACGGGCTTAACCTCTCGACAACAGCGCGATCTGACTCGGTCAATTAAGCGGGCCAGAACTTTGGCGCTCTTGCCTTTCATCAATAGAGAAAGCTAGCTCCGATGACTTTGAGCGCCTGCGACTTTCATCGGTCAGCAGCACTGCCAACCTAGTTGACGAGCGACCGTGGAGAAAGGGACATTAGTCGAGTTTCGACGACAGAGCGATAGTTCTTCTACAGAGAACCTGTGGCAGGATCGAATCGGTATTCTAGAGCGACCTGAAGGTAAAAAAAACTGGGTTGTTGTAGATATAAAAGGACAATCTCATACGATCCATCCTCGACAAATGACCTACATCGTCGAAGGTGAGGTCTATGAGTCTAAGCAGTTGCCAGAATTCTGTGAGGCTGTTGAGGCTGTCTACGATGCCGACAGCTTAGAAGTTGCCTGGGAAATCTTGCTCGAAGAGAAGCAAGCAGCGACCCCGACTGAAATGGCAATGCTGCTTTTCTCTGATCAAAGTCCACCGCTGTGCTTCGCAGCCCATCGGCTTCTGAGTGATGACAAGCTATATTTCAAACAAAAGGGCGATGTCTATGAGCCTCGTTCTGAAGCCCAGGTCGAAGATCTAAAGCACCAACTTGAGAAGCAAGCTCAGCGTCTGCACGAACAAGAAGCCTTTCAGGCCTCTCTGCACAAAGCTCTTGCGGGTGAAGGTGTGGAGTGGAGCAATACAGATCGCACCCATTTCTTGGCTCTAGAAAAGTTTGCCACCCTGGGTGACAGTGCCTCAACGCGATCAGAGGCCGTCGAAATGCTATCGGCTTTGAAACGACAGGGCAGCCCCGAAGCCGCTTTTACACTACTGGTCGATCTAAAATTGTGGAATCCCCACGAGAATCTGTTTTTGCGCCGCAGCCAGATTCCGATTGAGTTCTCGGCGCACATTCACGCTGCCGTGGCTGATCGGCTGGAGCATATGCCCCCTGACCCTGACCCGTTCCGCACAGACCTGACTCATCTCAAGGTTTATACCATTGATGATGAAGGTACCCAAGAAATCGATGATGGCCTCAGTCTTGAACATTTAGACGACGGCCAGCAACGCCTCTGGATTCATATTGCTGATCCCAGCCGCTGGATTGTCTTGGGGGACGAGCTAGATCAAGAGGCGAAGCGCCGGAGCACCACAGTTTATTTACCCACCGGCATGATTCCGATGTTCCCGGTGGAGCTGTCTACAGGGCCAATGAGCTTGGTTCAGGGTGAGGTTTGCTGCGCCCTCAGCTTTGGCGTCACCCTCACTGAATCAGGTGCCATTGAAAGCTACGAAATTTGTCCGAGTCGGGTGCAACCTACCTACCGGCTCACCTACGAAGATGTCGATGAGATGCTAGATTTAGCCGTGCAGGCAGAGCCAGAACTGCTGGCTTTAGCAAAATGGTCAAAGTGCCGTCAAGACTGGCGTAAGCAGCAAGGGGCAATTAATATCAATCTGCCGGAGTCCTCGATCAAGGTAGACGGGGAGCGAGTACAGATTGAAGTTTTACATGAATCGGAAGCCCGTAATCTTGTGGCCGAGATGATGATTTTGACGGGCGAGGTGGCGGCCCACTATGGCGAGGCTCATAATCTGCCGCTTCCGTTTCGAGGTCAACCGCAGCCAGAACTGCCTCCAGAAGAAGAACTCAATCAGCTCCCATCGGAGTGGGTGCGAGCCTGCGCAATTCGAGGATGTATGACCCGCAGCGAAGTGGGCACAACGCCATTACGACACGCCAGCTTGGGGTTAGAGAGTTACTGTCAGGTGACCTCCCCGATTCGCCGCTACGCTGACCTGCTGGCTCATTTCCAAATCAAGGCCCATTTAAGGGGTGACCCGCTTCCCTTCAGTGAGGTCGAGCTATCCCCTTTAATTACCAGCGTCACCACAACGTCTCAAGAAGCAACCTTAATTGAGCGTCAGACCAATCGATACTGGAGTTTAGAATATCTCCGTCAACATGCTGATGCCGTGTGGCAGGCGGAGGTGCTGCGCTGGCTACGGGAACACGAGAACCTAGCCCTGGTGTTGTTAGAAGATTTAGGGGTAGAGCTAGCGGTACGTCTAGATTTTCCGGTGGAGCTGGGCGATCGCCTTGAGGTGACAGTCAGTTCTGTTGATCCCCGGTTAGATCGCATTAGACTGCAGGCTTACTCATCTTCAACTGAGAGTTCCCTGTCATCATCTCAATAATGGCTGGGTCTCACCAGTAAGACTCAAAGAGAAAAATAGTCATCAAAGAATAATATGGCTAGATAGCATAAGAAAATACTTTTTCCTCTAGAATTCTAGATTAGCTTCTGTCTCTTTCTAACAACGTGACCATGAAGTCACGTGCCTTTGGGCCAAATAAAGAGGCGATAAACAAGACCGACCCAGGAAATGTGTAGCAAAATCTGGCACCAATTAGCGCTCCCATCAAAGAAGCACAAAAAGATATTAGGTTATTGAGTGGGAACAGCTTCTCTGCAAGCATTATAGAAACACCGCCCAAAGCCATCGCACCCAACATTCCGGCCTTACGTTTGACTTTGAATTCTTTATCTTCTTCCATTGTCCTTTGATGTCGCGAACGATATCGTTATTGCTCCCTAACTCAACCGCAAAAACTCACTTTCAAGCACCTGCTCTAAGCTCCACGGGCACTGGGGCAGGAATGCTTCCACCGACAGCCCAGTCTCATCCCTTGCATCTTCAACCGCGTCTTGGTAGCAAAGGTCGAACTTTTCAATCATGTGACCTCTAAGAGATGGGGCATCTCGGAGGAGCCGTTTAATTTGTTTTCTAGAATCCCTAATAGAGGCAGTCCAGCGACTTGATCGCTTCTCTGGCTGAAGTTTCCATTTAAGGAGGTGCATCAGTAAGGATCGTGGATTAAATAATATCCAGAATATGAATGGGAGAGTGGTAGTCTAAGCATCCTGCCCTTGTGTGGTTTTAGATGAATCCTTACCCCCGTGATATTGAGCAACAAATG
>JBHJNL010000144.1:0-17748 GCA_050330855.1 Thermosynechococcaceae cyanobacterium | reverse complement strand
GCAGTACGGTTTTGGTAGGTTTGCTTTACACTCATGGCTTACTTGCCTCGCTCATAGTGACTGAAGTATAAGCTTTTCAGCCCTGTATAGCTCTAGACACCATTTCCTGATCTATCTGTAGCTCATTAGTGCCATACTGCCGGAGACGTTCGGCTACCTGCTCAAGGGAGAGACCCTGGCTACGATCGCTGTCCAAGCACTTGACCGAAGTCGTCGTCTCTAGAGCGTGCCAATCTGATGGAGAGGGCGGCGAAACGAAATCCACAACAGGATTAACAACCATCGATTGAAGCCTAATTGCTCAAATAATAGTTCTGTTCAATTTATACTAGCACCACTAAATAGTGCTGCTTCAGGATATTACGATTAAGGTCACTTATGATTGCTTCTGTATATCTCTTTCCCATTTTTAAATCATGCCTCTTCCTGTGTTGCTCCAAGGATTTGTAGACCGTGTAGACCAGCGAGAGGATCTGGTGGAAGCGCTAATCGATAAGACCCACTGCCTCGTGACTGGAGTGCCAGGGAGTGGGCGTCGCACCTTAATTCGCGCTGCTGCCCAGCAAATAGAGGTGCAATTGTTAGAGGTTGACTGTCTCCGCACCACCAGCCCTCAGCAGTTTTTGCAGGTCTTTGGCAATGTGATTACCAGCACCTTTACCAACGCCAAGGCACTCGCATTTCTGCAGGCGTGGAGTTTGACACATCCGGTAACGCTAGAGTCATCTGTCCCCGGACGAGCGCGGTTCGTGTGGCACGTGGCCTCGGGTAAGGAATGGCCATTACTCAGGGCGTTGCTCGATCTGCCGCAACAGCTTAGCCAGGGTCTAGATTGCCCCCTTGGGGTGGTGTTGCAAAACGTAGCTCATATTCGCTCTTGGGACCGACAGGAGCGGTGGGAGGTGAGCTTGAGCCAGGTCATGGAACAGCAAAATCAAGTCAGCTATATCCTAGTTACCGCGATGGCCGAGGCTTGGGGACAAAATTATGCGCTGCGAACCATTGCATTGTCACCCCTCAGTAATGATGAACTACGGCCCTGGCTAGTGGCTGAAATGGCGGCTTTTGGTTTAAAGCTTGACCTAGAAACTCACGCTGCAGACCTCTTTTTGAGCTATGTGCAGGGACATTTAGGAGATGCGATCGCGTTAGCAAAGAGAGTTTGCTTGGAGTACAACGCAACCCACTCTTCGACGCCTGGACTTCTCCAAGGCCATCATATCCATCGCAGCATGGTGGCCCTCATTACAGACATATCTGTCACTTTTGAATCCTTGCTGCTGCTGCTACCGCCAAGCCAAATTAGGGTGCTTGAAAGTTTGGCCCTCGACCCCACCGATAGTCCCCACGCCCGTAACTACATCCAAAAGCATCAGCTTTCCCGTGGAGGAAGTCTCCAAGGAGCACTCAACAGCCTTCAACAGAAGGGACTGATCTATGGCCCTCAGTATAGCTATCGGGTGGCGCTCCCCTTTCTAGATTTTTGGCTCAAGCAGCGATTGATTTAGATGTTCAACCGTTAAAGAATTTGCTAGACTCTAACTCATGGTATTGCCATGTCAGCTTAATCTAGTGTCTTTCTACTGAGAGCAATCTACTGTAGGCATCACTGGAGCGGAGGAACCAAATCATGGGGCTTATCTCTAACAGATGATTGATTAACAGCCATCTTTGAGAAGGACACCTCTCAGTCCTAGCCCGTCAGCTAACTTCGTCAGCATTGAGAGGAGACTGAGAGAATCGCAGTATTGTGAGTTTAATTTCTTTCAGGATCCTCAGGTTAACTTGAGTTTTCGCCTGTTTGTTGCTTGCTCATCAAGACACAGGTCAGATTGCTCATCTGTAAAAGTTCCTGGAATGAATTTAATGCTATGAATATTCAATTAATCCTAGCCAGGTTGCAAGGTGCTTTCGGGCAAGAGTTCCACAACAAACCGGTTCTTCTTAGGCCCGGTGTTCCGTCTTTTGCTCCTGTTTATGAACCCTCATCGCACCCAACTAATTTGGTAATCGGTTACAGCGATTCTGAGGAGAGTCATACTGCCCTCGATATGGTTTTTTGCATCGCACACCAGATGCAGCTAGCATCCCGTCAATCTGTGTTTATTCATGTGGTTCATGTGCTAAAGCAGACATTCTCTGATGATGCCATGCAGTTCACAAGAGCGGATCTGTTGCTATGGCGAGTTCGTTCACTGGCCGAAGAGTGGCGCGGTGCCTTTACAACCCACCTATGTTTTGGGGATGTGGCCACAGAATTGAACGCAGTCATGGTGGCAGAACAGGCAGACTTACTGGTGCTTGGGTGTGATTCTGTTCAGCAGCCACTGGTCCAACAATTTCCTCGTCAGACGTTTTTTCCTATTCTAGGAATTCCCCAAGCTTTTAGGGATAGGGATTGTGATGTCAGCAAAGCATACCGTTTGCCCAGGCATTCTGCATCAACCTCTCAGACAAAATTATCAGCACTGAGTTGCCAAAACCAATTAACAGCAGCACTCTAATAGATGCAGAGACTAATTTAAAAGTCCAATTAGGCTCTGTACTGGCCCCCCTAGTCCCCATTTTTAGGGTCAAAATCTTTAATTCCCCCAATCCTGGGGGAATTAGGATAGCAAGCCCGAGCTAGAAAGGGTAAATGAGGGGGGTAATTGCAACCGTGACCACCCCATAGAGAATGTTGAGGGGGATGCCCACCCGCATATAATCAGTAAACTTATAGCCCCCTGGACCATAGACCATCATATTGGTTTGATAGCCAATTGGTGTGGCAAAGCTGGCCGAGGCCGCAATCATAATGCCAATTACAAAGGGCATGTAGCTCACATCCATCTCCTTTGCTAGGGAAAAGGCAATGGGAAAGATCAGTGCCGCCGCCGCGTTATTGGTGATCACCTCTGTCAAGATCGTGGTCGTGGTCACAATGGCGGCTAAAACTAGCCAGGGATTGTTGCCTGCTAAGTTAACGAGGCTAATGGCAATGGTCTTAGCCGCTCCGGTAGAGTCTAGCGCTTGCCCGAGGGCGAGGGCGGCTGCAATCACCAGCAAGACGGGCCACTCAATGCTGCGAATCGCTTGGTTCGGGGAGCAGCAGCCAAAGATGAGCATCCCAACGGCAGCCAGAACAGCAGCCTGCAGCATCGTTAACAAACCCGTGGCGGCGAGGACGACCATCATCAGCGTCAGACCCAAGGCCCATAGCGATCGCCCATGACGGAGCGGTTCTGAGTTGGGGATATCACTGATCAGATAAAAATCACGCGAGATGCGTCGCTCATTCAAGAAAGATGGATGGGCTTCTAGCAGCAGGGTATCGCCGGCCTGGAGACGAATATCGCCCACCTTGCCAGCCAATCGTTCGCCGTTGCGAGCGGCCGCCACGACAACAGCATTGTACTGGGTACGGAACTGACCTTCGCGAATGGTACGCCCCACCAACGGGCAGGTATTAGAGACCACCGCTTCTAACAAGCACCGATCACTGCGGGGCACATCCAGCTTCAGAACCTGATCGGTAGAGGGCTGCAGTCCATTGAGGCGCTGTAGGTCAAGCACTGAATCCACAACCCCCACAAACAAGAGCTGATCGTCCCCTTGCAAAACCTCTGTGGGACTCACGGCCGGGAGCCGCTGAGTGCCTCGCTGAATCTCGGCCAAGTAGAGATCGGGTAGGTGCCGTAGCCCCGCCTTCTCAACACTTTTGCCCACCATGGGGCCATGGGGCACCACCGTCATTTCGACGGTGTATTGCCGCAGATCATCGGTTTCGCTCAAAACCGGCTGACGGTCGGGGAGTAGCCACCCCTGCGTAAAATACAAAAACAAAAAGCCAGCGATGCCGCAGGGTAGACCCACCGCAGTAATGTCAAAGAGCTTCATCCCTGGTCCTTGGGTGGCGTCAACCAGTAGTCCATTCACCACCAAGTTGGTACTGGTGCCAATCAGCGTAAACAGTCCCCCAAAAATGGCTGCGTAGCTGAGGGGCAGCATTAGTTTAGATGGGCTAAACCGAAGCTTTCGGCACCAGTCGTTGATGACGGGGATAAACATCGCCACCACCGGGGTGTTATTCAGAAAGGCGCTAATGCCCATCACGGGGAGCATCATTCGGGTTAAAGCCTGAGATTGGGTTGTGGGCATCCCTAGCACGCGTTGAGACACCCAATTGAGCGCTCCGGTTTGCTGGAGGCCCGTGGTAACGATGTACAGCACCGCCACCGTAATCATTCCAGAGTTACTGAAGCCAGAGAGGACGGCCTTTTCGTCTAGAACGCCCGTTAGAAACAGCAGGGCCGCCGCACCCAAGAACACAATCTCGGCAGGCAATGGCGTGAGAGCATTTCCGCAGAAAGCCGCTACCGTTGCTGAGATCGCTAACCAACCTTGCCAGGTGAAGGCACTGCTGACCCAGCCGCTACGGAGGGATGCGATCGCAAGACTACCCCCCAGCCCTAACGCAACCCAAGCCAACCAATAAAGCGATTTTTTAGGCTTGGGACTTTCTTTTGACTTCTGTAGCTCTAAAGTACTGGGCTTGGTCTGCATGCTTTCACTCCTAATCCGCGAGCAATGCTTACTTCAAATAGAATCATATCTCAGATTGATCTAAAATGAAATACAAATGTTTTCAAATTCATGTGCGTTTGAATTTGGTGCGACCTGTACTGCGTGACACAATGAGGTCAGGTACGGCAGGAGACTTTGAGTGGCCAAGCGAATCCAGCAATCTGTTTCAACCTTCGATGACGTGGCGGCGCGACTCCAGCAGAACTTTTTGTTTCGAGACTGCAGCGCTGACCAGTTAGTCGATGGCCTCAGTGAAGTGCAAAGCTTACAAGAGAAGCTCTATTCGGGTCGCCCCATCTATACCGCCTACGAGCCGGATATTGCTCTGGAGTATCTCTATACGTTGGTTCACGGTGGTCCGGTGATTGTCCGCAGCGCTCCGTTAGATCGGGTGATTGCCTTGACTTATCCGGGGGGATGCTTCGGTATGTTTGACCTAGACTGTGGCGATGGGCTGGTCTATCGAGGATTTCCTAGCTTGGTAGAAGCCTATAAGACGGCAGATGTCATCAAGATTCCCCAAGCGGTGGTGCAAAGGCTGTACCAAGAGAATGCGGCCTTTCAGCAGCGTTATCGATTGCTCTTAGAGCTGCGAGAAAAGTTTCAATATCATCTGCTCAACTGCAGCACCTATCCGCCCCAGGCCGTTGCGGCTTTGCTGAGGGCGCTGATCTACCAAGAACGAATCTTGGGTAATCAACCCAAGGTCGATGGCATCTTTTGCTTCGATCTCTCGGTGGATATTATTGCCCGGGCCTGCCAGCTCAACCATCGCACCGTAGAGCAGGTGCTTAAGGGCATGACGAAGGTGGGTCTCCTGCAAAAAAATAGTCAGCCAGAGGTGTCTGGCGATCGCATTGAAGTGTGCGATCCAGAGGGTTTAAAAGGCGTCTACGGTGCCACCCGCGATAAGGTGGCTTGGTGGCCGTTGCGCTAGCGGGCAAATCTATACCCTGCTTTGTTCACGAGCCTTGACCCCTGCTTGAACCCCTGCGAACCCAAAGATGAAATGTTCTTGAACCCGGTGCAAAAAACCCTCTTGCTCAAGCTCTTGCATCAAGCGGGTGACCGTCACTCGTGTTGCGCCGATGATATCTGCAATGACTTGATGGGTCAGTCGCCTAGACACAATCGAACCCTCCTCAGAAACCTGTCCAAACCGGTGGGCAAACCATGTCAATAACGTTCTCATCCGCATGCGCAGCGGACCATGACGAATCATGATCAGAATCTCGCTTTGATGAAGATGAGCACGCATGGCTTGACTGAAGGCGTGGGAGTCTATCTGCAGACATTGATGTACTTTTACATCACATAGACATTCAATTTGGTAAGGCTTCACCCTCGTGAGCAGATGGCCCACCATATCACCTGCTCCCCACAGTCCTAGGGGCACGACTGTACCGTCTGCATGAAACGTAGAGATACAAACCATACCCGCATTGATGGCCCAGAGTCGGTCTTGTCCAGTCGGCAGATACTCTCGTTGCTTGAAGGTCTGAATCTTTGGCAGAGAGAAACCATCTTGCTGCCAATTGTTCTGTTTCAACACAGGAAGTACGAGAGCAGAAGACGAGTCTTTCTCGGTTCTTGCAGACAAGGTCATAGCCATATGCAAAGCAAGTCAGTGGGATAAACTTCAGACTGGATACGGAGGGGACGCTGAACGAAACCAGTCCTAGTAATAAGCTAAGGCTGGTTCGTCACTGTGATGGGGCGAGTCAGGGTCGTCGCAGATTGTTCTACAGTGGCTCCTCGTCACGACCTAGCCCCACAGACTCTGCAGGGCTAGTGTACCTTGCACCTGAGCATGAGGACACTCAATATCGCTTTTTCGCAGACAATTAGGTGTGACTATAGATAGGCGATGTGTCATAGATGTGTACAACCTGTGCCAAGGTTTATTCACTTGACGGCTGGGTCACTTGTCGATGCAAAAAGTCGCTGTGGTTGCCCCTAAACTCTGTAGTATGGGTCATGCTTACTCTTTTGACCTATGGATCTGCTCAGCCAGCTTAATGCAACTCTAGGCATAGACCCTGAGCTTCAAAATAAGCTGATCGCTTCTGCCGTCGGCCTTATCTTTGTGCTGAGCTTCCGCTGGATTGCGCTACGTTTGCTCAATCGTCGGGTTAAAGATCCTCGCATTCTCTATGGATGGCGAAAGTGGATCGGCTATGTCAGCTTCGGGTTTGCCATCTTTAGCGCTGGTCGACCCTGGGTGCCTGAACTCCAAAACATCGCCACCTTTCTGGGGATTGTGACGGCGGGTCTGGCGGTGGCTCTCAAGGAACCCATTGTTGATGTCGTGGGGTGGGCCTTCATTCTCTCTCGACAGCCTTTTCAAGTGGGCGATCGCATCCAAATCGGTGACCAGGCCGGAGACGTAATCGACATCCGAATTTTTCAATTTACGCTCATGGAAATTGGCAACTGGGTGGCCGCCGATCAAAGTACGGGCCGCGTCATCCATGTGCCCAATGGTAAAGTTTTCCAAGAAACGGTCGCCAATTATTCCCAGGGATTTCAATATCTTTGGAATGAGATTCCGGTCTTGTTAACCTTTGAAAGCGATTGGGAGCAGGCTAAACACCTCTTACTTAAAATTGCCAACCGCCATGCAGAAGACCTCAGTGCCTCCGCCCAGAATCGACTGCGAGCCGCTGCTCAAAAGTATATGATCGTTTACTCTAAACTCACCCCCATCGTCTATACCTCCGTGCAAGAAAGCGGCATTCTGCTGACGATGCGCTATCTCTGCGAACCCCGACAGCGCAGAAGTACAGAGCAAGCCATTTGGGAAGATATCCTGAGAACCTTTGCTCAGCACGATCAGATCTCCTTCGCCTACCCTACCCAGCGATTTGTAACAGCGGCCCCCCATTCCCAGGCCACGAACCTGCCTCCTCACCCCTAAATTTTGCAATCGTCATAGATGACGCACCTACGATAGATGACTACTCCCATGTCTGACCCCTCACGCCCCAATCCGATGCGCCCTATTATGGGCTGGCGCGAATGGATCTCGCTGCCCCATCTAGGGGTTGAGCAAATTAAAGCCAAAATTGATACAGGGGCGCGGTCTTCGGCCCTCCATGCCTTTGAGATTGAGGCCTTTGAGCAACAGGGTCAAACCCTGCTCCGCTTTAAGATTCATCCTGAACAAAAAAATGATGCTTTTGTGATTGAGGCTGAGGCGGAGCTTCTCGACCGGCGAGAAATCCGAAACTCCGGGGGCAAAGCCGAACTGCGCTTTGTGATTCAGACCGAGGTGACCCTCAATCACCAGACCTGGCCCATTGAATTGACCCTTACCAACCGCGACAATATGGGGTTTCGGATGCTTTTAGGGCGCGAAGCCGTTCGAGGGCGCTTTCTAGTAGATCCTGGACAATCCTTCCTTCAGAGTGCAGCGCTGCACTCTACACTAGAACAGCAGAGAACTTGAGTGCTATGAAAATTGCCATTTTGTCTCGGGATGCGTCTCTCTATTCCACCCGACGCCTCAAGGAAGCAGGGGAAGAACGAGGCCATGAGGTCCGCATCATTGACTATCTGCGCTGCTACATGAATATCACCTCCCATAAACCCAAGGTGATTTATCAAGGTGAAGACCTAAAAAGCGTGGACGCGATTATTCCGCGCATTGGGGCAGCTCAGACGTTCTATGGGACAGCCGTAGTCCGGCAGTTTGAAGTGATGGGCGTCTTCAGCGCCAATGAATCTCAGGCAATCTCTCGTTCTCGTGACAAGCTGCGCTGTTTGCAAATCTTGGCCCGACACGGCATCGGTCTGCCCGTCACCGGTTTTGCCCACTCTACTAAAGACATTGACGGACTGTTAGAATCCGTCGGCGGTGCGCCTGTCGTGATTAAGCTGCTAGAAGGAACCCAGGGCATCGGCGTTGTTCTGGCCGAAACTCAGCAGGCGGCAACTTCGGTCATTGAAGCCTTTCGTGGCCTAGATGCCAATATCTTGGTCCAGGAATTTATTAAAGAAGCTAAGGGCATGGATATTCGCTGTTTTGTGGTGGGAGATCGCGTCATTGCTGCGATGAAGCGCCAAGGTGCTCCCGGCGAGTTCCGCTCTAACATTCACCGAGGCGGCAGTGCAGCCAAGATTAAACTCACCCCAGAAGAACGCAGCACTGCAACTCGCGCCGCTAAAGCTATGGGCCTACGGGTTGCGGGGGTTGATATCTTGCGGTCTAACCACGGCCCCGTCGTGATGGAAGTCAATTCATCGCCGGGACTCGAAGGGATTGAAAAAGCAACGGATATTGATGTGGCCGGTAAGATTATTGACTTCCTAGAGAAGAATGCGGCCTCTGGAAAGAATCGCGATCGCATCAAGTATTAATGGAAGAAGCCACCGCCATTCAAGTCGGAGACACCACCGTCAACCCTGGCCAACGTCAACAAATTGATCTCCCGGTGGCTCGTCTGCCCACCCAGACCATGCTATCGCTGCCCGTTACCGTCATTAACGGGACTCGACCTGGCCCACGACTCTGGCTCAGCGCGGCCATTCATGGTGACGAACTCAATGGCGTCGATATCATCCGGCAGGTGCTCGCGCAGGTCAAGCCGAAAACCCTCTGCGGCACATTGATCGCGGTGCCCATTGTGAACATCTTTGGTTTCATTGAACAGTCACGCTATCTCCCCGATCGCCGCGATCTCAATCGGTCGTTCCCTGGCTCGACACGGGGATCACTGGCCGGTCGGCTGGCCCATTTATTTATGACAGAGGTGGTCAGTCACTGCACCCACGGCATTGATTTGCATACCGCTGCCAATCACCGCACCAATTGGCCTCAGATTCGCGCCAACCTAGACGACCCCGAAACCTATCGCTGTGCCAAGGCATTTAATGCCCCGTTGATGTTGCATTCCAATACGCGGGATGGCTCCCTACGTCAAGCCGCAGCCCAGCAGGGCATTCCGATACTCCTCTATGAAGCCGGTGAAGCCCTGCGGTTTGACGCCTATGCTATCCAAGTGGGCGTCATTGGTGTGTTACAGGTGATGGCAATGCTCGAGATGCTGCCTGAGCGACCGATGCTTGAACAGCAGACCAAATCTTTAGAACTGAGAGAATCCCGATGGGTGAGGGCCTCGCGGAGCGGCATTCTGCATCGGCATATTGAGCTAGGCCAGCAGGTGACTAAACGGCAGCATATTGGCTCTATTTCAGATACGTTGGGCAGCACCAATATCAAAGTTTATGCACCCTTTGCAGGTGTTGTCATCGGCCATACCCAACATCCGCTTGTGAACCAGGGGGATGGTATTTTCCATATTGCCCGTCTTTTGGATGGAGCCTAAATGTTCCCGAAAGTCTTATGGGCCAGTACTGAAAAGGTTCACACCAATACTTTAGAGAGTGGACGATTGTTTGGCAAAGGTGCGGTTGCCTAATGTGCACAGATCGCTCCTATGATTCTGGAAGGTTGTCTGGGTCAAAGCCTTGCGATCGCAAAAACACCTCTAACCGTTCCCGCCGTTGCCGTTCTTGCTCTGCTCGTTGTCGTTCCTGTTCTGCCTGCTCTTCCCCCGATAATAGCAAGTTGCCCTGAGCATCCCATAACCTTAGCCACGGCAGGGCAGCATTTTGATAAGCCCCTTGCCAGATCCCTAGCTCGACCTTTAGAGGCCCAATCGGGTAATGGCCTCGTTCGTTGGCACGGATGAGTTCATAGGCGTCATCTTGCAGATGGTAGACTTCTACCTGCGCTTTCTCAACTTCATAAATGGCATAGTACGGGATCCGAACGGCCTTTTCATAAACCCAAAATTTACCGACTCTATTGCCTTCGTTTTGAGAAGGTGGGGTAGGGTCTCTTTCTTCACTGCCATCACCTGAGACAAACTCGATGGCAATCAGAGGGGCGACATACTCTTTCCACAACACATAGGAGCGGCGCAGTTTCCCATTTAGAGTGGGAGGCACGTTGGGCACATAGAACCAGTCAGGGGATTCTGCTCCCTTTTCGGGTGGGTCAACTAAGCGCCAGTAAATGCCGGAGTCTTGACCGATGCAGTATTGGCCGTCGGGATGGCGTCGCTCCAAAATTGGGCGAATTGATTCAGTGAGTAAAATGCTCTGCGGGTGTTCTTGAAAATTCTTCACGAATGTGCCGTCTGACTCAGGCAACTGGGTGTGGTCAGGTAACGTTAAGGCTGTTTGGGTCGCTGATAGTGTGGAGGTCATTGACTTTGCTTCAAAGTTGCCCTGAATTGATGATCACTCTCTATCTCTAATTTAATCTACCAGGATTTTTTTCGTAGTGTTCTAACGCTCAACAATCTGGCACTGGGGCCACTGAGATCTTGTTCGGCGGGCGACTCTGCCCATAGGCTAGGGCCATGATTGAGATTAATAGAAGTGCGATCGCAACTCCATAAAGCCAATATTGCAGATACAAACAAACCGCAAGCCCTAACCAACCCAGCGTACTAGCAGCTTCTAAATAGCTCAGCGTGTGATCTCGTGTTGCCCACCTCAGGGTTGATAGGTTTTGAGTGGTCAACGCCAACACGTCCGCGTGCCACGTTGACATCACCGCTTTGCTGATAGTCATGGGCAGCAGCATTGACACCATTAAAATTGCAGGGCCGTTGGAAATTGCGATCGCACCCACAATCGGAATAAACACACCCCAAATCATCAACAATATTGCGAGTAGCTTACTCAGACGTAGCTTTAGATTTGTTGTGGGAGCTGATCCCAACCACCTCAAGTCCTGGCTCTGGGCAAAACAGACGTGGATGAAGAGTTTTGTCGTTATCGTTGCCGTCCATAGAATAAACAAACCGCAAAGAGCAAGCCACCGATCCGTTAGGGCAAAATCCGGTACATAAGACAGAATCAGTATTTCTGCAATGATGACGCTGTTCAGACACACTCCAATAGTCCTGAATCGTGTGGACCGCAGTAAGATACGCCACTCTTTGAGCATGACGCTACGAACGATGCCACTCGTGAATACCTGCTGACGACGAGAGAAAGGGCGTTGTTTTGTAATCAGAGGCTGCTGAATAACATCAATAAATAGATTAGGCAGAAGCTGACAGCTTGCCCAAGCCAATCCGCAACTGAGTAAGGTCATTGTGAGAATTGCCTTTGGATCTAGCAGTACTGTGCGGGCAGGGAACCATAGCCAGCTCTCTTTTCTCCACCACAGGTGTTCTCCTGTGTGCTGCTGCCAAAGTTGCCAAAGCGCCTGCATCTCTCCATTAGAATCAGACATGACAAATAAGTAGCAAAGCAAGATCAGAACGAATAAAGCTGAACCTATTATGTTTATCGCGAAGGCTCTTCGTACGCCCCACCATCTTGCGACTAATAGCATCAGCCACATTGACAGACTTGTGCACTGAACCGTCAACAGAATGTCAGTGATGATCACACCCACAAAAGCTTGTAAAGACGGCCAATAGATAAGTCAGCAACAGAGAAATAAGGGAGCCTGCCTGAGCAGCGTGGCTCCAGCCACTTTGGCATACTTCGCGGTGAAGAGATGTTGGGGTCTGAGTGGAGAAGAAACGAATGCAGGCAAGCTCGAAGACTGGGTAAGAACAGCGTTCAGATATTTAGAGATTTCAAGAAAATTGAAGAAGAACATCCAGAACCAAGCAACGACAGCCATCCAGAGAGCCGCATCAGGATTTTGAGGTAGATTCCGCTGCAGATACTCCAGAAGGTACTCCACGGGATAGCCAAAGTCATTTTTGAAGAAGCCCACCGCAATCAGGCCAACTTCACAAATAAGCGATATCCCCAAGAGCTGTTTAGATGTGCTGACCAATAAGGTCAAACCGTATTGATGACGGCACCACAACCGCCACTCGTGGCGAAGTAGCCAAGGTAATGTCCTAACCTGCACAGCTATACTCCAGCCACAGGCTGAGGACGAGTGACCTGAATAAAAATATCTTCAAGCGTCTCCTCACCCGTCTGCGCCTGCAGCTCAGCCAACGTTCCGTCCGCCAACAAGCGACCTGCATGGAAAATCCCGATCCGCTGTGCCAGTTGCTCTGCCAACGTCATGATGTGAGTGGTCATCACCACCGTATTCCCATCACGAACATAGGCTTTCAGCTTATCTTTAATCAGCCGCGCCATCGGTGGATCAATCCCCGTCAAGGGTTCATCGAGCAGCATCACCTTGGGACTGTGAATAAACGCCCCCGCCAACGCTAGCCGCTGCTTCATCCCCTGCGGAAACGTTTCGATAAACTCTCCCCGCCGATCCCACATTTCAAACTCTTCTAAAAGCGCTTGAGCCGCTGCCTGATCTGGCGGAATCTGCCAGAGACCCGCCACAAACTCTAGATACTCCATCGGACGTAGCTAGAGCATTGGATCGTCCGGTACATAGGCCAAGGGCTGCTTGGCGGCTTCCGGGCGCTGGGTAATGCTGTTGCCTAGAATAGCCGCGTCACCCTGATCGGGCTTTAACAATCCGGCCATCATGCGGAGCGTTGTTGTTTTGCCCGCGCCGTTGCTACCCAGCAACGCATAGAAACACCCCAGAGGAATCTGCAGATGGAGCCGATCAACCGCCTCCGAATCGCCAAAGCGTTTACTGAGATTAATGAGTTCAACCGCCGTTTCCATTGAGATCGCTGCCTGTAGACGCCTAAATGCTGACTCTCTTAGGATGCCCAGATCTAAAAGGCGAGTTGGCTTTTTCGGTGAAGGCAGCTCTTTTTGGGTGGGTTATGGGTTGCGATCGCAAAATACCTATGGGATTCTAAAAGTGGCCCCATCGATGCAGGGTCTCCATCACCGAGCATCGAGCAGTGAAACTATGGCGAAGAAAAATAAAAAACGCACTTGGCAGGTCACAAAAGCCAGCGGCTTTGGAGCCAAAAACTTCCTGCCCGAACTGCGGAAAGCCGAAGCCATGATGGCGCGGGAACAGTGGACCGAAGCCCTAGAAGTGCTCACCGATCTCAATCGCACCAACCCCAATCAATCCCAAGTGCTCGATGCCCTGCTCTCGGTCTACTACGAGCTGCAAAGTCATCATCTCTACCAGCGCACCTGTGAGCAATACCTCGCTCTAGAACCGAACAACGCCAGCATCAACTATGTCATGGGGGGCATCTATTTAAAAAATGGACATTTTTTGCTGGCCCTCAACACATTCCAGCATTGTCTCGAACGGTGGCCCGACCATGGGCAGGCAGAGGCAGCCCGCGATCTTATTACTGAGCTAGAATCCCACTGTGATGAGCTTTTAGAAGATCTTAACTTGCCCCGTGATCAAGGGTTTGAGCTAGCCGTCCTTCACGAACAGGCGCAGGCATACCTCGAAGAAGGCGAATATGAAAAGTCCCGTGCCGCCGAAGAAGCCCTGCTAGAAAAACATCCTGAGTTTGCCCCGGCCCGTAACAATCTCAGCTTAGTGGCGTTTATGCAAGGGGACTTGGAAGGGGCGATCGCCCTATGTCACCAAACCCTAGAAACCCATCCCCATAATATTCATGCCCTTGCCAATCTGGTTCGCTACCAATGTCTATCTGGAGAACAGGACGCCGCCCGCGCCACTGCAGAACAACTGCAAGCCAGTCAAGAGGATGCATCCGAAAGCTGGACAAAGCGAGCTGAAGCTCTTAGCTTTTTGGGTGACGATGCCAGAATTTTGCAGCTCTATGAACAAGCTCAGCAGACCAGCGATTGGGATGAGAGTATTGAAAGCCCGATGTTCCTGCACTTGGTGGCGGTGGCGATGGCCCGCTCCGGTCAGCCCCATTTAGCTCGCCAAAAATGGCAGGGGATATTGGAGCGATCGCAGTTTAGCTTAGCGGCGGATAACCTCAACGATCTCAATCAGCCCCTGGGACAGCGCCAAGGCGCTTGGCCCTTCGAGTTTTACTATTGGATACCTAGATCGGTGCTGGAAGGGTTAGTCGAAGTCATCACCCACCAGACAAAAAAGGAAGACATCAAAGCCGCAACCGAGCAGTATCTACGGGACTATCCCTACATAATCGCCCTATTGCCACAGCTTCTAGAACGCGGCGATCCGGTAGGGCGATCGCTTGCCATCAGCCTTGCCAATATTCTCGATCGCTCTGACTTACTGCGAGACTTTGCCCTCGGACAGCAGGGAACCGATCAAATGCGCCATGAAGCGGCACTTGATGCAGCCAAAGCCGACCTGCTGCCCGATAGTGAATCAGCGCGCCTCTGGCTACGGGGAGAATGGCAAGAGATTCAGCTCATTGCCTATGAGTTCCATGAAGAACCGCTCTGGCAGCATGACCCCAAGCTGGAGAAGCTGTTACTAAAAGCCAATCGGCTGATGAAAAGTGAGAATCTAGACGACTTTCAAACGGCGGAACGCCTCTATAAGCAGGCCCAGGAGCAGGAACCCGATGCCCCCCATATCCTCAACAACCTAGCCGGAACCTATCTGTTGCAGAAGCGTGAGGCCGAAGCGATCGCCCTGTGGACTGAGATCACCGAGCGGTTTCCAGAGTATGTAATGGCCCGCAGTTCCTTGGCTCTGGCATTCCTTAAAGACAAGAACATTGAAGCGGCAGAGTCAATACTGCAGCCCCTGATTAAACGACAGCGATTCCACTACGATGAATTTGCCGCCTTCAGCCGCGCTCAAATCAGAGTATTGCTCGCGAAAAATGAATTCGCAGGGGCCGAAAGCTGGCTCCAGATGTGGGCCAATGTCGACCCCGATCACCCAGAAGTCAGAGAGTTGCAGCATCAATTCAAGCTGAGTCCGGGCTATACTGCGTCCAAGCTCGGTCCCTCTATTTAAGCCCCGACTGGACACCGGGAATTTTGCTAGTATTTGTCTGCACTCTCTATGCGGGGACTCCATTGTGCATTTACCTTCTTTCATGTGGCTGTGGCGTATTGCGGCTTGGTCAATGGGCCTCACCGTGACGCTATTTTTCGCCTTAGCCGTTGTGGGCCTCATGCTGAGAAGACAACGACTGCAGCCCGGTGCTAAGCCGAAGAAATGGCTTCGTATTCTCCATCGAGGTATGGGTCTAACCCTCGTGTTACTGATCGTGAACCTGCTTGCCATTGGCGTCGTGGGCACCCTCGGCTACTACGGAAGTCTAGGCCATTCTTGGCATCTACCCGTTGGGTTAGCGGTTGTGGTTCTTGCCCTCGGCTCGGCTTGGTCGGCAACGCGCATTCATCCGCAACGGCCTTGGGCGCGATCGCTTCACTTAAAAATCAACAGCGTTTTATTTGTGGCCTTAGCCTTAGTTTCCTTGTCTGGTTGGTCTGTGGTGCAGAAATATATGCCGCAGTAGTGTTCTTTAGGGCTGATCGGGGTTGATACCTTGCGATCGCAACAATGCTTCTAACTGCTTAGCCCGTTGTGGGGCCTCCTCCGCCTGCTGCATTGCGATCACAGCTCATTTTTATCATTTTAAAAGAGTGCCAGCTCTAGATTTTCTCCTCTAGGAATATTTTCTGCCCTAGCTGTAATTTTCCCGGACAGAGTAGCGAAAACAGCGCTAGCAACCACATACGCTAAATCGCACGGAACAGCATTACCAATTTGAGAATAGACCTTGCTGTTAGGACCACAGAACTTGTAAGTTTCTGGGAAGCCTTGGAGCATGGCAACTTCATTTATCGTTAACCTTCTCAGATAAGATGGCACCTCATGCATTCCTTGCGGTCGCCCTCCGCTCATGAGGTTGCGATGATACTCCTCAACCCATGAGGGTTCATTGTTATATAAGTGTTTTTCATCAACGATTGGCGTGCGATTCCCGCCCATGCTTGCCGGAAGCGTACTTGCCCAACCATCAGGATTAAGGGGTCTACCTTGACCGTTAAACAACATACCTGCGTATGGTGATTTTCTCAAGACAGGTTTTGCCGCTAAAGTTATCTTTGCATTGCAAACCTTGTCATTCCTGAAACTGCCAGGTTTGCCAAGAGGGACAATTACCTCACGCAGAGTAGGCGCGACTCTTCTATATATATTTAAAGCTTGCGGCAGCACCTGCCTCTTACCGCACCTAGTTCCAATGAAGAAAACCCTTTCTCTTGACTGCGGAACGCCAAAGTCTTTTGAATTTAATATGTGAATTTGGACCGAATATCCAGCCCGTTGAAATCTAGCAACCAAACAATCCCGGATCTGTGAGAACTTAGCCAACTTTCCCAAGGCTTTAACATTTTCCATCACAAACGCTTGTGGCTGAATGCGTTCTATCAACTCTGCGAAGGTAAAGATCAGGCGACTACGGGGATCATCAGGATTCATTTTCCCGGCGACGGAGAAGCCCTGGCATGGCGGTCCTCCAAAGACCACATCTATGTCGCCAAAGGCAGCTAGCTCATCTTTATACTGACTGATGTCTCCTGCCAATAATTTGGAGTGAGGATGATTCTCTCTATATGTTGCACTCGCATGAGGATCTAACTCATTGGCAGCCACTATTTCGTAGCCAGCATAAACGAAACCAAGATCCATACCGCCAGCACCGGAAAAGAGAGAGATACTTCTCACTAAAATATTCCTAATTCGAATAATTTGTGAAGTATAGCATGATCGTTGCCATGAAAAGAGACAAAACTATCTTTGATGCTAGCTATAGAGCCTTGATTGAAGAGCTTGCCTTAGAGAGAAAAAGGCTAAACATCTCTCAGGATGAGCTAGCCCAACTGATTGGAGTAAAACAACCTGATATATCGAAAATTGAAAAATTTGAAAGGAGGCTGGATGTACTCGAATTCGCCCTCATTCTTAAAGCTCTGAGAGTAAGCGAAAACAAACGCCTACAAAGCATATCAAAATCATTTCTAGGAATTGGGTAATGGCAGGCGTACTAGAAAGAAACGAAGCTGGAAAGTTCTATGTGATTACAAGAATTGGAGTTGCCAAAACTAAGTCAGCAGAGAATTTCTCTGAGTTTGGTGAACGGTCTGATGTCTATAAATTGCTGACGGATCTCATTGAAGTTAATGCAAAGGGGTTCAGGGGTGTTGTAGTTACAGCATTGGTAGGTCTACATCTAAATAGCAGCTATGACCCATTGAACGATTTTTACGGCTGCAATCCACGGGATACAGCTTAAAGCGGGACACTTTAGTGTGGGTCTTATCTAACGAAAATGGCTGAAGCGCTTACTCTATCAGGCAAAAGCTAAAATCCATGCGGGGCAAGCTGTCCCGCCTTAA
>JBHJNL010000143.1:0-9675 GCA_050330855.1 Thermosynechococcaceae cyanobacterium | reverse complement strand
CTGGATAATATCCCGATAGGATTTTTGCATGATGGATCCCAGCATCTTTTAGAAAAATACGAGATTGCGACGAGTTTGGGGGCGCAGCTTGAAACTCAAAGACCGTCTACCCAAAAGCCTAAAATATTGTTTGCTGGTGCCTCGAATAGCCCTACCTCACAGGCACTGAAATTACCACAGCTCCTTGAGGTGGAACAGGAAGCAGATTCAATCTCTGAAGTATTTGGTGCGTCCCGAACAAAAGCATTGGTCAACCAATCCTTTACGCTTCAAAACATAAAGGAGAAGCTGCCGAGTTATTCTTACCTGCATCTAGCCACGCATGGGCAATTTTCGTCCAATCCACAGGATACCTATCTGGTTGCTTGGCAGGAAAAAATAGGCGTTCAACAGCTAGAGCAGCTCATTCTGGAACGCACTAGCAACCGATCCAAAGGTTTAGACCTACTGTTTCTTTCAGCTTGCCAGTCTGCCAAAGGGGATAGTCGCAGCGAATTAGGGTTAGCGGGTTTAGCAACTCAGGCAGGCGCAAAGAATGCGATCGCAACGTTATGGCAAGTCAACTCAAGATCCACCAGTCTCTTGGCTGCGGGGTTCTACCAACGGATCGCAAAGGGTCAGCCCTACGCTCAAGCCCTGCAGCAGGCTCAGCTTGAGTTGATGCACTCCAAGGATTATAAGCATCCCTATTTTTGGGCACCCTTCGTTTTACTTGGTGGTCTTTGAATCAATACTTTCAGCCCTAGATTCAAGCTCCAGAAGCTCTTTCTGCACTTCAGAGAGCAGCTCCTCATCATTCTGCTTGGCTGCGATATCTGCTGCAGTGGTATACCTGTCTCCCGCTAGATCAATCAATCCCTCCTGCCGGTAAAGATCGCCCAATACCTTATAAATGTTTGGATTCTGAGATCCAGCAGTGACCCTAGTCTCTAGTAGGCTAATGCTGGCCTCTTGCAATCGTCGGTCTCTATAGAGCACCTCCGTCTCAAGAGCGCGATCATCGTCACTCAATCCGGCAGCATCGATGACTGCTTTAATCCTTGCGATTTTTTGCTGCTCTGAATCATGTAAAACGATGAGAGTCGTCGAATTCTGGGCGATGGAATTGCCCGAGGCATCTAACGCCTGGACAACCACCGAGTAGACAGAGCCTGCCTTCAATGGCTCAGCATCGGTGGGATAAGCCATTTCGTTGCCCTTCACTTGACGAAACCAAAGAGGCTTTGCGTCCGCAGGTATAACACTGACTCTGTATTCAACGGCTTCTGGTATGGGCGTCCAGCTCAATTGATCTGGCGTTTGTAAAAGGACCGATCCATTCGGCTTGTCTAGCAATAACGCGGTAGATTCATCTCCCCTTTTTGTGCAACCTGATAGGCTCACTCGGGAACAGGTCTGTTTCAACTCTCTCGATGCTGGACACTTTTTGGCTAGTTGACCACCAACAATCGGGATCAGTTCAGCCGTTGAAAAGCAGGCAAACTGCAAATTTCTTTGTATCAAACGAATCAGCGGCAATTGATCCCCATCGCAAACGACCTTGCCCTGGGGAGACGCCACTCGACCGATAGG
The DNA here is from genome assembly GCA_050330855.1 of Thermosynechococcaceae cyanobacterium. Taxonomy (GTDB): domain Bacteria; phylum Cyanobacteriota; class Cyanobacteriia; order Thermosynechococcales; family Thermosynechococcaceae; genus RCC1774. The sequence continues at coordinate 8,103 of JBHJNL010000143.1, read as the reverse complement.
CTGACATCGTTTGGGAGTCTTGCTTTCCGCCTGAGCCACTGGCACGGGTAGCATTGCGAGAACTATCAATAGGGGGATCAATCGAAACGGGTTGTGCATACAAGATGCCCTGTGGTTCATACAGCATTTTATACCATCACGAAATAACAACTATTTCTGCAGTTCTTCGATGTACCTTTCCTTCCATTTTTTTACCTCTGGAAGGTCGGAATCTAGGGCCAGACATTGCTTCCACGCTGCCTTTGCGCTTTTACCCAAGGCTTCTTTAGTTTGGGCTTGTAAGCAATAGGCTGCTGCATTGGTACTATCCAAAGCGATGGATTGCTGTAGAGCCTGATCTGCTGCTAGATAATCGCCATTGAGGTAGAGTGCCCAACCCAGATTTTTCTTGAGACTAGCTTCCATGCTCAAATCGCTAGGTTCAGCCAGAGCTGTCTTGATCAGGCTAAAGGCTGTCTCAAAATCTTTTTGCAATATTTTGAGACGAGCTAAATTATTATAGGCAACTAACAACTGGGTATCACTCGCCTCAATCGCCTGTTGATAATAGCGTTCAGCCTCTTTGGAACGTCCGATTTTGTCATACAGATCAGCGAGATTGAAATATCCTTCCCAGCGATTTGGGTAATGCTGAATGGTTTGCTCTAAGGCGTCAATCGCACAGGGATTGTCCCCTAAATCGTTGCAGACGACAGCGAGACGTTCATAGGTTCGGAATGCAGGCTTGATGTTAGAGCTGTCCTTTAAGTCCTCTTGTGCCCCTCTTAAATCACCATCTTCTATCTGCTGCAGCGCACGACTATAGTAAAAACTGGCTCGAAAGTTACTGCTGACAAAATATCCAAAATAAATGGCTAAGGGAAACAATAAAGCGACAGGAATCATCCAAGCTTTCGGTGTCGGCCAGCGTTTGCGATCTCTCAACCGTAGAATCAAGGCTTGTAGCTCTTGTGTGTTGCTCGGTCGGTCCCCTGGCGCAACGGCCGTCATCTGATCGATTAGGTCAGCTAGCCTTTTGTTGAGATGGGTACACATGCCCCGCCAGCTTCGGTTGCCCGAATTCTTCTCGTTAGGAAGGGATGCACCGTGTTTGCCCGTTAGCAAACTCTTCATGGTGCGCCCTAGGGCATAAAAATCACTTTGGGGCAGGACTTTACCATTCCACTGCTCAGGTGCGCTGTAACCATAACTGACCAGCTTGGTACAGGTGTTAGAAGATACTTTGATTAGATAGGTATCGGTTTTCATTGAGCGGATTCCGCCAAAATCAATCAGTGCAAGACTGCCATCTGGTCTCCGCATAATGTTTGATGGCTTTAAGTCTCTGTGGATATACCCTTCTTCATGTACAAACTGCAGAATATCTACAATCTGCTCTAGACAATCCAATGCCTCAGCCGAAGCAATCTGCTTCCCTTCGACATACTGTTCTAACGTTTCACCTTGAATCTTTTCCATCACGAAAGCAAAATGCTGTTTGCCATTGGGTAGTTTGAGAACGAAAATATCAGTGATCCAAACTCTTGGTATGTTCTTGTGTCGAAGGCGAGAGAGCGCTGTCACCTCGCGCTCGTATAAGTTGAAATAAGGAGGGAGATTAATCTTAAGGGCTTTGTAGATACTGATATTTCCCTTCTGATCCTGGGCGTCAAAGACCTCCGTCGTTCGTTCGCCACTGATATCGGTAAGCGGTCGAACCAGTCGGTAGTCTCCAATCTGAAGCGACATGCCGCAAGATGCACAACATTCTGCTTGGCTGGAATTCTCCCGTCCATGACAAAGTGGATTAGCGCAATAGTTGACATTAGATTCATCCATTGCTCGGATCAGCGACCTGATTAACGTATCCCAGCGGATCTACAAGCACATATTTCCTCACAATCGGAGCGAGGGTATACTCCTGCTTCCCATGTTTAGAGACTTCCTCAATTAAGGATCTCGATATAAGGCTTTCGACATCATTCAAGATGGCACTGGTGTCTTGACGACCCATCGCTTTAAAACAGTTCAAAATGGCTTCAAAGGTGACGGAGGGGCTATCTGCCAGTAGTTCAGCTAAATGATTCATCAGCTCTCGCTCCTGCTTGGACATGGAGCCTGCAGGACTAAATTCCTTGTTCAGCGTGGATAGGAATGGGTCTAAAAGTACTGTGGAGTGCAATTCGACAAAGCTAGACGTGTCTCCTCCGTACAGACGCCTGATTCGCCTTGCCACCATCTGCAGCATCATAGGATTGCCACGGTAGGATTCAATTAGCTCAGGCCAATGCTCTCGATGAGTTAAGCCTTGCTCTTCAAAAATGGCTGCAGCTTCAGATCCTAGGCCATCAAGATGAATCATCTCGATGGGAAAACCTTTGTCCCGTAAGGAAATCCAGTCGTCAAACCGAATTCGACTGGTCACTATCAGTGTTGTACTGTTTTGCTCCTCTATCAGTCGTCTGAAGAACAGGTCATAGTCCTCAAAGTTTTCTCCGTACTGCTGCCAAACGAAATTTTTATGGCCTGACAATAGGCTCTGAGCATCATCGAGAACCAGTACACAGCGCTTCCTGCTTAAAAAGTTGATGAGTAAGGTTAGGCGATTGTCACTCCCGCTGGCAGACTCTTGAATATCCAGCATCCGAAGGAGATCTTCAATGAGTTCGTTGAGTGTGGGGCCGTAATGAATGGACTTCCATAGGACAGTTTCAATCCCTAAAGAAGCTAAAGATCGTGCGACATGGACTGCAAGTGCTGTTTTGCCAATCCCTTGAGGACCATCGATGAAAATGCTTTTATGTCCCCGGAGGGCCGCAAGACAGTTTTTGATCTCAGTCGAATATCCAATAAAATGATCAATTTTTGGGGGCACTCCAACAATCTGGATGCCGTTCTGATTGGTAATTTTGGGTTTTTGAATATGAGTTGATTCGACTGTCCATGCCTTCTCCAATACCGACCGGAAATTCTTTTTGCTGACCTTGCACTTCAGGTAAGCACTCAGCAGCCTCCATACGTCTGGACCAGCCCTACTACCGAGATAACTGGAATTGAACTCACTTACAACCTCCTCGTATTTCACTCCCTCCCATGCCGCTGTAACTGCCACAATCTCACTAGGATTTAGTGTTCTGTTTCGCAGTGTTGTGGAGATGCGATTAATCATCGCCAGGGCTTCCTCAAGGGTCATAAACGCTAAACACTGAGTTCTACAAGATTTTATATAGATAGTATAGGATTTCTATACCAAAAAGATAACTAATGGAGCTTTCCACATATAAGTCAAGCTCTACATTGGCTTAGAGCTATAGATATTGTCATTCACTGCTCAATGCTGTATAGATAATATAGAAAATATATATTCTTGCGTTGTCTCTCGCTGAATATAAGGTTTCGTCCCTTTTCGTTCTGATGGCTGGTCATTAACTATGGCGCTTATGCAAACACAAGCTCAATCACCGCCAAGGGCACATCGATTGCTGTCAATGGATGAGATTGTTGCTTCAGGTGATATTTTCCCTAGGGCTGAGATCGACCAAAATCGCGTTGCCGAGTTTGTGGTCAAAATGAAGGAGAGTCCTTTTCCTCCTCTAACAGTTTATTTTGATGGTCAGCAATATTGGCTGGCGGATGGCTTTCATCGTTACTATGCAGCCGAGATTATTGGCAGGAAAAAGCTGCAGTGCCTCGTGGCGCAAGGAAGCTGTCGAGACGCTATTTTGTATGCACTGAGTGCTTCCAGCTCTCAATCAAAGAGAACAAGCTTAGACAAGAGAAGGGCTGTCGAAAAAATGCTCTTTGATCAGGATTGGTCTAAATGGAGTGATCGCAAGATCGCCCGTCAGTGTGGAGTGAGCCACACCCTCGTTGCACAAATTAGAAAGGAGACTGGACCAAGCTCCCACAAAGGCAGATCACTTCCTACTGAGACTCGAATCGTCACACGCAAGGGCAGTAACTATTCTATGAAAGTAAGTAACATCGGACAGTCGCAGCACTAAACCTCCTGAAACTGGACTAATGTAAAGAAAGTTATCTGGCAATCCTATCTGGCATTAATGCCAGATACATTTCTTAATATAAACGAAAAAAAACTCTGTAATCTTTGTATTGAAGGGGTTTTCAGTAACAATAGGTGCAAGCTAGAGCAATCAAAGGCTGTACTTATTGGTGCTTATGAAATCCCGCAAAAAGCAATCGTCCCATTCAGATGCTTCAAAAGTAGAACAGATCGCAATTGTAGACATCCGTATGGACGGAGGCACGCAACCACGCGCACGGTTAGATGATGAGACGATAGACGCTTATGTCCAGGGATTGAAGGAAGGTGCTATTTACCCGCCAGTGACGATCTACTATGACGGCACTGATTACTGGCTTGCAGATGGCTTTCATCGGGTTAAGTCTAATGAGAAGGCCGGTAATACTGCTATCAATGCTGAAATAATATCTGGAACTAAGCGAGATGCTGTCCTATTCAGTGTTGGAGCCAACGCTACACATGGATTGAGAAGATCCAATGCTGACAAGCGTAGGGCCGTCGAGACGTTGCTGAGGGATGAAGAGTGGCAGGCGTGGAGCGATCGCGCCATCAGTTCTCAATGCAATGTGAGCCACACGCTTGTTAGTCAAGTTCGCCATGATCTTTTTGGTAGTGATGCAACTGAGCAAGAGGCTATCCCCACTGAAAGAATTGCTAAACGAGGGGATACAACCTATGTCGTTAAGACTAAAAAAATAGGGCAAAGGGAAAACCAAGAATCAACAAGTTCTGCGCGAAGAAGAAAAAAGGCAGAACCTGAACCCATACCAGAACCAATCATCATCAAGGCAAAGCCGGTTAAAAAAGGTGATGTATGGCAGCTTGGCGATCAGCATCTTCTTTATTGTGGTGGACAATCCACTCCTAAATTTCAATCTTTGTTACCAGAAGACATTGCGCTACTACTGGTATTCCCCACGTGTCCAAACGAATGGATTTCGACCATTCCCACTCAGGCCAGAAGTGTTCTTGCTCTGTACACCCCCTATGGGGACGACATGCATCTAGAAACACTCAGGACCGTCGTATCAAGCTACGTCTCCGGTACAACGGATGGTGGCGATATCGTCTTTATGCTGGGCCTTCCAGATCCATCGCTGTTCTTGCTGATGGAGGAAATGGAGTGCCAATGCCGCTGCGCTGAACCTAACCCTGAGCGCTGCACGGATGCCCTGGCTGCTTGGAGTGTCACCCAAAAGCCAGCAATCAGAATTTAACCTAGACCGTCTCATTCGCTACATCTGAGACTCATCAGTACTTTTATAAATAGCCGATAATCAAATAGCCGATAATCGGCTACATACAAATCCAACTCAGAGTAAAACTCCAAGTGCTGCGGTACTGGAGGTTTTTTGTTTTTTGGAGGACGCTAATATTTGCGGGGCACGTATCAAAGCTGTACGGCAGCTCAAGATGACTCAGGCGGACCTTTCTGCAGCCCTCGACGTGGACTATGGAATAATCCTGTCCCAGTCAGACATCTCCGAGATAGAACGCCAGGAGCGCGGCCTCAGAGACTATGAGCTGGATGCGATCGCCACAATCTTAGAAGTCTCACCCATGTTGCTACTCAGGAACGAGCTGGGAGATGATTTTTATGTTGACGAATAATATTGGATCAAGCCGCGATCTGTTGAAAATCTAGTGCCATCGTACTATGATCCCTGTAACGTCGCTTGAGAGTCTGTCCGACGAACTCGTTCACAAAATATAATATTGAATTTCTGCTCGGCCAAGATAAGCAGAGTGGGATTTCTATGACTGGCAGACTCTCTCAAGATAATTTTAGAGACGATTAATCGCTGAATCCTTGATCGATCAAGGGTTTTAAGGTATTAATGTCCTAATCACTTACACTCACGGAGGATTGCGAATGAATTAAAAAGCACCCAAAGCAAAAACCCCAGCCGAAGCCGGGGAAGTTGCTATTTGAATACCTTAATAGGGTTGGGGACCGAAACACTAGGATTTGGCGATCTAGTTTCTGGTCACCCGGTAGGCGATGTCATTAGTCTAAAGGCATCGCAGGAGTTTTGCAACCTTTTTTTGTGCAAAATTCATCGACTGCCCTGTTGAGGTTTATAAATCTTTACAGGAAGTTGAACGATGGGATTTCAGTATTTCAGGAATAATCGGGGCGACCTCTGCCCAATCTGTCAGGGTGAAAGAGGGAAACCCGATTGTCGAAAATCGGACCAGAGCCTCTATTTCTGCCGTGGCCCACACAATAACGACGGTTACCGCTTTATTGGGTGGGATACAAACGGTTTTGGGATGTATGTCACCGCTGACGCCTATGCTCATCGTGCAGAGCATTCAGCCGAACACAAGCAGGAGCAGCGTCTCAGACAGGCTCGGTTAGCCGTAGAACGCAAAGCAAGGTTAGCGCAGCTCCCCAGCATTGACGAACGGGATCATCAGTTCCGCCGTATTGCGATAAATGCAGGGCTGGGATCACGACACCGTAAGCATCTCAAGGAGCAACGGGGGCTTAGCGATGCACAGATAGACACCGCCATTGAACAAGGTCTGTTCTGGACTTGGCCGGATAATGCCAATATCCCCCTGCTCCCCCTTAACCTTCCTGGTGTAGACCCTTCGACCGGAAGACTTCGATATCTTCAACGGGGATTAGCGATCGCCGTCCCTGATGCCACTGGCAAAATCACAGGCGTCCAGATCCGGCCTGACTTTGGCGGGAAGTATTTCTGGGTCAGTTCTGACTCGGATAAGCTCCCGATTCCGGGCAGCGGACCACAACTGCCCAATGGTGAACTCCCGATTGCGGTCCACGCAGTCGAGGGATCTAAAACCGTGGGGCTGTGCGATAGTGTCTCCCTCAAGCCCTATTTGGCAAGTCAGCGCCTCCAAGCCACCGTCATTGGGGCTGCTGGCTCTAACTTCGCTAGCTGCCCCGAAGCCCTTAGAGCCGCCCTAGACGAGCTGCAGCCAGAGCAGATCATCCTTTACCCGGATGCCGGAGACAGCTCTAATCCCAGCGTCAACAAAGCCATTGAGAAAACGGTTGATTTGCTCCAGGGCTGGAACCTCCCCCTCAAGATTGCATGGTGGGGCCAGCACAGCCACGATGATGACTGCGATATTGATGAATTGCCCCTCGACCAGCTAGATCGTATTGAGTTACTGTCTCCCGAAACTTATCTGGGGATGACCAAAACCATCCTTGAGGACCAATGGAAGCATCAGTACGAACAACAGGCACTCAAGACCTGGAAAAAATCACGACAGTTTACCCCCACTCAAACGGTTCACCAACAATATCTGAATATACAGCCTGAAGACCTCAGCAATGCTGGGGTCTTTGCGATCAAGTCCGCCATGGGAACAGGAAAAACCCAGTGGTTACAGCAATACTTTGAAACCACTGATATCGGCGCAGTCGCCATCGGCTATCGCAACTCTCTGCTCCTGCAATCCTGTGAGCGCTGGCCTAACTTCTACCACCTCCACAGTGATGCCGCCTTTGACATGGTGCGTGATCCCCATTCTCGAATCGCCTGCTGTCTCGATAGTCTCGGTCGTTTTGAAGATCGCGATTTCGAGGGCAAAATCCTGATCCTAGATGAAAGCCTCAGCATCATCCTTCACGGATTGATGTCTGGGACGCTCATCGGCAAAAGGGACCAATGCCTAGCCAAGCTGCAGGCGGCGATCCAACGGGCCAAGGTGGTTCTACCGATGGACGGAAACAACACCGATGTTGTTGTGGACTACATTGCCAAGCTGCGGGATGGTGGCACCGTCCACAAGATCCTGAATACCTACCAGCGAAAGCAGCTCCAGATTGAGTTGCTGGGCAAAACTATCACGGCAAAGGGTAAGAGCATTGATGAGCGCTCTCCCCTCATGCAGCTAGCGCTCACTACCCTTGCCGCCCTTGATGTCGCACCGGAACAGATCGCCCGTTCCATTGTGTTGTTCTCTGACTCCCAGCGACAGTGCCAAATTGCCGAAGACATGTTCGAGAGTCGTGGATACAGCACCTTGAGAGTGGATAGTAAAACCGCGACCAGTGCAGAGGTCAAGGCATTCCTCAAAGATCCAGATCGCTACCTTGA
>JBHJNL010000142.1:0-42181 GCA_050330855.1 Thermosynechococcaceae cyanobacterium | reverse complement strand
TTAAGGCGGGACAGCTTGCCCCGCATGGATTTTAGCTTTTGCCTGATAGAGTAAGCGCTTCAGCCATTTTCGTTAGATAAGACCCACACTAAAGTGTCCCGCTTTAAGCTGTATCCCTTCGTCGAGCACCCGTTGTTGAAGGAAAATTGCTGGGCGTGATCTCCATCAGCGATATTCTCCGCAAAAGCGATTTTGTCGAAAAGCCCAAGAGTAACTTCGAGCTTTACTGTGAAGAGAATCCCAATGCACTCGAAGCTCGGATGTATGACGACTAAGAGGCAGAATACATGGGCCGACTCTTGGCGAATACTTGCATTCGTCGTGCGCCCTCGTCAAAAGTACACTCCTAGGCGTGGTTCCGATTAGCGACATTATGAAAGTTTTTGTGCCCCTGCAAGGCTATACTGGGCCTCATGCCTAGCTTACGCATCTTCTGGGACTTAGTATGCCCCTCTTTAAAGATGACAATTTTCTGAAGCTAATTCATTGGATTGAGAATCTAGTCTCAAAGGTTCTGTCGATCGCACTAGTCATTGTCATCTTAGTAGCGCTCTTTGATCTGGTTGTTGTCTTAGTCAAAGATCTCTTTGTCCTTGAACCTATAGGCTTTTTCAGCAAAACGTTAATTGAGATATTTGGATTATTCCTCAATATATTGATTGCGCTGGAACTGCTAGAGAATGTGACTGCCTATCTAAGAAAGCACGTCGTTCAGGTTGAATTAGTCGTAGTTACTGCCCTGATTGCAGTCTCGCGCAAAATCATTGTTTTTGATACCGAAAAGTTTGAAAAGACAGATATAGTTGCATTATCGATCGCAACCCTAGCCCTCTCAATTAGCTACTGGCTACTCCGCCGCACCTCCCATTCCAGACAGTAGGCCTCTAGACCTTGGCTACAGAACGCGGGGGTAGTGCGGCCAGAATTATATTTTGCTGTAAATCTTGACCAATCAAAACCAGCTTGGTCTGACGACGCTCATCAGCTTGCCAAGGGCGGTCATAGAACGTATCAAACCGTTCCCCAACCCCTTGCAGCACCATTCGCATCGGTTTATGGGGGATATTAATAAATCCCTTAATGCGATAGATTTCGTGCTTCTCTGTGAGTACCTTGAGTCGCTCCACTAATGCTTCGGAATTCAAGGTTTCATCGAACAGAACCTGGACCGAATTAATATGATCATCATGGTCATGTTCTTCTTCATGATCATGGTGGCTGGGCCGCTGGTCTAAGTGATCTTCCACTGCCGCATTAAATCCCAACAAAATATCTGGGTTAATCTGATCGCTATGGCAAGGGATCATCTTCGTGCCTTGGGGCAGCTCCTGCTGAAGCCAGTTTTTTACCTTGTTTTGATCGATTTCAGAAACCTGATCCATCTTGGTGAGCAGCACTAAATCTGCACAGGCTAACTGGTCTTCAAATAATTCTTCAATGGGGGTTTCGTGATCAAGACTATCATCGGCCTGCCGCTGGGCATCTAATGCCTCTAGATCGCCCACGAGTTGCCCCGCAGCCAAGGCCTCACAGTCCACCACCGTAATGACGCCATCGACCGTGGCATGGGTGCGAATCTCAGGCCACCGGAACGCTTGCACGAGGGGTTTCGGCAAAGCTAGCCCCGATGTTTCAACAACAATGCAGTCAATTTGATCGCGCCGCTTCAGCAGTTCCTGCATCGTGGGCAAGAATTCTTCCTGTACGGTGCAGCATAGACAGCCATTGGTGAGTTCAACAATATTGCCGTTCACTTCGTCGTCGTCATCACAGATCTGACAGGAACGGAGCAGCTCGGCATCAATACCAATCTCACCAAATTCATTGACCAAGACCGCAATGCGACGGCCTTGATTATTCTGGAGCAGGTGACGGACCAGGGTCGTTTTGCCCGCCCCCAGGAATCCAGTCACAACGGTAACAGGGATTTTATGCATGATGATTGATTAGAAATAAGGGGAAATGATCAATGAGGCGCATGTGTCGAAGACTGAATATTACTGAACTGAGTATCGAGAATTTAATAACATGCTTAACTTGCTGCCCTCATCCTAAATGCTTCTCCCTGGGGAGAAGGACTTTGAATTTAGCTCCCTCTCCCTAGGGAGAGGGCGTACCCAGAGCTAAAGTTCGTAAGTTGTTTAATCCATGATTCTAAGGGTTTGCTAATAGCTGAGAACCTTATTGCAGCGGCAGTAGATCAGGGGCAATAGAATGGGTCGCACCCACTCTACTGAGGTCAGTGTCATTGATCTGAGATTGTTTATCCAAAGAGGATGGCGTTTATCAAGGTCATGCCAATGCCGCAGATTGCACAACCCGCAAAACGCAGTGGAAGGGATTGCTCGGTGCCCTGCTCAATCACACGCTTGCCTATTAAGTAGGCTGACAGAGAGATGACAAGCTGAATCAGTGCAAAGCCAGCTAGGTAAGCCACTAATGGTGTCATTTCAGCACCCACAATCGCTTCACCATAGGCATAGCCGTGAAAAATACCTGCGATCGCACCCAACCCCACCACAAGCATCAAATTGAGGCGGTTCTTGAGTGCCAACAGCACCCCAAACAGCAGCACCGAAGCCGAGATAACCAGCTCAGAACCTGGCAAATCTAGACGCATCAAGTGAATCCCAGTCCCGACTAAAGACATCAACACAAACGCGACCGGAATCGCTATCCCTCGACGCTGTAGCACGGCCAATAGACCGGCTGCTATTACAAAAACCAGGTGATCAATCCCAATGACAGGGTGACCGATTCCAGAAAGGAATCCGGCGAGAACGGTCTTTGGCAACCCTCCGCCAAAGGGATGGTGTGCCTGAGCAGGGGTAGCTGCTAGCAAACAACCGCCCAGCAGTAAAAAGCTTGCGAGAGGAAGCTTGCGCTTTTGGGTTAGCCCAGCAAACTTAGAAATCATTACATTGAGATCTGTCACGACCTGTACCTCGCAGATGCGTTTAAAAATGAGATGTAGCATCGGCGGGCATCCTGGCTTGCACAGACTTAGATACTAGACATCAACGCTTTTCTAATACGCTGATTCAATCGCTCTAAACCGGCTTACAGTTGCGGGACAGCGACGGACTTACACCGATCTTTCCCCATTACCTTTGGTGGCTGTTTCCCACCAAAACCGAATCAGTGTCACATTAACACAGTCCTTGAGCATTACAGCGAGGCACAGTGACAGCTTGCGGTGTTGTGATAATCCTTCAAAAAGAGTTGCCGAAGTTCATGAGAAAATAGTAGCTAAAGGGTTCAGGGGAATATAGATGAAACAAATTAGAGTATTGCTTTCAATGAGTCTAATCTTTGTCTTGAGCTGGATGCTCTGTGGGCCTCAGCCAACCCTTGCAAGCAACCTTGCCAAGCAAAACCCGATCTCAGTGAACGTCAGCCTCAGTAACGAGGCTGGGGAGCTGAAGTTTTTCCCCGATCAACTCAAATTTCAATCAGGTAAACGCTATAAGCTCATTTTGACCAACACCAGTCCTCAAAAGCACTACTTCACCGCCAAAGACTTTGCGGATGCCATTTGGTCACAGAAGGTAGATGCAGGTAACGTTGAGATTAAAGGGGCGATTCATGAGCTAGAACTTCGCCCCAACACCGAAGCCGAGTGGGTGTTCGTCCCGATCAAATCAGGGAGCTACCGACTCCGATGCACGATTCCCGGCCATACCGAGGCTGGCATGGTTGGCACGCTTGAAGTTTCTTGATAGCATCGTCACCAAGGATGCTTCAGTTCTTCTGAAGGGGGGCAATGGTGCTGTTGTTTTCAGAAGGTTCCTCAGAGACGGTGTCTGCTGTTGCGATCTCAAAATATTGACGCTCTAGCAAAAAGGCACCTCGTTCAAAGCGAATCGCCCAGTACTCGCCCGGTTCTCGGCGCAAAATAGTCCCCTCTTCGCCGAGGGAAATCACGGAGGGGGGACGCAACATTGGCATCGGTTCTGCAGTCTTAACGTAGCTGGGGAGAGCCGTAACTCGGATGAGATCGCCCTCCGTAAAGTCTGAAGTCGTCTCGGACATAGATTCTGGTCTCAAAGATTTTTCGAAAGGCCGACCCTGATATTCTACGCTGCGTTTCGTCGGCATACGGCAGTACCGATACAATTGATAGGGTTTCCCGCCTGCTCTAAATACTATAAGTACAGATGACAATTTCTTCTTCCTCTCTATTGGATGGTAAAGCCCTCGCTCAGCAGATTCAGATAGAACTCAGAGAGCAGATCGAGACCCTACAGCCCCACATTGGTCGCCCCCCTGGCCTTGCGGTTCTGATGGTGGGCGACAACCCCGCCAGCGCTGCCTACGTTCGCAACAAAGAACGAGCCTGCGCCCGTGTAGGAATCACTTCCTATGGTGAACACTTTGCCACCGACGTTAGCCAATCAGAGCTAACCAAGGTGATTCATCGGCTCAATCAAGACCCCCACGTCGATGGCATTCTGGTGCAGTTACCCTTGCCCGGCCATCTCAATGCCGAAGCGCTCCTCTACGAGATCACGCCGGAGAAAGATGCCGATGGCCTCCACCCCATCAACCTCGGACGACTCGTGAGAGGAGACAGCGGTCTACGAAGCTGTACTCCGGCGGGGGTCATGCGCCTTTTAAAAAACTACGATGTCACCTTAGAAGGGAAACAGGCCGTTGTTCTAGGCCGCAGTATTTTAGTCGGTAAACCCATGGCTCTGATGCTGCTAGAGGCCAATGCAACCGTAACCATGGCCCACTCTAAAACCCAAAATATCAAAGCCATTACCCAACAGGCAGATATCCTCGTCGCGGCGGTGGGGCGTCCCGGTTACGTGACCGCTGAGATGGTGAAACCCGGCGCTGTCGTCGTGGACGTGGGCATTAATCGCGTTGATGATGTTAATGGCACCTCTCGATTGGTGGGTGATGTCGATTTTGAAGGGGTTCAGCCCCAAGCTCACCTGATTACACCTGTGCCGGGGGGGATTGGCCCCATGACCGTTGCAATGCTTCTCCACAATACGGTGTGGAGTTACAGCCAACGCCACAAAGCGTCATACAATAGTTGAGTCTTAAGCAAGGGTTCCCTTTCGATGGTCTAGCGTATTCTCCCTAGGCTGACGAAGCGGTTGCCCCCTTTCGCGTCAAGTTCAAGAAGGACTAAAGGATGATTTCTGCAGAGAATCCTCACTCCCACTCACTGGTGCAAGATCTACCCAGCACCTTTCTGCTGTCTGACTATCTCAGCCAACGACAGCAGGTTATAGAAGCTGCACTGGATGCCTCCATATCGGTGGTCTATCCTGAAAAAATTTATGAGGCGATGCGCTACTCTCTGTTGGCGGGGGGCAAGCGTTTGCGTCCGATTCTTTGTTTGGCAACCTGTGAGCTAGCTGGGGGTGACGTTGAGGCCGCTCTTCCCACGGCCTGCGCCCTCGAAATGATTCATACCATGTCGCTGATTCATGATGATTTACCGGCAATGGATAACGACGACTATCGGCGCGGCAAGCTCACCAACCACAAGGTCTATGGGGATGACATTGCCATTTTGGCTGGGGATGGCCTCTTAGCCTATGCCTTTGAGTTTTTGGCGATTCGGACTGAGAATGTTTCGGCAGATCGGCTGCTGAAGGTGGTCGCGCGGCTGGGTCATGCCGTGGCTGCGACGGGTCTTGTGGGAGGGCAGGTGGTGGATCTCGATTCAGAAGGTGTTGAAGATATTACCCTAGCAACGCTCGATTTTATTCATCTACACAAGACAGGGGCACTGCTAGAAGCCTCTGTTCTCTCTGGCGCTGAGCTAGCAGGGGCTGCTGAGCCAATGCAAACGCGTCTATCACAATATGCCCGCAACATTGGCTTAGCGTTCCAGATTGTAGATGATGTTTTAGACGTAACGGCAACCCGAGAGCAGCTTGGCAAAACGGCAGGAAAAGATGTAGAGGCTCAGAAAGCGACCTATCCCAGTCTATGGGGTATTGAAAAATCTAAGCAGCAGGCTCAAAAACTGGTGGATGAGGCCAAGGCTGCGCTTGTGGATTATGGTGAGCAGGCGTTACCACTGATGGAGATCGCAGACTTTATTACTGCCCGTCAATCCTAAAACCCGGTAGAGAACCTCCCCTTCTCTCACTGACCGTTGTGTTGTTGATCTGTGAGACCCGATATTCATGCAGGATTTTGGCGATATTGTTTTTAACTGGGTCTTACTGGTGTCTTTTGCGGCCAGCTTAACGGCTCAACTCTTAAAACTCATTATTGAGTTCGCCATTAACCGCAAAATTAATTTTAGAGTGCTGCTAGAAACGGGTGGAATGCCTAGTTCCCACTCTGCTTTAGTGACAGCACTGGCAACAGCAGTAGGGTTGGCATCGGGTTGGGATAGCGTTGAGTTTGCTATAGCAACCATCTTTGCCATCATTGTCATGTACGACGCCGCTGGGGTCAGGCAGGCTGCAGGCAAGCAGGCCCGTATTCTCAATCAAATCGTGGATGAAATGTTTCAAGAGAACCCAGAGTTCAACGAAGATCGCCTCAAGGAACTGCTGGGGCACACCCCTGTTCAGGTGATTGTGGGTTCAATACTGGGAGTTGCGATCGCCCTTGTCGGGGCATTACTATCAGGTCACGGGCTGTCTTAAACGACCTACCCAACTACTTCTTCTTCGAGTTCAGCTCTGGTCTGAGGCAGCTCTAGGCAGTAGCCTGCACCATAGACCGTCTTAATAAACTGCGGATGGCGCGGATCTGGCTCTAGTTTCGTACGTAGGTGGCGGACATGAACTCGAATCGTTTCAATGTCGTCGTTGGGATCGTATCCCCAAACCTCTTGCAGAATTTCACTGGGGGAAACGGTTTGACCATGACGCTGCAGCAAGCAGTGAAGCAGCTCAAACTCTAGTCGCGTTAGCTTAATGACTTTATCAAGCCAGAGTACCTCAAAGCGCTCTGGGACCAGCGTTAAAGGACCATAGCTCAAGATCTCAGAATGCTTCGCCGCCTGGGGAAGGCGATCTGTTCGCCTGAGCAGCGCTCGCACTCGCGCTAACATCTCTTCAATTTCAAAGGGCTTGGTGAGATAATCATCTGCCCCAGCATTGAATCCCTCAACCTTATCCGTCGTCTGACTGAGGGCGGTGAGCATCACCACCGGGATATCAGCGGTTCTTTGATCGCGGCGGATCCGCTGGCAAATTGTAAACCCGTCCACCTTGGGCAACATCAGATCCAGCATGATCAAGTCAGGTATAAGCTGAACCGCCAAAGCCTGCCCCTTCATGCCATCTGTGGCTTGAGTGACATCATAGCCAGCCATCTCTAAGTTAATCGCGACCAATTCTGCGATTGCAGGATCGTCATCAATGACGAGTATCCGTGGCTTCATTCAAACAGCTCAGATAGGACAGAGAGAGAAATTCAGGGAAAACCGAGAAGAAATCAGCTTTTTCTTGAGATAACCCTTGATTATTCCTGTAAAGATTATAAACGGAAATATTAATTTTTTTAGGTAAATATCCCTAATTGATAAACATCCTATAGGTTTACGACCCATTTTTTGACAAAGGGTGACTTCAGCACCGCCAGGGTCCGACTGTGCGCGTCGTAACCCTCTTTGGCATGGCCCGAGTTGTCCAGGCCAGATTGTCCTAGATCCAGGCAGAGAAGTCTTGCTGAAATTTCTCTAGGGAGAGTCGATGAATTCTAGGATCACGGTCTGCGGCCTGCTGCTGTTGAGCCGTGTTGTAGCCCCAATCCCCCAAAAAGAGACGGGTTTCGTGCAGATCGGGCTGCTGTTTGATCGTCTGCAGGGTCTCCAGTCGGTCTTCAATAAACCAGATGGGTTTGGGGGCCTGAAGCTGACGCAACGTATCTGCCTTGGGGCGGCGACAGTCTTTGCCAAATAGCCGTTCGTCTGGAATCGTGACTCCGGCCTGTGCCAGCAGCGCTTTCACAAAGCGACTTTCTTTGGTGGTGATGATAAAGATCGGTAGCTGCTGATCGAGAGCCTTCAGCTTGGGAATCACGCCGTCATAGAACGAGTGCAAACTGAGCCAGGTTTCAAGATCGGTTCGGAGCCAGCGATCGCGAACCGTATCGACCTGCAGGGCAAGGGTCTTTGGATTGAGATCGTCTTCAACGATGATGCGATCTCGAATAGCACCCCAGTCGCGCAGAATATTCTCTTCGGGAAAGCCCTTGAGAATCGCCCGTAACAGCACCGGCATCTCCCAGCCCGTCTCAACAACGGGTCTCAGGCGATAGAACGGCTGGGCGACATCTTCGGGCGGATTACCCGTGGACGTCGGCCAAACTTGGCAGTAGGTGCGCCAAGTGGTCTGAAAATATTCTCGAAGGCCATTGCAGAGCACACCGTCGAAATCGAGAGCCAACGTTTGGGGATACTTCACTACACCGAATGATATTGAGTGGCTGCCCAGTCGAGACTGGCAGCAGAGCACAAATTGAGTGATCCCCCGACCTTAGATAAAACCTGAGCGTGAAACTGGGGCGGAAGGATTCGAACCTCCGGATGGCTGGACCAAAACCAGCTGCCTTACCGCTTGGCGACGCCCCATTGCTGAGAGCAAAAATATCTCAAGCTCGAATATCTTAGCAGTTCGGTTCCCTAAACTGTCAACCCTGAAGGTAGGAATCAAAACAATGCTGTGACACAGAGGGATAAATTCATGTAATTTGTAGGTGGTGATACATCTTTACCTGCATGCAACTATGGCACTGATCGCAACTGGGAAAAAGTTTATTCGAGAGGTTGAATCCGCTGGCGCAGTCGGTGTTTACGTGCCTTCTGAAGGCGGCTTTGAAGGACGCTACAAACGGCGACTGCGGGCGGCTGGTTATGCCACTCAGTTTGTTTCTGCCCCAGGGGTCGGCGATTTAGCCGCTTACTGGACGGCGGTGCATGGCGTGCGTCCCCCGCATCTCGGCAAGCAAAATATTCGTACCTATTACTTACCCCCATTTTTGACCTATCACCTTGAGACACTGCCACCGGGGGCCAAGGGATTAGTCCTGTGGCTCTACGATGCGAAGCGCTTATCTCAACAAGAGTTAGCCTATATCTGCGATTTGACCCAAACCAATAGGCAAGTCAAAGTGGTTGCTGAATTAGGAGGGAGCCGTTCTTTCCGCTGGCAACCCTTATCACAGTTAATCGCGGCTGCTTAGGCCATAGGATTCATCACAACGGCCATGGAGCATCCCCTCCAGTCTCTGCAGCAGGGGCACTGGTTTAAGCTGATCTGCGGCGCAAGCTTCCAGCATTTGCCTGCCATTCGCAACTTAACGATGGCCTACACCTTGGCTGGCGCAGATTGTATTGATGTCGCCCCTGATCCGGCCGTGGTGGCGACTGCGTTAGAGGGCATTGATGCAGCCGTTGCGATCTCACCCAGCCTAGGCTACCCCTCCCTCAGGCCGTGGCTGATGGTGAGTCTCAATGATGGCGAAGACCCTCACTTCCGTAAAGCCAGTCTCGATCCGCTGCGCTGTCCGACCGACTGTTCACAGCCCTGCGTTCAGATTTGCCCTGCCCAGGCCATTGCGTTTTCAGAGCAGGTCCAGGGTGTCATTGCAGACTACTGCTACGGCTGTGGTCGCTGCTTACCGATTTGTCCCATTGAGCAAATTACCACTCAAGAGTATCGGGCCTCTATCGAGAGTATGATGCCACTGATGTCAGCCGGACAGATTGATGCCGTTGAAATTCATACTCATCCGACCCATGGGCCTTTGTTTCAGGCGCTGTGGCAAAAGATAAAGCCCTACGTCCATCAGCTTAAGGTGCTTGCCATTAGCTGCCCCGACGGCAAAGGACACCTCGATTATCTGCGCGAGCTGTATGGATGGATTGCACCCCTACCCTGCCCACTGATTTGGCAAACGGATGGTCGTCCCATGAGTGGCGATATTGGTAATGGGACCACGCGGGCTGCCGTTCTGCTTGGGAAAAAGGTTCTAGAGGCGGGTTTGCCGGGGTATGTTCAACTCGCGGGCGGTACAAATGGTCATACAGTTGTTAAACTCAAAGCCAGCGGCCTTTTGAATATCAAAGGGGAAACGGGCCAAAACCAGCCCTATGTTGCAGGGGTTGCCTACGGCAGCTATGCCCGTCGGTTGCTAGAACCACTGCCAACCCATCGACTCGAAGCGGAGCCTCAGGCGCTCAGACAGTCGGTACGGTTGGCTGAAACCCTAGTCCAACCCCTTAAGGCCCATTCGGGGGAACTTAATGTATCGACGGATTGAAGATAAAGATCCGAAATTGACTATGGCCGACTCTAAGACCCAAAAACGAACGCTGATTACCGATAACCTCGACCAGCTTTTAAGTATTCTACCGGCCCAATTGCGTGCCCAACTCCAGGCCCACTCCCAGCTTGAGTCTTTAATTGAGGTGGTCCTCGACATTGGGCGTCAGCCCGAAGCTCGCTTCCCTGACAAAGCTGAACTTTTGAGCGAGCAGGTGGTGACTCGCACCGATTTGGACTACTGCATTCAGCGAGTGGGTCACTTCAGCGGCGACAACCGAGCCGGAATTGAGCGCACGCTGCACCGCATTAGCGCCATGCGCAATCGACAAGGGAATATCATTGGCCTCACCTGTCGGGTGGGACGGGCCGTGTACGGCACCATCACGATGATTCAAGACCTTGTTGAAAGCGGTAAATCGATTTTGCTGTTGGGCCGTCCCGGTGTCGGTAAAACAACGGCTTTACGAGAGATTGCGCGGGTACTCGCAGATGATTTATTGAAACGAGTCGTGATTATCGATACCTCAAACGAAATTGCCGGCGACGGTGACGTACCTCACCCCGCCATTGGTCGCGCCCGTCGGATGCAGGTGGCCCGTCCTGAGCATCAGCACCAGGTCATGATTGAGGCCGTAGAAAATCACATGCCGGAAGTGATCGTGATTGACGAAATTGGCACGGAGCTAGAAGCGCTAGCGGCCCGCACCATTGCGGAGCGGGGCGTCCAACTGATTGGCACCGCCCACGGTAATCAAATTGAGAACCTCATGAAAAACCCCACCCTCTCTGATCTGGTAGGGGGAATCCAGTCGGTCACCCTAGGCGATGATGAAGCCCGTCGGCGCGGGAGCCAGAAAAGCGTGTTAGAGCGCAAAGCTCCGCCCACCTTTGATGTGGCGGTAGAAATGCTGGAGCGGAGTCGCTGGGTGGTTCATGATGCGGTGGCGACCACCGTTGACCAGCTTTTGCGGGGTCGAGTGCCTAATCCGCAGATTCGCACGGTGAATGATTCAGGCAAGGTGGCGATTACCCATGAAATGCCGAAGCTCCTGGAGACACCGGAGCAGCCGGTCCCTCAGAAAAACTGGCGGTCTGCAGGACAAATGAAGGTAGTTCCTTTCGAGGAACAGATTCCGGTTTCGCCTGATACGAGTATGTTTCAGACGCTGTTGGATGCTTCGCTAGAGGGCAAAGATCACTACGGCAATGAGATTGCTTGGGCTGGCCCGAATGGAGAAGATTTACCCCTTCATATTTATGCCTACGGGATTCGGCAGTCGCAGCTCGATCAGGTGATTCGGACTCTGGATTTACCGGTGATCGTGACTAAAGATATCGATCATGCGGATGTGGTGTTGGGGTTGCGATCGCACGTTAAGCATCACTCTAAGCTCAAGCAGCTTGCCAAGAGTCGTCAGGTGCCGGTTCATACCATTAAGGCCAGCACCATCCCTCAGATTGCGCGGGGGCTGCGGCGGCTGCTGAATATGGACGAACCTGGCATCCCTGAAGTGGTGGATCTGCAAATGTTCATGGGTGATCAAGAAGATGACGAAATGGAAGCCCTCGAAGAAGCCAGACTTGCCGTAGAGCAGATTGTGATCCCTAAAGGACAGCCGGTGGAGCTACTGCCCCGCTCTGCCCTGGTCCGAAAGATGCAGCATGAGCTGATTGAGCATTATCGGCTGCAGTCTCGCAGCTTCGGAGAAGAGCCCAATCGACGGTTACGCATCTATCCGGCGTAGCCATCTCAGTCCTTCCTACTCGCTTATAACCTATGTTTTCTAGCGGCGGCACCCTGCAGGCAGAACCAGCTTATCCCAAGATCGTCCTGACCTTTAGCTATCGAGACTGGACGGTTAAAATCGACCAAGGGGAACTGCACGGCGACCGGGCCTATTCCGTGTGGGTCAGCAATGATCAGGGCTGTGCGGTTGCAGTGCCTCATGCTGCCTCCCGGAAAGAAGCGGTGGAGCGGGCTAAACAATGGATTGATCGCCGTGAATCCTAGGCAGTTAGCTCTTGAAGTTTAGGAGTTGCGATCGCAGCGCCCTCCGAAAGTCTGGATCAAGATACTGGCGCTGATGGCTCTGCCACTGCTGCCAAAGCTGCCACCGCTCTTGGTCAAAATACTGGGCCAGCGATGGTAGCTTTATGGTCCAGTTGGTCCCTAAATCCCGCGTCAAAAACTGATCGAGCACCATCTGATCCTGCAGCAGACCCAACCGATCTTGAAGGAGCCGAAACTCCTCGATTTGCCGCTTAAAATCCTCGCCGTAGAAATCTATAAAAAACTCGGTTTGATACCGCACACGTTTCATCTGCTTGCGCAAATCGTGCAGCAGCGGCTCCCATTGCCCAAAGTCTTGTTTCAGCGTTTCACCATCGGCAATCTTCAGCGGAACAATTTTTTCTGACGGCTCTGCAACTGCGGCCATCCAGGCTGGATGGAGAAACAGATCAGCCATTAAGGGCAGCAACAGATCGGGTAACACCATCTCAATGGAGAGCGGAGCCAAAGATTTATATCGAGGCTCCTGCAGCCATGCTTGGGTTGCGTTCACAAATGCACGGTACGACTTGCCCTTCAACAACGTCTCGATCAGGTAAAACTGCTCACCTCGATGCTGCTGCAAGCGCCGCAATAAAAGCTGAAGTTCCAGCGCCTCAGCCGGCGTCAACGCTCTCTGGTACATGTACTGCTGAAACCAGATGTAGAGCACGTCTAAGTCTCGAATCTGCCCCAATGCTTTGGCAATCTTAGTCACCTGCCGCACACTCACCGGACCATGAATCGCAGGGGCAAAGACTTGAAGCGCCGTTCGCAGCCGCCGCATCCCGACTCGCATTTGGTGAAGGGGTTCTGGATCGCGGTCTTTCAAGACCTCAGCTTTATACTTGACCGATTTTTTAAAGTGCTTGTCAATGGCCTGGTAGGCGCAGTCGCCAAAGGTCAATTTTCGCTTGGAAGGAAAAGACCCAACACGCTCTGCCATTGTGTAGACTCCTGCGACAGCTTTACATTCAGTCTCTAGCGCTCAGAGCCGCAATGGCGAAGAAATAGTCTAAACAGAGACGCTATCCAGCATCGTCATCAGAAGCCTCAGGCCCTATCTCTAAATGTTTCTTGCTGGCCTTCAACTCCTTCCATAATGCTTTGATGTCTTTATAGGCCTGGACTGAAGGAATCTTGCCGCTAGTCTCTAACGCGCAGATGTAGCCTATCTTTTGGGCAAACTCCTGAAGATTTGCATTAAACGCTAGATTCTGAGGCGTAAACTCACCTTGATAGCGGCTACGCGGATGCAGATACTGATTAATCTTTGAGGAACTAGACTCAGAGGAGTTTTGCTTCGGCACTATACTTAGTGGCTACTCATATAATAAGCGTTTTTATATTCTCTACATTGTAAAGCAAGGTAAAAAATAACGTACAGTCTTGCCTTTTTGCCCCCCACCAACGATCCGGTGGCTGCGCTGTAGGCTCCCTTCACCGCATTGCCCATCTAAGTCGTCAACTGGGTTTCGCGTCTTCTATCTAGTTTTCATACCCACACGGCTGCGGGCATCATGGTCTGATGGGTGGTTCCCTTGCCCATGAATGCCACCGCTATTTTTCTAAGAAATCGTTTCCAGACAACCCGTTCTTAACCTTTTGCCCTCACAATAGAGTGGGGCCGACTCAATTGCGATCTGCCATTCTCTCCCTATGTTTGCTGAGGATCCAAACCGGATGACTATGACTGCTAATTCTGTGGCGACTCAACCCGCGCTTCAAGCTGAGGATGTTTCTGTTTATTACGGCTCTACATTGGCGGTAAAAGGGGTCTTTTTAGATGTTGAACCCAACAAAATCACAGCCTTTATTGGTCCGTCGGGCTGTGGGAAGAGCACGATTTTGCGCTGCTTTAATCGCACCAATGAACTGATTGCAGGGGCTCGGGTCACGGGCAATGTGTTCTTCCACGGCACCAATCTCTACACAAAGGCCATCGATCCCGTTGAGGTGCGGCGACGTATTGGCATGGTGTTCCAGAAGCCCAACCCGTTCCCTAAATCAATCTACGAAAATATTGCCTTTGGCGCCCGCATTAATGGTTACCAAGGTGACATGGATGAACTTGTGGAAGGCTCTCTGCGTCGCGCCGCGATCTGGGATGAGGTTAAAGACAAGCTCAGAGAAAGTGGTCTGGGTCTATCGGGGGGACAGCAACAGCGGCTTTGTATTGCCCGTGCGATCGCCATTCAGCCCGAAGTTATTCTGATGGATGAACCCTGCTCAGCCCTAGACCCCATCTCTACCTTGCGGGTTGAAGAACTGATGCAAGAGCTAAAAGAGCAGTACACCATTGTGATTGTCACCCACAACATGCAGCAGGCCTCGCGAGTATCGGATAAAACAGCCTTCTTCAACGCGGAAGCCACCGATCAGGGTGGCAAGCTCGGCTACCTCGTCGAATACGACGAAACCGTCAACATCTTCACAAACCCTAAAGAAGACTTTACCCGCGATTACGTTTCGGGTCGCTTTGGTTAAGAGACTCGTCTTTGATTAAATAATACTCACCTACCGCTCTGTCCCCTGCGGTAGATTTTGCTCCAAAAATTCGATTCTGCGCTTTTGATCGGCAGCAATTTGCGTCTGACGATGTAGTTCGTCTTCAAGCTGTTGAATATTTTGCTTTCGCTTAGAAGACTTCAAACCCCGTCTAATGATGGCAGGCATAGAAACCAGTAGGCCCACAATAAAACCCACGGCGAGGGTCATGAGCAAGAGAAAAGCTAGCGAAGCTCGAATGATCCAGATTCCAAAGCTGACCGGAATCACGATCGCATTTTGAAAGGCAAAAATGGTTGCCAAAACCGCGATTATCAGCGCTAGGATTAAAGAAGCACGCATATTGATCACCCTCAGATCATTCCCAGATGGCTTTTGTGCTGATCCCCCGTCAGATTATAGCCCTAGTTTCCTCCACGGAGCTTTTTCATGTCTCAATCGAGTCTTCAGCGCAGTGAGCTGCACAACAGAATGGTTCTAGACCGGCAAACCTCAGAGAAGGTGGGCCATCTTTCTGAACTGCTACTTGATCCTCCCTCACAGCAAATTATCGGATTTCAGTGCGGCGGTGGTTTATTGGGTGGACCTCGCCAAGTTTTTAGCTGGGACCAAATTGAAAGCATCGGGGCAGACAGCATCGTAATCAGCGGCAAGCAATGGGAGCCTGACTTTGAGGGAACTGGCCCGATCAAAGCGCCCATCGGTCATGAATTATGGACCGATACAGGAAATAAAATGGGCAAGGTCACCGATCTGCTCTTTGATCCAGACACGGGCAAGGTGCTTCACTACGTGTTTACCTCAAAGGGGTGGCAAAGCATCCTTGATGGAACCTATCTACTGCCACCCGTCGCGGTATCTAGTATCGGTAGCAAACGGGTGATCGCCCTTGAAGCAATGGCGATCCATCCGCAGCAATATCAGGAAGGCTTAGGGCAAAAGGCGGACCACGTAAAGGAGTTTCTGAAGGCAGACTACGAGCAAACGAAGCAGGATCTCACCGCGATTAAAAGCAGCGCCCAAAATGCGGTAGAGCATGTGAAAGACGTTTTACCGGGTCATCATGATCAGCCACAAGATTAGGCAAGCCAAGAAGATGCCTGAACTAAATACCACAGCGTATAGAGACGTCTTTATGCGCTATGGCGGTTAAAAATGTTTTTATCTTCTATAGTGCTTAAAATGTAGTCTAAGAATTACCGCGCTAGAGTTTTCATGATTATTCCCTCACCTCAAGTGTTGGCTGAGTATGCCAGAGATTACCGGAAACAAATAGGGCTGAGCCAATCTGAGATTGGCGATCGCACGGGCCTCCGGCAAGTACAATGTCAGCCTTTGAAAACCGTTCAGCCAGTTACTGATCGCTTCTATCCTGCGATGTGCTTGGCATAACATAAAGCATGAATGCACTCAAGATTTGCCGCAATGCTTAATCAGTTTCGTTGGCTCGGCTCCTTGTTAGGGGTTGTCGTTACTTGTAATTTAGTCATGCCAGCCGCATGGGCGCTCAAGCCGGTCGAAGTAAGTGCGATCGCAAAACAGGTCACTTTTTAGAAGGTGGAGCCGGTTGTACTTAGCCCATGACAGACAGAGACGACTTAGAATTGAGCTAAAGACTGTTCTCAGAGTGCTTTATGGGATTAAATCCTGCCAATCAAGCCCAAGATCTAACTACTGCTTTTCGAGTCTGTGATCTCGTGCCGTTACGGGAGGAGACGATGGAGCGGTATTACGTTGATCTGTCTGCAGTCCGCAGCAAAAAAGCGATCGCAGGTGTCAGTGCGCGACTAAGAACTCTGGAGCCAGGGGAGTTCACTACAATTCTGTTTACAGGACATCGGGGCTAAGGACATCAGTGAAGAAGAGCTAGGGCCAGCAATGCTGTACAACACTTCGGTCCTTGAATATAACGGCCTGCGACGCTGGAATTATGTCAATCCAGTCGTGAAGGAAAGCGAAGCCTTTTTGAAAGCACTCAAGGTGGCTCAAGATGGTGACTAATTCTCAAACGAAATCACCGCTGACTGAGCAAAATCAAGAGGTTTTCAATCGCTTGGTCGCTTTTGTTAAAGCAGCAGATGGGCTAACCATTGGTTTTATAGAAGCTAATTTTGCGCGAGATATAGACGCCATTGTGTTGGCACTTCAGGAGCATCCTAGCTGTGACGCTATTCAGTTTGATGTTCTGACCTTTGCCGACCCCAGCCTAAGGTTTCTGGGAAATGCAATTCAAGAGGCATTATCAACTCTGGCCCCAGAGACTGATAAAAAGCGAGTGATTGTTATTCGGGGGCTAGAGCAATCCATTAGTATGCTTGGGGACTGGCCCCCTATGCTGCAGGATCTAAATTTCATTCGAGATGATTTAGTGGCTAGCTTGCCCTACCCATTGTTGCTATGCCTGCCTGATTATGCAATTACTCGATTAGCCCACTATGCACCAGATTTTTGGGCTTGGAAATCAGGTGTATTTCGCTTTAAAACATCAGAATTCACGCGACAATACGCTCCGTCAGAGACTCTAGGCTCCCAACATATTTTAGGAGAACTAGAACTCACTGAAAAAAGAAAACGTATCGGAGATATACAATGCAAAGCAGTTGCCTTGCACGGAATGGCGATGATCTATGAGAGTCAGGGCAATTTAGAACAAGCTCTTTCATCATATATAGAGTCTTTAGAACTCAAGGAAAAGATTGGAGACACACAGGGAAAAGCAGCTACCTTGCATGAAATGGGAGCGCTCTATTTTGAACAGAATGAGATTGATAAAGCATTATCACTTTATAAAGAATCTCTAAATCTTAAAGAGCAGATCGGAGATATACAAGGGCAGGCTGCTACTTTGCGCCAAATGGCAATGCTCTATGGTAGCCAAGGAGAGATAGAACAAGCACTCTCATTCTACGAAGAAGTCCAAGCAATTGATGAACGGATCGGGAACATACATGGTCAGTCTGCAACCCTACACCAAATGGCAACCCTCTACGCTAGCCAGGGAGAAGACGAGAAAGCACTCTCACTCTACGAAGAGTCTTTAAGCCTCAAAACATGGGACGGAGATGTGCCGGGAAAAGCAGCTACCTTGGCAATGATGGCACCACTGTTAGCTAGTCTACGAGGTGATTTCGATACAGCTCTAGCCTACCTACAGGAATCACTTCAAATTTTGCGGAAGCTTAAATCCTCTGATGTCGCCACAGTTGAAGGCATTCTCGATCAAGTATATACAATGGCTGAAACATAGTCCCTATGGCAAAATCTCAACTACTGTACCGACTTGGACGACGCTATACAGTTCATCAATATCTTTATTCTTCAGCGAGGGACAACCCCAGGTCCAGTTCTGCCGCGTATCAATCCAGCCATCGTTGCCCTCTGGGACGCCATGAATACCGACTTCGCCGCCAATGGTAGCCGACAGGTCCAATTTGCCCGATCGCTTTGCTTCTAAATGCTTGCGCCAAGACACCTCCGTTGGATAGTCGAGCCACAAAAATTTTGACCAGCTCTCATGGGGATACAGATCGCGGATCTTAAAAATGCCCTCTGGGGTTTTGCGATCGCCCTCCCTCAGCTTATCCCCTGTCGGTGCTGACCCCAACACCATCGGATAGGACTTAATCGGTTTGCGATCGTAGTAAACCGTGAGGCGATACTTGGCCTTTTCAATGAGTATCGAAATATTCTGCTTGTTAGGGGTTTCTGTCTCTAGTACACTCGCAATGGTTTTATCACCATTCAAAAGTCCCTCTGTTGCAGATGGCTGATGCATAGACTGTGAATCAGGGCATCCACCCACACACAAGAGGCTAGGAATGGATGAGATTGGCATTGTATAGCCCAGACGGCTGGAAAGGGCATATAAAGCAACACTGCTTGCCAAAGCCAGAATGCCGAGTTGAATGGTGCGGTTCATTATTTTGGTTGCGATCGCTAATTTTAAGATGTTCTAAGTCCCTGGTGGCATCACCATCTGCGTCTGTTCGACCCACTGAGGCAGCTTTTCAAGGTGAGATAAAGCCGTCAGATTGTACTGAAGAGGAGTAATGCTAATGAGATTTTTCCGGTTGGCCTGCACATCGGTCATCAACTGAGGATGAGCGGCATCAGTATCTTCCACATCTTCTATCACCTCTCCTGCCAGCCAGTAATAGGTTTTGCCACGGGGGTCAATGCGTGTTTCAAAGAGATCTTGGTAGCGGCGAATGCCCTGGCGTGTCAGCGTCACCCCGGCAATTTCTGCCGTAGGCACTGCCGGGACATTGACATTGAGCAAAATCGATTCTGTGAGGGGCTGCTGCTGCAGGTGGTCCACTAGGGCGCAGGCAAACTGGGCGGCAGGCTCGAAGTCTTTGGTCTTAAAGCTGGTCAAGCTCAGGGCAATGCTCATAATGCCCTCAATGG
This sequence comes from Thermosynechococcaceae cyanobacterium, assembly GCA_050330855.1. Lineage (GTDB taxonomy): Bacteria > Cyanobacteriota > Cyanobacteriia > Thermosynechococcales > Thermosynechococcaceae > RCC1774. The sequence continues at coordinate 22,963 of JBHJNL010000142.1, read as the reverse complement.
CCCCTTCCATCGCGGCGGAGACGGTGCCTGAGTAGAGAACATCGGTACCCAGATTAGCCCCCTGATTGATGCCAGACAGAACCAGATCAGGGGGACTATCTAAGAGCGCGCCAAGGGCCAACTTGATGCAGTCAGAGGGAGTGCCGGAACAGGCCCAGGCTTTGACCTGGGGCAAAAAGATGGAGTCCATGATTTCAGCACGAATGGGCTGATGGATGGTGAGGCCGTGCCCGGTGGCGGAACGCTCGCGGTCGGGGCAGACGACGGTGACTTCGTGATTTGCGATCGCAAGTGCATTCACTAACGCTTTAATTCCGGGGGCAAAAATTCCATCATCATTGCCAACTAAAAGTTTCATGGAGAGGTTCCTGTGCCGCAGTCTCTTATCTTACGCACAAATCTAGCTGACGGTTATTTTGGAGGCAGGCTATCGTCACTGGCACCTTTGCCATTAACGATTCGTCCTAAGATATAAAAATCATCCTCACAAAACAAATCCATTGGTACCCACGTCTAGCTCCATCAAAACGATAGCTCGATTCCCGTGGCGATCTGCGATCGTGGCCCTGGCTTTACTCGGCCTGACAACGGTGATTTGGCCGCGCTCTTACTCTAAGTTTTTTTTACCCCTGGCTGGCCCCGGAGAAATTGCGCCCCTAGCGATGTCCGGCGGTAGCCCCCACCTGCGAGCGCTAATGCGGACTATCTCAGCGAGTGAGTCCAATGATAAGAGTCCCTACACGCTTTTCTATGGCGGTACTCACTTTACCGATCTGAGCAAGCACCCTGACCGTTGCATCAAGATTGTGGCAGGGCCAAACAAAAATAATTGCACGACCGCAGCAGGCCGCTATCAGTTCATCAATACCACCTGGGATGAGAAAGCTAGAGCCTATCATCCCAAGCCCACCAAGATGCTGATGATGTGGAAGCACTACAGCTTTGAGCCAATTTACCAAGACAAAGTGGTCTACACATGGCTAGCAGACAATTGGGTTTGGGATATGGATATTCAAAAGTCTCTAGAAGCTGGACAGGTACAGCGCGTTTTTAAACGTTTATCAGGCACTTGGACCAGTCTCGGCTATGGTATTGAAGACAATGTGGTGACGCCTAAGCTCGCGAAAATCTATCAGCGTTTGTTAGCCGAAGAGTTAGCGTCAGCAAAAAATACCGCGATACCCAAGCCTCCTGAAGGCTAATTTTTGCTGCTTACAGCGGACTATAACCCCTCAACCTAAATCCTTCTCCCTGGGGGGAGAAGGACTTTGATTCTTGCTTCCCTTCTGCGCTAGGGAGTAAGGGGCCGTCCCGATGGTGGATGGTGTGGAGAGCGATCGCAAACCCCAAACTCCAGTTACCTTAAACAGACAAAAGCAAAGCAAAGGAGTTGAGACTTGAGACTGATACCCCCCGCCACACCACTTCAATCATAGGTCGGCCAGCATCTTTACATCGACGTCCACCATCGTCCCTACAGCGTTCATTCTCAAATAGGCCAAACGCCCATCAAACGTTGGACCACCACCGCATCGCCAACAGCGCTAGCAGCGCAACTGCTCAAATACGTTTCCGGAGACTACATTCACAGCGTTTACGAAGCCAGATTTTCAGGATTCGTTCTCCATCGAGAACTGACTGCCGAGGATATCGATAACATCGTCGTCCATCCCGCCGCCGTCGAAGTTGCCGCCGATGACCGGATCAAAGCCGACAAGCGTGTGGCGACTCAACTAGAATCCGGTCGTCTTCAAGGGATTCGGATTTCCAGCGACAGCCAAGATCAGCATCGCTTGCTCAGCCGCACTCGCAGCCAACTGGTGAGCCGTCGCACCCGCCTCAATCATCAGATTCGGATGGAAAGCCCATCAACTTGACCTCATCACTGCAGACGGCCAAAGAAAGATTGCATCGTTGCGTCAGCGAAGAACTGACCATTGCCAGCGCCATTATTGCAGTCGCGCGCAAGTTCATTGACCGACGCCGAGCGGTCTTTCACACCGGACAACTTTACCGAGGTGGCGTACAGACGCAAGCGACAACAAGCTAAGGGCAACAATAGTCACCCACGTTGGTGTCTTGCGGTTGACAAATCCCATGACGGGGGATGAGGGGCATTGATGCGATATTGACTGAGATGTTATTTAAGAGCAAAGCCCTTATGGCTCTCGTTTCAGCTCACGAAGGGTAGAAAATCCTCTAGCCCAGTAAAAAATAGAGTAAAGTTGTAGAGGAGATCAAAGCCATACCATACCTGCGTTGAGGGTTCTTAGGCGTTCAGTCTCACCGTTCATCTAGGGGGGCAACCGATCTTTTATCGTTTTAATACAATCAACTATGACGTTTGCGAAGGGTCTATATCAGGTATGCCAAAGCGCTCTTGTCCTGGGTACAGCACTCTTGCTGGGACAGCCTTCAGCACTGAGTCAAACACTACGAACAAAGGTTTACTTCGCCAATACAGACATTAGTCAGTTCTGGTCTCGAACCTTTCAAAACCTAGGGCGTCCCTGGCAGAGGCCGACCGCCTATGAGTATCAAACCTTTGCTCGCACACCCTGCGGTATCGCTGGTGAGTTTAACGCGATTTACTGTTTGCGAAATCGAAGTATCTACGTCAATGTTCCCTTGCTGCTGCAGGCTGATCAACAGTCCGGTGATTTTGCCGCCATCACGATCTTGGCCCACGAGTATGGTCACGCGGTTCAAGACCAACTGGGTTTGAGCCGGATGCATCGCTACCTTGTTCAAGAAGAGCTGCAGGCTGATTGCTTTGCAGGAGTCTACGCCAAAGATGCACAAAAGCGGGGTTTATTAGACCAAACCGATGTCCAAGAGGGCTATCTTCAGTCCTTCTTGAGTGGTCAGATCCACTTTCATCCCAACTCCCACGGAACACGGCAGCAGCGTGCTCGGGCCTTTTATCGTGGGGTAACCAGTGGATTTCGCAGTTGCCTCGCCTATTCGTTACTGCGTTAAGGGTTGATTTTAGGGTGATGCTTGCCGCGTACTGGCTCCTTCCCTCAAGATTTAGAACGTGTCAGAATAAAGGTCTAAGAATAACGGCGGTTGGTTCGTGTCCCTGTATCCTTGATACAACCGAAAGAGTGAGTGAGTCGCATGTTAAAGCCGTACCTTGATTAAGTTCCTGAACCCAATCAAAATTATTATTACAGGATGGTGGTCAGAGTCTAACATCCAGACTCGCCTCATGGCGGCGGCCACGCTGGTGGTGTCGTGCCTGATGAGTGCGCTCATTTTTTGGGCGGTCAACAGCATTCAACTCGATGCTCGGCTGCAGGATACTCGCTATGGTCAAGATTTAGGGGTTCTGCTGGCGGCAAATGTAACGCCGTTGGTGGCGGATGAAAACTATTCAGAGTTAGCTCAGTTTTCGCGCAAGTTCTATAGCCGCACCGCCAGCATTCGCTACATGCTCTATGCCGATACTGAAGGGCAGATTTATTACGGTATTCCGTTCTCAGAAGCCAATGCAGATAACGCTTTAACCCTGAGGCAGCGAATTCAGCTTCCCGATGATTTTGTTCCGGGTTCTAACACGGTCATGGTCCGGCAGCATTTGACCCCCGATGGTGAAGTCGCGGATATTTTTGTGCCGCTCTCGCAAGGGGATATTGATTTAGGCGTTCTTGCCATTGGTATTAACCCAAATCCAGCCGTGATCACTTCTTCGCGCCTCACCCGCGACGTGACGATTGCGGTATTTATTGCCATTTGGGTGATGGTGATTTTGGGGGCCGTCTCGAATGCCCTCATTATTACTCAGCCCATTAAAGAGCTAGTGGTGGGGGTGAAAAATATTGCAGCGGGTAATTTTAAGCAACGCGTTGACCTGCCCTTTGGCGGTGAACTGGGGGCGCTCATCTCAAGCTTTAATGAGATGGCTGAGCGCCTGGGCAAGTACGAAGAGCAAAATGTTGAAGAGCTAACCGCTCAAAAGGCAAAGCTAGAAACGCTGGTGTCAACGATCGCTGACGGGGCAGTGCTGCTCGACACGAACATGGAAGTCATTCTTGCCAACCCCACCTCCAGGCGTCTGTTTGGTTGGGATGACAAACAAATATTAGGACAAAATATTCTCCATCATTTACCAGAGCCGGTCCAGATTGAGTTGACGCGACCGCTCTACCACAGTGCTAGGGGCGAAGGTGAGGGCGGTGAATTCAGAATCTTTTTGCACGAGCCATCTGAAAAGACGGTGAGAATTGTGTTGACCACCGTTCTCGATCAGGCCCGTGAGAAGGCGAAGGGCATCGCGATGACGGTGCAGGATATCACTCGTGAGGTAGAACTGAACGAAGCGAAGAGTCAGTTCATCAGCAATATTTCCCATGAGCTGAGAACCCCTTTATTCAATATCAAATCCTTTATTGAAACGCTCTATGAATATGGTGACGATCTTAGTGATGAAGATCGGCGTGAATTTTTAGGCACTGCGAATCACGAAACAGATCGCCTCACCCGACTCGTGAATGATGTCCTCGATCTCTCTCGCTTAGAGTCAGGTAAGCAGTATCGCTTAGAGGGGGTTGATATTACTCAACCGGTTGAGCAAACCCTGCGAACTTGCCAGCTCAATGCTCGCGATCAAAATATTGAGCTAATCCAAGAGATTGAGGCTGATTTGCCTGCAGTGTGGGGCAATTATGATTTGCTCTTGCAGGTGCTCACGAATCTATTAGGCAATGCGCTCAAGTTTTCTCCGACGGGGGGACGAGTGGCGGTACGCGCCTATGCGTTGCATCTCCAAGAGACAGAGCCGGAGCAGGTGCGGGTTGAGGTGTCTGATACGGGAATTGGCATTGCGCCAGAGGACCAACCGGCTATCTTTGACCGCTTCTATCGGGTCGAGAACCGAGTGCATACCCTAGAGGGGACGGGCCTGGGCCTATCGATTGTCAATAATATTATTGATAAGCACCACTCTAAGATGCATCTCGTCAGTGAAGTCGGCACCGGGACAACGTTCTGGTTTGACCTGAATGTCTATCGTGAAGAAGCGATCGCTCTTAATGCTGAAACCATTGAACTAGAACCCAATACAGAACTCACTCAGGTCTCAACGCCATCTGTTTAGGTTCATTGATCGCTATCGGGCTAGTAGAACTGCAATAACGATGATGCAGATAATGGCGAGTAGCCAAAGTTGCGATCGCAACTCAAACGAAAGCCTCAATCTCCGAGACTGCTGTTTAGATGTGTGAGATCGCACCGGCTGGCGACAATCCCGATACAGAGTGCAGGAGGTCGCCTCCGGTCGCTGCGGAAATGAACAGCTATCGTCTAATTCGTAGACGCAGGTGTCGCACAAATAGTCATCAGTACCCGCCCGATGGAGCGGAATACCCGGATGTCCGTAGGCCGTCACCTCCATTCCACAGCGGGGACAGGCGGTTTCAGCACCCTTGAGGCGCTGCTGACAGCGAGGACAGTTAGCCATCACGCCCCCCTCTATTAAAGATATTGAGGCGGTGATCAGATGCTGTTAGGTTATAGATAGTCATCGTTAGAGGTGTGCCATGTCTGAAGAAATGAAGGGCAATCCCTCCCAGAACAAAAGTCAGCGTCGGCTTACGGATCCTAGAGAATTTGAGAATAATCAAAGGCTAGCGAAAAATATCATCCCCATTGATCCCGGTACGCTGCTGTTGATTATTGGCGTGCTGCTCTTGCTCCCGCTCTTGTTAACGGGCTTCTTTTCAACTTAGAAAGATTAAGGTACCTGTCTCGAAAGGTTATCCCCCTCATCTTCAGTGCTGATCCCTGGAGAGAAGACGTTGGAAGCGTCTGCCTTTAACGTCTGCGCTGGAAGAGGCTGGTGAACAAAAGCATAGTCTTGAACAATTTGGTTGCCGAGTAGATGCTCTTGAATAATGCGCTCGATCACAACAGGCGTGACGGAGTGATACCACACCCCATCGGGATACACCACCATGATGGGGCCATTCTGGCAAACCCGCAGACAGTTGGCTTTTGTCCGAAAAATACAGGTAGGACGTTCGGTCGAGGGTCGATCTAGACCCAGCTCTTTCAATCGTGTTTTTAAATAGTCCCAGGCTTCCAGGCTTGGTCCTGGGGCGCAGCATTTTGGTTTGGTAGCGTCAGCACAAAGGAATACATGACGTTCAATGGCCTGCAAGCCTAGGGCTTGAGCGCAGGTCTGTAAACTATCGGCTGGCGATGCATTCGCTAGCTTTGTCGTGGCAGTCATTATTAAAACTTCGACTCATGGGCTGAACCATTGCCGTGGTAATCATCTGAATCGTAGAAACCATTCTTAGTGCCAAAATATAAGCATAGCGTGATAAAAAAAGGCGTGAGGCCCAAGAGAACAGTTTTGAAATCCATAGTTGAAGCTAAGTGAAAAAACGGCTGATATCGCTGATGGTATCGATAAAACGGTCAAGTAGGGTGAAGCATAATCCTGTCTACAGAATGCCCCAACTCCTCTGTTGTCTTGCAAATTAAGTATGCCGCAAATGTCTGAGGTTATCCAGGCTAACTGGCTGTCCCGTCCGGCTCCAGAGGTTGCCCCTGACTTAGTAGGCTGTCAGTTGGTTCGGCAGCGATCCAGTGGTGAGATGATTCGCAGCGTCATTGTTGAAACCGAGGCCTATGCACCCGGTGACCCTGCCTGCCACGCTTACAAACGGCGGACGCCTCGCAATGCCGTCATGTTTGGTCCGGCGGGACTAACCTATGTCTATCTTATTTATGGCATGTATCACTGCCTCAATGTGGTGACCGATCTCGATGAAGTACCCAGTGCGGTTTTGATTCGAGCGCTGCAGTTTGAAGCATGGCCTCAAGCTTTAGAGAGCCAAACCAAGCAGCCCCTGCATCGCATTGCAGCAGGGCCGGGGAAGCTCTGCCGGGTTCTAGACATTGATCGCTCTTTTTCAGGAAAGGTACTGCAGCAAGGAGAACCCCTTTGGCTTGAGCATCGGTTGCCTGAGTTTGTTGATGCGATCGCAACCCAATCTGAACAACTGGTGCAAACCACACGCATTGGCCTTACTCAGGGCATCGAGATTCCTTGGCGCTGGTATCTCAAAGATTGTCGAGCCGTCTCCAAGCTCTAAAACACTTGGGGAACATGATGATTAAGTGCGACTAAGCAGGGACAAATTGGACGATTTTGTCCCTGACGTTCAAGATTGAAGGTCGTTATGGGTACAACTAATAAATATGCCTGTCGATTTCCTATGCCTGTTCACCAATCGCATTACGAAGAACTTTTAGCCACCTATAGCAACCATCAAAATGCGGTGGCGCTGTTGCGGCAGTATCGACCTTATTTTGAGAAGGTGCCCAGCATTCGTCGCTCTCAAGATAGCGTGGTGACCATTCCCCTGCCCGTGATTCAGGTTCGACAGCAGCATGAGACGAGTCTTGCCAACTCGCCCTATGAACTGATTAAGCTGCCCTGCGATCTGGCGCTGCTCATGTGCGACCCAGAATGGAAGATTAAGACGGGCGTTGAGATTATTGTCTTTATCTATCGTCCCGGCGAAGATTTTTCTGATCTGCTTAACCGCTGGCGACAGGCTCAAGTCTTGTTCAGTCGGGGCTACAACTGGGAAATGCCGCTCCGATTCCAGCATATTTTCAATGAGGGAGCTGAGAAAGTTTATCCACTGTTTATTCTCTTTTCTGAGGCACCTGAGCGCATTGAGCGTGGCCTCAAGGGGGCAGGCTTACCCTTTGTCATACACACCGCTCCCCAAGCAGAGGCCGAAGCGGCTCCTGCTGCGGAGTTGCAGGCCAGCATTATAGATGGAGAAGACTGCGCTGCTGACTCTGATTAAGCTGCTCTTGAAGCTGGTCTGGCCTTTGGGCGGGTTCTTTGCACTTCAGTCCCTGACAGATTAGGCCGATGGCTCTTGTGGGTAAATCGGTGACGAACTTTAGGTTCGCGGTGGGATAGTACCCCTGCAGATGGACTAACTGCTCAGGGGTCGTGCGAATGAGGATCTGGTTGGCGTACTGGTCAAGGGCTGCAAACAGACTAGGGCAAGCGGTGGGTGAGTTGGTCATGACTTGACTAAAGGCTTTGAGAGCCTGTTCGGCTCGACTAAGATGGCTTAGGTCTTCGGTTAACAGGGACAGACGAACTAGGTTTGCAATAGCAACCCCATTGGCCGACGGCGTTGCATTATCAAGCCAGCTCCGTTCTCGAATCAGCAGATCATCCGCCGCTTCGGCGCTGTAGTACCCACCCCCATCAATGGCCCACAGATATTCATCAAACTCGGTCTGTAGCTTATGCGCTGCCGTCAGCCAAGGTTCAGCATCCATCGATAGCGTCAAACTGGCCTGATGGAGATCTAGTAACGCCTTAATGAGCAATGCATAGTCCTCTGCTTGGGCAGGCACCGCCGCTTCGCCATCATAGTTAAGACGCAGCAGGCGTCCGGTGATCCATTGATGCTGCAGAATAAATTGTGCTGCGGTGGTGGCGAGGTCTAAATATTCGGCCTGCTTGAAAACAGCCGCTGCCCGTGCTAATCCTGAAATCATTAGACCATTCCAGGCGACGATCATTTTGGTATCGGTTACAGGCGGGATCCGTCCGGGCCAGTCCGTGGTCTTGGCCTCATGATTATTGCGAGCCGGTGGAAACGTTTCGACGCTGGAACTGCCGTAGCGGACGGCAAAGAGTTTGGTGAGCGCCCCTTCAATGTCATTAGAGAGTGGCCCCGGTTGCTGACGCTTGAGGACTGTTTTCCCGTCAAAGTTTCCGTCGGCCTGAATATCAAAGCTTTTGGCGAAGGCTTCTAGCTCTTGTGGGGTGAGCAAGCTCTGCAGGTCTGCATAGCGCCACACATAAAAGTCGCCTTCCTCCGGTTCTAAATCGGTGGGGTTCACAAAGTTATCGGCATCCTGGGCTGCATAGAAGTAGCCTGACTCTGCCGTCATTTCTCGCTGTAGCCAGGTCACTGTTTTAGCAATAGAGCGTTCAAAGGCTGGTTCCTGAACGCCTGCGCTCCACAGATTCGCGAGGTACTCCATAATCTGCCCGTTGTCGTAGAGCATTTTCTCGAAGTGAGGGACGGTCCAGTTCGGATCGACGGTGTAGCGGTGCCAGCCTCCGGCGACATGGTCATAGATGCCACCCAGCGCTAGATCAAGCCCCCGCTGCCTGCAGGTATAGAGCGCTTCTTCGTCAGATTCAAATCGACTGCCTTGCAGTGCGATCGCAGCATAGGGAATCATCGGGAAGCTTGGCCCCTGAGATGACCGGGCCACCACAGCGGTATTGACTTCAATCCCCTTAGAGAGCAGAGAGACATCGACGGCATCGGCAGAATCGAGCACCGTCATGGTTCGCAAATGCTCAAACAGCGTTTGCTTCTGGCTGTCTAGCTTATCGGTTTCGGTATCGTAGAAATTACGAATGGCCTGCAGCACCTCTAAAAAGCCAGGGCGACCATAGCGCGGAGTCACCGGGAAATAGGTGCCGCCATAGAAGGGCACCAAATCATCGGGAGCGAGAAACATGTTGAGGGGCCATCCCCCCTGACCGGTCATGGCCTGGACCGCCTGCATATAGATGCTGTCGATGTCGGGACGCTCTTCACGATCTACCTTGATGGGTAGAAAGTTGGCGTTCATGTAGGTTGCGATCGCATCATCTGAAAAGGCTTCGCCCTCCATCACCGTGCACCAATGGCAGCTTGAGTAGCCAATCGATAGAAAAATGGGCCTGTTTTCACGTTTTGCCGTCGCCAAAGCCTCATCACACCAGGGCCACCAGTCAATGGGATTCTCTGCATGTTTGCGTAAATATAGGCTCTGGGATTGGGCAAGGCGATTGGTCATAATGGGGCAATCTCTGGGACAGGACTTTTGAATTCGTATGGCGATCGCGAAATCTTTGCGTTTTTAGTCTAGTGCCTTTCGATATTTCAAAACGCTATATATAGCGCTCTTATTGGCACAGCGTCGCTCTTATTATTAAAAAGAGCCTTTTCTGATAATATAGCGCCACGATCTCTTCAGTATTAACGGAATCGATAATAGTGCGTAACGCGAGTAGAGTGGGTCAGTATGTGACTCAAAGTTCAGGCTATCAAGCGTTTATTCCCAACCCCCTTCCGCCTGAAATCGAGATCGATCAGGAAATGCTGTATCTATTATCGCAGGCAGATCGAGCCTTGGGGCGTCTAGATGGTGCTGCCGATGCCCTGCCCAATCCAGATCTGTTTGTCTTTATGTATGTCCGTAAGGAGGCTGTTTTATCAAGTCAAATTGAAGGAACCCAAGCGTCTTTAATCGATGTCCTAAAGTTTGAGTCTCAAGCTGTCACCTCAGATCACCCCCAAGATGTTGCCGAGGTTGTTAACTATATTGCTGCCGTCAACTATGGTCTTGAACGGCTGCAGGAACTGCCGATCTCTCTGCGCCTGATTCGAGAAATTCATCATCAGTTGATGAGAGATGTGCGAGGGTCTGAGCGAAACCCCGGAGAGTTTAGACGAACCCAAAACTGGATTGGCCCCAGTGGATGTACTTTTGCAGACGCCACCTACGTTCCGCCACCGCCGGAGGCCATGCATGAATCTCTTCATAATTTTGAATGTTTTTTGCACGATCCTCAGCCGATGCCAATTTTACTTAAAGTGGGTTTAGCTCATGCTCAATTCGAGACGATCCACCCGTTTTTAGACGGTAATGGCAGAACAGGCCGTTTGCTGATTACGTTTCTGTTGTGTGAACAAGAGATTTTAAAATATCCTCTGCTATACCTCTCCTACTACTTCAAGAAGTATCGTTCTGAGTACTATGACGTGCTTCAGGCTGTTCGAGATCAGGGCGACTGGGAAAGATGGCTCAAGTTTTTTCTCAAAGGCTTATTTGAGGTAGCTCAAGAGGCTTCGGCAACGGCTCGACAGATTATTGATATGAAAGAAAGCCATCGTCAACTCGTGATTGCTCGGTTGGGGCGGCGATCAGGAAATGCGATCGCACTTTTAGAAGCGCTGTACTTCAGGCCCATCTTTACGGTGGAGCAGGTCGCAGAACTTACGAAGGTGTCTTATACCAATACCAATACTTTAGTGAAAGACCTTTGCAAAATAGGGTTGCTCAGAGAAATTACTGGTCAAAAACGAAATCGAGCCTTTGAGTATTCGCCATACCTTGATGTCTTTAAAGAGCCATAGATAGACTATATCCGTTCATGGCTTGCACCACCGGCCTGTAGAGCTAGTTTTTGCAAGCCTTTGGTTGACGGTTGGTGACGAGCTATCTGAGTCAATTCCTTTGCTGCTCACTATACACAATGGGAGTGCCTGATAAAATCTCTAATTGTTAGACATGAAGGAAATTTGCCCGATAAATTCTTTGTGAAACTAGGTATAAAATATCTCAAAGTCTTTGCTAATGTAGGATATGGCCTGTCTGGATTGAGTTTCTATATCGGAATATTTCCTTAATATATGATGAGGAGAGAAAAGATTAATCTAGAGTTAGGTATAGTATTCAAGAAGATTAGAGTCTTCTTTTGATTTCGTTTTAGGAGGCAAAATGTCCACTAAGCATCGTTGTGCGGCGAATTCTTCGTAGGGACAGTAATTGAAGTTCATCTGTCAATATTAATAATTGGGCTGTCTTTGTAAAGTATAAATAGGACAAATCTCTAAGCTTTTCAAGGGAGGTAAATCATTGATGAATTTATTTTTATTAGAGACAGAGCGTCTCAAACTGCGACCGTTGACCCTTGATAACGCAGAGCCGCTCTACCAGCTTTGTGATACTGACCCAGAAGTTTGGAAGTTTGATCCAGGATGCGCTCGATCTTTAAATGAGCGGATTGGAATCATTGAACGTCGCATTCAGCAATATCAGACTTACGAATTTGGGTGTTTTGCCATTGAGGATAAATCAGACTTTAATCTGATTGGGATATGTGGGCTGAGTCCTCATGAGTTTGAACACCCTGATGGCAGAGTGACTAATGAATTTGAGGTCATGTACAAACTTGGAAAAGCATATTGGGGACACGGATATGCCACAGAAGCCTCTCAAGCATGGGTAAATTATACTGCCAACGACTAAGGACTTAACATTTGGATTGAGCTGTAACTCTCTCAGCTAAAGAATTTGATGCTCATGATAAAAGTAAACTTTTAACTCGTTCGGAGTATATGCATTTGAGGTTGTTGGTTTGAGACGATTGGTTGTGTGTCCACACAAAGCCAATATTGCATCGGTTTGAGTATTAGAGAAACTAGGTTTTAGAATTGAGGATGATTGGTTAGAGCCAGAGAGTGTTTTAGCCTTTTTAGAAAATTCCAAGGCGGCAGCATAACAATTCAGCACCAGTGGACGGACAAAATCCGCTGGTGCTGAATTCAAGTTCATCTGCCGCCACTGATTTGAGCCGTTAGCCTCCGTGTTTGATTAGAAGCCCAAGATACTGAGAACTCTGGAATAGAAGCAGATATTTTTGGTGGCCTAGTATTTTTTGTACTAAGTAAGAGGCATCATGTTACAGTCTTTTGTCTTAGAGTATTGGAATGATGATGATTGGTTGGTCGATGAAAAGGCGTTCCTGGAGTTTTTAGCTAAGGGCAAACTCTTACAGAGCTAGAAGAGAATATACGTGATGTCTATCAAGTCATATCTAGAGAGACAGAACCTGCACCAGCAGAAGTAAAAACCAAGGAACTGATCCTTGAAGTATGAAGCGTAACGAGTTTATTCGTGAACTAGAAAAATCTGGTTGTGTTTTACATCGACATGGTGCAAGACATAACGATAAGCGATCGCATTTTTTAATCATAAAACACCCAGATCAATGGGGCTTTCCACCTCTTTCCTCTAGCTTATCTAACAAGCGATCGACGCTAGAGCGAATATTTTGCAATAGATAAAGATCTTCATAACCCAGACGAGCTAAAGCCTTCACCACATAGTTCTGATTGCGTTGTGACAACCCAATCCGCGCCATCAACTTCAAAGTGGCAGACTTGAGATTGGCATATTGCAAGACCGGCATCTGATCGCGATTCAAGCGATGATCAGTAATCTGAACCGTCGTTTGCTCCTGAGATAGAACAAAGCAATACACCATAACCGCTTGGGCCAGATTAAGCGATGGCTGCAGATCATATTGAGGAATGGTTGTAAGCAAATCGCACCGTTCAATATCCTCGCGGCCAAGTCCCGTGGTTTCAGACCCAAATACAATGGCAACCTTCTCGATGCTACTGGCCTTCTCACTGAGCCGCATGGGCAACTCTCGAACCGACAAATAGGAATGCTTCTGTAGTCGATGTCGAGCGGTGGTAGCGCAGGCAAAATCAATATCCTGTAGTGCGTCGGCGAGATGGTCATAGACTTGAGCGCGCTCTAAGATGTGCTGTGAACCATGGGCAAGCGCCTTTGCCTTGCCGCCGAGATGATCGGCTTGGGGGCGCACCAAACGCAGATCAAAATGGCCCATCGTATTCATGGCACGGGCTGCCGCACCAATATTGCTGGCGTTATTCGGTTCAACGAGAATGAAAGAGAAGGTTTGGGGGCAAGACATAACAGCTACGAATGGGTCACAATCAATCTTAGTCCTGCTTCCATGTCTCGATGCGTGTTAAGATACATATCGATTAAACAAGCTGTGTTGAAAGGAAAATTCGATGGAAGCAGCCCTGCTGGTGGCCAAATTACCCGAAGCCTATTCTGCCTTTGCCCCTGTCGTGGACGTGATGCCAGTCATTCCCTTGTTCTTTTTCTTATTGGCGTTTGTATGGCAGGCAGCCGTCGGTTTTAAATAAGCCATTCTCTTAAAGACCCTTTACGTTACGGTTTTAAAAATCAAGCCTTAAACAGTATCTGAGTTCTACTCATTGATCGGGGAAGCAAAACTTGCTTCCCCGATTTGTTTAAGCGTCATACCGTCGTTGATGGCCTTCGTTAAACAAAAGGCAACCATTTCCAGCTCAGCCAGAGAGCATTACTCGGGTATAAGCTCCGACCAACCAACCAACCGCAACTCAGAGCGATACAAGACACTGACGACAGCATGCCCATCGTCACAAAACGGTTAAAGCCAGCGGTTTGAAATTCTAATCGAGCCAGCAGTTGGGTCGCCAACAAAATGAGCAGCAATGTAAATAGGGTGGGGGTCGCGACTGCCAGCGTGATAGTTAAGCTGATGATTAACATGAGTAAGACACTGCGGGGGCCAATTCGCATCATTCGACTGGCTAGCCCTCCCCCCCACAGCAGTAATACGGTAAAGATGCACACGGCCAAGATGGTGGCGATCGCTAACGAGACATGGTAAGCAGAGAGTTGCCAGCCCAGCAGGCCATAGGCCAATGCCAGGGTCATTAAAGAGACCCATAATGTTAGACGACCATTGACGACCATTGTCGGTGGTTTGACCTTCGAGAACCTCAGCATTAGTGTGCGTTGTCCTAGAGTAGAAGTCCAGGGCGATTCTTGCATTAGAATTCAGAGAGGCTGGTGAACAGTCGCACAATCCAGTCGATGGGACGAGTACGTGAAGGATATTCAGCTAGAGGGGTTTGAGACCGCAGCAAGCGCCACTGACTTACAGCTGCATCAGATCATGATGCGACGGTGTTTAACTTTAGCCCAGCAGGCCGCAGGTCGCACGGCCCCCAATCCCTTGGTGGGGTGCGTCATTGCCCAGGGCGAGCAGATTGTGGGAGAAGGCTTCCATCCCAAAGCAGGTGAACCCCATGCTGAGGTGTTTGCGCTCCGGGCCGCTGGGGATCAGGCGGCGGGTGCAACCGCCTACGTGAGTCTAGAACCCTGCAATCATTTTGGACGGACGCCGCCCTGTACTGAAGCGCTGATTGGGGCGCAGGTGAATCGGGTGGTTGTGGGTATGGTAGATCCCGATCAGCGGGTTTCCGGTGCCGGTATTGCTCGCCTGCGAGCGGCTGATATCGAAGTGATTGTGGGAGTGGAAGAGCAAGCCTGCCAAGACATGAATGAAGCCTTTGTGCACCGTGTATTGCATCAGCGCCCCTTCGGCATTTTGAAATATGCCATGACCCTAGATGGCAAAATTGCAACCTCAAAAGGGCATAGTGCTTGGGTCACCCAAGAAGCGGCCCGCACCTATGTTCACAAGCTCCGTTCTACCTGTGGTGCGGTGATTGTGGGCGGCAATACGGTCCGCCATGATAATCCCCGCCTCACCCGTCATGTTGCAGGCGATACCCCTAACCCTCTAAGGGTGGTGATGACTCGCACCTTTGATCTGCCCAAAACGGCTCGGTTGTGGGCCATTGATGAAGCACCGACCCTAGTCCTAACGGAAGGAGATCCCAATCCTGAGCTGCAACGTTATTTAGTTGATCAAGGTGTAGAGGTGGTTAGTCTTGAGCATTTGACGCCTCTCAATGCGATGCGACACCTCAATCAGCGTGAGATTTTGTCTGTTTTATGGGAGTGCGGCGGGACACTGTCGGCCCCTGCGATTGCCAATGGTGCAATCCAGAAAGTACTCGCCTTTATTGCCCCTAAAATTGTGGGCGGTCAAGGCGCATTGTCCCCCGTCGGCGACCTCCATCTCAATCAAATGACCGAAGCAATCGTTTTAGACCGGGTTCGCTGGCAAACCCTCGGAACAGACTGTTTACTCTCGGGTTACCTTCCTATGCGCCCTGAAGCTTCATGACAGTTATCGTTACTCTAGCTGTTGTGGGAGAGACACAACAGACATAAATCTCAAAGAAGGGGCTAACCAAATTCATGTCGCCCTTACAGAGATTTTGGATTTGCAAAAGGGACTCAAAAGATCACATGGGGATTGATACAAGTCTGCTAGCATGTATTCTTAAACGCGGACCCGTGGCGTTTTGCGTCTCAGCTTTGTCCCTCAGATTGACACAATCTGGGGTAGATCAACTCTTTTTGATCTGCTCTGGCTGGGCACCCTCACCTCACCCTTGGTTAACCGATGAGTCCTGAACTTGCTCCCTCTGCTCTTGCCCTTGGGACCAGCCTTCAGCAAGGTAAGTATCGCCTAGATCAGATCCTGAGCCAGGTTGATTACACCATTACCTATCAAGCCACTCACCGTGGCCTTGACCAAACCGTTGTGATTCAAACCCTATGCGATCGCAACGAACTCCAGGCCAACCGCGCCAGCCTTGTGCAGCGATTCATTGCTAATGCTCAAAAGAGGGCAAAGGTTTACCACCCTCACCTCATTCACGTTAATGACCTATTTATAGAGCTAGATCTGCCCTTCATGGTGACGGACGATGCGGTCGGGGCATCATTAGGTAAAATTGCCCTTAAAAAGGCGATTCCAGAGCAACAGGCCCTTGACTACCTCCGTCAAGCTGCCGCCGCCGTCACCCGGCTGCATCAGCATCATTGCCTCCATGGCAACCTCAGTCCTGATGCCTTTGTGTTGCGATCGCAAGATCATCAGATTATGCTCACAGATCTGGGTCTAGAGCGTGAACTCACGCCGGGCGTACCCAGTCCTAGCCTAGAGGGATACATCTCCCCCGAGCAGTACCGCCCCCCACAGGGATTAACCCCTGCCGCAGATGTTTATGCTCTGGCCGCTTCTCTATATGCCCTCGTCACCGGGCATCGCCCCGTCTCAGCGTTGGCGCGTGAGCAAAATCCACTGTCTCCTCCTCGTCAACTTTGCCCCCAGCTCAGCGCCGAAACCGAACAGGCCATTCTGTCCGGCATGGAGATCAAGGCCGCCGACCGTCCCCAAACCATTGAACAATGGCTCTCGTTGTTAACGCCCTCGACGACAGCTTCCCCTCCGGCTGTCGCGACTTCGGTCGCCGCTCCTGTTATTGCGAAGACTGAACTCAGCTCACCCTCTGCCGACCCCATACCCACGCCAAATTCTTCCCCTCTGCCCTCTGCCACTCCTAAAATCATGGCTTCTATCCCCAAATCTGCTCCGAGACCCCCGCACCCCTTCCCGATGAGAGCATTGTTTCTCGCGAGTGGCGTTGCAGGCGTTATGGGTTTGGCAATTGGCTTTGTCCTTCGCTTTCAATACCTGACCCAGTTTTCACCCCCCCAGGTGTCTAACAATCCGATCGGAAAAGTTAAGCGAGAGTCCTTCCCACCTCGAACAAACACAGATCACTTTGACCAACAGGATAATCCGAGCCAGAACTTGACCCTTGAGCCAAGTCGGGAACGGGAGGCTCTAGCTGACGTAGACCCTCAACAGCAGGAATATAGAGGGAATCGTTTAGAAGATCGGCCGATTCGTGACAACCGCCCACCCTCACCTGATCGTATTATCGAATCTAAAATTGAAGACTTTTCTCCTGAGCTAACACCTAACGGGATTACGGTGTCGCCCCATCAAGACTCACCCGCAAATCCTAGTGATTGGTCTGATATATTGCCTAACCGCTCCGCCTATCGAACCGATTCCCAAGATGCTGCAGTCGATTCCGAGCGGTCTGCTGGGTCGGCCCCGTCCCGCGATCTTGATCGTGAGTTCCGATCACCCCAAATTTAAGGGTTTCTCAGGTTATCGCGTTTCTCCTTTCTTATTGCCCATAACGGAACAGCGCTGAGAATCATCGATTTGAGTCGAGAGGTGGGACGAGCAAGTTATAATTTTTGTGAAGCCCATCCAGAATATGTCCCTATGAGCAATCCCCTGATTCACGCTTTCTTCCTTGGTAGAGCCACCGCAGAAGTCTTCTACGAAGGAGTTGAGCAAACGTTGACAGAAACCCTGAGCAAGGTAGGCCAGTTTGATGCTGAGCAGCGTGAGCGGCTGCGAGGGTTTACCAATCAAGTTATGGAGCGTGCCCAAGCTGCCGAGACAACAACGCCGGGGCAGACCGCAGGTGCCCCGGCAACCGATCTACAGGAAACCATTGACGACCTCCGGGCTGAAATTGCCCAGTTACGCGCTGCTTTGCAGACCTATCGCAGCCAAGCTGAGTAGTCTGAGTGATTCTTTTATCCGTCGCTTTGGTTGCGACCAAAGAACAGCGTCACGCCTATCGTTGGAATCGAGAGCGTTATTCTTATAGCCGTCGTTTCCTAGATATCTGGGCTTTTGTACTTCAGCTCCTTGCCTCTCGCTGGTGGATGGGGCGCAAGCGCTATCGAGGCGAGAATCCTGACGAACAACGCGCTCAGCAGCGCCGCAGGCAAGCCATCTGGATTCGAGAAACGCTTCTTGAGCTGGGTCCCACTTTCATTAAGGTGGGGCAACTGTTCTCGACTCGCGCTGATCTATTTCCTGCTGAATATGTTGAAGAACTCGCCAAGCTTCAGGATCGAGTTCCCGCCTTTAGCTATGAGCTGGGTGCCAAGATCATTCAGCAAGATTTTGGCAAAACCATTCCCGAACTGTTTGATACCTTTGACCCCGTCCCTTTGGCTGCAGCGAGTCTCGGTCAGGTTCATCGAGCGCAACTGTGTTCTGGAGAAGAAGTGGTTGTCAAAATTCAACGGCCGGGACTGAAGAAGCTCTTTTCTATTG
Organism: Thermosynechococcaceae cyanobacterium; assembly: GCA_050330855.1. Taxonomy (GTDB): domain Bacteria; phylum Cyanobacteriota; class Cyanobacteriia; order Thermosynechococcales; family Thermosynechococcaceae; genus RCC1774. Next base: position 4,470 of record JBHJNL010000142.1, on the reverse strand, counting down.
ATTTACAGATTCTAAAGGGCATTGCCCACTACTTTCAAAATCACCCAAAATGGGGGCCGGGGCGTGACTGGCGCGGCATTTACGCAGAATGCTGCCGAATTCTGTATGAAGAAATCGACTATCTCAATGAAGGGCGCAATGCAGACACCTTCCGTCGAAATTTTCGAGATCACGACTGGGTGTATACTCCTCGCGTGTTTTGGCGCTATGCGACGCCTCGCGTTCTCACCCTCGAATATGTGCCGGGCATCAAGATCAGCAACTATGAAGCCCTTGAAGCTGCCGGATTAGATCGAAAATTAATCGCCCAACTCGGTGCCAAAGCCTACTTCCATCAGTTGCTCAATCACGGTTTCTTCCACGCCGACCCTCACCCCGGCAACTTAGCCGTTAGCCCTGACGGCTCCCTGATTTTTTACGATTTCGGCATGATGGGGCGGGTCGCTTCGATTACGCGAGAGAAGCTTCTCAAAACCTTTTTTAGTATTGCCAATCAAGACGCCAACCAATTGATTGTGGCCTTGATTGATCTGGGGGCACTAGAACCCGTTGACGATATGGGACCCATTCGTCGATCGATGCAATACATGCTGGACAACTTTATGGACCAGCCCTTTGAAACGCAGTCGGTGGCCCAAATTGGTGACGATCTCTTTGAGATTGCCTATGATCAGCCCTTTCGATTCCCGGCAACCTTTACCTTTGTCATGCGAGCCTTCTCTACGATAGAAGGGGTAGGGAAGGGACTCGATCCTGAATTTAACTTTATGGAGGTTGCACAGCCGTTTGCAACAGAGCTTATGACCCGTGGAGGATTTTCACCGGAGCAAAATACTGGCCTATTCAATGAGCTAGGGCGTCAGGCCGCTCAGGTTAGTAACACTGCCATCAATTTGCCTCGTCGGCTAGAGCAAACCCTAGACAAGCTAGAGCAAGGCGATTTACGACTGCGGGTGCGGTCTCAAGAGACTGATCGCATCTTGCGCCGCCTCAGCTACACTACGATGGGAACAAACTATGCACTGTTGGTGGGGGCATTTGCCCTATCTGCAACCATTCTGCTTGTGAATAAATATCTTTGGCTAGCGGGAATTGCCGCGCTTTTATCTGCGATGATTGGGATTGGCTTCCTGCGTGTTCTCAGGCGCATTAATCGTTATGATCGCTATGAGCGAATGCTGTAGAGTCTGACGGGCATCATGGGATTCAAACATATTGTTAAAGATTTAATTTGGGTATGAAACGCCATTTTTCTGGATTAAGTGATCAGGGACTAGTGCGGTCTGCGAATCAAGACTCTTACTATATTGATGATCCAGAGGGTCGTTTCTTCGTCGTGGCCGACGGTATGGGGGGGCACGCAGGGGGAGAGGTCGCCAGTCAAATTGCCACTGAAGCGGTTCAACGCTATCTCTGTGAACACTGGGGCACGGAACCACCAACGCTGCTCAAGGAGATGCTGCTAGAGGCCAACCAGCATATTCTAGAGAATCAAAGGGAGCACCCAGAACGGTCTGACATGGGCACAACGGTGGTTGTGGTCATTTTCCCAGAAGCTGATCAGCCTTGGTGTGTGCATGTGGGAGATTCACGTCTGTATCGCTTCCGAGATCAGCAACTCGCCCAGATGTCAGAAGATCACACCTGGATCTCTCAGGCCGTCAACTCAGGTCTGCTCACGTCTGACCAGGCTCGTGTTCACCCCTGGCGACATGTCTTAGCCCAATGCTTGGGGCGTGAAGAACTCAATCAAATTGACATCAACCCCCTCGACATTCAGACCGGAGATCGCCTGCTGCTCTGCAGTGATGGCCTGACTGAAGAGCTGTCTGATGATTTGATTGCCTCCTATCTCGGATCGGACTATACCTGTGATCAAGCTGCTGATGCCTTGGTGGAGGCGGCGAAAGAGAAGGGGGGGCAGGATAATATTACCGTCGTCATTATTGAGATCGACGAGACTGAGGGATAGGTCTCGATCGCAAAGGACTCTGGAGCGAGTCTTAAGATATTGCTCTCTTCACCTTTTTTATGACGCAGTTTTTATGACGTAGCGTGGGGCAGCATCTGATTGAGTTTGCCACTGCGGAACCCTTCAAGGTCAAGGGTTACATAGGTGAAGCCATAGGTTTGTAGGGTTTGAACGAGGTTGGCTAAATCAGTATTCATGACAAAGGATTGAATCTGATCGACCGGCAGCTCAATCCGAGCTGTGTCTTCTTGGGACCGGACTCGTAAGGTTCGATAGCCTAGGTTCCGCAGGTAACGCTCAGCTTGGCCGACTCGCTTCAGTTTTTCGGGCGTAATCGTTTCGCCGTAGGGGAATCGTGAACTGAGGCAGGGCTGAGCCGGTTTGTCCCACCAGGGCAGCTCTAGGTACTGAGCTAGTTGCCGCACCTCTAGCTTGCTTAAGCCCACCTCTGCTAAGGGCGATCGCGTTCCTCGTTCCTTTGCAGCTTGAATCCCCGGTCGATAGTCCTGAAGATCATCAGCATTAACACCATCGACAACATACTGGTAGCCCCATTGCTGGGCTAGAGGCTTGAGGGTGTCATAGAGTTCACTCTTGCAGAAATAACACCGATTGATGGGGTTTGTGGTGTAGTTAGGATTGTTCATCTCGTGGGTTTCTGTGACCCGATGAGCAATCCCAATGGCTGCAGCCTGAATCTTGGCATCTTCGAGATCTTCGGGCAGTAAGGACGGAGAGACGGCGGTGACGGCAAGGGCGCGATCTCCGAGTACATCATGGGCAATTTTAGCCACAAGAGTACTGTCAATGCCCCCGGAGTAGGCCACTAAAGCCTCTCCCATTTCAGAGAACAGAGCCTGGAGGTGAGACAACTGCAGCATGGAAAATATCTAATGGAGTGGGATGAATTTATACCTTCACCTTAACGAGCTTAGCGAATTTTGTGAACGTCCATGGGAGGTCTATGATAAGATTGGTGTTTGCAAAAGTTATCTACAATTTATGGCACTGCTCCAAGCTCGTAAGCAAGAAATTATTGAAGGTTACCAGGTTCACGAGACCGACACTGGATCAGCAGATGTTCAGGTCGCCATGCTGACAGACCGCATCAGCAAGCTCAGTGATCACCTCAAAATCAACAAAAAAGACCATTCTTCTCGTCGAGGTCTCCTCAAGATGATTGGACAGCGCAAGCGGCTGCTGGCTTACATCAACAAGCGAGATGCCGTTCATTATCGTGAGCTAATCAAGCGTCTAGGCATTCGGGGCTAACCAAGGGATACTCATGGCTGCTAACTCTAAAGACACTCAATCCAGTGCTGGGTTTGCCTCAGGCTCTGATGTACGCGCTGTGGCTGAAAAGTCTAAGAAAAAGCCAAAAGAGACTCCTAAAAAAGCATCCAAGCCAGTCAAAAAAACACCAAAACGTTTCCCTACTGGTAAAGCAGAGAATGCTCAGTCGGCGATCCCCAAGGTGGTCAGCAATCGCATGGTTAAGCGGGTCGCGATCATTTCTGGTGTCCCCTCTGTCTTGGCTTTTGGCGTGTTTCCTATCAGTTACTACGCTTCTTTGCAGGGGTGGATTTCATTGCCACCCTTTGTCACCCTCTTTGCGAGTGTGGCCTGTTTAGCTCTGGGCCTCGGTGGAATCAGCTACGGCGTCCTGTCAGCCTCGTGGGACGAAGGAATAGAGGGTAGTTTGATGGGCTTGCAAGAATTCAAGCTCAACCTCAGCCGGTTACGAGAGTCAAGAAAAGCTCAGCGTGAAGCGCAGGCTAAGCAAAAGTAAGATTTAAAGCAGCAATAAAAGTAGACTGATTGCTGTATGAATAGGGAAGTGCTTGAAAGCGCCTCTAGATCAAGATTGATCGCTATTGAACAGGAGCCGTCGAGGGCTGTGGTGATGATGTGGCTTCGCTTTCTTGCTGCTTTTTCCGAAATTCTTCCACGGCATCATTGAAATTTTCGTTCTGATCATTAGCAAACTCTTGGGAGCTACGGCCGTTGACCTGCTGAATTCGGTTGAGAAGATTGAGTAAAGACGTTCCTGACGCTCGATCTGGAGAAAAGACGTTGTTGAGGTTATTCGGGTCATCTTCTCGTTCAAAGGTCGTAATAGCCCCCTGCGAGGAAGAGTTCTGCAGGTCTGAAGCGGTTTGGGCCTTAGCATTCGTACCCATCAGCATGACACCCAGCCCACAGATGAGGGCGAATGAGACCGTAAGCTTTGATGGCATGGTGATACTCCCAAGAGGTGTTAGGGGACAGAAGGTTGCTCAGGTTGCTCATCGAAACGCCAGACGACTCATTGAGCAATGACTGCAGCATATAAAAGTTGACCCTATTGTAGGCGAAAAAGTTTCTACGGCGATTGATCATCTTTATTAATGAGAGAGTGAATGAGAAAGTTGCCCCTTAAATAGGGAGTTCTAATAATAAGGACAATTACCTCTGGGGGACACTATCATTAATGCAGTCACAACAATCTTTCGTGCAGG